>JBASFQ010000014.1:0-20062 GCA_049653105.1 Alphaproteobacteria bacterium
TGTGGTTAACCAAAAAAGATAAGCGTCATTCCGGCGCAAGCCGGAATCCATCTCCTGTTGCTTGTTCTCATTGCGCTTTCGGGTGTTGGATACCGGCTTGCGCCGGTATGACGCCAAATAATAGTAAGTCCCTTTCAAATTGAGACACCACCAATTCCCAAAATCAATATAGGCTTTATTAATTTTATCTGTGCTGCTGCGCGTCCTCTGATAATCCATTGGCTGCCCACGGGCAAACCAATATATCATAGCCCCCTCTTTAACCGGAGGAAATATCGTGTCGTAACGTGGCAAGAAAAAACCAGGAGTAAATACAGACGGTAGAGCACGCAGTTCTTCTCCTTGCTTCACATTATCTGCCAAAGATACATCTTTTGGCATTAGCAGTAGCTTATCGTATGCGTCTTTGACTGTCTCACCGTTTTTAAGTGTAACAGAAATCGCTCCTGGATCTTGTCCACCCCATCGTCCCACAGGTTTTTGTGTGCCCGAGACTACCCCATACCCAGGCGCAAATGTAAACCGCCCCAATGCATCATGATAAGGGTTAGACTTTCGCAACGCCGTGTCCGAAACCGTCGCCGCCAGCACTTCTTTCAACTCAACCGGAATCCGTCCGTATCGCAGAAAATATTCTGTGGCCAGTTTTTCTGCCCGTTCATGAACCGCCCCGCGCTTCGCATCAATTTCGCTCATTTCATCCCCCTCACGCCTTCACGACACGCAGCTTCCAGCTCCCCGAAGCCAGATCTATTGCCGCGCCGGTGCTGTTATGCAGCCGGATGACAACATTGTTTGCCGCGCTGACATAACCGGTGCAGGTGATACCCTGCAGATCATAGGGCGCGGCGACCTGCACAAAATCGCCGAAGGCCGCGCCGGTCACGGTGACGGCGGGGGCGCTCACCCCCGCGCCGGCAGCAAGATTGGCCGGATCCCAGGTCGTGCTGGCCTCCAGAAACGGCGTCGCCAGATTCCCCCACGCCGTGCCGGTGTAATAGAGGAGGCGATTTTCGGCACGCGCCCACGCCGCCCAACCCGCGCCCGGACTCTTGACTCTCCACCCGCTATACCAGGCCGCGACACGTCCCGCGAACCCGCTCCACGCCCCGGTCGGCGACGCCCCAATAATATAAGTGTCACCGGTCGCCGGCGAACCCGGCGGCGCATTCAGCGTGCGATCAAGCACCGCCAGTTGCGCCAGCGCATCAAGGTCATTCAGCGCATCATTATGCGTCACTTCCTTCTGCGCCTGGCCAGCGGCAATATAAGCCAGCGCCAGATTGGGCGTATTGCTCATGATAACTCCCGATGCTGTAAGAAAAATCTATTAAAGGATGAAATTCGTGCGCCTTATTCCTGGCGCTGCCATATGACATAGCCTTCCTGATCATAGGCCGAGATGAGAACCATACGCACATTCTGCGCCAATTCATCTAAACATCCTGCATCAACCGCTGTGCCAACGGCCCTCCCTGCCCCAACTCATCCCGAACAAACGCCAGCCCCGTATGCCCCAGATCAATTCTCTGAATAGCAGCTGGCTGCTTTCGTTCCGGACTTCTGGTCATAATATTCTCCATTTAGACGTCAAAATTACTGTGATTGTCACGCTTCGTTCACTTGCATTTAAGCACTGATAAGCACACCGGGCGTTTTCGGCATCATTCTTCCGTCAGGATACCAACGCCACAGGCTGCCATCGGGATGCCCCGCCGGCACGCGCGGCTGCTCCGGCCTGTATTTGGCAAAAGCCTCAAGCGAGACCGTCGCCTGCATAATCTCAAGCAACACTTTCGGCACATGCCCCTTACGCAGATACCAGCCAATAGCCACGCGATGCGCCTTCTGGTGCAGTGCTTTGACGCTTTCTTCCATCAATACACACACTTTGTCGCGTCGCCCCATTACAGCACCGCCACCGCCGCGCTACCGCGGCCATAACGTGCGCTGACCTGATAAACGCGCACGTCATATGTCGTCGGGATCACCGTAAAATCCGCACTCTGCTGCGCGGCGGTATAGATATAGGCAGGCGTGGTCAATCCACTGACACTCCGCACCACAGCACCCAGACCGTCGCGGATTTCCAGATCATATAATTCCGCCGTTTCATCCAACGGCACATCGACATAATCCGTCCATTCCGCATCAAGCCGTGCCCGGCGCACCCAAGTGAGACTCAAGTCACTGCCAACTCCGGCGCTGCGCGTGCCGCGCAGATGCGCCGGAGCCAAAGGCTGCAAACTCCGCAGCTGTGCCACTTTCGGCATATCCGGTACATCGCCGAGACTAAAACCCAGACTAACCGCGCGATAATCATAGCCACGGTTCCGGTCATCGGCACGCAAGGGCAGAAACCGGAGCGTCGCGCCGCTCAGCACTACAAAATTTTCGCCTGTGACATGGGTGGAGATACCGTCTTCCGTCCCCTTACGTCCGCGCAGAAGATTACTCAACCGATAGTATCCCGGCCCGAGCAATGTCGCCGTCTGGAACTGGATGATTTCCCCATTCAACAAGGCCGCATTCGCGCCGCCCAGCAATTCCGCTTCTGTGCAGCTCGCCAAACTCCCCTGCAACAATTGTACCTCCACTGTACCAGCGCGATCCCAATATTCCGCCGCCGCGCCCGGCAGTGCGGTCAGCGCCAGCCCCGCCACCGCAGGCGTCGAAAAATTGTCCAGCAAGATATAGTTGACGCCATCCGCCGCGCGCCAAAGGGATCCGCCGCGCCATCCCGGTGCACCAGACATTGCGACATAGATTCCCGGTTGATCGGCTTCCGCGGTCAAAGGCGGCAAGTCCATCAGATATAGAGCGCTGGCAAATGCTGTCCCTGCGGCCACGGGTATCACCCCGGCATCCCCCGCCGCCGCGCTGTCATGTGCGGCGTGATAATCATCGACGGCACTACATTGCAGCACTGCACCGGATTGCTGAATCGCCGTCAGCCGCAGGCGCCGCCCACCCGCTGTCACGACATCTCCGGGATTTAGCGGCAGGTAACGCCGTGAGAGATAAAATGTACAGGTCGCCCGTTCAGCCCAGACCGCAAACAACCGTCCTTCCGCCACACGCTTGGCCTGATCGGCGCTACACACAACCGGCAACGCCAGCTTCGCCCGCGCCGTCGCCGGCACCGCGATCCGTCGCGCCCGCGCACTCCCGACCTCGAAGTCCCGCGCCGGATCGATATAATCGATTGTCATCTCGCGCGGCAGATCAAGTTCCTGCGCGCGCCGTACCACCAACGGCGGCGGTATTTTTTGCGGATCCTTACCGGCCTGCAATTCTGCGTCGGGAATCACGGCATCAACCGTGTCATGACGTGTCACCGCCACCAGCTGGTCGTTACTTTCTATCAGATCGAACAGCCCATAAAGTCGCAGCGGTTCCAGAACCGACCTCCCCGTCATTGGCGGCTGCGCGACATAGCCGGTGACGGAAATGTCGGCCAGCGCCGCCAGCGCTGAATCCCCCGCCGCATATCCGGCACGTTCCAGAATATCGCCGACAATATTCTGCAGATTGTCGCCGCCGGCATGGCGATTAAAAATCCTGAACTCGCCGAAGGTCAGATTAAAATTCGTCCCGCTCTGGATCAGCGCCCGATTCCCGTCGATGGGCCAGGGAGCGTAATGCGTACCACCCGCAGGATCGTCACCGGTGACCACCATACTGTCAGTCACCAGCGTGAAAGTCCCGGTGCCCAGCACAACTTCACCGATCCGGTAGCGATTCTCGAAAATGGATTTAAGAAGAAAAAGCAGACGCCCACCCAGCATACAGGGCGCGATATAGTTGCTCACCGCACTGAACACAATTGTCTGCCAGCTCCGCGTGATCACTGCCGCCGCTGCCGTCGGCACGCAGCTCAGCATCACGACGCGGTCGCTCAGGCTGAAACACACTACATACGCGCCATCGCCCAGCGCGATGATGTCCAACTGCCGCCCCGCGCCCGCCGGAACACTGCCGCTGAGCGTATAGGGCGTTTCGACAGTCAGGCCATTGCCCCAGCGCAGATGGCAGGCATAGAGCGCCGTCGGATTGAAAGCCGCATTGCCCGTCAGCATGAGAATCCCGCCCTGTATCGGGATAAACTGCCCGGTGCTGAGGGTAAATCTGTTCCCCGCCGAACCAGCGCCCCAGACCGGATGAAATCCCAGCGCGACAAGACCGATGCCCGCGCGCGCGAATATTTGCACGCCCAGCTGACTGCCATCGTGATCCGCGACCACGAAACGCAGGGCGTCAAGCCAACATACAGACCGCGCAAAATTTTTAACGGGCAGTTGTAAGGGCGGCCCCCACTGCCCCGCCAGCACATCATAAATGGCGAGCGTGGCCAGCGCTGTCGGGCTGGCGTTGGAAATTGCCACAACCGCCGCATAACGCCGGTCAGGAGCGAGCGCCCAGGCGATGCTGGCCAAAGCATTATCGGTTGTAAAATCCGCCGAACTCACGCGCGCCACTTCGACCGGCGTCGCGCCGCTTACATCATAGGTAATCGCGGTAAAAGCGGCGGCGGCACTAGCCGCCAGCGCATTTTCCATCCCCAGAACGGCGACCTGGCTGACCCGTCGGCTATCTCCCGCCACCGTCAGCGGCGGTGTGCCCCCCGGCGTGGCAATACCGAAGTCGTCGTTCATCACACCGGGATCGACATGGGCTCCGACCGCCGGCGCGGCCGAAGACTCATTGGCGATAATTTCAAAAGTGAGATTGGGCAGACGATTACCAAAATCCGCCAGCTGCAAATTTTCGAACACGACATAGGCGATGCCGCGATAGGCGGGTACATTGCCCGCGCCCAGGGCGGATTCCATCACCGGGTCAGGATTTTGCGTGCTATGACCCGGGTAAAATTGTGTCCCGCCTGCCAAACCGCTTTTCCAGTTTGTGCCGTCATAGATCAGCTTGCCATCTGCCCAAACCGAGGCCAGCCTTGCCAAAGATCCGTTGCCGATCGCAACGGCACAATGCACGCTGTAGGCATAGCGCGTCGCCGAGGCCGACCCGCCACCACCCTTGCCGCCGACATGATCCTCATGCGCCGTCTCGATCAGATCGCTGGCCCAGATCACCTGTCCGGCGACGCGCGCCCGACCGTATATAACCGGAATCCCCGCGCCATAACGCGAATCCTGAACTTTCAGATTTTCCAGCCGTGGCCCCGACAGCTTGCGCCCACCGGTTAGCCCCAGTTTCTGATCGACAATCCCACCGCCATACCGCCCTAGCGCGCCAAGCACCGTGCCCCCCACGCCCGGCAATACCGCCTGTCCGGCGGCTGATAAGACGATCGACGCCATGTGGCTACCTTGTTCTCGTCATGTCCACACACCTGAACACCGGGAAGGCGTTCATGAGCAGCTCATTTACGTTTCACGCACGTGATGAAACGGAATCTCACAGTCATCAAATCGCCATGCGCTGACCAGACGCCGCCGCCAGGACGGATTCAGACAAACTTCAACCACTTTCCCCGCCGGGGCATAGGCATGGATCATGACATCCGCCGCACTCATCAGGGCGACATGCTGCGGCTGCCTGTCGAAAGCGAACAGGAGAACATCCCCCGGCATCGCGGCATCCACATGTCGGGCGCCATGCGCCGCCAGCGCCGCCGCCAGCGCCGTTCCGTCCGGACGCCGCGCATAATCCTGCCGATCAGCCACAACAATCCGCGCCGCCTGCAATGCCACGACAATCAGCCCGATGCAGTCCAATCCCACGCCCGGCAAACGTCCTTGATGATGAAACGGCGTCCCAAGACACGCGCGTGCCGCCGTGATCATTGCCGCCGCGGTCATATTTTCCCATCTGGATAATGCAGAATCCTGTCCACACCCGGCATATGCGGAAAACCGCCAAACCGTATCAGGTTGCTGAACTTGCTCTTGCAGGTGGCATAACGCTTGTCGCAACCGGCAATGACCGTATAGGCATCACCCACAGCAATCGGCTGCGGCATCGGCAACCAGAGCGTAAATTGCCGCGTGACGGCATCCCACTGTTTGACTTCGACCGCCAACCCGCTATTCGCGCCGCTGGTCCATTGCAGTTTGCCGTAATTAAACCAGCCGTCGGCCTCGCCACGCGCCGTGTCAATGCAATGCGCGGCATCCGCCGCAGCCGTCACGCTGCCGCTGACCGTCAAAACGCCAAGCGCAATCCCGCACCGCGCATCGCCCAGATCATGGCGACATTCGGCGGTGTAATAATCTCCCCATTCACGCTGCAATAAATCATGCAACCCGCGCAGCTCCGCCATATAATGCGTCGCCTGCAGCGTCACTTCGCCAAGCCAGCCGCGCCGCAGCTGCATCACGCCTTGCGATAAATCGGCCCAGTTGACGATGTAAACATCGACCCGCGCATGATCATAGCGCCCGGCATCAAGATCGGCCTCCGTGACATCTGTGCTGTTCAAAATCCCCGTCATCGCCAGATTGTCGGTTGCCAGCTTGTCATCGCTGACCAGCGCTGAGGGATTGAACGCGCCATCTGCCTTATAGGTTACACCCCCAACCACAAGATCGCGATCGTGATTGGTGAAAGCGCGCACCACACCATCCGTCCGCGTGATTTTAACAAGAAAAGCGGCCGTGCTGCATTCCGTGCCCAGATGCGCTTGCAAGGCCGGAGACAGATTTTTCATCAGCGCCTATTTCAAAATTAAGCACAATATATTTCGTCATACTGGCGCAGGCCGGTATCCAACACCCGAAAGCGCAATAAAAACAAGCGGCGGGAGATGAATTCGGCTTGTGCCGCTATAACGCTTAGTTATTTTAGTTAAGCTGCATTCAAACTGAGACGCTGCTCGGTATCCAACTGGCTTGCGGACGCAAGCCAAAAACCGCCCACGCTTTAAACCCGGATTTCCAGCAGCGGAATCTCGCCGCGCAGCGCGACATAATCATCCGCCGTCAACGTCAAGATGTCGGTATCGAACCGCACCGGCACATCAAACAAGAATCCGGCGCTAATCGACGCCCCCGGAGCAGGAGCCACGGCGAAAGTCACCATGCCGGTTGCACTGTCAACGCTCCACCCCGAGGGTAAAGGCGCTCCGGCAACGCCGATGCTCACGCTGCCCACCACCGGCTTGCGGATTCTTCGCACATGCTGGACTCCGCCGCTGCTATAAGTCTTGACCAGCTGAAACTGCGTCGCACTTCCCGTCCCCGTGCCTAGCGCCTGATCGCTCCATAGCGCCGCGCCGATATTGTCGGCGGCGCTGCTGAAGTCACTCCAGTCTTTCAGGCGAAAGCCCCGCGCCCGCCCAGCGCGCGCGTGAAAGAACGCCAGCAACAAAGCCGCATCCGCGGCGCTCCGCAACGCCGTCCGCGCATCATAACGCCGCCGTGCCTGCGCCCAGTTTTGATTGCGCCGCTCGAACCCGTTGGCAATGGTCACGATCTCGGTGGAAAAACCCGGCCCGCCGCGCGCGCCAAATCCCACCCGCAACGGCAATTGCGTTTCATCAAAATCTGTCATCTTGTCCTGAAATCCCGTGTGTTACTTTTCTCGGCAACAGCCACGAACCCGCACCGCTGCCTGCGCCCAACAACCCGGCGCTGCCTAACCTACTTTTTCTATCGCATATAAAATATCTTTTACCGTCGCGGTGTTGCACCTCTTGCAACGCACGACCGATCCCGGGACAAATTCCCAAATCTCATCCTCCGGATCATAATTCGGCGTCGGCAATAATTTATACAAATCTCCCCCCAGTGGCATGGCTTGCGTCGGACGTATCGTGTCCGTGCCTTCTTCCAGCAATTGCACATAAACCGTCACAGTGGATGTTGCATTCATAACATCTCTCCCTCACAACACATAAAATGACCTCTATGGCAACTTGTCAGGCTTAAAATTTTCTCCACCCAGCTGCAATATCTCCTTCGTCACATCATCTTGTACCACAAAACGCCCGGTCTCCTATTCTGCCTCCGGATCATCTTCAGAACACTTAACCAATCTGCTCGTAAGCAAGCAGTATGTTTTCTGCATCGGCCGTTTTTTTCCACTGACAACGCACGACAGCGCCAGGAGGAAACTCCCAGACCTCGTCTTCCGGGTCGTAATCTGGCGTTGGTAAAAGTTTATACAGCCCATTCTCAAGAGGTACAGCCTGCGTTGGCCGCGCTGTAGCCGTCCCCTCTTCAAGCAATTGAACATGAACAACCACTGTCATATCTGTACCTATTGCCCTTCCTCATGTTTATTTAAACTATATGTTATTCAAGGTTCAATGGCTTAAAACCACTTCTGCTAATCTGCAGAATTTCCTTTGTCACTTCATCGCGCACAACAAAACGTCCCGTACTGCGATCTTGATAACGTATCGCTTGGTTGCCTTTATTAACGAAATTTGGTGCTGGGAATTTTTTACCTTTTGCAATCACTTCCGTAATCTGCTCCGGCGTCCAGCCTCTGGTTCTAAGCTGGTTACCCCACTTCGTTGGCGACTTGAATGCCCCCAACCTCCATCCCATCGCCGCCCGTCGCGCCGCATAGGATGCCCACAGCTGCCATGCCCGCCATAACGCCGCTGCTGGCAACAACGCCAGAAGCATGGCTTCCGGATAAACAGGCTCCAGAGGCGGATCATCAATATCCTCGACCCCAGGCCGCGCAGGATCCGACCCAGGCTTAAGTGATTCCCCACCCGGCGCATTGATTCTCGTCCACTCCCCGCCGCGCGGATTCCCGCGCGGCACACGCGGCTGGTCAACCCGGAATTTTTCTTCCGCACGCCCAAACATATATTCGTGCAACGCTAATCTATGAATCCGCGCCAGCTCTTCCCGACGCTTCAGAAAAACATCATAATTATAATACATTCTTGTACCCCGGTTGATTGCAGCGCATTCAACACATTCACAAGATCCCCTCGGCACGCTCCAATAACCGGCTCAGCAATGCCCCGGTCTGCGCCGTGCTTGGCGCAAATTCCTCGCTTGCGCCAAACAGGACATCGCGCACCCCACTGCCCAGATCTGTGCCAATCTGCTGCAAAGGCCGCACCGCCAATTGTTGCGTCAGATTCCGCAGCAAGCGCTGCTCCAACTGATCGACCACCTGCCGGAAATCCGGGCTGGCCAGCAAATTGCGCTGCAATTCCTGCAATAACAGATTGTGATCCACACCACCTTCCGCCTGCGGCTGCCGCGCCGTGCGTGTCCGTCGCCGTACACGCACCCGCATCGCGTTCAGTTCTTTCTGTGACGCCATATTTCCCTCCACTCCAACTCACGACGCAGCTATGAAACTCAAAGCTCCGGCGGATTCTAATGTCAGTTGATAATTCTGTTCCCCGCCGACATCGCCCCGCACCACGAACAAGGTCATCTGGAACGGCCCGCTCAATACATCGCCGTTGTTGTAATCCAGCCGATAAGAATTAACGCTCCGCGCCAGCACCCGCGCCATCAACACAGCGCTCTGCGCCGCGCCCTGCAACAAACCGGCCGCCTCAATCCGTACGCGCATGGTTCCCGCCGCCGGCAACAATTCCCGAAACTGGCCCGCACTGCCCCGATCCGTCACATCGACCGTTGTGCCCGCCGCCTGGAACAAGGTCTGCCGCAGCGCACCAATCACCGGCGCGCTGCCGCCCGTGCCGTCGCGCAACAGCATCGTGCGTCCCTGACTTGCCGCCGTCATCGTCCCGTCCTCTTAAATTTTCTGCGTGATAACTTCATACTGCGCCACGCCATGCCGCGTCAGACCATCGTCGTCCAGCATCGTCTCGGCCTGCCGCCACTGGCATACCGCCAGCTCATGCCCGGCCACCGTAAAGCTGCCCAGATGCAGCACGTCATAAAGTGCGCTCAGGATATTCTTCACCTCTTCACTGCCGCGTGCGCGTGACCAGGCGTGCAGCACCAGAGTCTGCCGCGTCCCGGTGCGATCCTTGGTGTCAAACCCCTCCGCCTGCACCGCACCAAGCGTCAGGAAAGGAAAAGACGCATCCGGCGGCACATGGTCATAAATCCGTGCTGGACTTCCCAGCACAGCCTGCACCCCGCTGCTGGCCGTCAGGATCGTATAGACGGCATCCTGCACCGCAAACATCGCGTCGCTCATACAGCGCCCCCTTCTTCAAGCAAAAGCTGGATAAAGTGATTGCGTTCCTCCAGATTCAACGCTGCATGAATCCGGAACAGCCGCGTCCCATAAACCAGCCGCATTCCCGCCGTGATATCGGCGCGATAACGCACGATCGCGCGATGCGTCACGCGCGCTTCCAGCCGCGCCCCCTGCAAGACTTCCCGCCCCGACAATGGCTCCATCTGCGCCCAAAGACTGGCAACATCGCTCCAGCCCGGCGCATAACCGCCACCTCCGGTCGCCACGGGATTCTCGCGCTGAATCACGACGCGCGCCCGCATGGCACCGATGCTGTTCGTGATCGCGCCATTCATAAGAATTGCCGCATGCGATAGGGATTGAGCAAAGCCCGGACGCCATAGGGCGCTTCGACCGGCGGCGGTGCAGCCTCACCGCGTTGCTCATACCAATGTGTCACCAGCTGTTTCAGGGCAGCCTTGATCGGCTCCGGAACCGCTGCCGCACTGGCATAGCCCGCGACAAAAAGCACCGCGATGCCCTGCGCCGCGCGTCCCGACACCGGCCAGCTTTGCCCGGTACGCAGGATCAACCGCCCAGGCGCGGCAACATTATCCACCTGATAGGCACTGCCCGACCACACGACAGAACTGTCATCCGCCTGATAAACGCGCACCTCGGTCACACTCTGCAGCGGCGCTTTCGGCAGACTGAGCGCCTGCGCCGCCGCCGCAACAATCGCGCCGTCCCGTGTCCCGTCCCACCAGGGATCACTTCCTGCCGGCCATTGATCGAGCCACAAGCGCCAACTCTGCGTCAGAAAAGCGCGCCCGGTATATTGCTCTGCCCATTGCCGTGCCGCGACAATCAACGCGCCAAGAAAGACGTCATCGGCGGTGCCGTCAATCCGCGCCTGCGTCTTAACGTCGCTCAGGCTCACGGGCTCGGCCACCGGGCCGCTGACCAGTTCCAATCCAACCATGGTGTATCCCTTCGCCTGCGTTACCTAAGACGCACGTCGCAGTGCCACATAATTGACGCGCACCGTCCCGGTGGCGCTGCCTGCGCCGCCGGAGGCATCAAAGCCGATATAGATATTGCCGCTCAGCGTCGTCTCGCCGACGGGCAGCAGCATTGCCTGCGCGCGCAGCAGAAATTTACCGCCGTTAGGGATAGCCAGCATTTCCCCCGCACTGTTCATGATGCCGCGCCCGACGCCGCCATTTTGCGACCCGATTGCGCCAAAAAATTGCGTCCCCTGCGGCCCATAAAGTTGCAGATAATTCATGTTGGCAACGCCGGAAATCTCCAGCTCAGCCTCCATCTCTACCTTCACCACGCCAAGATCGGCGGGCATAATGCCCCAATTGGCGACATTCTTGAACGGCATGGTGATGCGCCATAATTCGGACGACGTACCGGAGCCCAGCACGAAATCCAGTTTCCAGCGCTGCCCCGCCTGCCCGTTCGACCAGGGATTTTCAATCGTTCCCGTTACCGTGCCGCTTGCCGACCCGCCCTGCCGCAACAAACCATAACCGGCGGGATAATTGCCGGAATAGGTAACGCCCGCCGGCGGCGAAGCCAGCGCCGTCGCCGCGCTGGCCAACACCGACATGCCGGACGGCCAGCCGGAATAAGTCCAGCGCGCACCGCCGTCGGTAATGTTGCTGCCCGTGCCGGTCGGCCCGCCGCTCGCGGCCGAAGTCCCGGCCTGCACACAGTAATAAACATTGCCACTATTACTGGCCAAGGCTCCGAGCGTATAAGCCGTGCTGGCCGTCCAGGGCAAACCTTCCAGCATATTGCCGCCGGGGTTATAGGTCGGATCATAGCCATCATACTGACTGTAAATCCGCGCCGGATAGCTCGGTGTCGCACCGATAAATTGCTGCGCTGCCTGCCACACCGCATAGCCGACATACATCGCGCCGCGCTCGGACGGATGCACGCCATCCTGCATCATCGCCCCTGCCACACCGCCGTTGCCGCCGATCGGCGCGTTGGTTGCGCTTGCTCCGTCGGTCAGAAACCCGGTGGGATCCGCCAGAGAAATATTTTTGAATCCTCCGCTATTGGCCCAGGTTTCACCGCGCGCATAGGCACGGATCCATTGATTGACGCGTATCAGAACGGCGCGCGTCACCGTCGTCATGCCCACGCTGCGTGGCAGGATTGGCACGGCAATAACCTTTTTGCCAGCGCCCATGAGCGTTTCATAGCAGGTCTTCAGATTGGCGATGATGACCGCATAGCCGACCCCTGCCGCCACATCATTCGTGCCGCCCATGACCACGAAAATATCCGTCGCACTGGCCACGGCATCGGGCAAGAATGCGACCATATCGGTCGTCGAAGCGCCCGGCACACCGAAACTCCCGGCGCAAGACTGCACGACGGTGAATTGCGCGCCTGATCCCGTCGCGGTGCTAATTCCGGTCAGATGCACGCCGCCGGTCGCATATCCCGGACTGGTGATGGTCACGGCGGTGATAACCCCACCACTGACGGTCAGCGTGCCTTTGCCTCCATTCGTGAAAATGGGCGTGTCGGCGGGGTCATACCCGCTGCCCCCATTGCGAACAATGATTTTCTGGATTCCGAACCATGGCCCGGCATAGCCCTGGCTCATATCCCAGCGCATGCGCTGATTGCTGAACGCCTCTGCCCAGAATAAATAGGACGTGCCTTGCTTGGTGCAATTATTCTGCAACCAGGTCCAGGTGATCGTTCCGTCATTGGTGGCGGCAGGAGTCGGCGGCGTCGCGCCACTGGTGGCTCCGGACGGACAGCGGAAGAAAAAGCCGTTATATTGCACCACCTGATTGGTCACATAGGCAGTCGCGGCCGACCAGCTTAGAATGCTGGCATTGCTATAGCCGACAGGAAAATAGATCGCCTGGGCGCTGATACTGTCCCCCAATGTCGTGATCGTCGTCGCGCCGTTTCCCGACGTGCTTTTGCTGGCTCCCGCGCCCAAAGCTAACGGAATGGCCAAGGCCTGATTGACGCTTACGCTCATGCTTACACTCCTACAATCACAGTGACGGCGGCGCCCACACCACTCATCGCGGAAATATCGGCGCGCATGTAAGCCCAGCGCCCGGCGGCGACGAAGCCGTCACTGGCCGCTGCCGTACCGCTCAGCGTGATCGTGCCCAGAAGCAGCCAATTGGCATTATCATGCGAGACATAAATCGGTACGGTCGCGCTGACCGCGCCGGTTCCCACCACATTGGCCTGAATACTCAAAGGAATCCGATCACGATTCTCCAGGCTTGCATTGTCATGAAACACAAAGGCCGTTCCCGCACCGATGGCGGTCGCCCCGTTCAATAAATTCACCGTTTGTAATTGGCTCATGAGCCAGCCCCTCTTGTAAAACATCATGAAAAAGGCGGCTCTCAGGCCGCCCCAACGATTCCGCGTCACGCGACGTGACGGCTGTGCCGCCGTCACCCGCCCCATGAATCTTCCCGACCCAGGTCAATTCATGGGGCTGTCTTCCTGTTACGCCGCCGGCGCACGATGCGGCGCGCCACGCACGATGAACATTTCGCTCAAAGCGCCGCTGGTTGCACCGGACACGGTCAGCACGGCACGCACATAGCGGCGCCCGCCGACAGCACCCACGCGCTGCACGGTATTCGCGCCCGCGCCGCTGCTCACGGCTGTAAACGCGCCGCTGATTTCATTGGCAACCGGTGCGGAAAAACTCACGCCATCGTCGGAATATTGAAAAGACGGCGTATGCGTCCCGTCGGTATAGGCGCCGAAACTGACCACCACGGTCGCGCTGTCATAACCGCGCAGATCCACAACCGCGCCGTTAAAAGTTCCGTTCGTCCGCGCCGCAGGAACCAATCCCTGTGCGACATTCACTTCGTTACTCAAATCACGTACTGCCATGCTTCTCTCCTTATAAAATCAAGTCATTGTCAAAATATCCCGCGCGTCGGGCGCGACAGACCAATGAGGCGGCACGCTGGCCGCCTCACCCAGCTCTCGCACCTGCCCCCTTACGTTGCCGAGAACCGCAGGAATTTGATGGCCTCGAAATTGGTAACGTCGCCGCCGACGCGTTTGCTGCAACGGAAGCGCACAAATGGCGCCGCCGTGTATGGATCGCGCAGCACGCGCACCCCAATCCGATCAACGATGGTATAGCCTTCGCGGAAATTCCCGAACGCCAGCGACAACGATCCCGCCGCAGGCGACGGCATATCCTCAGCCAGCTGGATTGGGAAACCAAGCAAGGTCGCGGGCGTCCCGGCCTGCAAACCCGGCTGCCAGATATAGGCGTTGGTGGTATTTTCCTTGAACCGGCGGATCAGTTCCGCCACCGACCGCGGCATCAACCAGACCGCACCCGGCATATAGCCGACGCGCAGTTTGTGCATCAGGGAAATCAGCGCATCGGCTGGATTCGACGCCGCAAACGCACCATCCACGCCGGTGATGACATGTTCCAGCACACCCCAGCTGCGCGTCCCGTCGCTGACTGCCTGCGTCGTATAACTGGCAAAGCCGCGCGGCTGCGCCACGCCGTCACCCACGACAAAGGCGTTGTTCTCGCGGCGCGCGAATTTGTCGGCCACCTTGTTGATCAACCATTCTTCGACATTGATGACGGCATCGTCGAGCAGCTTCTGCGTTGCGCGCGGCTGGGCATACAGCTCATGCGCCGCAATCCGGATGCGCCCCAACGCGCCTTCCGCCGTATCCGCCCGCGTCGCCAACTCCGAGGCCCAAGTGGCATCCGGCTCGTTGGTATCGCGCAGCATCTCGACCGCTTCCGTCGTGATCCCCATCACCGTCGCGATCTGCCGCATCGGCGTGGTTTCATATTGGCGCGTCACAATCCGTGCCGACATTTCGGTCGGAACCATATAACCGCCGGCCGGATCGTTGACGACACTCATGTCCTTCTGTCCCTTCTCCGGCTCCACGCCTTTGGTGACATAGCGGAGAAAGCCGGATTTATAGGAACTGTCGCCGCCATCTTCGATCTTCAGCGCCGCGCCGAACGCCGGACGCTGCAAGGCGGTTTTCACGCTGCTGACATCGTCCTGCAATTTTCCGATAACACCGTCCAGACGCCCAAGCCGGTCGGTCAGCAGCACGTCGCTGCTCCCCTTGCGTTCCAGTTCGTGCAAACGCTGATCGTTGACAGACTTGTATTCCTCGAACGCGCGCGCCAAGGTTTCCGCCGCCGATTTAACTTCTGTAATATCCAACATCCTCACATCCTCCTGGTTAAAAATCATGCTCTCATTGCTTCGTGCATTATCCCCGCGCTGCAGGGACTCCGTTTATTTTCCGCCAAGGCGTGGTGACCTCACCGGCTTTCTCCCGCACCCTCCCGCAAGGTTTGCGCCGCCTGCCGCAAGCGCGCCGCAATCGCCTGCGCCGGACTCTCCGGCGGGTTGACACCTGATATATTGACACCCGGCGGAGTCTTGACTCCGGTCACGCGCGCCGCCTCATTGGCCGGAAACGTGACCAGAGATATTTCAAACAGATCGAGATCGAGCAGGGTTCGCAGTTTGCGTTTCGCTTCCGCCCGCGCTGCCACCACGCGATAACCGATGGACAAGCCGCTGAGCGCGCCAAGCTGCAGCAATTCATAGGCTTCCAGACCCTTCTGGGTACGCAGCGCCAACCGTCCCTGCACCGCCAGACCTTCTTTATCTTCGTTCAGCCCCATCCAAACGCCAACCGGCTGCGTCGTGTCATGCATCCACAACATCGCCGGCATCCGCCCCTGCGCGCGCCAGTTCGCCAAAGTGCGCCGAAACGCTCCCGGAGCCACGCTTTCATCATGGGCGTCTACATTATTGAAGACGCTGGCATAGCCAAAGAAAACGCCATCCGCGCCGAAATTCTTGATCGCGAAATGACTCGTCAAATGCCGTATCGTCATAAAGTCTCCTTTGCAAAAAAAACTTTGCTCTTCCCGTCCCGCAGGAGAGATGCCTGATAAGGGGCATCATCGAAAAATCACGCCTCAATTTCCTGCTTTTACTGTCTCCCTGCCCAGCCGGTCGCCATCGGCCAAAGGCCCGTACCCGGCGGCTTCGCGCTTTTCATTGATGGTCAGGAAATCGACATTCTGGAGTTTGCCCCACACCGCCTCGCGCCGCTGCGCCAGCGTGCTGACGGCATCGAGATCAAGTTCAAGCAACACGTCATGCCCGAACGCACTGGACAGCCAATGGTTGAACGCGGCCACAAACCGCCCCGCCAGTGGCACGACGGTATCTTCGTAGAAAGCCAACCGCGCCTCCTGCATATTGGCAAAAGTCTGCGCTTCGGGCAGGCCGATCAGCTGTGCCGGAACCCCGAGCGCCAGCGCAATATCCCGCGCCGCCGCATCACGACCGCGCAGCCAGTCCATATCGTGCGGACTCAAACTCATCGGCCGCCAGTCCAGCCCGCCTTCCAGCAGCATGGGACGCCCGGCATTGCGCGCGCCTTGATAATAAGTGTCGAGCTGTTCCTTCAACCGCTGCACCTGCTCTTCCGACAGATTCCCCGGCCCCTCCTTCGGCGCATAAACCAACGCTCCCGAAGGCCGCGCGCCGTTGTTAAGCAGCGCCTGATTCCAGGCTCCCGCAGCATTATGCTGATCAACCGCAAGCAAGGCGGATTCCAGCGGTGCCAGCCCGTACCAGTCATCAAGCGGATGAAAATGTTTGATATGCAAGATGGCGCTGGCGCCGGTCAGCGCGTCGGCCGGCCAGCGGGTCACCTGACCGCCGACCTGATATTCATAACCCTGCGGCAGGCCGGTCGTCCCCGGAATGACCCGCATCCGGTCGGGTCGCAGCGCATAAAGCTCGCGCACCCGCCCGCCCTCTTTGGCACGTACCGCCTCGATATAAACATTCCCGGCGATCAGATAAGCCGCAAAAATACTTTCCAGAAAACTGACCCCGTCCGATAAGGGATTGGGGCGCGCCAGCAACTGTAACAACGGATGCCGCGTCAATTCATGGCCGTTGCCATCATACAGCAGCCACGGAATCTGCGCCGCCGCCTGCGCCACCATGCTGACGCAGCGATAGGCGATGACATTTTTGCGAAACCCCTCTTCGGCCAGCGCGTCATAGCGGCGCGGCGTCCATCGCGCCTGCCCCACCTGGCTCCAGGCAATCAACGGCCCGGCCATACCGGTCTTGATCGCATCCGCCCGCACCGGACGCGCCAAAAGGTCACGCAAACGCATGGCACCCACTCCCTCTTATCATCGAATTTCTGTAGCGTCAGGATGCCGCGCGCACGCGCATCCCCGCACAATATCCCGACTTATCCGCCCCAGCAGACATGCCGTTATGTCTTACATTATTGTCTTTGCTTTTGAACAAACCGTCATAACTGAAAACCGGCGTCATTCCGGCGCAGGCCGAAATTCCATCATCCACCCGTCAATCTTGTTGCGCGTCTAACCTATAATTTCTGCGTCTCAGGCATCACTCATTCCACCTGCCGCCACGCGTCTTTGGGCACGCCAAAGTCTTCCCAGGCTTGATCCATCGCCATTTCAAGCGAATCTTGAAGGAAATCGTAATTCACGCCATCATCTTAAAGACATAGAGATAAAAAAACCGGCATATTTATCCTGTTTGATGACGCAGTGGAGTTTCTGTGGCGTGAAAATTTCGGCAGGCCATTTCACGGAACATCTCTTTTTCAAAATAATACCGATGACGCCCTCCCGCATCTTGCCAAAGAAAATACATAAGACACTGGAAAAAATCTAAACGCAGTTACTCTGATATATTCCATGCATCATGTGGCAGCCCGTATTTTTCCTCGATGAAACTGAAAGCATCATTCAGCGTAGGCAGTAAATAGTCATACTTATCAATACCGTTTTCATAGATATAAACTTTATAATGTGTTTCTTTATGTGATCCTGCCGCATCGGTATATATTTCCGGCTCAATCAGAAATTTTCTCTCTGTTTCACCCGCCATATACGCGCCCCATTTCATCACCGGCCTCCGTCGTTGAAATAGTATCTATGCTGCCTTCCTGCGTCTTCAGGCACAAGTTTTCCTCGTGAAGGTCGCAATGTTTGAATGTGGAAATGCGGTTTATCACTCCCAGGATTTTCAATATCGAACCTGACGATTTTCCTATCACGAATCAACACTATATCTCCCGCCGGGTTTCTCCTGACATTCTTAGGTTCCGGCTTCCCCTCAAAATAATTTTCAATCGCCTTCACAGCCTGATTGATCCGTCTTGCATTGGCAATACGGCCATCACCGTGGTGGTTGTCATGTCTCCTGTTACTCTCGATGGCCTAACGTCGTCACAATCATTGCAGTAACTATCCGCAATCCCTATTCCACCTGCCGCCACGCCTCTTTCGGCACATTGAATCTTTCAAACGCCACATCCATCGCCGTCTCAAGATCATCTTGCAAATCGTCGGCAATCCCCAGCCCATCCTCCCAGACAAAGAGATAGTATCCTGCCCGCGTATCTTGCTTGATCACACAATGTATAGATCGCGGCGTAACAGTATCGGCAACCCATTCCATAACCCTAATCCTTTCGAAAATAGTACAAGTGCTTATCTCCTGCAGGAACCCACCTGATGCCCCGACCATTGGGGACAGCCTTTTGAATATGAAAATGTGGCTCGTCGTGAGGATTATGATTGTTTATATCAAAGCGTATCTTCTTGTCCCCCTTCATAAGCACCATGTCCCCCGCATCATTGGGGAAGGCTCTCTCCGGCTTCCCCCCGAGATATTGCTCAATCGCCTTCGCGAGCCTGATTGATTCGCTTGGCGCTGGCAACCCGCGCCCGCAGCGGTGCAACCAGACCAGCCACGATCCGCACCGCCGCGCGGACTGCCGCGCGGAACCCGCGGCTGGTTGGGATCATATTTTTCCAACGCCGCCAGCGACTCCGTCGCCGCCAGAACTTCCTTGACCTCCAACGGCACGCGCCCGCTGCATAGATAATGCCGGAAAGCCAGCCGTGCCGCTTTGTCATGCAAAGCCACCCGCCGTTCTTCCACCGTCATGTTTTAAATCGCCTACACCACAAATCATGTAGATGTTATCATAGTGTGGCTATAATTCTTTCACCCAAAACTCTGATGGTATGTTGAGTTTTTCACATGCAAATGTTTGCGCTACCTGCAAATCTTGCATGGAAAAATCATAGAGAGTTTGCCCATTGCCGAAGACCCGTAAATGAAATTTTGAATCTGCATCCGTCTCAATCACAGCACGCATACGCCACGACACCGCATCCACAGCACCCCATCTATTCGCCTGGTCACCCACCGGGCGCCATGCCGATTTCGGCACACCGAAATCGTCCTGCGCCTGCTCCATCACCTCGGCAAGCGAATCCTGAAGATGATCAATCAGATCAAACTCACCCCAGTACAAATGAAGGTAAAACCCAGCGCTCATATCCTGCCGGATGACAAAATATGGCGCTTGGGCATTGTCTCTATCCGCATTCCATCGCATGATTATTCGCCTTCACGAAAATAATGTCTGTGCTTTCCACCAGCGTCCACCCACTTGTTGCTTGGACTTCTTTTTTGTGCGTGAAAATGCGGTTTGTCATTTCCTGGATTTTTGATATCAAAACGTATCTTCTTGTCCCCCTTCATAAGCACCATATCCCCCGCATCATTGGGGAAGGCTCTCTCCGGCTTCCCCCCGAGATATTGCTCAATCGCCTTCGCAGCCTGATTGATTCGCCTTGCGCTGGCAACCCGCGCCCGCAGCGGCGCAACCAGACCGGCCACGATCCGCACCGCCGCCACGACCTGCCACACCGCCAGCAAGGCCACCGCCTCGACGACATACACTTGCTCCAAAGGCTTGTCATCAATCGGCGCAAGGCCAAAAACCCCCGGCGGATTTGCGGGATCAAACCACCGGTCATCATCCGTCCACCGACCGCCTTCGGGACTGCCGCGCGGAACCCGCGGCTGGT
>JBASFQ010000015.1:0-1607 GCA_049653105.1 Alphaproteobacteria bacterium
AAAAACTGTTTGTGAGCGCGCGGCTGTTTTGTGAAAACCTGACGATGAGCCGATTGATTCCGGCGGGATTGACGCGGGATCAGATGTTGATGCCGGGCAATCAAGCGGCGATGTTCGCCAATCTCAGCGATGTTGGGATTCTGTCGCGCGCCAAGGATATCTGTGATGCTGAGCTGGCGCGACGCACGACGTACAATTATGACAACTCCGATAACTGGGGTTTTCTTAATGGCGCGCAAAATGGCGAACTGTACGTTAGTGGAAGAAACATCGGTTATCGTGAGGGACAGAAACGCATCGGCAGGAATATTGAAGAGGTTTATTGGTATAGCACGGATCCTGTCACCGGTCTTAATATTCCTGGCACAAATTTAAATCGCCTTGGGTTTGAGTTAATTTTAGTCAGCCCCTATATGAAGGAGCGCTATGCCGCCGATTATTGCAGTGATGCGAAGACCGCCGCCGATGCGAATTTCCGTAACGGCAATGCCGCGCAAGTCACGGCGGGGCATTTGGAGTGTCTCAAGATTCAGCAGGCTTGGGAATTGCGCGAAGTGGAGACCTTGATTAATTTCACCCAGATTGCGCAGAAGATCAGCGAGGTGAATTTCAATGCCTTGAAAACAGAGGCGGCACCGTCCAAGGCGCGGTTTGATGGCGACGGCGGTCAGCGCGATCGGAATATGCACCAGGCGGCCTTTAATGCGGACGAAAAAGTCGCGGCCACGGCAAGTGGCGAGGTGACGCCATGATGCGGAAAACCTGTCCTGTGGCCATGAGATGCCTGGCGCTGGCCGTGCTGACGCTGGCGCTGCTGCGTCCGACACCGGCGGTGGCGCAATGCCCCTGTACCTTTCCCCCTGCGCAAGCGGTTGCACTGATTGCCGAGGCCTCGGTAACGGCGATACTTTTGGCTTTTCAGTTTAGTGTTGTGGATGCGGTTGCCGGCAAACAGGGCATGATCACGGCAGAGATAGAAACCACGGCGAAGCTCCGGCATGAAGTGGCGATAGCGTCCGCCAAACAGGACACGCTCTTGAAATATCACCGTGCCGTCAACAAAGCGGCCGCAGAATATCCGGTGCAGGGCGACGATTGGTCCTGCATTCTGGAAAATGTCGGGAGAGATTTCAGATCAACCACGGATGAATATGGCCACCAAACCAAGCGTGCCCTGAATGAGGTGTTGCCCAGGGTTGGAACAAGTAAGGAATTTTCGCCGACGCGCATGGCGGCGTCCTGGCTTTACCGATTGTGCAAGAGCGGGCAATTGCGGCGCGGCACGGCGGCGGCCAATTTCACCGACAGTGATTTTGGCGTGGACTGGTTTGACCAGAACCGTTGTGTCAGCGACCCGGTACGGGAACATGCCTTTTTGCGGCCTTCGACCATTTTGGATAATGCGGTTCTGGTGCCACCCAGCAAGCAGGAACAGGAGACTTTGGATAATCCCGCCACTTATGATCCTGCGGATGGGGGAACGCCGGTTGTCGGCACACCGGCGGCAGTCTGGGCGCGTTTGAAGGACAAGCAAAAACTGTTTGTGAGCGCGCGGCTGTTTTGTGAAAACCTGACGATGAGCCGATTGATTCCGGCGGGATTGACGC
>JBASFQ010000016.1:0-68490 GCA_049653105.1 Alphaproteobacteria bacterium
TTGCCGCGCCGGTTTTGCAGGGCGGTGGTCATCTGCTGCGCGTAATGCAGCGTGTCGGCGTTGCAGCTGTGCAGGATGATGATGAGGTCGGCGCTGGCGCAGGCTTTGCGCGCTTTGCTGCGTCCTGATCCGGTGAAGATGTTATGGGCGGTGCAGGAAAAATCCGGCGATGCCATGAAGGCGTCGCGCCAATCCTCGTAATAAGAAGCGCGAGAGGGATATTGCAAGGTGAGGAGGACGGTTTTCATAATCGTAAAGAAGGTAAGGCGCAAGAATGATGAAAGCAATGCCGTGTTCGGCAAAGCAGCCCCTCACCAAGAATGTCTAAGCGCGAAGGCGCTAAGACATTCTATCCTCTCCCCTACAGGGAGAGGTAAATAAGGGGCTAACTTTATAAGGCCGAGTTTCTTGCGTCCACACCTAATATATAGCGGTCATGGAGAATTTTGGCGATGGTTTTGGCGGCTTGGCCTGTGCCATAGGCGGGGATGTCGGTGCGGGGGGTGGTGTATTCTGGCACGCTCCAGAGGCGGTTCCAGCCGGATGTAATAGTTTCCACCCATTCGGTTTCGGTGCGGAGTGTGACGCAAGGGACGCGGTGGAAATAGGCTTCTTTCTGCAGGCCGCCGCTGTCGGTCAGGATCAGTGCCGCGTGGTGCGCGAGTTGGGTCATATCAAGATAGCCCAAGGGTTCGATGCTGGTGATGGATGGGGGCAGGGTGATCTGCGCCGCCGCCAGAGCTTGCCGCGTGCGCGGATGCAGCGGCAGGATAATGGGCTGTTGCACCGCCTGTTCCGCCAGATAGTTCACGATTTTGTGCAAGGCGGCGGGATCGTCGGTGTTTTCGGCGCGGTGGATGGTGGCGACGGCGTAAGTTTTTGGCGATAAATTCAGGCGCGACAGGATGGTTGATTCTTTGGCAGCACGGACGGTGGCGGCCAGAGTCGCGTCATACATCACGTCGCCCACCATATGCACATTGTGCGTGATGCCTTCGCGTGCCAGATTTTCCACCGCAGTCGGGGTGGGACAGAACAACATAGCGCTGACATGGTCGGCCAGAACGCGGTTGATTTCCTCCGGCATGCGGCGGTTGAAGGAGCGCAGCCCGGCTTCGACATGGGCGACGGGGATGTGGAGTTTCGCGGCGACCAGCGCACCGGCCAGTGTTGAATTGGTGTCGCCGTAGATCAGGACGGCGCTGGGGCGATGCTGTTCGAAGAGCGGCTCCAGCTCCTGCAACATGCGGCCGGTCATCGCGCCGTGGCCGCCGCCGTGAATATCAAGATGATGGGTCGGGTCGGGGATGCCAAGCTCCTCGAAAAACACAGCCGACATATTGGCGTCGAAATGCTGGCCGGTATGCACCATGATTTCGGTGATGCCCGCCGCTGCCAGCGCGGTAGTGACAGGGGCGGCCTTGATGAATTGCGGCCGCGCGCCGACGATGGTCAGGATGGTGGGGGTGGACATGACTTGTGGCGTGTCGCTTGCGTTGGGTTCTGCCCCCCTCACCAAGAATGTCTAAGCGCGAGGGCGCTAAGACATTCTATCCTCTCCCCCTTGCAGGGGGCGAGGAGAAAGTTAGCGATTTGAGAAATTGTTCCGGTTTTATGTGCCTTCTCACCCAGCATCCCGCCGAGATTGCGTAATCTCGCGATGTTCGCAACGTAATTTACCCCATGAAAGCCTTCGGCTTTCAAACTCTTACGGGGAGCGGAGACTTAAGCCGCCGCTTTGGCCGCGTGCAATTCCGGCATGAAAAGTTTGTGACGATCAATGCAGGACTGGATCAGGTCGCGGTTGTTCTTTGTCCAGGCGACGGTTTGGGTCATGCCGTCGCGGAGGCTGGTTTGGGCGCGGAAGCCGATTTCTTTTTCCGCCTTGCCGGGGTCGCCATAGCGTTTGCCGGAACGATCCCAGACCCGCGCGGGCTGCAAGGCAACGGATGTGGGGTTGGCGGTGAGCTCATTGACCAGTTCAGCCAGTTCTTTGATCGAGGTTTCGACGCCTGAGGCGATATTATAGGTATCGCCCGGCTTGCCGCGCAGGGCGCAGGCGGCCAAACCTTCGGCAATATCGTCAACGAAGATAAAATCGCGGGTGGCGATGCCGCCATTTTCAACCGGCAAACCTTCGCCATGTAGCGCTTTCCAGATAAAGGTCGGCGTGACGTTGCGCCAGACGGTGGCGGGCGTGCCGCGCCATTGCCCGGCGCCGAGAATTTCACCGGGGCCATAGACATTCTGGAACCGCGCCTTCACGAACGGGATCTGGTGGCGCATAAAATAATAATTGCCGTAGAACTCGCCGATGATTTTCGAAATCTGATACGGGCTGTCGAGCCACAGCGAGACGGGATCGTCCTCGGTTGTCGCTTCCGCAGTGTCGAAGGTTTTCTGCGCCACGGTGCAGCCCGCGGAGGAATAGACGACCTTCTTCAGATTCTTGAAGACCTTCAGCCGTTCCAGCAGTTTCAGCGTCGTCAGGGTGTTGTTTTCGTGATCTGCCAACGGATCGTGCATCGACGATTGATTGCCGTGATAGGTGGCGAGGTGGAAAACGTAATCGGCGTTTTCTGGCAGTCCTGCCAGAATTTTGTCGGCGGTGATTGAGTCGGGGCGGAATTCCACGCGCGGGTCGGCGGGGATGTTGCGGATGTCAGCCGACAGCAAATTATCGACGATGATGATCTTGGTGGGATCGTCGCGCAGGACGCGACGCACCAAGGCGCTGCCGACAAAACCGGCGCCGCCGACGACGATGGTGGTGGTGGATTTGAAGTTGGTCATGATGAACTCACCATTGTGCGTCGCGTTTCAAATATGAGAGAACCCCGGATTCAACCCGAACCTGCTCACCAAGAATGCCCAAGCGTAATGTGCGTCAGGACATTCTGTCCTCCCTTCCCGGAAAGGGAAGAGAGGACAAGCATATTCAGGCCGCGTCTTTCGGTTGGGTCAGATGCGTAAAGGTCTGCGTGATGCCGTGGGCCTTGTAATAATCAATGGCCTTCGCCACGCCGTCGCGGAGCGGGGTTTTGACTTTCCAGCCAAACTCCTTGTTCGTCCGTGATGGGTCGAGCAGGATGGTCGGCGCGTCGTCGGGGTGACGTTCGCGCACCTCGACCGGGCGTTCCAGATTGACGCGCAGGGCGCGCAGCGTTTCGTCAAAGAGTTCCTTGATCGCGTAATCGCTGCCGGAAGAAATATGGTATGCGCCGTTGCCCTTACCGTCCACGGCGTGCATGACGCAATCGACCAGATCGTCGATGTAGACGAAATCGCGGCGCGAATCCATGACGAAGCAGGCCTTGCCGGTGGTCAGGCGGGAGAAGAAGGTCGGCAACGGGCCACTGAGATTCCGCGGACCGTAGGCATTGGCGAGGCGGAAGGTGACGTAATCCAGGCCGGACAGTTCGATATATTGCTCGGCGGCTGTCTTGCTGATCGCGTAGCTGGAATTGCCGGGCAGGATCGGGTGGCTGAGCGTGATCGGCTGTTCCTGCGGTTTGAGGCCGTAGCAGAGCGCGGTTTGGAAATAGATCATGCGCTTGCAACCTGCGGCCTTGGCGGCCTGGGCCACATTGGCCGTGCCCAGGACGTTCACCGCAGCGTCGGTAGCCCAGTCTTCCGGGTCTTTATAGGCAGCGGCGGCGTGAACAACCAGGTCGGGTTTAAAATCGCTCATCGTCTTCATGACCACGGCGCGGTCGGTGATCGAACCTTCGACGATGGTCAGTTTAGCTTGCGGAGTCAGGTTATCGGGGCGACCGGTGGCGTAATTGTCGATGACCATGACCTCGTCGCCGCGTGCCAGCAGCCTGTCGGTCAGATTGGAGCCAACGAAACCGGCACCGCCGGTAATATAAATTTTCATCCTGCTACCCTTTCAAGCGGCGCTGCCGGAGCTTGCTCGGCCAGCGCCTTAAAATGATGTTCCTGATCGTGAAACTGTTGATACCATAATTCGAGGGACAGTAAACCCCAGCTCTTGCGGCTGAACCTCTCGGCCATTGCGCTGGCGGTCCGCATGCCGGCCGGGTTGACGAAGGGGCGGTGGCGGGCGCGTTCGGAGCTGAAAATATCGCCCACCATGTCTTTAAGCGGCCCCTCGAACCATTCCTTCAGCGGCACGGGAAAACCCATTTTGTCACGCCGTTCGAGCAGCGGACGCGGCAGTAAGTCTTTGAAACTGTTGCGAAGAAGGTGTTTCATCCGCCCGTCCTTAAACTTGACGTCGGCGGGGATGGTGGCGGCGAATTCCACCAGCGCATGGTCGAGGAACGGGACGCGGGATTCCAGCCCGTGGGCCATGCCCATCCGGTCTTCGACCTGCAGCAAAGCGGGCAGCAGGCACTTGAAGTCGAAATGCGTCATGCTGTCGAAATAAGCGGTTTTCTGCACATTTGCTGCGGAATTGAAGATGGCTTTGAATCGGTCCAACATTCCGGCGCGGTCGATCTGCGTCCAGTCGAATTCGGCTTCCAGATCGGTGGAGCGGTCGATCAGGCGGAAATAACGCTCGTCCATCGGGCCGAACATGCCCTTGGCGAAAAACTGCCGCAGCAAAGGCTTGTATTCCTGTAATTGGGACAGGTTCGGGATAATCGATTCCGGGGTCACGACGAAATGGCCCTGACGATAGGTGCCGTCGATGGCGGCCTTGATGCACTGTTCGAAATAGCCGATCAGATAGCGGGCGTAGCCGCCGAAGATTTCATCGCCGCCTTGTCCGCCCAGCACCACGCGCACATGCTGCGCCGCCAGCCCCGACACCATATATTGCGGGAACGCGCCCGGCCCGGCGACGGGGTGGTCGAGGTGATAGATGATCTTATTGATGTTATTGCGAAAATCATCGGCGGTCATGTCGATCTGGTGCAGCGTCAGTCCGGCTTTATCCGCCGCCATTTCGGCATAGGGGCTTTCGTCATAGCCGGGGAAGCCGGTGAATTTACCGTGGAAAGCATCCTTGCCCGCGCTCGGCTGGCCGCCCGCCATGATGGCGATCAGGCTGCTGTCGATACCGCCGCTGACATAAGCGCCGACCGGCACGTCGCTACGGAGGTGGACGGCGATGGAATCCTGCAGCAAAGCGCGGAGCTTTTCTTCGTAATAGCGGGCGTTATGGTCGAAATCGATTTGGTAGCAGATGTCCCAATAGCGCCAGATGTGCACCTGGCCGTTTTTGATCGTCAAGGCGTGACCGGGCATAAGTTGTTTGATGCCCTTGAATAAAGTTTGCTCGGTCAGGGTGTATTGGAAGGTGATATATTCCGCCAGCGCCGATGAATCCGTTTCGATTTCCGGGGTGAATGGGAGTAGCGCCTTGATTTCTGAGGCGAAATAAAATTTTCCGCCGACTTCCATATAATAGAACGGCTTGATGCCGAACCGGTCGCGGGCACAAAAAAGTTTTTGCTGCGCCTCATCCCACAGCGCAAAGGCGAACATGCCGCGCAAACTGCTCAGACAGTCGGCGCCGTGTTTTGCATAAGCAGCAAGGACGGTTTCGGTATCGGAATTGCTGCGGAATTGCCAGCAATGCTGCAATTCTTTTTGCAGCTCGCGGTAGTTATAGATTTCGCCGTTAAAGCTGATGACATTACCGCCCTCGGCGTGCATCGGCTGCGTGGCGGCGGGGCTAAGGTCGATGATGCTGAGGCGGCGATGTCCCAGGCCGACCCGCCCCGACGGATGTTCCCACTGCCCCTGTCCGTTGGGGCCGCGATGCGCGACCAGATGCCCCATCGTGTGCAGGTTTTGCCGGAGGCGAGGGATCTGATTCTGGTCGAGGGCGGTGATGCCGACAATGCCACACATAGGATACTCACGGGTTCGGATAACCTGCTGTCCTGAACAAATCAGGACAGAAAAACACTGACGACTCAGCCGGCGGCTGCCGCATCACGGCAAACAAACATGTGTTGCCGGGTAGTTCAAGGGATTTGTTGCTTCCACCACCTCCCGTGTCGGCGGGCATTATTCCAGGTTGGATATTTATGCGGCGGCGGTAAGATGGCCGCGGCGATCCCAGCGAACGGATAACAAAGTGGACAATATTCTGGTGGTCTATTGGCACAATATGCCGCAGATGCGGACGACGACGTATGACCACCTTTACTGTTTCGCGCGTTATCTGCCGCAGCGGGTTTATTATGTGAATCTGGCTGATGCGGTGTTGCCCTGGTATGTACGGGCGGTCGATTTTGATCTGATTATTTTTCACGATCTGTTTTTCTGCGGGCGCTGGGGCGGGCGGGAATTGTTCGCGGAATTGTGCCGCAAGGTCGATTTTCTGCGCTCAAGTCCGGCGTTGAAAATCGCCGTGCCGCAAGATGAATTCATCGCCGCCGATCAATTATGCGCCTTCATCAATAATTTTGCCGTTGCTGCGGTCTTTTCGGTGACCCCGGCCAGCGAATGGCCGAAGGTCTACCGTGATGTCGATCGCGACAAGGTACGGTTTTATGAAGTTCTGACCGGTTATCTGGAAGAGCGCACGCTGGCGCGGATCGCGGCTCTTGTGGCAGAAAATCCGGCGCGGACGGCGGCCATCGGTTATCGCGCCGGGGGGCGTAACTGGCGGCAATCTGCCTGGTTGGGGCGGCATGGCATCCTGAAAATCACGCTTGCGGATGCGGTGGCGGCAGCGGCAGCGCGCTTTGGCATTGTCACCGATATTTCGACGCGGCGCGAAGACGTGTTCATGGGGGATGACTGGTATCGGTTTCTGGCGCGCTGTAAATATACCATCGGGCTGGAAGGCGGCGCCAGTCTGCTGGACTGGGACGGAACCGTTCATGCCCGGACGATGGCCTATGTTGACGCGCATCCCGAAGCCACGCTTGAGGCCATCGAGCAAGCCTGTTTCCCCGGTCTGGACGGAAAGCTGGCGCTGTTTGCCCTGTCGCCGCGTCATCTTGAGGCCTGCGCTACCCACACCTGCCAGATCTTAATCGAGGGAGCCTATAACGGCGTGCTGGAAGCCGGGCGGCATTATATTCCGCTGAAACGTGATTTTAGCAATCTGGATGCGGTGATGCAGCAGGTGCAGCGCGATGATGCACGGGCTGGGCTGACGGCGGCGGCCTATGCGGATATTGTCGCCAGCGGGCGTTATACCTATCGCGCCTTTGCCGATTTTATCATGGCGGAGGCAGGAAAACTGCGTTCGGCTCCGGCGCGCAGCCGGCAAACATGGCGCGCGAACTGGCATTTTGCGCGTTACCGGCTGGAGCGCCGGTTGCGGCTGGATGTGCTGCGCCGTGTCTGGGGGCAATTGTGCGGCCACGCCACCGGGGTGGCGCGCGGCGTGCGGCGACGTTTGGGCAATCTGCGGCGGATCTTGACCCGACGGGCTTTATCATGATTGCCATTCTTGATTATGGAATCGGCAATCTGGCCTCGATTGCCAACATCATCCGGCATATCGGCGGCACGGCCACGGTGACGCGTGATGCGGGCATGCTGCGCACGGCGGCTGGCTTGATTTTGCCGGGGATCGGATCGTTCGATGCTTGCGTGCTGGCCTTGCGGCGTTCCGGACTTTTGCCGGTTCTGGAACAACAGGTGCGGGTGAATCATGTGCCGTTGCTGGGGATTTGCGTCGGGATGCAAATGCTGGGGCATGGCAGCGCCGAAGGACGCGAAGCTGGATTGGGATGGATTGACGCTACGGCACGTAAATTCGATCCGGCGGCGGGGATTCGTGTGCCGCATATGGGGTGGAATTATGTCGCAGCGCGGCCGGACAGTCCGTTGTTCGTGGGCATGGCGGCGCGACCGCGTTTTTATTTCGCGCATTCTTATTATGTTACCTGCGCCGATCCAACCGATGCGGCAGCGACGGCGGATTACGGCGGCGTGTTTGCCGCCGCTTTGACGCGCGGGAATATTCATGCCGCGCAGTTTCATCCGGAAAAGAGCCATAGTTTCGGGATGGCCTTGTTTCGGAATTTCCTGACGCTGACCAATGGGGCGGCGCATGCGGCATGACTCCGGCGTGGCGCAGGTGATGCCGCGTTATATTCCCTGTCTGCTCGTCGATGGCGGCAAGCTGGTCAAGACGATAAAATTTTGTGCGCCGAAATATATCGGCGATCCGATGAATGCGGTGCGCATTTTCAACGAAAAGGGCGCGGATGAGCTGATTTTTCTTGATATCGCCGCACGGCGCGCCGGAAAGCCGCCGGATCTGGAGCTGATCCGGCAGATTGCCTCACAATGTTTCATGCCTTTTGCCTATGGCGGGGGCATCACGACTCTGGAACAAATTCGTGCAATTCTGGGGGGCGGCGCTGAAAAAGTGGTGCTGAATACTGTGGCGGGGCAGATGCCGGAGCTGTTAACCCAGGCGGCGGCAGAATTCGGCAGCCAGAGCATTGTTGCCGGGATGGATGTAAAAAAATCCTGGCTGGGGCGGCAGCGCGTGGTGCTGGGAGCGCGGCAGCGCACGACCGGGCAGAGTCCGGTGGATTACGCACGCGCGCTGGTGGCGCGCGGGGCGGGCGAGATTTTTATCAATGATATTGATCGCGACGGGACGCGGTCGGGTTATGATCTGGCTTTGATTCAAAGCATATGCGCGGCGGTCGATGTTCCGGTGGTTGCCTGCGGCGGTGCCGGGCAGGTTTCTGATTTGCAACAAGCGGTTGCTGTCGGAGCGGCAGCGGCGGCAGCGGGGAGCCTGTTCGTGCTTTATGGTAAGCACCGCGCCGTGCTGATCACCTATCCAGATCGAAATGCGCTGGAGAAAACGGGCTAGTTTTGCCGTCGGGTTATGATATTGTAGCCGCCGGCAACGGACGGGGGTTTCCCGTGCCGTGAATCGGGAAAATCATCCATGAAACGGGTCTGGTCCGGCATGATGCGGCGTCGGGAAAGTTCGGAAGCGTACTGGACGCGTCATAATGTGACGCTGCATAAGACATTTCAAAGCCGCGAAGAATCTTTTGATTATATCGACTGGCGCAACCGGCAGCACCCTTATTACCTTGATCACATGCCGGTGGATCGCGGCGGCGGCAAGGTGGTGTTGGATTATGGGTGCGGCCCTGGCCATGATCTGATCGGTTTTGCGACCGCACCATCACCGCCGGCACGGTTGATCGGCATGGATGTGTCGGCGACGTCGCTGGCGGAGTCGCAGGCACGGCTCGCGTTGCACGGGGCGACGGGTGAAATCGTCAAGATTGACGAAGGGGCGACGCAACTGCCTTTGCCTGATGCGTCGGTGGACATTATTCACAGTTCGGGCGTGTTGCATCATACGCCCGATCCGGAAAATATTCTGCGCGAGTTCTGCCGCATCCTGAAGCCGGACGGGTATGCCCAGATTATGGTCTATAATTATGATTCATTGTGGTTGCATCTTTATGTGGCTTATCAGCGGATGCTGGTCGAGGGGCTGTATGCAGGCAAGACTTTGCGGGAAGCCTTTACCGCATCGACCGATGGCCCCAATTGCCCGATTTCGGAATGTTATAAGCCTGAGGAATTCCTGGGGATGGCGACGCGTTCGGGACTGACCGGAACATTGCGCGGTGTGGCGATGTCGGCCTGGGAAATGAAATGCTTTGCTCAGCGCTGGGACGCGTTGCTGGAATGGCGCTTGCCTGCCGAATCGCGGCGGTTCTTGTCTGAGTTGATATTGGATAATCGGGGGATTCCGCTTTGGCGCGGGCAGGTGGCCGGGGTCGATGCCTGTTTTGAAGTGCGGCGGATGGCATGAATCATCCGGCGCGACAAAGGACGTCGGCGTTGCCGGACGGCGATATTCCGGCGCGACTTTATCAGATCTGTACGCGTTGCGTCATGGATACGAGTGATCCGGCGATCCGTTTTGATGATAACGGGGTATGCAATCACTGCAAGATCATCATCGAGGATCGGGATCGTTACTGGCTGCCGGATGAACGTGGCGCGCAGAAACTAGCCGCTCTGATTGCCGACATTAAACGTGCCGGGCGCGGACGGCCCTATGATTGCATCATGGGGCTGAGCGGCGGCGTGGACAGTTCTTATCTCGCGGTCAAGGCACGGGAATGGGGTTTACGGATTCTCGCGGTGCATGTCGACGCCGGATGGAATTCCGAACTGGCGGTGCAGAATATCGAACAGATGGTGACAAAACTCGGCATTGATCTGCACACGATTGTCATTGACTGGGAAGAAATACGCGATTTGCAGGTCGCGTTTTTGAAGGCCGGGGTGCCGAACCAGGATATCCCGCAGGATCATGCGTTCTTTGCGGCGCTGTATCGCGAAACGGCGCGGCAAAATATCCCCTATGTTCTGCATGGGGGCAATCATGCCACCGAATCCATTTTGCCCGCCGCCTGGGGCTATAGCGCGATGGACTGGACACATATTGCCGCCATTCACCGCCGCTATGGGGCGCGGCGCTTGCGACGCTTTCCGCATGTTGGATTTTTTTATTTCAACTATTATCTGACGCGCATCAGGGGTGTGAAAATCGCCCAGCCACTTGACTGGATGCCTTACAGCAAGGCGCTGGCGATGGAGGAACTGCAGAAGGCATTCGGCTGGCAATATTACGGCGGCAAGCATTACGAATCGCGCTTCACCAAATTCTTTCAGGCGCATTATCTGCCGACCCGGTTCGGATTTGATAAAAGACGGGCGCATGTCGCCAGTCTGGTGGCGGCCGGAGAAATAACCCGTGCACAGGGTTTGGCCGAAATGGCGCGGCCGCTCTATGAGCCACAGGATTTGGTGCGCGACCGCGCTTTTGTGGTGATGAAGCTGGGGTTAAGCGAAGCGGAATTTCATGAGCTGCTCACGCAGCCTTTGCGGCAACATCGGGAATTTCCGACGCAGGAATGGTTGCGCGACCTGCGCGCTGCCGGATCTTGGTCGCGGCGGTTTTTGCTGCTGGCGCGCCAGCTGCGGGATCGCGCGCGGCGGCGGGCGGCATGAGCGGCGAACAAGGCACTACACTGCGGGAAAGGTTCGACGCCGTCGTGATGCTGACGGCCTCGGACTGGCATACCGAACCGCGCAGCAACCGTTATCATTACGCCACGCGTTTCGCCAGAATATTACCGGTGATTTTTGTGCAGGCGGATCAGCCCATCCCGGGGTATCGGTTCGAGCCATCGGGGCATGAAGGTATCGAGCTGTTGCATGTCCGCAGCCAGTACACGGCGGAGCAAGCGCGGTCGATCGCGGCCGCGCTGGCGGTACGCGGGATCAAACGGCCTTTGCTGTGGTCGTATCGTGGCGGGTATCATCAGGTGATGCGGTTCGTGCATAGCCCGTTCCGGGTCTATCACGCGACCGAGGATTATTATGCCGACGAGTTTAAGGCGAAGTTGCCGCCGGGATTTTACACCGATCTTGCGTATTTCATCGCGCAGGTGGATCTGGTCGTCGCGGTGTCTCATGGTGTGCGCGACAGCTATATGCGGCATGGCGTCGGCGCCAAAGTAATTGTGCTGGAAAATGGTTGCGACAACGCGTTCTGGAAAAAATTTAGCCGCCCTGCTGGGGTCAGGCCATCACGGCGGCAAACCAAAGTCGCGTTTTATCAGGGCGGCATCAACCCCCGCCTCGACTATGCCTTGATCCATGATATTGCGGCGGCGCTGCCCGACTGGCAATTTTGGTTTTGTGGCACGCGCGATCCGCAGGACAAGGAATGGTCAGCCATCGCCCAACTGGAAAATGTGCGGGATCTGGGGGCCTTGTCGCCTGAGCGGGTGGCCGCGTCCGCCGGGCAGGCCGACGTGGGCATCATACCCTTCATCCAGACGCCCTTTATCACCGAAGTTTCGCTGCCGCTTAAGGCGTTCGAATATGTTGCATGCGATCTGCCGGTGGTGAGCGTGCCGATTCGGGCTTTAGAGTCGTGGCCGGAAATTTTTTCTTTTGCCGCGCAAGCGCCCGATTTTTCCGCCGCCATAAGTCGGGCGGCGGCACTGCGCGACGATCCTGCCGCGCAGGCGCATCGGGCGGCTGCGGCCGCGCGGCAGGATTATGACTTGCGGTTCGAGGAGTTGCTGGCGGCTATTGCCGCGACGCCGCCACAGGAATGCCGGACGCGCTTCAACGTCCTGATACTCTATACGGTAGAAAACGGCGCGCCGGCGGAGGTGCTGGATTGTTTGAAGGCTTTCGGAAAATTTACGCGACATAATTTTTATTTTATGGCGCTGCCCCGGGGAAAAGTTCTGGACAGCGATTTATCCATGTTCGATGGCGTGCTGCTGCATGAGAGCGCGATCACGCCGGCGCTGGCGGCCACGACCGCGCAGTCGGTCGCTTTGAGCGGGGCCTATCGCGGCGTGCTGGTGCCGAACGCGGCGACCGATCCGGCTGCGGTGCGGCGGGTTCTCACGCAGATCGGCGGCCACGTCGTGGTGCTCCTCGGGACGGTGGCGGGGCAGCCGCCGCATGAAGGCGGTTGGCGTTTTCCCGACATGGACACGCTGACGTTGGGTGATGACACTTTGGGGGCTTCTGCGGATGTTTCGCGGCGGATGGCGGCGCACCTGGACGCATTTCTTGAAGCTCAGGCGGGCGCGGCCAAGCCCTATGTGATTCTGCATGAGATTCTCGGCATGATCCGTGCCGATTCGTACCCGTCGGCGGCGACCGACGTTTTGAGCGCGCTGCCCGGCGCGACGGCGCTTGATAACTGGCCGTTGACCCGGATGCCGACTCTGACGCCGATGCAGGAAGGATTTATGCAGGCGGCGCGGATTGGGCAGGGCGATCTTTCCGGTCTGAGCGACCGGGTGTTGATCCGCGCCTTGTTGCTGCGGTGGATCAAGTGTATTTTGCACCGGCTGCCGTTTTCTGTGCAGATTTTCCTGCTGCGGCTCTTGCGGCCGATTGCGTCATGGTTGAAACTCCTGTGACCGTTGGCGCAGCTGACGGCGGATGAAGGGAAGGAAGAATATGGAACTCGCGGGCAAGAAAATCGTATTGATCGGCGGTGGGGGGTTGATCGGATCGCATACCACCGATCAGCTGGTGCAGGAGGATGTGCGGGAGATTGTCGTCTATGACAATTTCGTGCGCGGCAGCATGGGTAATCTCGCGAACGCGTTGCGCGATCCGCGGGTGAAAATTTTCGAGGCCGGTGGCGATATCCGGCAGACCGACGTGCTGGAAGCCGCGTTGAACGGCGCCGACGGCGTGTTTCATTTTGCGGCGCTGTGGCTGTTGCAATGCCACGAATTTCCGCGCAGCGCCTTTGACGTCAATGTTGGCGGCACGTTTAATGTCATGGAAGCCTGCGTCCGGCAGGGCGTCAAGCGGCTGGTCTATTCTTCGTCGGCGTCCGTCTATGGCGATGCGCTGCAGGAGCCGATGGACGAAGATCATCCTTTCAACAACAAAAACTTCTACGGCGCCACCAAGATCGCGGGCGAGGCGATGCTGCGCGCTTTTCATCACCGTTATGCGCTGAACTATGTCGGGCTGCGCTACATGAACGTCTATGGTCCGCGGCAGGATTATCACGGCGCTTATATCGCGGTGATCATGAAGATGCTCGACGCCATCGACCAGGGCGAAGGGCCGACGATCATGGGCGACGGCAGTGAAGCCTTCGACTTTGTCGCGGTCGAGGATTGCGCCCGCGCCAATATTTGCGCCATGAAGGCCGAAAGCGTCGACCGGTTTTATAATGTCGGTACCGGCAAGCGCACCTCGTTGCGGGAACTGGCGGAAATGGTGCGGGCGCTTACGGGCTGCGCCGTGCCGGTCAATTTCGCGGCGCGCAATCAGGCGACTTTGGTGCGGAACCGCATCGGCTGTCCCAAGCGCGCACGGCAGGAAATCGGGTTCGACGCGGCCATTGATTTGCAGGAAGGATTGCGGCGGCTGATCGACTGGCGACGGCATCATAAAGACGCGGTGGCGACACGGCGGCACGCCGCGCGGGCGGCATGAGTGCGCGGGCGGCAACATGGGCATCCGGCACGGACCATGATTTGCTTGTTGATGCGCGGGTGGTTACGGCGGCTGAGCTTCTGGCCGCGCCGCATGCCGCCGCTGCAACGCTCGACGATGTGCTGCCGTTGCTGGTCGCCCCGGATTCGGGCGTAGCACTGCGGCGGTCGGAGGATATGGCGGCATTAACGGACGGTACGCGGTCTTATCCTTTGCGCGGCGATCTCCCGGTGCTGCTGCCGGCACAGCTTCATGATTATTTTACCGATCGCTTGGCAGTGCCCTTGGCCTATAATCACGATGCGTTCCTACAATATTTTTTGTTGGCTTCGATCAAACAATCTGGGGAAATTAATGCCGCGCCAGATAATGTCCATTATCAAAGACATCTGTTCCGGTGGCGGGAGCTGTGCCGGGATGCGTCAGGTCTGGTGCTCGATATCGGTTGTGACGATCCGCAATTGGGGGCGGGATTGTTGTCAACCCGGGCGCGCTATGTGGGTTTGGATCCGTTTTGTCAACGTCCGGCGCCGTTTCGCCTGATTGGCGTCGGTGAATATGTGCCGTTCGCTGATGCGACTTTGGACGGCGTGTTGTTGAACACCAGTCTGGATCACATTTTAGATTGGCGGCGCGCTTTGTCCGAAGCATGGCGCGTGCTGGTGCCTGGCGGCAGGTTGTATTTGAGCACGTTGCTCTGGACCGATCGTGCTGATCTGGTAACGGATGCGGTGCATTTCCATCATTTTCGCGATTATGAAATTTTTAGTGCGTTGGACAGTTTTACCGTCGAAGTGGCGCGGCGTTATAGCTATAAGGGCGACTGCCATCGTCATGGGCTTTATCTTTGTGCACGAAAGGAGCCGGCGTTGGGTGTGCCGGCCTGAGAGAACGCTATGTGTGGCATTGCCGGATTCATTCATCGCGATAATCGTCCGGCCGATCCCGTTATTTTGCGGCAAATGACCGACACTATCGCCCATCGCGGCCCGGATGGCGAAGGGCAATGGTGCGAAGGCGCAGTCGGGCTTGGTCACCGGCGGTTGGCGATTCTTGACCTGACAGCCGCCGCGCAGCAACCGATGATCAGTACGGATCAGCGTTATGTGTTGGTTTATAATGGCGAGATTTATAATTTTGCCGCATTACGCAGCGCTTTGCAGGCGGAAGGTTATCAATTCCGGTCGCGGTCGGACACCGAAGTCGTGTTGGGTGCTTTGGCCGCTTGGGGCGTCGCGGCGTTGTCGCGATTTAACGGGATGTTCGCCTTCGCGTTGTGGGATCGGACGGCGCAACGGTTGTTACTGGCGCGCGACCGTTACGGGATCAAGCCGCTTTACTACGCGCTTCAGGACGGGAATCTGGCTTTCGGTTCCGAACAGAAAGCTATTCTGGCTATGCCCGGTTTCCGGCGCGCGCTCGATCCGGCGGCGCTGCTGGAATATTTCACGTTTCAGAATTTATTCACGGATCGCACTTTGCTGCGCGATGTGCGGCTGCTGCCGGCGGGACATTACGCGGAATATGATTTACGTGCCGCCGTGCCGGAGCTGCGGCTGACGCGGTATTGGGATTTTCATTTCCGGGAACCGACGCGCCCCGCCGCCGATGCGGAATATGTTGCGGAGCTGGATCGGTTGTTTCAACAGGCGGTGACGCGGCAACTGATCGCCGACGTTCCCGTCGGCTGTTATCTCAGTGGTGGGCTGGATTCAGGCGCGATTGCGACGGTTGCGGCGCGGGCACAGCCGGGGCTTAAGACTTTCACTTGCGGTTTCGATCTGAGCTCAGCGTCGGGCATTGAACTGGCCTATGACGAACGCGCCGCTGCCGCGGCGCTGGCGGCGCGTCTCGGCACCGACCATACCGCCATCATGCTGCGGGCAGGGGATATGGAGCGCGTCATGCCGCGCCTTGCCTGGCATCTGGAAGAACCGCGGGTCGGACAAAGCTACCCTAATTTTTACGCGGCCGAGCTGGCGCGGCGGTCGGTCAAGGTCGTGCTGTCAGGCGGCGGCGGCGACGAATTGTTCGGCGGTTACCCGTGGCGGTATTACCGCGCCGCCGTCTGCGATAATTTCGCGGACTACATTGAAAAATATTACAATTTCTGGCAACGCTTGATTCCCAACAACGCGATCCAGAAAGTGTTCGCGCCGATCTGGCCGGAAATGCGCGACATCTGGACCCGGGATATTTTCCGCGCCGTGTTCAGCAATCACGACAATATGCTGGAAAGACCCGAAGATTACATTAACCACTCGCTGTACTTTGAGGCCAAGACTTTTCTGCATGGATTATTGGTAGTCGAAGATAAACTCAGCATGGCGCACGGGTTGGAAGCGCGGCTGCCGTTTCTGGACAATGATCTGGTCGATTTCGCGATGCAATGTCCGGTGCGGCTGAAGCTCAATAATCTGCAGGAATCGGTGCGAATCAATGAAAACCATGTGCTCGAAAAGAAGGCTCAGTCTTTCCATAAAACCAACGACGGGAAGAAAATTCTGCGCGATGTCATGCGGGGTTACATCCCTGCGGACATTGCCGATGCAGAGAAGCAAGGATTTTCCGGCCCCGACGGCAGCTGGTTTAAGGGCGAAAGCATGGATTATGTGCGGCGCATGTTGTTGACCGGCGCGCCGCGTATTTACGAATTTATAGACCCCGACGCGGTCAGGACGTTGGTTGAGGAACATATGAATGGGCAGAAAAACCGGCGGTTGTTAATCTGGTCGCTGCTCAGTTTTGAACATTTTCTGGTTAATTTTCTGGATTGATCGAGGCACGATGATCGCAAAGAAACATATCTTGATTACCGGAGCGAGCGGTTTGTTGGGCCGTCATGTTCTTGCGGCATGGCGTGGACGGCACCATTTGCATGCCGTGGTGCGCCGGTTGCCGGAATCTCCGGAACCTGGGGTGCGTTATCATTGTCACGATCTGGCGGCACCCTGGACGGCAGCGACGTTGCCGCGTTCTATTGATGTGGTGGTGCATCTGGCTCAAGCGCGCAGAATGCGCGAATTTCCTGTCGCCGCACCGGAAATATTTGCTGTGAACGCTCACGCTACGGCAATGTTGCTGGATTATGCACGTGCCGCGGGTGCAGGGCTGTTTGTGTTGGCTTCAACCGGGGGACTCTATAGTCAAAGTGCGTCGCCACTGGCTGAAACCTCGCCGGTCGATTTTGCCGAGGGGTCGCTGGCTTATTATTTCCGTACGAAATATTGTGCCGAGTTGATGGTAACCGCCTATGCGGCGTGGATGAGCACGATTATTTTACGCCCATTCTTTATGTATGGTCCCGGTCAAGATGAGGCGATGCTGATCCCGCGCCTGATCACGGCGGTGCGAACCGGAAAGCCGGTCCTGTTGCAGGGTCATGAAGGTATGCATCTTAACCCGCTTTATGTGATGGATGCGGTGCAGGCTTTGACTGCGGCGTTGTCGGTGACGGGGCAGCATCTCATCAACATCGCCGGGTCAGAAACGGTGACTATGATGGAAGTTGCGACGATGATAGGGAACCTGCTTGGCATTCGGCCACAGTTTCAGATGCAGGATGCCCCGCCGCCGCATCTGGTTGCCGATATTACCAGGATGTGTGCCTTGCTGGCCGCGCCGCGGACGGCTTTCAGCGCCGGAATCGCGCAGATGATCGATTCACTGCCAAGCGCGAGGCGCCATGCCGTGCTTTGACACTATATCCAGCATCGACCCATCGTGCCCGGCCAGTTGGCATGGGAAGCAGTTTCTGACTTTCGATATTGACTGGGCACACGATGCGGTGCTGGCCAATGTGATTGATCTGGTAACAGACGCTGGTGTGGCGGCCACATGGTTTGTGACCCATGCGACGCCACTGCTGGCGCGATTGCGAGCGAATCCGCTATTTGAGCTTGGCGTTCACCCCAATTTTAATCCATTGCTGGTCGGAGAAGGCGGCGCAGACAACAATGCGGCGGGAATTCTGGAACAAATATGCCAGATCGTTCCCGAAGCGCGGGCAGTCCGCAGTCATTCTCTGGTCATGAGCGAGCGGCTGGTGGATGTGTTCCGCGACGCCGGCCTGCAGCGGGTGTGCAATAGTTTCATTCCGGCGGAATCGGGCGCAACCTGCGTGCCTTGGAAGTTATGGGACAACATGATCGTGATTCCGCACTGCTGGCAGGACAACGTCGCTATGCGTTTGCACGGTGTCGTGCAGCCACCGCCGCCGGGTCACGGTCTTCGCGTGTACGATTTTCACCCGATTCATGTTTATCTTAATACACCAACCGTCGCTACTTATGAGGCGGCGCGCCCATTTTTCCAACAGCCGGATATGCTGGCGCGCCACCGTGTGGTGCAGGAACGCGGCACGCGCGATATATTACGACAGATTCTGGAGTGCTGAAGGATGCGTTTTGCCGTCATTGGACGTAACGAGACCCTGTTTGCTGCTGCCGAGCATATGGCGGCGCAGGGACATGAAATCGGGTTGGTCGTCACCGCCAAAGCTGCACCGGAATACACCAAGACCGTTGAGGATTATCGCGCTTTGGCGGAGCGGCATCACGCGCCGTTTTTCGTCACGCCGCGCATCCATGATATTGCGGTGTCGTTGGCGGAGATGCCGCCGCTGACGGTGGCGCTCAGCATGAATTACACCAGTCTGATTCCCCAGAGCATTATCGACTGGTTTCCACTGGGCATTCTGAATGCGCATGGCGGTGATTTGCCGCGTTACCGGGGCAATGCCTGTCAGGCCTGGGCGATCTTGAATGGGGAAGATAAAATAGGATTATGCATTCACCGCATGATCGGCGGTGCTCTGGATAGTGGTGCTATCATCGCCCGGGATTACTATCCCTTGCAACCGGCGACGACGATTACGCAGGTCTATGCCTGGTTATATCAGCGTATTCCGCTCCTGTTTGTCGATGCTGTCACTGCACTGATGCAGGATGCAGGTTTTTCTCTGACGCAACAGTCGCCTGAGCCTGCCGATGCCTTGCGCTGCTATCCGCTGCGACCGGACGATGGCGCGATTGACTGGAATCAACCTGCGGCGATGATTCTGCGTCGCATCAATGCGTTTACCCACCCTTACGGCGGGGCTTATTGCCGTTACGCGGGTGAGAAACTGGTGATCTGGGCGGCTGCGCAGGTGGAGGATCAGGAAAGATTTCTGGCCGTGCCTGGCCAGGTTGTGTCTGTGGGGGGAGATTATGTCGACGTGGCAACCGGGCAAGGAAAATTGCGTTTGACACAGGCGGCGTATCGGGGTGTCATCGTGCCGCCGTCGCAGATTATACGGTCGATCAGAGAGCGGTTGGAGCACGGACGCAATGTCTGATTTGGCCACCATATATCGTTATACCGATTTCACTCATGCACATTACCGTGTCTTGCTTGGGCATGCGGCGGCGCGTTACCGGTTTTGTAGTTTTCATGATTTTGCGCGTGATGAAGTCTTTGTGCTGTGGCGGCACGATGTTGATTATGCACCACATGCCGCGCTGGCTTTGGCACGAATTGAGGCATCCTGTGGGGTGCAAGCCACTTATTTTCTACAGTTGAGCAGTCCGTTTTATAATCTGTTCGAGCCGGAGATTAAGGCGTGTGTGAAGGCGCTTGCAGATCTTGGTCATGATTTAGGGCTGCACTTCGATGCGGCGATGCATCAGGTGGAAACTGCGGCGCAGTTGCAGGACGCGCTGCACCGCGACCGGAGAATTCTTGAAGATTATTGCGGCATGCCGGTTAAGAGTTTTTCATTCCACAATCCGACGCCGGAATTATTGACATATGATTCTTTCGACTATGCCGGGATGATCAATGCTTATGCCGGATATTTCCGCACCGAGGTGACGTACTGTTCCGATTCCAACGGAATCTGGCGGCATCGGAGTTTGACCGATGTTCTGGCCGAAGCGCCGCCAGCACTGCAGGTTTTGACCCATCCAGCCTGGTGGACGGAAACGCCAATGGCGCCACGTCGGAAGATATTCAATTGTATCATGGGGCGCGCGCGCCATGTTCTTGCCGATTATAACCGATTGTTGCAGGCCGGGGGGCGCGTCAATGTCATGGAGCTGGCGGCGGAGTTTGAAACGTTGGATGTGATTCTGGGCGATGCGGCCTTGCCGGTGCAGATGGACTGGTTGCAGGGGGACAGCGCTGCGGCGGCGTGGCGGCTGGCGCGGATTTGCGTTGACCGGCTGGGGGCGGGCGATCCAAGGTTGGCGCGTTATTTGCCGTTGCTGGGTGAAGCTATGGCGGCCGAAGATGTGCGGTTTTTGATCACACTGCTGCTAGAAAACAAGACATGATCATATTTTTGACTGAGCTTGATGCCGCGACGGCGGCGCAGGTGACGCCGTTGCTGGGGGCGCATCAGATCGTGCGGAGTCTGGTGGAATTGCGGCAGGCTGTGGGGACAACGCTGTTTTCGTTCAGCACGTCAATTATCGTGCCGCCAGATGTTTTGCGGCGTTTTGATGGCGCGGCTTATAATCTGCATGCGGCGTCGCCGGAATATCCGGGGCGCGACCCGCATCACTGGGCGGTTTATGACGGCGCGCCCCGTTATGGGGCGACCCTGCATTACATGACGCCGCGCGTTGATGACGGGTCGATTATCGATGTGGAATGGTTCGACGTTGCCGTGGGGACGACGCCGATGCAGCTTTTGGCCGAAGCCAACAAGGCGGCGTTAAGGGTGCTGGCGCGTGTCGCGCCGTTGCTGGATCGTCCCGGCGCGCTGGCGGCGCATCCGGACTGGCGCTGGAGCGGGGTGAAGCATTCCCGTGCCGATTTTCGTGCTATGTGCCGCGTGCCGCCGGATGTCACGGCGGCAGAATTTGAGCGCCGGGTGCGGGCTTTTGATGTGCCGGGCTATGATAATCTGTCCGTCGTGCTGCATGGACGTACATTCCGCCTGGAGCGTCCGTGACCTGGCAGCGACTCCGGCGCTGCCTATAAAATAGTTGGGTCTGACGGCGCGACACGCTATGAAAGGCGGGCATTTGCCTGTCTATGCGCGGCGGTTATCATGCCGTCGCGTGGCATCATTTTGTTCCTTGTATCATTGGTTCCGGTTTGCATGAGAGTATGGGTTGATCAGAAAATACGCGCGGCGGGGCGGAAATTGCTCATCCGGGGGCTGCCGGTTCTCGCTGCGGCGCGACGGTTACCGGGAGTGTTCCGGCGGCGGCGAGCACTGGCGCAGTTTGCGGAGCAGCTGACGCAGGTGCCACGGGGTGGCGGCGTGCTGCCGGTAGCGGCGGCCGACGATCTGTCCCAACAGCTGCGGCGCTGGGTACGGACGCAGGCTGGATTGACTCCCGAGGCTCATGGTCAGGAGACAATCGACGATCTGTTGCTGGAAATCGAGTTCCTGCGCAGCCAGAAGCAGCGACTGCGTCCGCTCTTTCAGCGCATGGTCGGTAAACGCGTGCTCTATGCCGGTCAGGCTTATTATAACGCCTGGTATCTGTCGCGGGCGCTGCGGCCTTTGGGGTGGCGGGCGGATGTGCTGAACTGGAATACCGAGCCCACGGCGCAGATTTATTATCACGGCGAAGATGTGCGTTTTACAGGCGAAGAACCTTATGAACTGTGCCGCGATTTGCGCTTTTATGTCGCCGCTTTGTACGCCTATGATATTTTTCATTTCAGCAACGCGCATGGTCTTTGTTTTGGTTTTCCGTTGCAAAGTTTGATGCGGCAGCACTTCGGCATGCGTGCAGAGATTTATCTGCTCAAGGCCTTGGGGAAGATTGTGGTCTATACCAATAATGGCTGCCTGGATGGTGTGGCGCAGACATCTTTTGCCAAATGGGGGCCGGAATCTGCCTGTGCGAGCTGCCGCTGGCGCGATCAATCCACCGTTTGCAGCGATGCGCGCAATCTGGAATGGGGTGCGTTTCGTAACCAGGTTGCGGATTATCAATGTCTTCTGGGCGGCAACCGGGTCGATTATAATCGCGCGCCGACGGTGCATGAAGTGCCGGAATTTTATTGTCTTGATCCGGATATCTGGCATCCGGATCTGACAATACCCGCGCCGCATAAACTTCCCGCGCAACCGGCGGGGACGGTCTGGCTTTATCACGCGGTCGGGAACAAGGTGGAGCGCACATCTGATGACGGCGTGAATATCAAATCGTCGCATATCTATCTGCCGCTGGTAGAAAAGTTGAAACGAGAGCAGATTCCTGTTGCCATGCTGGAGCCGACCGGGATTCCCAATCTGGAAGTGCGGTTCTTGCAGGCGCAGGCCGATATTTTTCTTGATATGCTGACTTTCGGCTGGTTCGGCGCCAATATTCGTGAGGCGATGATGCTGGGCAAGCCGGTCATATGTTATATCCGGCCGGAATGGCTGGAGAGTGTCAGGCTTGAACTTCCTGAATATGCCGATACTTTGCCCATTGTCAGCGCGACGCCGGCAACGGTAGAGGCGGTGCTGCGGGATTTGATTGCCGATCCGGAAAAACGTCGCGCTATCGGGCGGCGCTCGCGAGAATTTGCTTTGAAATGGCATTCTGCGGCGGCCGGGGGACAGCGCTTTGATGCAATCTATACGAAACTTTTGATCGGCGATTCATTGCGGCTGGCGCATTATGCATAAACTGGTCGCCATTCATCAGCCGAATTTTTTTCCGTGGCTGGGTTATTTCGATAAGATCCGGCGCGCCGATTGTTTCATCTTTTTGGATGATGCACAGTTTCCCAAAACCGGCGGCGTATGGTCGAATCGCGTCAAGATCTTGCAGCAGGGCAAGGCGCGCTGGTTGACGGCACCGATTGACCGGGCTTATTCCGGGGTGCGTCTGATCCACGAGATGCGCTTCTCTGCTGCGGAAGACTGGCGTGCCAAGACGGTGAAGACATTGCATGCGGCCTATGGACGGGCGACGTATTTTGCGGCGACAATGGCCTTGATCTCGCCCTTGATTGACGGTTCGGATAATGATCTGGCGGCCTATAATATGCGCGCGATCACCACGCTGGCGGCGGCGCTGGGGCTTGAGACAAGGACGCTGGAAAAGAGTTCGACCCTGGATTGTGCCGCCAGCGGGACGGAGCGTTTGATTGCGCTGACGCGGGCGGTGGGGGGGGACGCCTATCTTTGCGGCGGTGGCGCCGAAGGTTATCAGGAGGATGCGTTGTTTGCGGTGGCGGGTGTCGAACTGGTCTATCAAAATTTCCGTTGTCAGCCCTATCCACAGTCCGGCGCGGTGGAGTTTGTGCCTGGATTGTCGATCATCGACGCCTTGATGCACGGTGGTCAGGATGCGGTCGCAACCTGGTTGCGGCGGGAAGCAGTGGAGCCATAGGATGACGGCGAACCCTTATGCCATCGTTGCGCGCGGGCTGCGGAAATTATTTCCGTTGCAGATGACGTCGTTGCTGCGGCTGTGGCTGGGGCAGAAACAGACGTTTCCGAGCTTTGCCGCGCTCAAAGATGTCAATCTGCGCGTGCCGCGTGGGGAAATGGTCGGTGTGCTGGGGGCTAACGGCGCGGGGAAAAGCACCTTGCTGCGCGTTCTGGCCGGAATTTATCGTCCCGATGCCGGGCAGGTCACGATGGACGGCGCATATGCGGCTTTGTTCGAACTTGGCGGCTTCGGCAACGGCCATTTGACCGGGCGCAATTATGTGCATCGTTTCTTGCAGCTTTACGATGTGCCGGTGGCGCAGCATGCTGCGCTGATCGAAGAAATTCATGAATTCTCGGAATTGGGGTCGAGTTTTGAAGAAACGATCCGCACTTATTCGACCGGCATGGGGGCGCGGCTGTATTTCTCGACCGCCACCGCGGTGCAGCGCGCTATTTACCTGGTTGATGAAATCCTGTCGGTCGGCGATGAGCATTTCCGGGTAAAATCTTGGGCGCGCATGCGGCAACGTTTGGCGTCGGGCGCGTCGGGCGTGCTGGTGACGCATGACTGGTCGGCGGTGATCAAATTATGCCGGACGGCGTGCGTCCTGGAGCATGGCGCCATTGTGCGCGAGGGGGCGGCGGATAAAGTGGTTGCCGATTATCTGCAACTTCCCGTTCCGGCGCCGACACAGGGACGGATTGTTGCGCCCGATGCATTTCATGCGGTGAGCGGTGCGCCATTGCGGCTGGAATTTGATGTGGTTCTGACGGCAGATATCGCGGCCGCAGTGGCCGTTTCCATAGAATATCTGATGCTGGGCATGGGGTGGGAGATTGTGGTGCTGTCGGAGTACCTGCCGGTGGCGCAGCAGGCCGGGACTTACCGGGTTTGTCTTGAGATGCCGCATGCGCCGTTACGTCCGGGAGATTATATGGTCAGTCTGTTTCTGTGCGGCGCTCCCGACCCAACGACCGGGGCGCGAGAAAGTCTGCACGGGTTCAGCTGGACTTACGGCAACGGGTTGAAGCTGGTAGTCACGGGCACGCCGCGTGATGATCTGGCGCCGTTTCCGGTGGTCTGGCGGCAGGAGGCGACATGACGGCCTTGCATATCACGGCGCGAGGGTTGGAGAAGTCCTATCCGCAGCCAGGTTCTTTGTGTAGCGCGAAGCAGGTCTTGCGCGGCCTGTCGTTCCAGATTGCCGAAGGAGAACGTATCGGTGTGATCGGGCGCAACGGCGCCGGAAAAACTACTTTACTGCAGCTTATTTCCGGAATCGGCGTGCCGACCGGCGGCGTTCTGGATATCAACGGCCATGTGACGGCGATCTTTACGCTCGGTCTGGGGTTGCGCGAGGATCTGACCGGGCGGGAAAATATTTTCATCGACGGCGAATTACAGGGGCGGTCACGCGCCGCGACTCTGGCTGTTATGGAGGAAACTCTGGAGTTTGCCGAACTGGGTGAATTTATCGACCGCCCGGTACGGACTTATTCGACCGGTATGAAAGCGCGGCTTGCTTTCGCCATGCTGGTGCATATTGAACCCGAGATTCTGATTATCGACGAGGCGCTTTCAGTCGGCGACACCAATTTCGCACGCAAGGCGACCGCGAAGATGCGTGCGTTGGCACAGCGCGGTAAGATTCTGATCGTCGTTTCGCATGCGATGGGGGCGATCTGTGATATGTGCACCCGCTGTCTGTGGATCGATCAGGGGACGATCCGTATGGACGGCACGCCCGAGCTGGTGACGCAGGCTTATCTGGAAGAAGTCCGGCAGGTGGATGAGCAGGTGCTGTTGCAGCGTTATCGCCGCCAGATGACGCAGGAATCCCTGGTGCCCGGCTGGGACATAACGGCCATGCAGTTTCATGAGTCTCTCGGCGGACGGCCGGTCGGGACATTACAGACCGGAGAACCGACGCATCTTGCCTTGCGGATCGCCGCGCCGCCGGGAGCGGCGTGCCGAGTGACGCTTGAGTTCTTTCGTCTCGATCAGATCAGTATATGTATCAGCGACAGCGCCGCATCCGCCCGGGATTTTATCGCCGATGCAAGCGGAACCGTGCATGTGGTGGCAGAACTAGGGACGTTGCCGCTGAATTACGGAATTTATGCCGCGCGCGTGGCGGTTATTCATCAGGGCGCGGTGGTTGCGCGGCGGACGCTGTTTGCGGAAGTGTTCAATCCGGCACCACATGCGGGCGGACGCGCGATGGTGGTGACGCCCTGGCAGATTTCGGTTGAGAAAGGTACATCATGAGTATCGCAGGATTTGACCGGCAGGATATGAGGACGATCTGGAACTTTTTCCGGATGTTCCTCCGGGATCGTTTCCTTGGTTCACGGCTGGGCATGGTCTGGGCCATTATCAATCCGTTGATGATGCTGGCTGTTTATACTTTTGTCTTTGCTTTTGTCTTTAAATCGCGGTTGCCGGGGTCTGAAAGCACGCTGGAATATACGATCTGGATGATCGCGGGGTTCGGACCGTGGCTGGCGATGAGCGAGGGGATCATTACGTCGGCCGGTTCGATCTACAGCAATGCCGGGATTGTCAAGAACATGGCGTTTAAAACGGAATGCTTGCCCATTGCTGCCGTGATGGTGGGGCTGATCCCGTTGCTGGTGAGTCTGGTGTTCCTCAGCGGTCTGTTGCTGTGGACTGGTGCCAGCTTGAGTTGGCATGTTGTGGCGATCGTGCCGGCCGTGCTCCTGCTGTTTGCCTTTATTGCTGTCCTCGGGTTGGGATTATCGGCGCTGGTGGTGTTTTTTCGCGATCTTGGAGTCGCGCTGCCCAATCTGCTGATGGTAGCTTTATTTGCGACGCCAATCCTGTATCTGCCGGAAGTGACGCCACGCCCGTTGCAGCTGCTCTCGGCATGGAATCCATTCTATATTCTTGCCCAATGGATACGCGAGCCCCTGGTGAATCATGCTTTTCCATCCTGGTGGGGACTGCTCTGGGTGATTTTCCTGACCCTCGTGATCGGCAGTTTCACGCTGCGCGCATTTCGCAGGGTCAAAGGTTATCTGCACGGGGCGATTTGAGACAATGGTCCTTGGTCGTGCAGCGCACACACAATGCCCGCCGCGGCTGGCGTGATCGCAGGCACCAGCGAATGGTCGGTTCTGGCGCCGGGTGCGCGGCAGAGGTTGGTGTTCCGGTGCGGAACAATTCTGTCCAGCGTCGGGTCAAGGCCTGCCACGCCAGACGGATTTCAAGTCCGAACATGGTGGCGGTGGTGCGCCGGAAATCATCTTTGGCCAGACGTAACCCGGAAATGACGCGACTGGTTATGAGACGTAATTTTTGTGCCGGATCGAGACTGCGGTCGGCCAAAACACGGCCGGTGAAACTCAGCGCCCGCCCAGCATAAAACCAGCACTGCCGCGTATGATAAACGATATATTGCTTGCCCTTGCTGCTGATGCGCTGCCAGGCTGACCACGAAGGCGCGTCGGCTCTATCGCCCGGGACAGAAGCTGATGAGAAAGCGCGTTTTTGGTATTCAATGGTCATGGCCTGGTCGATCAGGCCGATGAAGCGTGCTTCGCTGTATTTTCCGGACAGGATAATATCTTGGAGCGCGCGCTCCGTGAGCGTTTCAAGATGACGCAGATCCTTAATCTGGGCGGCGACGTCGGGAAAATTGCTGAAGTCTTTTTTGAGTTCGATGTAGTGCGTGCCGGGCAGGAAGATGCCGCCGTAATGTCCCTCAAACAGCACCAGCGCCGTGCGCAGGCAGACGGCTTCGAAGAGGCGCGGCGAGACGGAGGTGTAGTTGATTTTTCCGTCCGCGTCCCGCAGGCATGCGGCCTGCACTTCGGCAAAAGAGGCTTGCGGATTGGTTTTCAGATAGGCTTTGCTGCATTCTTCCAGCGCGCCGGTGAAGTCCCAGACGCTGGCGCCGCTTTCTGTCCCCAGCGCGGCGCGCGCCGAGCCGATAAAGCGCAGCCATGCATCACCGTAGATCCGGGCGCTTTCTTCCCAGGCGATGTCCGTTTTCAGGCCGTAATGCGCCGCGCGTGCCTCCACGCCTGCCGCGATCACGGCTTTCTCCTGTCCCAGACTGCCGAGGTGATAGGGAAGGTTGCGACCGCGATAAACAATGTCGAGTGGTCGTTCGCGCAGCGGCGCGACCGGATAATGCCACAGCTGATCGGGGGGGAATCCCGTGACCGGCAAGGAATATTTTGTGACCCCGTCCAGACAGGCCTGGGGATAGCCTTTGGCGATTTCTTCCGGCGGCAGATGCGTGAAAATCAGGTGGATGCCAAGCCAGGCCATGCGGGCGGCCATCTGGTCAACGGTGCGGTATTCGTCCTGAATGATCTGCGCCTTCAGCCCCTGATAGACGCGCAGGGACTCGGCCATGTCCGAAGATAAATGCCATTCGGAGATGATAAAAACAGAATAATGGATCAGCACGGCATCGAATTGCGTCAGCGCGAACGGAAATTTGCGGACGCGGACGGGATTGAGCAGCACGAAATCATGGTGCGCGTGGCAGAAGAAGGCCTGAATATAATCTATCACAGTGCCGGTCGGCAGGGAATCGTCGCCCAGCAGCAGAATCTTTAGTTTTGGTTGAGCCATCTCGAAAGTCACATCCTGGCCAGCGTACCGCCAGGCTCCGTTTAAATCAGTGCCGCGCGGACGGCATCGATGATACGGTCTTGCGTGACGGGGTCGAGATAGGGGTGCATGGGCAGGCTGAGCACTTCTTTAGCCATTTTTTCGGAGACCGGCAAGCCGCGCAACGCGACGGGAAAGCCTTTATAGGCCGTCTGTTGATGCAGTGGTTTGGGGTAATAGACCGCCGTCGGCACCCCCGCCCGGCGGAGTTCTTCGGCCACCGCATCGCGATCATGATGTGGCAGGCGCAGCGTATATTGCGCCCAGGTGCTGGTGCATTCCGGCCGGACAATCGGTGTGATGGCGTGGTCTTTCAGTCCGGCGTGATACCGTGCCGCTACGGCGTTCCGCGCGAGAATTTCGTCGGCAAAGATCGCCAGTTTTTCTAACAGAATCGCCGCCTGCATCGTGTCGAGGCGGCTGTTAAGGCCGATGCGGACATTATCATATTTATGATCGCCCTTGCCGTGGAAGCGCAGGCTGCGCAGCGCCTTGGCCAGTTCCGCATCTTCGGTGAAGACTGCGCCGCCGTCGCCGTAGCAGCCCAGGGGCTTGGCCGGAAAAAAGCTGGTGGTCGAGAGCGTGCCGATCTTGCCGACCTTGCGGCCGCAATAAACCGCGCCGAAACTTTGTGCCGCGTCGCACATAATCCAGATTTTGTTCATTTGTGCGATCAGCATGATGTCGCGGTAATCGGCAGGGTGGCCGAACAGATCGACGGGGATCACGCCCACGGGCTTCAATCCCGCTTTTTTGGCGGCGACGAGACCGGCTTCCAGGCTGGTGGGGCACAGGGTAAAAGTTTCGGGCGTTACATCGATAAAGACCGGCGTCGCGCCGATCTGCGCGACGGCTTCGGCGGTCGCACAAAAAGTGAAGGATGGAACAAAAACCGCGTCGCCCGGCCTGACGCCGAGCGCCATTAATCCCAGCAGCAAGGCATTGGTGCCGTTGTCGCAGGTGATGACATGGGTCGCGCCACAGAAAGCGCCGAGCTTTTTTTCCAGCTGTTCGACTTCGGGGCCGAGGATAAATTTGCCGTGCTCAACCACGCGCATGATGGCGGCATCGAGTTTCGTCCCCAGATGACGACGTTGCGCGGCGAGGTCACAGAACTCGATTGGGGCGGGGGCAAGATCGACCTGGCGTAAGGCTGCTTCACCTGGCATGGGATTTCTCCTTTTTTGTGGTGATTTCGATCAGGCAATCCGGTTCGACTTCGTGGTAACGGCGTCCGCTGCGCGGACAGACGAGATTATTGTCGAGTCGGTCGCCGTCATGGCCGACCCAGCCGATGCGCCGCGCCGGAACTCCGGCCATCAGCGCAAAATCCGGCACGTCATGCGTGACGACCGCGCCTGCGGCGATCAAGCAGTAGGCTCCGAGCGTGTTGCCGCAGACGATGGTGGCGTTGGCGCCGATGGTCGCGCCGCGCTTGACCAACGTGGGCAGAAATTCGTTCTTGCGCTCGATCTCGGCGCGCGGCGTGTTGACGTTGGTGAAGACGCAGGAAGGGCCGCAGAAAACCCCATCCTCCAGCGTGACACCCTTATAAAGGCTGACATTATTCTGAATCTTGCAGCGGTCGCCGACGGTGACATCCGGTCCGGCGACGACATTTTGCCCCAGCACGCAATCGCGCCCGATTTTCGTGCGCGGCAGGATATGCGCGAAATGCCAGATTTTTGTGCCAGCGCCGATGGTGCATGGCGTATCGACAATGGCGGTTTCGTGGATCGTGACGCCGGAGAGTTGCGGTTTTGCGCCGGATTTTGGCGTGTCTTTGGCGATGGGCAGCGGGATGATCTCGGCCGCCGGGCGCTGTTGCAGCGCGGCAGTTGCCGCCGCCAGAACTTCCAGCACGCGCAGACCTTCATGCCCGTCGGTGCGCGGGGTGCTGTTGGTGGCGACACTATGCAGGAAGTGGCTGCATTCGTCGCGCAGCGGCTCGCTAACCGTCAGGGCGACTGGCACCCCATCGGCCTTTTGCGGCACGGGCGTGCCGTTCTGCCAATCAATCGTGTGATTATAAAATTTAAGTTTGGAGTCCCACGGCTCGCCATCGTCGAATACCGCCATGCCCCGGTCGCCGACGACCACCAGTTTTTGTTCCTTGAACGGATGCAGCCAGGACACGAAGACATGGGCGCGTTCGCCGCCGGGAAAGGCCAGATGGGTCGTGGTGACGTCGGCGATTTTATTATGCAGATAATAACCGCCTTCAGCGCGCACCTGTTCCGGCGCGGTTCCGACCAGCGCCAGAATCATCGAAATGTCGTGGGGCGCGAAGCTCCACAGGATATCTTCTTCGCGGCGGATTTTACCGAGATTGAGCCGGTTGGAATAAAGATACTGCAGCCGTCCCAGTTCTCCGGCCTTGACCATGGCCTGCAATTTCAAAAAAGCCGGGTGGTATTGCAGCAAATGACCGACCATGAGCTGCCGGTTCTTTGCCGCCGCCAGCGCGCACAAAGCTCTGGCTTCGCGGACGTCGAGCGCCAAAGGCTTTTCGACGAAAACATGTTTGTCGGCGTTCAGGGCTTCGGTCGCCAGTTGAGCGTGCAAAGCTGCGGGGGCGGCGATAGCCACCGCCGGAATGGCGGGATCGGCCAGAATCTCGTGCCAGGGGCGCGCCGGAACATTATGTTGTCGCGCCTGTTCCTCTGCTGCGGCCATTGTGCTGTCGGTCACGGCGGCCAGCGCGTTCAGCCCGGCGAAATTACGCACGATATTCTTGCCCCAATAGCCACAACCGAGGACGGCGATCTTGGGCAACAGGGGAGAAGTCATATTCATCACAAGAACCCGAAGACTCGTTAACGCGCTGGGGAAGTTTACATTTTTAGGTTGAGTCGGGTCAAGGTAAGGCAAAAATGCCGTGAAAGCATTCTTTTCCGTTTTTGTTTCATTGCTTTTCTATTTTGTTTTTCCGCAGGGCAGGGATAAAATATATTCAGGAGTTACTTACCGATATTGGTGGCTGATATGTCAAAAATTGATGATACGATCGGGGATGCATTCGCGGCAGCAGCAGATATTGTTACCGCGCCGTCACGTGCCGTCAGAGGAATCTATGGACTGGCGCGTCAGGCCAGAGAAAATCCGGCCATGGCGACTCTGTCAACGCTGGCCAGTACGCGAATTGGAGCGATGGGGACTGGATTGGCGATTGTGGATCCGGGTACGGCCACGGCGCTCTTTGGCGGTTTTCTGGTCGTCGCGAACAGCATGACGCTGGTGATGCAGCTGGGGCGCGATGCCGACCACGTCGATCGGGGTGCTTTTCCCCGTCTGACGGCGCGCCAGGAAGCACGGCAGAAAAAACTGGCGCTTTAAACTACGCCACGGCTGTGCGGGGCTTATTCTTTCCGTTCCTGAAACGTTCTATAGCGTTCTGCGACCTGCCGTCGGATGGCCTGTGCCGACATGGCGCCGGTGACCAGCGCGCGTCCGGCGGTGCCGAGCTTGGCGCGTCGGGCGGGATCCAGGGCGAGATCGGCCAATGCTTTGGCCAGTGCGGTGACATCGCCGGGGGGGATCAGGATGGCATTCTGCCCGTCACGTGCTACTTCACGCACGCCTTCAAGCGCGCTGGCGATCAGCGGGCGGCCACAGGCCGCAGCGTCGAGCAGGGTTTTGGGCAGGCCTTCGCGTTCGCGGCAGGGCAGGACGGCGATGTGGGCGCGTGCCCACAGCTCGTTGATATCCTTGACGTGCCCCAGATATTCCACGCCGGGAATCTTGCCCCATTCCTGCAATTGTGCGGCCGGAAAACTGGTCGGGTTGTCGTCGGTGGCGCCGGCCAGAAGCAGATGGAGATCAATGCCCTGGGTGCGGACTTGTTGCACCGCCGCGACCAGAAGGTCGATGCCTTTGGAGCGCAGCATGCGGCCGGCATAGGCACAAGTGACGGGGTCGGGCGGTTCCGATTGCGGGTGTAACTGGTCGGTATCGACGCCGGAGCCGGGGATGATGGTGCATTGTGCCGCAACGACGATGCCGAGGCGGAGCATCAGATCGCGGTCGTCTGGATTCTGGAACCAGACCTGCACCGACGGGCGGCGCATGACGAAGCGCAACACCGGGACGAGAAACAGGCGCAGCAGCCGTGCTTTTAATCCCGGATCGGAGAAGATATAGCCGACGCCGTTGACGGCATTGATTTGCGCCGGAACAGGAACCAAACGGGCGGCGAGGCCGCCGAGCAGAATGGCTTTGAGCGCGACATGATGCACGATGCGCGGGTTAAGGCGGCGATAGAGCGCGGCGATTTGCAGCAAATCGCGCAGGGCGCGGAACGGGTTCAGGCTGCGGCGTTGCCATGACAGAGGATGCAGGTCATAGCCCAGAGCGCGGATGGCATCGCCATGCGCTGTGACCCGCGCCGCCACCGCGACGCGAAATCCCGCATCCACCGCGCCTTGCGCCGTCGGCAGACGATGGGAACAGAAGGCCCAGTCTTCGGTGACAAGATAGAGGAGGAGGGCGCGGCTTTGATCACCCATCAATCCCCCATTCGCGGCGCCAGGCGAGGTACATCAAGACTGTCCAGAGTTTATGGTGGTGGTTGCCGCGTTTGGCGAGGTGGGTTTCCCAGGTGAAGCGGATCAAGGCGTCGTTGAGACCTGCCGCCTGCAAGGACGGGACGGAAAGCAGATCTTCGGCCCAGGGGCGGAGCGGAGCGCGCAGCCATGCCGCCAACGGCACGCCAAAGCCGCTTTTGGGACGCTCCAGCAAGGCGGGCGGCAGATATTTATAGGCGACATCGCGCAGCAGGCGTTTGGTGACGCCGTGCCGCAGCTTATAACTGCGCGGCAGTCGCCAGCTATATTCGAGGATGCGGTGGTCAAGCAGCGGCACGCGGACTTCGAGTGCGACGGCCATGCTGGCACGGTCAACCTTGGTCAGTACATCGTCGGGCAGATAACCCAGCGTATCCCACAATTGCATCGCCGCAACCGGATCGCGCGGTGCGGGACGGGACAGGTAGAGCGGTTCTGCGGTTGCGCCGGGAAGCAGTGCTTCAGGATTGAGCCACCAGCTGACCAAACGGCGATAGACCGTTGCTGCATCACCTTGTGCCAGCGCGGCGAGTTTCACCAACTTGTCGCCCAGTTGCGGGATATGCCATTGCGGCGGCAGATAGCCACCAAACGTATTAAACATTTCCGCCGGCAGCATGCCGCAGATTTTACCGAACATGCGACGCAGGCGCGGCGGCCAGTGTTCCAGTTTCTCCCAGGCGCGGTAGCGGTTATAGCCGAGGAAAGCCTCGTCGCCACCGTCGCCGGACAGCGCCACGGTGACATGCTCGCGGGCGATTTTTGCGACCAGATAGGTAGGAATCTGCGATGAATCGGCGAAGGGCTCGTCGTAAATTGACGCCAGTTGCGGCACGATGGCGCAGGCGTCGGCGTCGGTGACGTAGGTTTCGGCATGTGTGGTGCCGAGATGTTTGGCGATGGCGCGCGCCTGGGGCGCTTCGTCGAAATCTGTGGCGCGGAAGCCAATGGTGAAGGTTTTGATCGGCTGCGTGCTGTGCGCCTGCATCAGCGCGGCGACGGTCGCGGAATCGATGCCGCCCGACAGCAACGCGCCGAGCGGCACGTCGGACTGCATCTGACCGGACACGGCCTGGCGCAACAAGTGGTGCATTTCTTTGACCGCGACGTCGTAAGGCGGCGCCGCAGCGCGGGTGGAGGTTGCGATCTGGTTCAGGTTCCAGTAGCGCAGCAGCGCCGGTTCCGCACCCGCCGAGAAAGTGGCGCAGGAGGCAGGCGGTAATTTATGGATGCCGGCGATGATGCAATGCGGCGCGGGGACGTTGCCACTGCGGAAATAATGCATCAGTGCCTGACGATCAGTCGCGCGCGGGCAATCCGGATGTTGCAGCAGGGCGCGTAGTTCCGAGCCGAACAGGATTTTCGCGCCGACCTGTGCCCAATAGAGCGGTTTGACGCCCAGACGGTCGCGGGCGAGCGCCAGCGTGCGGTTCTGTTTGTCCCAGAGGGCGAAGGCAAAAATGCCGTTGAGTTTCCGCAGTGCGGGGACGAGACCCCAGGCGGCAATGGCTGCCAGCAGGACGGCAGTGTCACTGCCGCCGGTGATGGCATGGCCGGTGGTGCGTAATTCTTCAGCCAGTTCCGGAAAATTATAAATTTCGCCGTTATAGCTGATGACGTAGCGCCCGGCGGCGCTGACCATCGGTTGCGCGCCCGCCGGGCTGAGATCGATGATGGCGAGGCGGCGATGCGCCAGTGCGACACCGCCGTCATGATCGACCCAGACGCCGCTCGCGTCCGGGCCACGGTGATGCAGGGCATCGCCCATGCGTTGCGCGATCTGGCGCATGGTTTCGGTGCCGCTGCGGCGGTCGGGGTCGAAATGGCCGGCGATGCCGCACATATCAACCGGCCTGTTCCGCCGCGTGCGCGGCTGCGGACTTGATGGTCTTGATCATCGCGGCCAGCCCGTTGCTGCGCGTGGGTGAAAGGTGGTCAGCCAGCCCGATGGCGGCGACAAAGCGCGGTTCGGCGGCGCGGATCGCCGCCGGCTCCTGTCCCGAATAAATCCGTAACAGCAGCGCGATCAGTCCGGAGACAATCAGCGCATCGCTGGCGGCATCGAGATAAAATTTTCCGTCTTCGACGCGATGATGCAGCCAGACCTGCGACTGGCAGCCGCGCACCAGATAGGCATCGGTGCGGAACTGCGCCGGATAGGGCGGTAATTTGCGTCCCAGCTCGATCAGGTAGCGGTAGCGGTCTTCCCAGTCGTCGAACAGGGAGAACTCTTCGATAATGGAGTCTTGAATCTGGTCAATTGCGGCGGTCATGCGACATCAATAGCGGGCTGTTGTCGTGCCGTCAAAAACGCATCGGGTTGTACAGAACTTGTGGTTCAGGGGGACGCAATGCGGTGGGCCAGATTAAACCAGGCGCAAATATCTTTCTCGGCGATAGAGCGCGGTACTATGAGTGCGAAGCGGCCTGGTGCGCGCGCGCAAGGGGAATCAGGCCACGGCGGTTGCCTGGTTCCGAAGGGGTGATCTTTCCATGCATTTTCGTAAGATGGGTTTTGACTGTCGTGCTCGAAATTCCCAGAGCAGCGGCAATTTGCGCGTTGGTTTGGCCGGCGGCCAGATGCAATAAAATATCTTTCTGGCGCTTCGACAGGGGCGCTGCCAACGGCGCAGGCTCGATCCTGGCATAACGCGCGATCAGTTCCGCGGTTGTTTTGACACCACATTTTTTCCGGACATCACGCAGGGAATTTTTTACCGTGGATAATGCCAGGTTGAGATGGGCGCAAATATCCTTGTCGTTCATGCCCTGTATAGCCAGTTTGAATGCCTTGTATTCGGCGGCAGTCAGGCCGTGCGGCAATACGGTATGGGGCAAGGGTGGGGGACTTGCCGTGACTTCCCGTCGCGCGGCGGCAATCGTTTTGATCGGGACGACAGGTGCGGCAGTCTTGCGGGGGGCGCGGGACGCAAGCCGCGCCCGCACAATTTCCTGCAACGCGGGAAAGAAAACGGCTAACGGCAGATTGAACTCTCCCGGTTTTCCGGGTTCAGGCGTGCGGCTTTCGAAAGGCATGGGATGATTTCCACCAGGAATATCATGCATAACAAGCGAAATTTTATCATGGTTTTTCGGGCGATGCCATGCGGACAAGCGGCGATTACTTTCAGGTTTCCGGAGAAAGTTAAAGCCAGCGTCCCCAAAGGTGGACGGCACAAAATTTCATGTTTTGTGCAGAAGAATCAATGCCTAAGGCTGAGAGTAACGGGGCGTGCCAGATGCACGAGATCAGCGCGCCGGATCAGGCCGGTGCGTTTCCTGATTTCCTGGACGTGAAATTTTGCTGTATGAGGCGTAATGCTGAGGGTGTCGGAAATTTCCTGGTTCGTCATACCCTGCGCGACCAGATCGACGGTCTGCTGCTGGCGTGGCGTGAGGTAATCGCGCAAGGCCGCAAGTCTTGGTTCGCGCGGAGCAAAGCGTGCCGCTAAGGTCACATTCTTGCGCATACCGGTCTTTATGCGGATGCTGGCGCCATGAGATTGCACCGTTGACAGAGCCAGACGAAATCGGGCGCAGATATCTTTTTCGGTGGCACCGCGCACAAGATGGGTGAATATTCTGTACTCGGTCGGTGTCAGACTGCGCGGCGGCATGGTGCGGAACAGTGTTATTGGGTGCGCCGCGGGCTGCGGGACAAGTTGCCCGGTTATCGCATGGTGTGCGCAGGGGAAAATGACCCTGATATCTCGTTGGTCGGAAATGGTGGTCTTCGCTGACGGCATGGATCAATAACCCCCGCAGTATCGGGCGTGCTTAGCATAATATGGTGCCGGATGCCACAAAAGCAGGGGAAGCAGAGGGTTTCTAGAAATTTACCATAAAAATCAAATTCTTTTGTCGATCGTGACGGCCTGACCCGTGGCGTCGCGCGCCTGCATGGTGAAGTGGCCATGGGTGCAGAGGCGGCGGGCGCCGGTCAAAAGATTTTCGGCATGCATCGTCACCGCGACGGTCAGGTCGCTGCCGGACAGCTTCACCGGTTCGGCGATCAGATCAACCAGTTCGCCCTCATAAGCCGGTGCATGGAAATCGGTGCGGTCGGCGGCCGTCATCACCATTACCTGCCGGCAGAAGCGGGTGGCCGTGACAAAGGCGGCCTTGCCCATGAGATCCAGCGCCGTGCCACCATAAAGCGTGCCGTGATGATTGGTGCTGCCAGGAAAAATCATTTCCATCATATGCACGCCGTGCGGCGGCAGGGCGGCATCGTCCCCCGTGCCCGGTTTGATCGGTTCCTTGTCGTCAACGGCAACGAAGGCAAAGCTGCCATGGGCGCAAAGCGTGCGGGCGCCGGTCAGTAAATCTTCGGCATGAAGCTCGACGGCGGTGGTGATGGAGGTCGTGCCGACGCGTTCAATCGTGCCGATGAGTTCCACGATCTGACCTTTTCTGGCCGGGGCGAGGAAATCGATGCGCTGACTGCTGGCGGTCACCAGCGTGCGACGGGCGCAGCGGCTGGCGGCCAGAAAGCCGGTCTTGTCCATGAGCGCCAGCGCGGTGCCGCCATAGAGCGTGCCGTAATGGTTGGTTTGTTGCGGAAAGACCAGTTCAATGAGTTTGACGGTGGCGCGGGGCATGCCGGAAATGTGGCGGGTTTTGCGGTGGTCGTCAAATGGGTAGCGCAGACGCGCGAGGTTAGGGTTGTCTTCAAGGTAGGTAGGCCGCCTGTGCCGCAGTCCGGGAACGAGAACAGGCCGGGTTGAACGGGCACGTTTTTTCTTGCGGTGTTGGGTGATGCCGTCTTCTGGATTTGCCCCGATTTTCGGCATTTGATTTTGTGGCGCTGACGGGTGTTGGATTCCGGCCTTCGCCGGAATGACGTTGGTGTGCATTGCGCGGCGTGCGTATATTTGAGGCGTCTGGAATGACGGCATGCCGATAATATGCAACGCGATCATTTCTAAGAAACACTGCAGGATTGGTAAGGTTGCGCGGGGCGGCGGTCTGTGGTTTGATCGCGGACGTTGTCGATCATTTCTGGTTTTTAGCCCCCATGCCTTCTGCCACGCCGCAGCTTTCGGTTGTCGTGCCTTGTTATAACGAGGCCGGGAATCTGCGCGCTTTTGCGGCGCGGATGGCCGCTGCCTGCGAGGCCGCGGTTGGCGGTTCCTATGAAATCATCGTCGTCAATGACGGCAGCACGGATGCAAGCTGGATGATCCTGCGCGAATTGCAGGCCGGCGACCGGCACTGGGTCGCGGTTGATCTGGCGCGTAATCACGGGCAGCAAGCCGCCTTGACGGCAGGGCTGCGTTTCGCGCGCGGTGCGGCGGTGTTGATTATCGACGCGGATTTGCAGGATCCGCCGGAATTGCTGCCCGCCATGCTGGAGAAACTGGTGCAAGGGGCGGATGTGGTTTATGGCCAGCGTCGGGTGCGGACGGGCGAAGGCTGGTTCAAGCGCGCGACGGCGCATGTGTTTTACCGGCTGCTCGGCTGGCTGACGGATGCGCGGATTCCACCCGATACCGGCGATTTCCGCTTGCTGCGGCGGCATGTCGTCGCGGCGTTGGAGGCGATGCCGGAATATCACCGCTTTTTGCGCGGCATGGTGGCCTGGATCGGCTTTACGCAAGTGCCGTTGCTGTATGACCGGGCGCCACGTCATGCCGGGGATACGCACTATAATTTTGCCGGGATGCTGCGTTTCGCCGGTGATGCGATCACGAGTTTTTCGATCAAGCCGCTGCGCCTCGCGCTGCTGGCGGCGGGGGGCGGGCTGGCGCTGGCGCTGGTGATCGCGCTTTATGCGCTGCACGCTTATTTTATGTCCGGTGTCGTGCCGGGCTGGACCAGTCTGGTTTGCATGTTCCTGATCTTCAGCGCGTTGCAGCTCTTCTGCCTTGGTGTTATGGGCGAATATGTCGGGCGGATTTATATGCAGAGCAAAGGACGCCCCTTGTTCATCGTGCGCGAAGTGATCGGCAGCACCATGCCAGCGGGAGCAGAAGCGTCTGCGTCAGGAAAATAAGGACGCGGAAGCCAAGCGCATAGAGTGCTGCCGTGGCCGGGTCTTCGTGCCAGAGCGTCAGCGTGTAGGTCCAGCTCCATTCCGATATGCCGAGATTGCCGGGCGTCAGGGGGATCAGCACCGCGAGAGTCGCCAGCGGCGTGGCATATGCGACGGATGCCGCCGCCAGCGGCAGGCTGAATGCCGCCGCGCCCAGCACCAGGCGCAGCGTGATGAGCGCCACGCGTACCGCCGACCACAGCACGACATCAGGCAAAACATAATTCGGCCAGACCTTGATGCCGATCCATGCCGTGGTGACGAGTGTCATCAGGCCGGTTCCGAGCCAGAGCGCAAACGGAATATCCTGTGAAAGTTGCCAGAGGCTGGCGGGGATGAAAGCAAGGATGATAAAGAGTTCGCTGAGCTGGTCGATCAGCGCGCTTTTGAAACCGCGCCGCCAGTTGCGCTCGGTAGCGACTTGCGTCACCAGCGCGCGTCCCAGAATCAGCGTTGCTGCCGTCGGCAAAATTTGCGCCAGCCAGGTTTGCCACGCCATGTGCCCCAGATAATAGCCGTGCGGCTGAGGTTGCCGGTGGTCGTGCCGCCGGTCGAGGCAGGACCATTTGCGCGCGCCGGCTTCGAGCAGCAGCCATGACAGCAACAGGACGCCGAGGATGGCGAACCAGTTGGGTGTGGCCAGCAATGCGGCAGCCTTGGTGGCATCCAGATCCAGGTGCGCGGCCAGAAACCAGCACAGCGCCAGACCGAGGCCGATGCCGCCGATGCTTTGTGTACCGATCAGGAGCAGACGCCGGAGCCGTACCGTCATCCGCCGGTTCCGGGTTCTTTGGGCTTCGGAGTCAGGCCACGGAAAATTTTGGCATATTTTTCAGCCGCGCGCGTCCACGACCATTGTTCTGCTGCATGCGCCGCCAGCGCGGCGCTGCGCGTTGCCCGCATGTCCGGATCATCGAGGATGCTACGGAGATGTGCGGTCCAGTTATAGGCCGTCGCGGCCACATCCTCCGGTATAACGCGTCCGGTAAAGAGCAACGCCACAAGGCGCGGGTCGGCGGCAGCGGTTTCCGGCGCGCATAAAACCGGCAGACCGCAGGCGATGGCTTCCTGCATCACCAGCGGCAAGCCTTCGCCGACACTGGGCAGCACCAGCAGGTCGGCGGCCTGATAGAGTTCGGCGATGCCCGCGCCGCTGCGGTCGTGGAAGATCATGCAGTTACTGCGTCCCCAGCCGCTGGGATCGAGCGGGCCGCGTCCGGCGAAGACCCAGGCGGCTTCGGGCAGGGCTGAGGTCAGCTTTTCCAGAATGGGCAGACCCTTGCGCGTGACAAAACGTCCAACGAACAGCAGCATGGGTTCATCGTCGATGCCGAATTTCTGCCGCAGCACACTGCGGCGGTCATCCGTGACGGTCTTAAAGATCGTGTGCTGCACGCCATTATGGATCAGCAGGGGTTTGCGTCGCCAATGCTTGATGCGGGCGGCAAAAAATTCCCGCACCTGCGCGGCGATAAAGACGCTTTGGTCGGCAAATTTCAGCATCGGCACGGAGACCAGACGGTTGCCACCGCGCGTTAACCCGCGCAGCAGCAGGTTCTTGTAGGGGACGGCGCCGACATGCTGAGTAATGATAACCCGCTTGCGATGCCATTTGGCAAAGATAAAAGCGGCGATATTGCCGAGATACAAGGTGTCGTGCAGCCAGATGAGGTCATGCCGTTTCACCGCGCAGGCCAGACGCCACAGCGCCGACGGATACCAGAAGGGCAGCGCCACACCATAACGTCGTTCCGCCGCATTGCTGCACCGCATGGGCAGGCAGGTGAAATTCGGACCGTCATTGGCGGCGTCGCAGTCGCTGGCGGCCCAGGTGAAATTGGCCTCCGGCACCGCTTCGTACAAGGCGTGCAGCAGCTGGCGGATCACCAGTTCGATGCCGCCGCCATGCGTGGCGTAATAATGATTGACGATCAGGATATTCATAACCAGCGCAATTTCGTCAGTACGTCGTGTTGCAGCGTCAGCACCGCTTGCGCGTCTGTCGCGTCGATTGCTTCCGGGGCTTGACCCGTAGTGATGCCGGTGGCGAAACGGCGCATGACCTCGTCATTGCCATAGTCAAGCCGTCCACGCAAATAGGCGATGCCGTTCGGGATATATTGCGCCCAGTGCTGTCCTGTGGCGTACAGGCTGGTGCCGATAATCTGCGGCAGACCATGCGCCCCATCCTGCGGCAGGCGCAGGTAAAAATCGCGGAAAATATCGACGATGCCCAGCGCCCGGTCGCCGCCGACCATGAGCGTCCATTCACTGAGGGGGCTGACGAAATTGCAGCTGATCGTGACGGGGATGTCCTTGGCGTTACGATAGAGCAAACGGAGCGCATCGGGGGTGTTGTTGCCGTCCTGACGCCCCCAGGCGACGGCGTCGCGCAAGTCGAGTGCGCCGGCCAGGCGACGCAGCAGATAAAAGAAATGCGGGCTTTCGTCGTAGAACAAACCCAGCGGCAACTGCGGATACCAGGCGGGCAGGCGCCGCCGCGGATTGCCCAGTTGCTGCGCCGCAATCCATTTGACCGCGCCAAGCTTGCCCGAAGCAATATCGCGTTCCAGCCGGGACATGGCGCGTGCGAACTGAAAATTATGGACGACGGCCAAGGTTTTTTGCGCGCCCGTCGCGGCAGCCAACATGGTTATGCCTTCGGACACCGAAAGGGCAAAAGGTTTTTCAGTCAGCACATGTTTGCCACCGGCCAGCGCGGCGCAGGCAAGGTCGCTATGCGCCGCCGGAGGGGCGGCGATGGTCACAGCATCAATCTGGTCGTGCCACGGCACATCGCGCAGCGTTTTGCCAGCGGCGTGATGAGGAATATTGAAACGCGCCGCGACGGCGGCGGCTTTGGCAGCGTCGCGGTCGATGACACCGATCAGGCGGTAGGTGGGATTGCGTAAGATGGCCGGGATATGGCGTGCCGTTGCGACCCAGCCAAGGCCGATAACGGCAATGCGGTGCGGTGGGACGCAAAGTGGCGCGGCGGATTGAGACACGGGAAAGCCTGTCATAGGAAACGTCCATTCTGCGGCGCGGTGTCCGGACGGGCAAGAGTTTTCCGCGGTGCTTCCGGTTTATGAGGGCCCGGAAACCGGCGGAGAATCCGGTGGACCCTGGTCGCGGTAGGGGCGATTGGGGGGCGGAGGGTCGTTCATTCTCATGATCCTTTGGCGCAGTTCTTCGGCCGTCGCGCGCAAGGATTCATATCTGATGTCGTTGATGCGCGATGATCGTTCCGATGCTTGATCGGCCTGGCGCGCCTGATTCCACAATTGATGCTGTTCGTTCGGATCGCCGAGGATTGTTCTTAAGCGCGGCATGTCCAGTTGGCCATGACCCAGGATCTGATCGACCATATATTCGCAGCAGAGCTGCTGCGAAAAACGTATGCCGATTTCTTTCTCTCCTGGCAATGTGTCGCGCGCATAACCGGGAATTTTGGCGCGCAGGGCGTCCGGCATATCGGCGCGTTCAGTGTAATCGAGTAATGTTCCCCAGGCCTGAAGGGCAAGGCCAATATCGGCGACAAGGGCAATGATGTTGGCGGCGCGGACGGCTTGTTCAGGGTAATGGTACGCGGTCAGCAATTTTTGACTTGCGATCAGGATATAGCGGTTCAGATAAGGCTTGGTATCCTGCGGGTGATCAAGGCTGGTCTTGATGGTGTCGTCCGGCTGTACCAGCTGTTCCAGATGGGGAAATGTGGTGGCGATGACATTACGGAGCGTGGGGTGATGGTTGGGTTTTGTGTTCTCTTCCAGCGACCATATCTCGGCTTTGGCGGCGGCAATTTTTTCCTGGTCGCCCTTGGTCGCGCTAAGAATTTGCCATAGAGTGCTTTTGTCGATATTCGGAAATTTGAAAGAGTGATCCATTATCTATCGCTTCCGACAAGATTTATGAGAATGTTCTGAAATATAAGACGGGACGTCTCGCAGTGTAAAATAACAAAACAGTGCAATCGTTCAACCCTTTCGCCGTTGTGCCCGGTGAAACTATTCCCGGGAATTTTATTATGGGGTCGAGGAAGTGCCCGGCGGATTGGGCGGCGTGGCTTTGTCTTGCAGCAGCGGCCGGCGGACGATGGTCGTGGCCAGAGCCGTGAGGCGTTGGGCATAGTCTCTGAAAAAGGTAGATTCAGGGTCGAAACCCAGTTTGATCTGTGAGCGCTTGATGGATTGATCCGGCGGGGTTTGTGCCAGCATGAGGTTGGTGATGCGTTCGTCCGAAGGCACGAGATACGCGGCGGTAGCGGCTAGGCCTGCCTGCCGATCCTTCGGGTAGGCTGGATCCTGGGCGATACCAAGCAGCACGGTCGCTGCCTGCAGTTCCAGACGTGGTTCGGGGAGGAAGGCATGGGCTTTGATGGCGGCGTCGATGGCCACAGGCGTGAATTCCGAGTCTTTGGCCAAGCGTTGTCCCGCCAACAGGAGCGGGATGGCGAGAAAAGGCATGGCTTCCAGATGTGCCACGGTATGTTCCGTGGCTTTTGCCAAAGCAGGCAAATTATCGCCTTCCAGTAATAGCATGAAATTCCTGGCGTGCGCTTTCTGGGCGTCGCTCAAGTTGCTCATGTCGCTTTGCACAGCGTAAATTCGGGTAACATTACCCAGGTTAAAATCAGGCATATCAGGCATATCAGACATGGCATCGTTCCTTGAATTGTCGTTTGGCCGGTTTTCATCCTCTTAAAATTCGTCTTCCAGTGTGCCCCAATGCGGGATGAATTATAGCCCAAAATGGCGAAAATAATCAGCCCCACTATTAAGGGCAGGACTCGTAAAAATAGTCAATTTCGCGCAAGACACCGCCGTCAACGCACCGGGGAAGGCCAAAAAAAGGAAAAACCTGCTGGTTCTGGTATCGACACTCTATGGAAGGCCCATCCATTCGCGCACCGCTTTCTGCTCTTCACGACCGCGGGCAGGCTGCTGCGTGGCACGTTTTTTCTGTACGTTGGGCGCCATGAAGTTTTTGGCTTTGGCGTTAATGAAGTCGGTGAGCAGTTCTTTCATGGTCTTCTTTTCAGACTGCGCCGCCTGCTGAAACGCCGCGTGCGTTGCAATCGGTACATCCGCGCCAACTAATTTCGTCCCGATTTTGCCCGGCGCTCTGTAGCCCGGATAGTTTCTATTTTTGCTCCTGTCAGTCTTGCTTTTCTCGCGGAACGTCGTCGCGCGTGCAGCGGCGCGGAGTGATGTTTTGGGGCGGTTTCTTTTCGGCATTGCCTTCATCCGTGGCGCAAAAGTTCCGGCAGCGGTTTCGCGCAAATCCTTATCTGGCGCGGTCTGCCTCGTATCGACAGTGCCACGAAATGCCTTTCCAGACAAAACTTTCATACCTTATCGTAATATTTTCATGATCGGTTTTGAGGGCAGGCGCCGTGTCCGAGAACCTGATCAACTTTATGAATCTTGCCTTTCAGGCGGCGGCACATTGGTTAAAATGGTGCGGCGCGGTGGGTTCAGGCAGAAATTATTGGTTATTGAGCGCCAGAGGATTGATTGTTGAGTGCCAGAGGATCGATACCTGCGTCGCGGGCGACTGCGGCCTCGATGGAGGGAAAATCCAGATCTTTAAGGCCGTCCTTGACGGCGCGGGCGCAGGCCTGATCGAGCGCCAGGATCGATTTGTCGGGATTATTGCGGTTGCGCAGGAATTTATCGGCCAGACGCACGATCCGTTCGCAGCATTCGTTGCTGACTGTAATGCTGTAATGCTTCTCGAAATTGCCTTTGATCTTGAGCAGGATGTTATAGGTTTGCTTTAGATCCGGCACATCAAGCATGATTTTCTGGAACCGGCGGTCGATGGCGGGGTCGGTTTTGACATAGTCTTCATATTCTTCACGTGTCGTTGCACCGATGATGAAAAGGTCGCCGGCCGTCAGATAGGGCTTCAGCAAATCCATGACGCCGCAGGAAGCAGATTGCTTGAAGCCAAGCATCAGCTGGTGAACTTCGTCAAAACAGATAATGGTCGGCGGACGGGTGCGGGAGGCGTTGCGCTCGGCGATACCTGCCACGATCGGAACCAGACGGCCTTCCAGATCGCTGCGTGACTGCGTTCCGGCGCCGACAACGGACATTTCGATTTCGAGCACTTGCGCGTCCTTGATCATGTCGGGGACTTTTCCGGCATTGACAAGTTGTGCCAGCGCGATGAAGCAGGCGGTTTTACCCACGCCTGCGCCGCCCATCAGCAGCACGTTTTTACGCAGGCGCTGCAACAGGATCAGAATCATCGTATCGACTTCCTGATCGCGGCCGGTGATGGGGTCGAATTTTCCCTGCCGATCCTGTGCCGTGATGTCGCGCGTATAGCGGTGGATCAGGCCTTGCAGTTCGGCTTCGGGGATTTTGAAATGAGGGGTGGCATTGGTCATGGGGATCACAAAATCAGGGTTTTACCAAAATCATGCGGCACTTCTATCTTTCGAGCATAGCCTGTTGCCGGAAAAAGCCAAGTTATCGTTGCGGACGCTGCCTCATGCCGGTTTGACGAGATGACGCAGCACATATTGCAACACGCCGCCGTGCCGGAAATAGTCGACCTCGCTCATCGTGTCGATCCGGCAGCGGACGGCGATGTTTTGCGTAGCGCCATCCGGGCGGGTGATGGTGAGCGTCAGATCCATGCGCGGCTTGAGATCCTGAGCGAATCCGGTCACGGCAAATGTTTCCTGTCCCGTCAGTTTCAGGTCGTTGCGGGTCATGCCGCTCTTGAATTCCAGCGGCAGGATGCCCATGCCGACCAGATTGGAGCGGTGGATGCGTTCGAAACTTTCGGCGATGACGGCGCGGACACCGAGTAAACGCGTGCCTTTGGCCGCCCAGTCGCGGCTTGACCCCGTACCATACTCCTTGCCAGCGACGATGATCAGCGGGACATTTTCCGCTTGATACTTCATGGCTGCGTCATAGATGGACATGGCGTCGCCCGACGGGAAATATTTGGTATTGCCGCCCTCAGGCACGACGCCGTCTTTGGCCATCAGCTCATTCTTGATGCGGATATTGGCGAAGGTGCCGCGCATCATGACTTCATGATTGCCGCGCCGTGCGCCATAGGAATTGAAGTCCACGGCTTCGACATGATGCGTCACAAGATATTGTCCTGCCGGGCTGGATTTCTTGATGTCGCCGGCCGGGGAAATATGGTCGGTGGTTATGGAATCCCCGAAACTGGCCAGCAGGCGCGCGCCGGTGATGGCGGCCACCGGCTTTGGTGTTGCGCCCATATCGGCGAACAATGTCGGCAGACGGACATAGGTAGAGTCCGCTTCCCATTTATAGGTTTGCCCGGTGGCGGTCTTGATCGCTTGCCATTCTGCCGGGCCGGTGAAAACGTCGGCATAGCGGCGACGGAACATTTCCGGCGTCAGCGCTTGCGCCACCATATCGGCAATTTCCTTGCTGGTCGGCCAGACATCGCGGAGATAAACCGGTTTGCCGTCCTTGCTGGTGCCGAGAGGCTCTTTGCTGAGGTCAATATTCATATTCCCGGCCAGCGCATAAGCGACGACCAGCGGCGGTGAGGCGAGATAATTTGCCTTGCAGTGCGGATTGACGCGGCCTTCGAAATTGCGGTTGCCCGACAGGACGGCGCAGGCGACCAGATCGCCGGCCTCGACCGCTTCGGCAATCGGCTGCGGCAGTGGGCCGGAATTGCCGATGCAGGTGGTGCAGCCATAGCCAACAAGATTAAACCCGACACTGTCCAGATCCTTGTCCAGTCCCGCCTTGGCGAGATAATCCGTGACCACCTGGCTGCCTGGCGCCAGCGAAGTCTTCACCCAAGGCTGTGCTTTGAGACCCAGTGCCCGCGCTTTGCGCGCCACCAGTCCGGCGGCGACCATGACGCTGGGGTTCGACGTGTTGGTGCAGGAGGTAATCGCGGCGATAACGACGGCGCCGTGTTTCAGGCTGTAGTTCCCGCCCTTGACGGCGACGCTTTTGCCGGGGTCGGTGACCTTGAAGTTTGGTAGTTCTTTGGCGAATTCCCCTGCTGCGGCGCTGAGCAAGACGCGGTCTTGCGGCCGCTTCGGGCCGGCGAGCGAGGGTTGGACGCTGCCGAGGTCGAGCGCCAGCGTGTCGGTGAAGATGGGGTCGGGCGTGCCGGCGTCACGCCACATGCCTTGTGCCTTGGCGTAAGCTTCGACCAAAGCGACGCGTTCGGGATCGCGCCCGGAGAATTTCAGGTAGTTGATGGTTTCGGCGTCAATCGGGAAAATGCCGCAAGTCGCGCCATATTCCGGCGCCATATTGGCAATGGTCGCGCGGTCAGCCAGCGTCATGCCGTCGAGACCGGAGCCATAAAATTCAACGAATTTGTTGACCACGCCTTTTTTACGCAGCATTTGCGTGACGGTCAGCACCAGATCGGTGGCGGTTGCGCCTTCGGGCAGTTTTCCGGTCAGTTTGAAGCCAATGACTTCGGGGATCAGCATGGTCACCGGCTGACCCAGCATTGCGGCTTCGGCCTCGATGCCGCCAACGCCCCAGCCCAGAACGGCGAGGCCGTTGATCATGGTGGTGTGGCTGTCGGTGCCGACCAACGTGTCGGGATAGGCGATGGTCTTGCCGGTCTTTTGGTCGGTGTCGGTCCAGACGACCTGCGCCAAATATTCCAGATTAACCTGATGGCAGATGCCGGTTCCGGGCGGTACGACACGGAAATTATTGAAGGCCTTCTGACCCCAGCGCAGGAAGGCATAGCGTTCGCCGTTGCGCGCAAATTCGCGCGCCACATTGGCCGTGAAAGCGTCCGGCGTGCCAAAATTATCGACCATGACCGAATGATCGATGACCAGATCGACATTGCACAGCGGGTTGACGCGCGCCGGATCGCCGCCCATTTCGATGGCCTTTTCCCGCATCGCCGCAAGATCGACGACGGCGGGGACGCCGGTGAAATCCTGCATCAGCACGCGGGCGGGGCGATATTCGACCTCGGTATCGCTGACGCGGCTTTGCAGCCAGCCATGCAGGGCGCGGATATCGTCGGTTGTGACGGAGCGGCCATCTTCGAACCGGAGCAGATTCTCCAGCAGGACTTTGAGCGCGAAGGGCAGACGGTCGATGGCGCCGATCTGTTCCGCCGCCGCGGGTAGGCTGTAATAGTCATAGCTGGTTTTTCCGACCGTCAGTGTGCGGCGGGTTTTCAGGCTGTCATTACCGGTGACGACGGGCATGGACGGTACTCCTAAACAAGCGGTGCGATGCGACAGGAGAACAAGAAACAGGAGAACAGGATGATTTTGCGCCACTCTTGTGGTAGACCGTTTTTCTTGCCAACTCGTTAACTTGCCGCCACAAATGTGTATGCGCTTTTTTCTTTGTTTTCTGGGGTGTTGCGCGGTTTTTGGCACTATGCCTGCCGCCGCCTCCTTTACATTATGCAACCGGACGCATCAGGACATTGAGGCGTCCTTTGCGCGCCGTGACGATAATCGCTGGATCAGCGAAGGCTGGTGGCGGATCGCGCCGCAGGAATGCCAGAAGATCCTTACCCCACCGTTGCGGCAGCGTTTTTATTATTATTACGCCCGTGCCGCGACCCCGCCACAGCGGATCTGGGGCGGGAAATATCGCTTTTGTACGGATACCAAGCCTTACATGATTATCGGCGATGCAGATTGCAGCGCCCGTCATTTTGGCAGCACCGGGTTTGCCCAGGTCGATGTCGGCGACAGAAATCAATATACGCTGGATTTTAACGAATAAGGCCAGGGGCGCTACGCCGGCGAGAAAGATTTATTAACAATAATTTGACGAGTCATTGTTAACAATGGACAACCATTCACTTGCAACATCTCCGTTAAACGGCATAATGGTCACTTTATGACCAATTGCGGGTACGGAATGTCGGGTTCTGGGCTGTGCCGATAGACGAACGTCATCATCTGGTTGCTGAAAATACTTCAGTCATATCTGCTTCACAGTCAGGGGCGGTCGGCAATTGGGCTGAGCAGGACGAAACCTTGCGCAATATGTGGCTTGCCGGGGAAGCGCCGCCACAGATTGCCGAAAAGCTGGGGCGTTCTGTGGCCGCAATTATGACGCGTGCGGCGCGTTTGGGGTTGCCGCGCCGTTTTGCGCCGGGACGCAAACCGAGCGCCCGTCGCGTATTGTTGCCGCAACCGCCGCGGTTACCTGCACAAAAGCGTCCGGAGACCCCCAAGTCTGCCGAGACGGCGCCGGAGAAACCGCTTGTTGACCGCATCTGTTTGATGTGTTTGACTAAATTTCCGTCGCAAGGACCGCATAACCGCATATGCTCAACTTGCAAAGAGTCGAATGACTATACGGCGGGCAGCCGCCTTCCCGATCTTGATTTTCCGACGTAAGGGTAAACGCCAATGACGATTAAAGATGCTGTTCAAACGGTTCTCTCCCGCAACAGTTTCTATCGCGACGGTTATCGTCTTTTGCTGCGGATCAGCTTGATGCAGACCATCGCGATTATCATTTTAATCGGCGGTTTGATTGCCTTGTGGTTGAGCTCGAAAGTCGAGCACGTTTTTTTCGCGACGACATCCGACGGACGTATCATCAACGTCGTGCCCTTGAACCAGCCTTATGTCACAGATGGGACTTTAGTGGCCTGGGTGGCGGATACCTCCAAGCGCGTTCTGAGCCTGAGTTTCCACGATTACCGCCAGCGTTTGCAGGATGTGGCGTTTAATTTTACCCCGAAAGGATGGGAAAGCTTCACCAAGGCGCTTAAAGATGCGCGCATTCTGGAACTGATCGAAGATCGCAAAATGGTCAGTGAATTGACCATTGAGGCAGCTCCAGAAATTATCAAGAAGGGTGAATTAAATGGCACTTACTACTGGGTCATGCAGATGCCGGTAATTCTGATGTTCAAGGGCGAGAACTCGCCGCAGAATATTCGTGGCATGCTGCATTTGACTGTCAGTCGCGTGTCCACCTTGCAGCATCCCAAAGGGGTGGGCATCGAGCAGTTCCTGATTGACTCCAGCAGTGTCATTCCCTGATGGCTGATCGGGCTCAAACCGGCAATCAAAATGGCGCTTCTGCGGGCGGTTCGGGGATAGCCGCACAAGGCCAGGCTGCGGGTGCCACGAAGCCTTTGTCCCCCAAGAAGTCCAAGGTCAAAAAAGGCTTTTTCAGCGATGATGCGGTTGCAGAGCGCCTTTTACAGCATCCCGATAAGGAGCTGCGCCGGCATCAACGCCTGGTGACGCGGATCAAGGCGCAGAGCTTTATTCTGGTGGTTCTGATTCTGACTTATCTGGCCGCGATCCCGTTTTTTGCGACGACGCAGCTTTATTATGTCCGGCGTGTCGGGCAGCCCCTGGGCTCCGAGCAGCGGGTTCGGGGACTGCATATCCCAATTCTGACGCAAGGGGCGATTTTGTCCTGGGCCTCGACGGCGGTCACCGAAATTATGACCTTCAATTTTGCCGACTATAACCAGCGTCTTTCTTCTTTCAGCAACAGATTTCTGCCTGACAGCTGGCTCAAATTTGTCGATGCTTTGCTGAAGCAGGATACGATCAACAAGTTCAAGAGCTTCAACCTGGTCATGACCGCCGCCCCGTCGGAACCTGCCATTATCGCCAGCGAAGGTCCCGATGATGAAACCGGCGAATATCAGTGGGTGGTGCAGGTTCCCGTGGTGCTGAATTATGTGACCAACAACAATAAGCGGACGAGAAACAATCATGTCATTGAGCTGACTCTGGTACGGGTATCGACTCTGGAGAATGCTTATGGAATCGCCATTAAAACCTGGATCGCCAAGTGAACCGCCGGTGACAGTCGGTGGGTAAAAAGCCACACTGCACCCGGAAGTTAAACATAAAAGATGTTTTCATGAATGCGATGATCGGAATGGGATAAAAATTTACCAATCTTTAAGACGCGGCATGGAGAAACTGTTCTTGCGAAAGAGATTCTTATTGCCCTTCGTCGTCGAAACGGCTTAACTTACAACGGTAGTTGCTTGATTATTTTGGTCAGTCTGGGCAACCCGTCGTATTGTTAAGTGTTTTGGACAGTGTGAAGCGATAATAAGAGTGCTTTTTTTATAATTCTTATGGGGTCGACATGGTTTTTCAATTCGGATGGCGGTCATGTGCGATCGGAATCGGTATTGCCATGCTGGCCACGACGCCCGTGACAGCGGTTGCTGCGGCAAAAACACCTGTGCCGCTGGCACCATCCGGCATCAACAATGATCCAACCATTATTCTGAATGCTGCCAACGAGGCGGCGAACCAGGCATCGGCGCAGGCTCAGGCTGAGGAAGCCCGCGCCGCCGACTTTGAGCGGATGAAGGAAAATGCGTTCCAGGGGGTTCTGGGCAATCTCATGCCGCTGTCGATCGACCAGATCCGCGTTTTCATGCAGCGTTTGGAAACAGTGCAGAAGGCTTCGGTTCCTCCTTCGGCCGGTCCGGCCAAGCCACAATTGAAAATGCAGGCTGTGGCGCTTGATCCTGGTTCGACACCACCGGAAATTCATCTGGCCGCCGGTTATGTGACGACGCTGAATATGCTGGATGCGACGGGTCAGCCATGGCCGATCGGCGATATCGGTATTGCCGGCAATATCGAAGTCAAGACAACCAAGGCCGGGGCGCATGTTGCGCGCATTATCCCTCTGGCTAATTATGCGACGGGAAATCTCTCGATTCTCCTGGCGGGCAATCCTACCCCGGTCATTTTCCGCGTTGTAAGCGGTAAGCCCGATGTACACATGCGCTATGATGCGCGGCTGCCGAGTTATGGCCCTAATGCGAAAATGCCGATCATTGACCGGCAAAAATTGTCGGCGGGCGACGGGACGATCATGGCGTTTCTTGACAATGCGCCGCCGCAGGGGGCGCAGAAGCTGCATGTCGCGGGTGTCGACTCGCGCACCACGGCGTGGCAGTTTGCCGACAAGGTTTTTGTGCGTACATCGCTTGCGATGTTGTCACCGGCCTGGGAATCAAGCGTGGCTTCGGCGGATGGCATGACGGTTTATCAGGTTGGCGATGCTCCGGTATTGCTGCTTTCTGATGCCGGGAACATGGTGCGGGTGCGTCTTAGCAAGGATAATGGCGATGATCGATAACGAAAACCAAGATCAGTTTGACCAACCCGTCGAATTCGATGAAGGCGGAGATGGGTCGCAAAAGGGCAACCAGTTAAAGAATAATGTGGTTGAAGCCTGGCGCACCCGGCCTATTTTCAAGCTGTTGGTTTTGATCATTGCCGTTGGGGCCTTGGTGGCAGCCTTGATTGGATTTCTCTCGCCCAAGCCCGAGATCAGCGCTTCCCATACCTCTCATGTGCCTGTGCTCGTTGAAGCTCCCGGGGGCAAGGCGTCACCAGCCTTTATCGAGGCGCAACAGAAGGCCAATCAACAACGCATTCAGGAAGCAGCGCAAGTGGAGGGCAGTGCTATCCCGACGCCGCTGCCGACCGGCATGGGGCTTGATGCCCGGAAAGATCAGGCCGATCCTTTGGTGCAGTTCCGTGCCGAGATGGAAAAGCAACGCGACGAGCAGCGCCGCCAGATTCAGGCATTGCAGCAACAGTCACAACAACAGCAGCAATTGACATTGCAGCAGGATCAACAGCTCCAGGAAAGACTGGCGCAGATTATGCAGACTCAGATGGGACAGCTTTTTGAGCTTTGGAAGCCGAAGGGCATGCAAGTCGTCGGCGGCGTTGAAGATGAAAGAGAGAAAGAAAGACTGCTTAATGCGACGGGCAACGCGTCACAGAACGGAAGGTCAACTTCTTCCAGATTGGGCGCGGAGAAAATTCCTCCGGTCGTTATTGCGGGGACGGTGAGTTACGCCCAGCTGTTGACGACGGCCAACTCCGACGCCGAGGCTCCGATTCTGGCTCAAATTCTGTCCGGGCCGCTTTCGGGTGCGCGGGCGATTGGCGGGTTTAAAACCGAGTATGATTTTCTGGTGATGAAATTTACGCTCGCGACCCTGAAGAACAAAGAATATAGGATCAATGCCATCGCCATAGATCCGGAGACGACTTTGCCGGCTTTGGCAACCGAGGTTGATCATCGTTATTTCACACGCGTGATTCTGCCGGCGGCAGCCTCCTTTGTGGGCGAATTGGGGCGCACTTTGGGGCAGAAGCCGGTCAACAGCAGCATCACGACCGGTGGTGTGGTGATTACCGAGCAGGCGCGATCGGGCATCAAAGACGGCTTGTATGCCGGTATGGGTGCTGCGGGCGAGTCGATCTCCAACTTCTTTAAATCTGAAGCGAACAGAACCAAGGTTATGGTTGAAGTCGCATCCGGCACGCCGATTGGCCTGATGTTTGTCGAGAGCGTTTGTCCCGGCGATTTTCCTTGCTCTTTGAGTGGGGGTGAAGAGCCGGCGCAGGCGTTGCTGGCGCCGGGTTTGGCGGCCAACAGCCCGGCGGCGCAGGCACTGCAGGCGAGTAATGCGGCTAATGCGGCGTTACAGCAAGCGGCTGGCAGCGGTCAGATTTATCCGGTAAATCAGGCTTATCCAGGTGGCGCAGCGGGTGGCGGGCGTAATAATGTGCCGCAGGGCGGTTACCCCGGATACCCAAATTATCCTGGCATACGCTAGGCCACAATCTTCAATGGAGTGAAACATGGCGCAGGAAGATCAGCACCCGTCGGGGCATGGTTCCGATATGGGCAGTGAATTTTCTGCCGGAGAGCACGACGCGACTCATCATGATGTCGATGGGGAGGGGAACTATACTTCTGAAGGGCGGCAAGGGTGGGACACGCCGGCGACTCCTGATGACGGGTTTGGCGATCCTGAAGCTGCCGAGAGTGGTGAAGACGAGAGCCAGCCGCCGGCGAAGAGCCGCGGTGGTCTCTTATTGCCCTTGCTGCTTTTTGTGCTTGTGATGGGAGCTGGAGGTTTCGCCTATTGGCAATTCGGCATGGATTCGGGTCAATCATTAGCGCAGCGGCAACGCGACGATGTGCCTGCCGTTACGGCCGCGCCGGAGAAACAGCCGGATATCACACCACCGGTACCGCCGGTGCCCCCGTCTGTGGCGCAGGCGCCGCAGGTTGTTCCGATGCCAGAGCCTGTGAGCTTGCCGACGGCAATGCCGCCTGCGGCCATGCCGCCGGCAGAAACAGTTGTTGCCCAGGGGACATTGTCGCCGGAGCTGCCAAAGGCCGCGCCAATGCCTGTGACATTGCCGCCGCCGCCGTTGCTGGATCAGGCGGATCTCGACAAACCTGGTACGATCGCTGAGCCTCCGGCTTCGGTCACGCCACCGTCTGGCCAGAATGTGGTGGAGTCGCCAATACCTGCGAATATGTTAGGGCAGAAACCTCCGTCCGTGGCGTTGCCGCAGTCTGCATCTGGTGACAAGGCGGCTGCTGTGCATGTTCAGGAGAAGGCCGCGTTAGAGCAGGAGATCGTCCGGCAGAAAGACGTGATCGCAACGCTTAATGAAAAAGTACGGCAATTGCAGGAAGCGGCGGCCAGTCAGGATAAGGTGCTCAAACAGACGCAGTCAGCGCTTAAGGACACTATGGCGAAAGCTGCTACGGCGGTCGCCAAAGTCGTGGCGCCGGTCGAGCCAGTTCAGGCCAAGAAACCGGCCACCTCGGAGAAGCCGTTAAAGCAGGCCAAGAAGCCTTCTGACAAAAAGCAGACAGCGGCTGCCACGACCGGAAAGAAAGCTGCGGCCAAAAAACCGGAAACTGTCAAGGCAAGCGCCTGGGTGCTGCGTTCGGTGAGTGCGGGCACGGCGTTGATATCGACCTCGGGTTCGAGCAGTGAGTTTAAGGAAATTCACGTCGGCGATGTTGTGCCGGGACTTGGGACGATTAAAGCGATTACCAAAAAATCAGGTCAGTGGGTTGTCGTCGGCAGCAAGAATAATTTGAAATAGAATTCTTTGCCGCGCTGAGGGATTCGGTGTAGTGTTATATTGAAATACACGGCACTTTGTGGTATGGTTAATCTAAGTTAACGCGGCTTAACTTTTTTTTCAGTCTTTTCTGCTTTTATTATGTTATAATTTTACGAGAAAATGGGGTGTCCATTTGAGTTCGGCACGATCATGGAGTGAACCGGGTTCCGGTCTTAGGTGGTCGCCGTCTCCTCTGGCGCTGCGGGGCGTTGTTCTTTCATCCCTGGTGACAGCAGCTTTTGTTGTGATTCCGGATGTGGCCTGGGCGCAGGGTACGGTCATTGGCACGCCAGGAGCCTACACGCCGAGCGCTGGTGGCAACAGCTTTGGCGATTTTATGTGCCGGGTGAAAAGTCAGAGCTCATCTCTGCCGAATCTTTTCTCCTGGTTTGCCTATGTCAGTGGCGTATTTTTTGTTGCGCGCTGCTTGATGCTGCTCAAGGATCACACAGAAAATCCCCAGCAAGTCAAATTGTCCAAGCCGCTGTTATTCGGCTTGGCCGGCAGCATGTTGTTGGCATTGCCCGGGGTCTGCTCGGCTATAATTTCGAGTATTTACGGTGTTGGTGTCGGCGGCGCGACGGCTTGTGTGGCGCAGACCGGGTTCGTTGCAGGGACTGGACTGGATGTTTTGGCGCAGAATTTCGTGCGTAATATCCATCGCCCGATCATGACCATGGGAGCCTGGATCTGCTACTTTATGGGCGTGTTTTTCCTCTATCGCGGCATCGATAAAATGGCGCGTTATGGCACGGATCCGCGCGCTTATTCGATAACGTCGATTGTTTCGAATATGTTCTTTGGCGCCGTGATTATGCTGATTGCGCGCGCGAAAGACGTCATTATGCAAAGCATCTTCGACCCGGCCATTGTCGGTGTGAGCAATCCGCTGGTTTATGCTGCAATCGGGGGGCCAGGGTTAATTAACTGGCCGGCACTTGGTGTCGTCGGGCCGACTTTGGCCTTCGACCAAACCTATATTGCCGCGACAACCTTTATGCAGATTGTCGGCTTTATCGGATTTTTGCGGGGCTGGTTTCTGATGAAGCGCGCCGTTGAGGGCGTTGGCAATGCGACGGTAGGTCAGGGGTTAACCCACATTATTGGTGGGGCGCTGTGCATGAATCTGATTTTGTTCCTTAGGGCGGCGCAGGCGACGTTCAATATTCCTAATTTCCTGACTTAGTTTAGGTGTTTCTGGAAAAAATGTTTGCGTGATGGTTGGTTTTCTGTTAACATCCCATTGTCTGTCTTGTGGATAGATTTTGTTTGTGAAGCTAAGGTTGCTGGTGTGTGACGTATCCGGCAAAAATGTGAAGTGCAGTGCTTTATTGTGTAAGTGCAACCTCAACCAAGGAGAATGACAATGAAAAATGTCGTAAAATTTGCAGCTCTGGCGGGCGTCGCTGTATTGGCGCTGTCACCTGAACTGGCGCAAGCAGCGCTAGCCAATGCGATCAACGTTGGCGGCCCCTCTGCGCAAGCGAGTGATTTGACCCAGACCATGAGCAATTTGCAGCTTCAAACCTCATCGGTTCCTAACGTTGTTTCATGGTTTTGCTATGTCGTGGGCATCGGTTTTACTGCCTTCGGTATTTTCAAGCTGAAGCAACATTCCGACAACGCAGCGCAGAACAAGCTCGGACCGGCTCTCGGCCTGTTGGTTGTTGGCGCAGCGTTCTTGGCACTGCCGGGCGTCGTTCAGGCGGTCGTGAACAGCAATAAGTTTGGTGCGAACGCGACCGGAAAGTTCGTGGACGGCCAGTTCTAATATCTTGACGGACTTTTTGCCAATTGTGCTCGGTGTCAGACGCAAGTCTGGCACCGAGTCTTTTTCTGGCGCAGGAAAGCAGGCGCGTCAGGAAGATGTGTGGCGTCAGGATGATTTTGTTTGTCAGTTCTGTGGTTTTCGTGCGGAAAAATTTCAACGGGTCGTCGCCGGATCCTGGATTGGTCAGCCGCGTTCCGGCCTGACCGCCTGCGTTTTTTGTGAACCATGTTTTGCCCTTGAAACAGTCGGTGTTGTCAGCAGCGGTTATTTGATCTGGCTGCCTGAAATCACCCAGGCTGAGCTTAACCATCTCTGCCGGGCGATCTATCTGGCGCGGCAAGAGGGGGAGGAGATGGCCGCTCGGGGACAGACTGCCTTTGACGCGTTGTTATCACGCCGTGGCGAAGCCAAGAAACGTCTGGGCAGCGATGAGCCTTTGTTGCTGGGGACGGCTTTACTGGAAAATCTTTCAGCCCAGGAATATGAAGCGCGCGGCAAAAAGCTAAATGGAATTCGGCTGCTGCCATTGAACCGCAGGCTTGTGACCGTGCCGGGCGGGAACGCTGTTGACCAGTTTCCCGCTATTCTTGAATATTGGCGTTCCCTGAAAGGGCCCTGCAGCAGGATGCCGCCGCAGGATTGGTTGAAGCTGTTCGCCGCTTAGCTGCGTTAGCCCGGAGCCGCACTCTTTCTGTTCTTCACCGTCCGCCGGTTCATGATGGTGTGGACGCGACTTTTCTCTAGTTTTATTGGTAATTTCACGGCACAATAGGGAAGCAAGGTTCTTTTTGATTTTTGGTGTGCGTTGTTATTTTGTCAGTTTGGTTAACGAATTTTCTATAATTTATTTATAAATCTATACCCGCTTGCAACAGTCGAGTAGATTGACGTCATGATTGTGTTGTGCCTGCGATGCGTCCCCTCTTTCTATGCCGACCAGAGGCGCGTTGCCCTGATGTTATGGCAACGAAAGCGATGCGGTTATGGCGCGTGGTGTGGGGATGAACGCGCATGATTGGTTTCCTGGATGAACTGCTGGCCGCAGTCTTGCTGACCATTCGTCAGCCAATCGAAGCTTTTATCGAACTTGAAACCGCCGATGATGAGAATACATTGGCGACGCGTGACGGATCTCTGGTCAGCTATATCCGTATCCTTGGGTCGCGGCAGATTATCGGCGATGCCGAATATCAATGGCTGGTCGATCAATTCAGCGTCAAGCTGGGGTCGCGCTTTGACCGCCCCGGACATGCCTTGCAATTCTATTTCATGCGCGACCCTGCTGCCATTGGCGTTGAGCTTGATCGCGCCATGCGCCCGAACCGCACAGCAGCCCGGTCGATCGGGCTTGATCTTGACGATTTGCTGGGCGAGCGCAAACGCAACCTGTCACGCTATCTTGTGATGGAGGATATTTATCTTGTTTTGTGGACCCGTCCCTCGATTTTGAGCGCGACGGATCGTAAGAAAGCCAATAAAGAGCGCGGTGAAAAGAAGTGGCCTCTGGCGCGTCGCGCGCAACATCCTTATTCGGGGCTGGAACTGCTGCGGACGCGGCATAACAGCTATATCAGTTCGGTTACGGCTTCAATGGACGAACTGGGTATCAAGTGCCGCCTGGTTAATGCTCATGATGCTTTATCCGCCGTACGGACATCGATTTATCCCAATATGCGGCACGATAATTGGCGCGCCAACTTGCCCGGCGACCCACTGACGGCGCGCCCGCAGAAGAAGAAAAAGGATTATTCCGATATCCTCTGGCCGCCGCTTCGGCAGCAGATTTGCGTCGGTGACGCCAGGGTTATTGATGGTTCGACGGTCAAGGTCGGCCCCTATTGCTGGACGCCGGTCGATATGATTTTGGCTCCTGCCGAACCGTCTCCTTTTCCGCAGTTGCTGGCGCGTATGATTGACAGCGATACGCCTTTCCGCATGTCATTCCTGATTGAAGGCGGCGGCATGCATGGGGGCGGCCTCAGGCAGTTTTTTGCCGGAGTGCTGGCTTTCTCGAATTCGGAAAATCTGGCGATCAAGACCTCGATGGAGACCTTGCATGCCTTGTCGCAAAATGAGGCCGTGGTCAAACTACGGCTTTCATTCGCGACTTTTGCGCCGGCGGATGACAAGAAGCTGCTGGAAACGCGTGCCTCGGCGCTGACCCAGTCTATTGAGTCCTGGGGGTATTGCCAGGCGACATCGGCCGGCGGCGATCCGCTGGAATGTACGATGTCGTCGGCACTGGGGGTTTCTTGCGCCTCGACGGCGCCGGCGGTCATTGCGCCGCTGCGGGAAATTGCCAAAATGCTGCCGTGGCAACGCGGTTCGTCGCCTTTCGAAGAAGGTTCGGTTCTGTTCCGTACCGCCGATGGGCGCATGTGGCCTTATCAGCCGGGGTCGGCTTTGACGACGACCTGGTTTGATCTCATCTTCGCGCAACCTGGCGCAGGTAAATCGGTGCTGTTGAACGCGCTCAATCTTGGCACTTGTCTGTCGGCGGGGACGGCGAAATTGCCCTTCATCGCTATTCTCGATATTGGTCCGTCATCGTCCGGGCTGATTTCGCTGTTGCGCGATGCTTTGCCGCTTGATCGGCGCTATGAGGCGACGCACTTCAAACTGCGGATGACGCCAGATTATGCCATCAATCCCTTCGATACGCAGCTTGGCTGCCGTTATCCTCTGGTTGATGAGCGCGCCTATCTGGCCGAACTGCTGACCTTACTTTGCACGCCGCCCGGACAGGCGGCGCCCTATGACGGCATGACCCAGCTGGTGGGTCTGTGTATCGACGAAATGTTTCGTTGGCGCGATGATAAGGGAGCCAATACCGAGGCGCGTCCATACCTGAAGCATATTGAACCCGAAGTCGATGAAGCCATCGCGCGTTACGACGTTCATCTGCATAGCGATCCCTATTGGTGGGAAGTCGTTGATGCCATGCATGAGCGTGGCCTGACGCATGAAGCGACCCTGGCGCAGCGCCATGCCGTGCCGACGCTCGTCGATGCGGTCACGGCGGCGCGGCGTCCGCAGATTCGGGCTTTGCTGGAGGAAACCCAGATCGGAGCTTCGGCGGAAAGCGTCATTCATGCTTTCGAACGTATGGTCGCCTCGGCAGTGCGTGAATTTCCGATTTTGGCCTCGATCACGCGTTTTGATATCGGTGCCAGCCGTGTGACCGCCGTTGACTTGCAGGATGTCGCGCCGCAAGGCGACGAAATCGCCGACCGCCAGACCGCGATCATGTACATGTTGGCGCGGCACGCTCTGATCCGTCAGTGGTGGCTGGGGCCGGAAGCGATCAAATACATTCCGGAACTGTACCGCGAGTATCATGAATTGCGGATCCGGGAAATCCGTGAGACGCCGAAGCGTATTTCGTTCGACGAATTTCACCGTACCAGCAAGACACCGGCGGTGCGTAATCAGGTCATCCGTGATGTCCGCGAAGGCCGTAAATGGGGGGTGCAGGTCGTGCTGGCATCACAGCTGCTGGACGACTTCTCGCAAGATATGGTCGATCTGGCGACCGGCGTCTGGATTTGCGGCGCAGCAGTCAGTGATCGCGCCATTGCGGCGACGGCTGAACGCTTCGGCCTGTCCGATACGGCGCGCTGGGTGATGCGTTACCGGTTGACCGGCCCGCGGGCTTCGGGCGCGCCGGTGTTGCTGATTCTCGGCACGAATGAAGGGCGTTATGAGCAGCATCTGATCAATACGCTCGGGCCGATTGAACTGTGGGCGCTCTCGACTTCGGCTGAAGACGTGACCTTGCGCACCAAGCTTTACAGCAGGATTGGCGCGGCACGCGCCCGGCGGCTGCTGGCGATGTTCTTTCAGGGCGGGACGGCGCGGCAGGAAATCCGGCGGCGCATCATTAACCGTACGGAACGCGGCGAGATTGAGGGAGCCGCCACGACGACCGTTATCGAGGAAATTGCGACGGAAATTCAGAACTATGCGCTTCAGGAGCAACAGAAGGCCGTCGCCAATCAGTGACGTCTGGAATGTTTGCCAACCTGCCCTGAAATAGTCTATTTTTGTGGATCGCAACCAAGCGGGTTAACTAATGAGCCAGCCGGGCAGAGTTACGGACGATCCAACGATTGTCTTTGCGCTCTTTATCATTTTTCTGGGCTTTCTGGCCTGGGTTATATGGTTTCTTTATCACGACCATATTTTGGAGGGGCTGCGTTATTTCCGGCTGCTCGAACTCTTTATCGTGAATATTCTTACGCTCGGCAAGTACAGCGGCTTGGTGCAGGAAATCTCGCCGCCCTGGCTGGGAGGGGCGGAAGGCAATGTCTTTACCCTTCAGAAATTTTTGCTGATTACCGGGATCGTCGGATATTTTTTGCGCTGGCCGGTTGCCATCGTGCTGTTTCTTTCCGGCGTTTATTTGTTGTTTTTCTCACAACGTGGTCGGTTCAAGAGACAACACAATCTGGAGAGCTTGATCAAAGTGCAGGCACAGATCTGGCCGGTTATCAACCCCATCGCCAAATTCAATCCGGGTAAATATAGCTCGCGCGCACCTGGCGATCCGGTTCCGGATCAATTGCCGATTTTTGCCGAAGCCTTGTCGCCGGAAGAATGGCTGGCCTATCATGACATCAAGCTGGTCAACGGTCTGCCGGAGCGTGAGGCGGTACGTAAAGCCCTGATCACGCAACTGGGACCCCGATGGGAAGGGGTGGACAAGCTGCCCCCGTATTTGCGCGCTCTGTTTGCCGCTTTTGCTCTGAAAGGAGTGCAGAAGCGCGGTGAGAGCGATGATTTGCTTAGTGAGATTGCTATGTGCTGGTCAGAAAAATCCGGATTCCATATTCCGATAAGCTTGGCCAAGAAAATTGACGCGGTCATGGCCAATCCGGAGATTGCCGGTAAAGCCGAAGCGATAGCCATCAAACATGCCTATCGTACCACAGCGATGCTTGGGGTTTTGCGCTGGGGACGGAGCATGGGGGGCGTGCTGGCGCCGGCGACGTTCCTGTGGTTACGGGCGCATGACCGGGAAATCTGGTATCCGATGAACAATCTCGGACGGCGTTCTTATCATGCCGAAGCCGCCGGAGCGATGGCGCATTTCATGGCTGAACAGGCCGCCAGGAAGCCGCTGCCGATTCCGCGTATTGACACGGCGCTGATTACCATTAACCAATACCTCGCCAACAACGCTGTTGTTCTCCCGCCCCGCGCTCAGCCGGGCTTTCGCAAGAAGGTACGTCCATGAATCAGTTGCAAACAATTTTCCCGCGCGAAAAATCCAACGTGTCCGCCGAAATCGTCGGGAATACTCTGGTGGCATCGTTCCGCGCCAGCAATCCGCCTATCCTCTGGCGGCTGGATATGGAAAAGAATCACAGCTTCACGCTGTCTATTCAAAAGCCTGCCGAAGATTGGGAACTTGGCGTGATGTCGCCGAAGGGTGAATTTGCTGTCGTGGCGCGTTTTGATGAGCGGCACGAGGTTGATCAGGCTTTTACCGCCGTGGAAACGGCGATGTTCCGCAATCCGCATAGTACGGGCGCGAAGGTCTGGCGTATCAGCATGATGGTCGCGGCGATCCTGGCAGTGACGATGATTGGCTTTATCGTCTATTCTGTGGTGCAGACGGCGCTTAATCCCGATGTGATGCGGCGCGCCGCGGCGGCGCGCCCTGCGGCAGCGGCCGGTGCGACAGCAGCCACAGCGCCGACACTGAAGAGTGGAGTTCCTGCCGATGCGGATGCGGTTCTGGGACGTAAAGATTAAAGAGTATTTTTCAGGAAGATGTGAGCGATGACATTTGTCACACGCATGATGGTGAAGGAGGCGGAACGGCTCCGGGATATCCGGCCGGTCTCGGTTCGCATTGCCGAAATTATCATGCACCCCGATATGATGGGGATCATTTTTTGTGTTTATGCGATCTTTATCATTTCTTCTGAACCAGGACAGTATTTAAGCGATGTCATTTTATTCATGGCATTGTTTCAATGGTGGATGCTGATCCGGCGCGAAACGACATTGACCTTTAAACTTCCCGCGCATGTTAAAGGGCTGCGCGACCCGCATAATCCGATTCCGGGCACGACGACGCCCGGCAAGCCCGAAGGTATTCTTTATCTAGGCAAGGATCAGGAAAGCGGCGACGAGTTGTGGCTCAGCAATAACGATGTGCGCACGCATATTCTGTATCTCGGCACGACCGGCGCCGGTAAAACCGAAGGTTTGAAGTCGATGGTCACCAATGCGCTGTGTTGGGGATCGGGGTTTGCCTATACCGACGGCAAGGCGGATACGGATTTGTGGGCGTCGCTTTATGCGCTGGCGCGCCGGTTTGGGCGCGACGATGATTTGCTGATCCTGAATTATATGACGGCGAATTCCGACTCAGGCGCGGTGTCGAATACGATGAATCCGTTTTCAAACGGTTCCGCGTCTTATTTGATGAACATGATTGTCAGCCTGATGCCCGATGCGGGCGGCGACAACGCGATGTGGAAAGAGCGCGCCGTCGCCTTGATGAGTGCGCTGATGCCGGCTTTGACCTGGAAGCGCGAAAAGCAGGGGCTGCTGCTGGATGTTGGTGTGGTGCGCGAGCATCTGGAACTGGGGCCGATCATTAGGTTGTCGCGCGACCGCGATTTGCCGGAGCGCATCGTGCGCGGTTTGCAGGGGTATCTGGCGACGCTCCCCGGTTTTGTCGATGAAGCCTTTGCTGATGACGGCACCGAAAAGCCGCCCTCGCCCGATCAACCGATGTATGATTTGCAAGTCGCGCGCCAGCAGCACGGCTATCTGTCGATGCAATTCACCCGCTCGTTGCAATCTTTGGGCGACGAATACGGATTTATCTTTAAGACCCAGCTGGCCGATATCGACGTGCTGGATGTGGTGTTGAACCGGCGCATTATGGTGGTGTTAATCCCGGCGCTGGAAAAGTCGGGTGATGAAGCTGCCAACCTCGGTAAGATTGTCGCCGCCAGCATCAAGGGGATGATGGGCGCGACGCTCGGCAATACGGTCGAAGGTTCGTGGGAGACCGCAATCGAAAGCAAGCAGACGCGCTCCAGCTCCTCCTTCATGACCGTGTTCGATGAAGTTGGCTATTATACCGCACAGGGTATGGCAGTGATGGCGGCGCAGGCGCGCTCGCTCGGCTTCTCGCTGGTTTTTGCCGCGCAGGATTTGCCGGCGATGGAAAAACGCGTCAAGCAGGAAGCGCGGTCGATTCTCGGCAACTGTAATATTAAGCTGTTCGGCAAACTTGAAGATCCGACCGATACCAAGGACTTTCTTGATAAACATGCCGGGTTCGGGGCGATTTACGAAGCCAACAGTTTCAATGCGCCGACCGATACCGTTTCCAACTTGTTTTTTAACACTCCTTACTATGACAAGCGCGACACTGCGATGCGTATTGCGCCGCGCGTGACTTATGATCATCTGCGTGTTCAGAAAGAAGGCGAGGCTTATACTTTCTTCGGCAATGCGCTGGTCACGACGCGGCTGTTCCATGCTGTCGCGCCGAAGGTGAAGGCATTGCGCGTACATCGTTTTCTGGCCGTGCCGCCGAACACGTCATCGACCCTGGCACGCGACAAGGCTTTGTATGACATGACCGTCAAGCTGCGCGACGCCAAATGGATGGCTGTTGACGGGCCGACAGCGCCGCCTGCTGGCGAACTTGGGAGTCTGATCGCCGCTTCTGCCGCCGTGCGTGGTAAATTCAACGGTGATGGCTTTAAAAGCGGGATTGCCGCTTTGGTGAAATTTATTTTGGCGGCTCCCGTTGTCGCTCCGGCCAAGGTTGAAGTGCCGATGGCGGTTGGGGGTGCGGTGGCCAAGCCTCCTGCGGCTGCCAAATCGGGGGGTAGCGGTAGTCTAAGTTCCGTGACGGTTGATCGGGCACCGGCCGGATTGCGGGCAGGGGATGAGCTTGCTGTCGGCGATGGCGACGACGGCGGCTTTACCTATCAGGATGTTGCCACGACGCCGGAAATCGAGCGGCGTCCGAGTCTGGCGGCGGCCGATGCAACGGCGCTTGAGCCTTTGCCCGGCGCGCAGGAAGACATTGATCTCAGTCTGCCGGAATCGTTGAATCTGGTGGCACAGGAAGCCGCGCGTGCGTTGCGCGAGAAACTGTTCGGCGCGCGTGACGGCGACCGCAAATAAATTATGCGCCGTTGTTTTTCCTGAATTGCACTTTCTGAATGCATAAGAGGCGCGACAGAGCTTGCGGTTCGCGCTAAATATGCTTCATGCATGTTCTTCACATCATGGCCGGGCGCGGTAATGGGGGCGCCGAGACCTATGCCGCCGATATGGCGCTGGCGCTGCATGCTGCCGGCGTGGAACAGACGGCGGTTTGGCACCCTGATCAGGTGCGGTTGCCGTCGCTGCGCGCTGCGGGCGTGCAGATTGCCCCCGACATTCTCCGGCAGAAACTTCCTTTCCTGCAACGCGCGGCGCTGGCGCATCTGGTGGCGGCGCGGCGTCCCGATCTTATTCATTGCTGGATGCGGCGCGCGGCGTCGCTTGTGCCGCGCAAGGTGGTAATTCCCGTCATCGGCTGGTTCGGCGGCTATTACGAGGTGCGTCATTTCAAGGCGTGCCGCCATTTTATCGGCGTGACACCCGATATTGTCGCGCAGCAGCGGGCGCAGGGTGTGCCTCCGGAACGCAGCCATTTTATCCCGACTTTTCCGACCCTTGATCTGGCGCCTGCGGTGGATCGCGCCACATTGGATACGCCAGAAAATGCCAAAATTCTTTTGGCTCTGTCGCGGTTGCACCCCAAAAAGGGTCTGGATGTTCTGTTGCAGGCGCTGGGGTCATTGCCGGAATGCTATTTATGGCTGGCGGGCGATGGGCCGTTATTGCCGGAGCTGCAGCGGCAGGCGGCGCAGCTCGGGGTGCTTGATCGCGTGCGCTTTCTGGGTTGGCGGCAGGATCGCGGAGCCTTGTTGCGCGCGGCTGATATCTGTGTGCTGCCCTCGCGGTATGAGCCGTTCGGCACGGTCATGCTGGAATCCTGGGCGGCGCAGGTGCCGCTGGTGGCCGCTGCGGCCGCCGGGCCAGCGGCTTTTGTGCGGCATCAGGAAAACGGCATGCTGGTGCCGATTGATGATGCGACGGCATTGGCGCAGGCGGTGCGGCAGGTGCTGGAACAGCCCGGGTTGCGCGCGGCGCTTTGCACCGGGGGGCGCGCCGCCTATGAAGCGCAATTCACACGCGTGGCGGTGGTGCGGCAGATGCAGGCGCTCTATGAGAAAATTCTGGCGGAGTCGCGGTCATGGGCGAAAACTTCCTGACACCCGCGCGCGCCGCCATTTGGCGTGGACATATTATTGCCGTCATGCTGACCGGGGCGCTGACCATCGGCATGGTGGCGGGCGGAAGTCTGGCGTTGGCGGGGATTAGCGGCGGGATTTTGTTGTTTGGGCTGGCCGTCGCGGCGCAACGGAATTTCCTGACTGCCGATTGGGCGGTGATCGGTTTCGGCGGCGGGTTGGCGTTGTTGATCCTGCTGGCCAATCTGAATGCTTTTGCCCCCGACCGTGCCTGGCCGATGAGCTGGCGCGTGATCAGCGCTGCAGTGCCGTTGGCGCTGTTGTTACATACGACCAGGATTCCGGTGCGCTGGCCGGACTGGTTCCGTTATCTGCCCTGGGCGGTGCTGACGGTTGAACTGGTGTTGCTGGCGGAATTTCTGACCGGCGGTCAAGTGCTGATGCCGTGGTTTCATTTCAAGGGCGATAATCTCGTTTATTATGACCGGGGTCTGAGTTATGCCGCCGTCCTGATTTGGCCGCTCGGCGTACATTTGATGCAGCAGGGGCGTGGGCGAGTGGCGGCCTTGGTGTGGCTCGGCCTGGCGGTGCTTGTCGTGTACAGCGCTTCGCGTGGCGCGCTGCTGGCGCTGGCGGTTGGGGCAGGGGTCGCCGTGCTGGTCTGGTGGTTGCCACGTCTGGCGAAGCTGGCCGTGGTAGGGTTGCTGGGAGTGGTGGCGGCAGGAATCCTTCTGGCGGTGCCATGGATCTTTGACCAGTATCCAGAAGCACTACGCCATCTGCCGGTATCATGGCAGCACCGGTTTGAAATCTGGGATTATATGATGCGGTGGGGTTGGCTGGATCCTCTGGTCGGCCATGGGTTGGATGCCGCTGGTGTCATTCCGGTCATAACCCCGCCGCATGCGCCCTATCTTTATGCCACCGGTCCCGCCGCGCATCCGCATCATGCGGCGTTACAGTTGTGGCTGGAGCTGGGGCCGCCGGGTTGGAGTTGGGCTGTCGCTCTGGCGCTCTGGTGCCTGGTGCGCATGCAAAGCTGGCCGCGGTTGTTGCAGGGTGCCGGACTGGCCGCCTGGGCCAGTTATCTGACGCTGGCCGGGGGCGCCTTCAGTTTATGGACGGATTCATTCTTGGCGCTGGCGGCGCTAACCATTTTTTGGTTGGCAGCCAGTCGGGCGCAGGTCCGAGATCGCGGGTTAACGATGTGATAACTATTGCTGAAATATTATTAAGGAGTTATGATAATATTTGGGTATAAACTACCATTAGTTTGAACCAAATCCACGATTTCAGGGCGGGGGACAATATGGCAAAGCCGGGCAGACGCAGTTTTTTCGGTATTTTCCTGCCGGTTTGTTATTTCCTCACATTGCTTGTTTTGTCATCTATGCCGACGCCGGCATTGGCGCAGGGGGCTATGGTGCCGTCCGGCATGTGCCCCTCGACACTGGTGCATGATAGTTACAAGGCCGATATCGACCGGATATGTGATTTAAGCGGCCCGCTCGGTGTGATCTGTAGCCCATGCGTCTGTATACGGAGCTTCAAGGGGTCGTTTGAAAAGCAGCGGATGAATCTGCAAACCCTGTTGAGAAAGGAAAGTATTCCTGAGATTTTCCCTTTTGTTGATCAAATCAACGAAGCGCTGGGACAGTCCGTCTGGTGTCGGGTGAACTTTATCCTCGGGCCCGGAGGTCGGGCGATATTGGGGATTATCAGGGCGCTAGGATCCCTTGCTTTCTACGGAGGGGCGCTGAGTACTGCTATTTTGACTCTTCTGGACTTTGTCGTGGGTCAGGTCATCAATATGATCGTCACCTTTGCCTGTAGTGCGATTGCGGCACTGTTAAATTATCTTGCCTCATTGATTTGTATTCCATTTTTTAATCTGAATATTACCTTGCCCAGGTTCCTCTTTAGTTTTGGGCCGACGACTTGTAACGGATTACCGATAGGGACTTTCACCGGGTTCCCGCCGCCGCCGCCGCCGCTGATTTATTCAAGCATTCCGCGCATCAATTACCGGAGCAAGGTTCATGTGATCTCGCCGTAAGCTGTGGCGATTGTCATGGAAGGGGCGGCAAAGTTCCGGAGTCGGTGAGCTCGATATGGATGAGGACATGGTTCCACGAGGCGCATACAGGGTTCGACGACGCGGGATGCTGCTCTCGGCTTTGGTCGCGCTGACGCTGTTGTCACCGGCTCCGGCGGCGGCGCAGTGCGTTTGTACCAAGCTGGCTCCGACGCTGGCCGGCGTGACCGCCGAGGGTGTCATTCTCCCTTTTATTCTGAGGCTCCAGCTTAGTTTTGTGGATGCGCTCGCCGGTGCACAAGCCACTTTTAATGCAACTCTCACCAAAGATGCGCTGGTTCATAAAGAGGCCGTTCTTGCCTATACCAAGAGCGACACATTCCTGCGGTATCACCGCGCCGTCAACAAGGCGGCTGCAGAATATCCGGTGCATAGCGACGATTGGTCCTGTAACCTGGAAACAATTACGAGAGATTTCAGATCAACCACGGATCAATATGGCCATGAAACCAAGCGTGCCCTGAGTGAAGTTTTGCCCAGGGTCGGGACAAGTCAGGAATTTTCACCGACGCGTATGGCGGCGTCCTGGCTTTACCGATTGTGCAAGAGCGGGCAATTGCGGCGCGGCACGGCGGCGGCCAATTTCACCGACAGCGATTTTGGTGTGGAATGGTTTGACCGGAATCGTTGTGTCAGCGACCCGGTACGGGAACATGCCTTTTTGCGGCCTTCGACCATTCTGGATAATGCGGTTCTGGTGCCACCCAGCAAGCAGGAACAGGAGACTTTGGATAATCCCGCCACTTATGATCCTGCGGATGGGGGGACGCCGGTTGTCGGCACACCGGCGGCAGTCTGGGCGCGTTTGAAGGACAAGCAAAAACTGTTTGTGAGCGCGCGGCTGTTTTGTGAAAACCTGACGATGAGCCGATTGATTCCGGCGGGATTGACGC
>JBASFQ010000017.1:0-146910 GCA_049653105.1 Alphaproteobacteria bacterium
TTTCTCGTGTCCACATCAGCAGCCCCTCCTATCGGGCTGCCTATATATGAATCACAAATGATTCATTCAATTCAACAAGTTTCGGAACGGACACTAAGAGATCGACATCAAATGTTTTGGTAAGGTAGTGTATCTCGCCATGTAGCTGTAGTTTTTCAGCAAAAACGGTGCATGTCTGTGGGACGCTGTATGGAACTGAGAGCCACAAGTCACAGGGTAAAGGAACGTGACCACCGTACAGATAATAGCCCCCATCTTCCGCAGGGCCGATGGCATGCCCCGCTTTTTTCATGAGAATGTCATGAGCCTCGATGATGCGACCTGAAGATAGTTGCGGGCTGTCGGTGCCGATAAGAATGACATGGTCATGTTTTTTCAAAAGCTCCGCATAAACGTAATTTAGCCTGTGTCCCAAGCCGCCATCCCCCGTCCATAACCGATCGAAATTTTCCCAAAGAGGATGATTCAGGCCGTTTTCTTCACCGACGGCCCAGTAAGGAACGAGAGAGCCTTGCGTTTCCCGCAGGACGGTCAGCGCAAGCTCCTCAAGGCATTTGACGCTATACCGATAGAACTGCTCCGCTTTTTCGACGCCGATATCCGCCGCCAGCCTCGTTTTTACGGGCGACAAACCAGGTGTCTTGGCAAAAATGGCGAGCGCACCTGTCATGCGTCACCTCGCCGGAATATAAGACGGCAGAATTCAGGCCATGCCTGTTTGTAGCTTAGCGCCACATGCCGCGCGGTTGTTTTAAACCAACCACGGTCGCGGTATTTTCTGGCGCTCGTATAAATCGGCGCTTCAATAGATCGCAAGACTATCCCGCGCTGGCGGGCGCGCCAGACAAACACATGATCCTCGCCATATTTCACATTCTCCGGATATCCGCCTATCTCATGAAACAGCTTCTTACGTATACAAAGGCCTTGGTCGCCAAAAGGCATCTCCAGCAGACGCGAGCGAACCCACGTTCCCATTTCATTGAGCTTCATCAAAGGCGTGGCATCAGAAAGAAATTTCAAATCGCCGTATAAAAGCCAATCAGGATATTGGCTCAGTCTGCGCAACAATGCGGGGATAGTCTCTTGCCCTAGACGCGAATCCGCATGCAAAAACCATAATTGCGTGCCATCGGCTACGCGTGCGGCGGCATTCATTTGTGTGGCGCGTCCCATACCCTCGCTGATTTGTTTAATAAGCATCCATGGATGGGGTGCAGATATTTCCAAGTACGGCGTCCCTTGCGGCAAAGCGAAGATTATTTCGCTGCTGGGCGGTAATCCCGCAAGGTCGGCGAGCAAATCCTTCCACGCTCCTTCATCGGCGGCTATGGGAATGATGACGGACAGCTTCATGGCGCTTAAGATTTCAAAACCGCAAGCATGGCGCGTGCGTCCGCAGATAGAGCGTCATCCGGCGTCATGACAGCGCCTTTCAGGCTTTCCCGACATGAAGGATTCTCTTCGGGCAAATCCCCCTCCAGAAAAGCCAAAAGCATGGCGTTGGCCTTTGTCAAACTCGCGCCATAACGCGCGATGATAGTGGCGGTATCCGCATGCTCAGCCGGATTTTCCTTCCAACAATCATAATCCGTGGCAATACCGACAATCGCGTAACAAATCTGCGCCTCACGTGCCAAAAACACTTCTGGCACATTCGTCATACCGACAAGGTCACCGCCGATTTGCCGAAAGAGATGACTTTCGGCTTGGGTGCCAAGACGCGGGCCGTCGACGCAGACATAGGTCTTACCTGTATGGATGGTGACACTCGTCTTCTGAGCCGCGCGGATCAGCCCATCCATGAGCTTTTGACACACAGGCCTTGCCGTTGAGACATGAGCCGTGACGCCGTTGCCGAAAAAGGTTTTTGCCCGACCGTCTTTAACCCAGTCGATATACTGGGTGGGGATGGCAAAATCACCTGGCGCGATCTCTTCACGCAAGCTACCGACGGCGGAAAACCCAATGAGTTGCTTTACGCCAGCCTTTTTAAGAGCATAGATATTAGCGCGGTAATTAACCTCATGCGGCAGAAATTGGTGCCGCGCGCCATGGCGAGGAAGGAAAAAGACATCCTTGTTCGCGGTACGTGCCCTTGTCAAAGGCGCGGAAGGTTTGCCGAAGGGCGTATCCATTTCCACTTCATCAACAATCTCTAACCCTTGAAGCTTGTAAAATCCTGTGCCACCGATAATTCCCAACATGATATTTCCTTTCTAGCAGCACGCGCCTGCGGGAGCATTGCTTTCCGCTCCGGTTAAGGGGGCGCAGTCGAATGCGCCGTAATGTGTCGAGAAATTGCCCATGGAGGAGAAGTGCTGCGCAAAACGCGTTTCCATTAACATCTTCCATGTGTTGCCGCACACACGCTCAGGCATTCCGGTCTTGAAAAGATGATGGTCATCGAGGCGAAACCCATGCGGTGCTTCGGCCATCGTTCCTTTATACGTCACGACATGGCCGTAATCCTCGCAAATATCCTCAAGGTCGCATTTAAAGGCGCGTACCGTGATCGCGTAAAAGTCGATCATGCCTGCCTTTTTCTCAATTTCGGGATCGTTAAGCGCGATACGACCCTTGCTCATCATGCGGTAATCAAGGCAGCCTATCTTACGCATTATGCGCCGGAAATCTTCCGAATACATCGCACCGCCCAGACATTCGCCCAAAAGCTCTTTGTCCTGCTGCAAATGTTCCGGCACACGTCGTCCGGCAAAGACATCAGAGAAATAAAGCTCGCCGCCCGGCTTCAGCACGCGAAAAATCTCGCGGAACACGGCCTCCTTGTTGGCGGAAAGATTAATCACGCAGTTGGAGACGACGACATCAATGGAATTATCTTTAATGCCAAGAGCCTGTAAGTCTTCAATATACCCGTGATGAAATTCCGTGTTCGGGCGAACATATCCAAAAGCGGTGGCATGATAATCCACATGCCTCTTGGCAACATTCAGCTGCGCCTCCGTCATGTCCACGCCGATAACTTTACCCTTTGGCCCCACGAGTTGCGCCAGAATATAGGCATCCCGTCCAGTGCCGCACCCAAGATCGAAAACGGTCATGCCGTCCAATGATTGCGGAATGGGAGAGCCACATCCGTAGAATTTCTCCTGAATTTCCGAATGAATATTTTTTAAAAAAGGTCGCAGATGCTCTGGAATCGCATCAATGGGACAGCAAGCGCTAGTCTTGAGATCGACACTGCCTTGCAGGGTTTCACCGTAATATTCCTGAACGTTTTTTTGTAGAGCTTGCGCGGATGATGTCATGTTTTTTCTCCTGTTGTTAACAATGCGCCTGTGCAGGAACTTCCTGCGCCCGCTGTGCAGCCAAAACAATGGTCTGCAAAAGCGATATCCTGATCAAGTGACGAGAAGGACGGAATGTCCCATATCGTCCTCGATCTGAAATTCAAGGGAATTTCCAGCATCTGGTTGAAATCGCAATCATAGAGCTTTCCGTCCCAGCTGATGGAGACAAGCTGTTTGCACATCACTTCCTGTGCGGCTTGCACATTGAAGTTATCGATCAGGAGCTGCATATACTGCTCGGCTAGACCATCGCGCTCCAGCATATGCGCAAAACGCTTTATTGGCATATTCGTGATCGTGAAAAGACTATTGAACACAAGGCCGAAGTTCTTGTGCAAATGCTCCTTATAGGCAGCCTCCAGCTTTTTCTGCTCCGGCGGCAAATGTGTACCGACAGGGTTATAGACAAGGTTCAAGATTAATCCGCTATCGGGCTTTCCGTATCCCAAGGCATTGAGCTTTTCGAGTGCGGCGATGCTTTTACCAAACACGCCTTTGCCACGTTGCGCATTGACGTTGTCTTCGAGATAGCATGGCAGTGAAGCGACGATCTGCACCTTTTGTTCGGCCAGAAATTCCGCTGTATCTTCCTGTCCCTTTTCAAAAAGAACCGTTAGGTTACAACGATCAATGACGTTCTTGCCCATGGCACGAATTTGCGTAACGAAAGTGCGAAAATGCGGATTAAGCTCCGGCGCGCCGCCCGTGATATCGACAAGTGTAATATCCGGCTCCGTCTGCAAAAGCTCAACTATCCGGTCTATCGTCATCCGTTCCATATTTTCGGTGCGGTTGGGGCCAGACTCGACATGGCAATGGTGGCACGCCTGATTGCACCTTTTGCCGATATTGACCTGTAGCGTCGTTATAACCTCGCGCTTGAACTTCAGCCCACTGCGCGAAAGCGTTTCATCAAATCGATTGGTTCTGGAAAGACTCCCGTCCATTTTATGTTCTTCTCCATGCAAGGAATTTTTCAACGATCTTTAATCCGAGTTTCGGCACATGCGCCTTACGCCAAACGCCAGCCGCATATTTGTTGGCCTCGCCGAGCGTTGGGTAGATGTGGATCGTACCGAGTATTTTATTCAGCCCTAGACCATGCTTCATGGCGAGGATGAATTCGGGGATAATGTCGCCTGCATGCGTGCCGACGATCGTCACGCCGAGAATTTTGTCTTTTCCTGGCACTGTCAGGGCTTTGACGAACCCATGTGCTTCGCTGTCGGCGATTGCGCGATCAAGATCGTCGATACCGTATGTCGTGATCTCATAGGGAATATTCTTCTCTTTAGCGTCTTTCTCGTTGAGGCCGACACGCGCCACTTCGGGATCGGTGAACGTCGTCCATGGAATGACACGGTAATCGACCTTGAACCGCTTGAAGGGCGCAAAGAGCGCGTTTACGCTCGCGTACCAGGCTTGATGCGCGGCGGTATGGGTAAATTGATATGGCCCTGTGACGTCGCCGCAAACGTAAATGCCAGGGATATTCGTTTCAAGAAAGGAATCGGCATCTACGGTTTTCCGTGGGGAGAGTTTTACGCCAAGCTCTTCAAGCCCGAACCCCGTCACATTTGCCTGCCGCCCAAGAGCGATGATGATTTGATCGAAAGCGATATCGACATCGCGTCCGGTATGTTCGCACGTCAATATTTTTTGTCCGCTATCCGCTCTGAACGATTTGGCTTTATGGTTTGTCAGAACCCGAATGCCTTCGGCCTGAAACTTGTTGGTGACAAAATCGATGACTTCAGCATCTTCGCGCACCAACAGGTGGGGGGCCATTTCGACGATGGTGACTTCCGATCCCAGCCTTGAGAAAGCCTGTGCCATTTCAGCACCAATTGGCCCACCGCCCAGAACAAGCAGTCGCTGCGGACGTTCCCGCAGATTCCAGACCGTATCGCTTGTTAGATAGTCGATTTGATCAAGACCTGGGATTGGTGGAACCATTGGCCGCGCACCCGTCGCTACGATGATGCTGCGTGCGGTCAGCGTCTTGCCGTTTACCTCGACACGGTTGGGGGCCACAATCTTGGCCGCACCTTCGATACAATCGACACCAAGCTGCGTATAGCGCTCAACGGAATCATGCGGCGCAATGGCCGTAATGACACTTTGGACGCGTTCCATCACCTTGGCGAAATCAAAATCGACTGTTGTTTTATTGAACCCGAACTCTTCAGCTCTGCGGGCATAGGACAACATTTTGGCTGACCGGAGCAACGCCTTGCTCGGTACACAGCCCGTATTCAGGCAATCGCCGCCCATTTTATGCTTTTCAATCAGGGCAACCTTCGCCTTCAGTGCGGCGGCAATATAAGACGAAACCAGCCCTGCCGAGCCACCGCCGATAACGATTACATTGTAGTCGTATTTGCTCATGCTTTCCTCCGGCGGCGGATGGCCGCGACGATTTTTTTGGCAATCAAGGGAAACAACCCCAAAACAATAAAAGCCGCCAAAAGAGATGGCGACGCGATGTCGGAGAGAGACTGGATTTTTCCAAGCTCCGTACCTGCGTAAACATAAACCGCCGTCCCAGGCAGCATGCCAAGTTGGCTTGCGCCATAGAACTGACGTGTTTTGATCGGCATGACGCCCGTCAGGATATTGACAAGGAAAAATGGGAATACGGGGATCAGACGCAAGGCGAAAAGATAGAACGCGCCTTCCTTCATGAAGCCTTCGTTGAGCGTGGCCAGTTGCTTTTGGTAACGTCCTTGTATCCAATCTTTCAGTAAAAACCGTGATAAAAGAAAAGCCAGCGTGGCACCAATGGTGCTGGAGAAGGATACAGAGACCAAGCCTTGCCAGAAGCCGAACAACGCCCCGCCCAAAAGTGTCATGACGGCAGCTCCAGGCAACGACAGTGCGGCCACCGCGACGCAGGCGGTAAAAAACAACCCCACGGTTATGAATGGATGTTCGTTATAGTAGCTCGCAATGGCGGCTTGCTGCGTACGGATAAATTCGAGGCTTAAGTAATCAGTGAGATGCAGCTTCCATGCCGCTATGACGGCAACAAGAAGGAACAAAACTATCATAAAGCGGATGAGTGTCTTCTTATTCATGCTTCTTTACCCTTAAGCATCCATCCCAAGACGTAGGCTCCAACAAGTGCTCCAGCCAGCTGGCAGATGATGAAAACCGGCGCAGAAGATGGCGCGATTCCGGCGAAGGTGTCTGAAAACATACGCGCGATTGTCACGGCAGGATTGGCAAACGAAGTCGATGCCGTGAACCAATAGGCCGATGTAATATAAAGCCCCACAGCGACCGGAACAAAATCGGGTTTAAAGCGAACGCTGCCAAGAATGGTAGCAATAAGGCCGAATGTGGCGATAAACTCTGAAAACCCTAATGCCGATCCATCACGCAGTTTCGTTGAAATTTGTAAAACGGGTTCGGCAAACATGGTGTGAGCGATGAGGACGCCGACAATCCCGCCCGCAATTTGCGCTGAGAGGTAAGGGATAACAGCTTTTTTATCGAATTCTCTCCGCAAAAGGAAAGTTAGCGTTACGGCTGGATTAAAATGCGCGCCGGAAACGGGGCCAAAAATAGTAATGAGGACAACGAGAGCCGCACCCGTTGCAAGGGTATTGGCAAGGAGCGCGATGGCAACGTTCCCACCCGCGAGGTTCTCCCCCATAATGCCAGACCCGATGACGACAGTCAGCAGCAAGGACGTTCCAAGGAATTCACTACATAATCTTCTGCCGAGTGAGTATGACATGCGCAATCCTGTTATCTTACAATTTTGTGACGACCCGCTGCGACAATACGGCCAGCGCGCATCTCTCTTAACAAGATTACAACATCATGAATGCCGTCCTCGTGTTGTAGGGGAAGGCTTATAGTGTTTGATGACTGGAATTCATGAGCGATATCGTCTAATGCAATCACCGGTGATGTGTAGAATACTGTGCGAGACCAATTTTCTCCTCGTTCGATATATTGATTGTGTGGTGCTCCAATTTTAAGCAACATCAAACGATATTGACTTTTTGCATCCTGCCAGTTGATGCTGGGCAGAGTTATATGCAAATTTTCTTCCTCGCGCCGGAGCAGAATCTCAGGAACAGTTGTCGCCGACTTTAGTGCAGCCGCTGCTTTGTTGCCGTCAGAGCCAACAAATTCTTGCTCGCCATTCACCACCATTTGCGGGGTGTAAATTTGAGGAGCATTTCGTTCTGCGTTAAATTCTTTCTGCAGCTGAGTTGCGGCCGGTAGAGACAGTTTGTCTTTCCATGCCAAGTGATCCCAGTATGTTATATGATAGGCTAGAGTGATAGTATTTGTGTCTCGCGACATTATTTCCAGGATTTTATCGGCAGCAGGACACGAAGAGCATGATTGAGACGTATACAGTTCAACCACTTTGAAGGTTGGAGAATCCTGCGCCATAGACTGATTGTTCCCTACAATCATCATCACAAAACCCGTTAAGCCGATGAAGATTAAACGCCGGAAATGGCCATAAGCTGAGGTAAAACTGTTTCGCATCATTGTTTGCCCCATACATCCTCAACACGCGCATCGCGGCCGCAGCGATAACGGTAGAATTTATATTGCAGAGGATTTTTCTCGGCATAGTCCTGATGGTAGTCTTCGGCTGCCCAAAATGCGGCACTTGGTAACAAGTCAACTGAGAAAGTTTTTTTAATCGCAGCCTCTCCCAATTTTATCTCGGATTCTGCAAGGAATTTTTCAGCGTCAGAGGAAATAAAAATTGCGGGACGGTAATATGACCCGCGATCACAGAATTGGCCTTCACCGTCAGTCGGGTCAATTTTGCGAAGAAAATAACGTATAAGTTCTTTGGGGCTGATTACTGTGCTGTCATACTTTATTTCTACGACCTCAAGGTGAGCTGTTTTATAAGCCTCGGAAAGCTTGTTGTAATCTTGGTATGTTGGTTGTGGCCGATCACCGCCTGCATAGCCGGATTTTGCTTCAACAACCCCTTTGATCTGTTTCATATCATGCTGCAGACACCAGAAACAGCCGCCCGCCAAAATCATCGTTTTGATTTCAGCACGCGCAAGTTGCGGCAACCCCAACATAATTGCTAAAGCCAGCAAAATCATAGAACGCATCATTTGATATCCTTCTCTGCAGGAGTAAACTTGGGGGCTAAACCATTCATGCAATATCTCTTGCCCGTTGGCTCTGGTCCGTCATCAAACACATGTCCCAAGTGCCCCCCCCCCCCCCCACAGCGACGGCAGTGGACCTCTGTCCTTCATAAAAATAATAGGCACTGAGTTTTTTGGTTAACTATCCCTCCACTGAACGTTTCTTTGGCATAACAGGATATCGGCAGAATATCTTGTGGAGGCCTCTTTCGAGCGTCTTACTAGGAGTAAATACGTTCCTTAGAGGGAGATGGTTACACCTGACTCAACATATTTTCTTCTGGGTGTAACCACGGGTTGATGTTAAAGTTTAGCAGCAACATATGGGACAATTCGATGAGTGCTGCTCTCTAAGGCGACACCTGGTGCAGGATACGTTGATAACTGTACTTGCAATGAGACAGACCACAGATACGAACTATCACTTTGCCCATGTATTGCGGCTATCGTGCGGAATTTCTGGATTGAATCCACGCGCAAGACACTAAAATGCGTCAAATTAGAGCTGAATCAGGAGTTGTCATCTCAAGAGCATGATCTTGACGAGTGCGCCAAGCATGACGTCACTACTTTGCTGTACGTCGTCAGATAAATTTGGACAACTGAGCTAAAAAGATAAGGTGATGATCTGGCTCCCGTTGGTTGATATTAAGCTGCGGCTCGTTCGAGGTGCAACTGCTTTCGTAAAGCGATGGTCTTGCGTTTGATGGCATCGCGCTTTTTGAGGACGGCAACGCTTTGTCCGGTGAAGACGCATTCGGGCGTCAGGTTATTCAGACTTTCATGATATCTCCTTGTGTTGTAGTGGGTAACGAAGTCGTCCAGCTGTCGTTCGAGATCGCTCGGCAGGTAATGGTTCTCGAGCAGGATGCGGTCCTTCAGCGTGCGGTGCCAACGTTCGATCTTGCCCTGTGTCATTGGGTGATAGGGTTTGCCGCGCGTGTGCGGGATGCCGTTCTCACCGAGCCAAGCCCGCAGTTCCTGTGAGACGTAGCACGGCCCATTGTCGCTAAGCAGCCGAGGACGATGCCGGACATTGACGCGACTAAGCCCCGTGGCATCCAAGGCATTCTGCAGCGTGTCAGCAACGTCTCTGGCACTCATTGATCGGCACAGCCGCCAAGCGATAATATAACGCGAGAAGTCATCCATCACCGTCGAGAGATAATACCAGCCCCAACCGATGATTTTGATGTAGGTAAAGTCTGTCTGCCAAAGCTGGTTGACCGCCGTGGTTGGGTTGATGAACTTGTCAGCCGCCTTCATGACGATGAATGCCGGAGCTGTGATCAGATCGCGGCTCTTCAGGATGCGATACACCGATGATTCCGATAGATAATAGCGGTTTAGCTCGGTAAACCGCACCGCTAGCTCACGTGACGACAAGTCTGGCTCGGCAAGGGCCAGTGTCACCAGCTGTTCCGCAACGACATCGGGCACTTTGTTCCAGACAGGGCCAGGTGCCGGCTTTTTGTCCTCCAACCCGACAAGCCCATCCGCGACATAGCGGCCATACCAGTTATAGAAAGTCGAGCGCGAGATGCCGATTTGCGCCAGCGTCCGGCGCACCCCTAACGAAGATTGCTCCACCGTGCGGATGATCTCCAGCTTTTCCGAGGCGACATATCTCATATGCCGAACTCCCCATCCGCGATCACGCTTTTTTTAAGCAGACGGTTTTCAAGTGTGGCCTCGGCAAGGGCTTCTTTCAGCTGTGCGGCTTCCGAGCGCAGGGATTTGACCTCATCGCTCCCAGCTTCGCGGGTAACATCTCCGGCCAGACGTTTCTTACCTGCTTCCAGAAACTCTTTGCTCCAGCGGTAATACAGGTTCTGGTGCAGTCCTTCCTTGCGGCAGATCTCGGCAATGCTGTCTTCGCCCCTCAGGCCTTGCAGCACGATGCGGATTTTGTCTTCGGCTCCAAACTGACGGCGGGTGCGGCGTTTAATGTCACGGACGGTCTTCTCGACCGCGGCGCGGCTGTCTGGTTTCTCTCTCATCTTCGTTCCTTTCGGTTCTACGATGAGCCAGAAATATCACCTTAGCAATATACCCCATTATGTCCAACTAGCCTTGACGGCGTACAAATGGGGACGAAGAAGGCGCGAGTGATGTAGGCTATTGCTATCACGAAGGCGAAGGAACGAAGTCGGATTTAAAAGCAGCTGCCTACTGGTACCGATTTGCTGCGGAAGCGGGTGTTCTCCGCGCACAATACAATCTTGGACTGTGTTATCTTCACGGCGACGGAGTAAGAAAAAACCGGACGTCTGCATTTAAGTGGTTAAGAAAAGCAGCGCGGCGTGGACACAAGGAAGCTGCAAAATTGTGTCGTGGTCAATCTATGCGCGAACCTAAATTGGTAATTATTCATGGATGACAAAAATTGTTTCCGAAATGAGACATGGGACGGCACGATTGCTGACCATTTCTTTAAAAAACTCGGGCGAGCCAGAGGCAAAGCGCAATATTTAAAAATACAAGCTCGCTGTATTGCTAAATCCTATCCTGAGACCGCCCACCTTTTACTGAATCGCTATTTTGAATTTCCAGTAGATATATTCAGGTCACAAGCTTTCACTATTCGAGCAGAAGCATATGTAGCGCAGGGCAAGATAGCGGAAGCTATTTCATCTTATGAGGATGCTCTGGCCCGTGAAGCCGAATTTCCACACTCTCTCACACATGCGTACTTAGACCTTCCATTGCTCATAGTAAATCAGTCATTGGCAGACAAGTATCAGCGTGCCGTCGTAATTCTTATGATGAGCAAGAAGCGTTTAACGTTTCCGGTAGAACACTTTTTATGGAATGCAATAAATGCAACTATTGCAAAACAATCGTTGCAGCTTGGAGAGTCTCGTGAGTTTGCTTTGTGCGCCATGCAGGCCGCCCATGTCCAGCATTCAGGTTTTCGCTATCATCCAGACGTTGGCTTGGTGTCTGATAAATATTCTGATTTGCTTGAACGCGTAATATCCTTGGTTCATGGACGATGATTTGCCTTTGCAAGGCGCGTGCATTGTTTTTTACTTATTTGTACAGCAGCTTCCACAGAGTGGGGGCCTAAGATGAAGGGATGTAAGGTAGGTGAAGATGACAGCATCACTCATGATCGGAGATCCAAAGAGATTTGCTATCGAGTCTTATATAAAAAACGCTTACGAGCAGCCGGGTCTGCTTGCGTGGGGGTATTTTGTGATTTACCTCAATGGAAAATGCTACGGAGTTCGAGAAAGGGACGCAACGCTTCTGGCATGTTCCTTCGGTGCTGTGGAAGATCGGATTGCCTGTCGGGGAAAACACGTCGTGCCGTTCAGTTCAGTGCCTAATCCTGTCGAAATTGCCGACGCGTATAGAAGAATAGAATACACTGGAGAGCATGACCCAGAAGAACTGTTTTTCGGCCTATCAGCGAAACAGTTCTCTTCCGCAGTCTCCAAGGGGAAGATTTCCTGGGCTCCCGATGGTGACGAAGCCTTTGACGACGGGAGCTATGTCCTACAGATGGATATCGGTGATAGAGTGCGCTTAATAGGGTTTACTAGCCAAGAGAGCCACAAGGAAACACTCCAGTCCGTTTCTGAGTATTGGATGAGCGCGGAGGAGTACTACAAAATATTGTCTGAGTGGAGAGATCGATTCTTGGCTGAGTGGGCGGCGGCTCCCAAAGAAATGACATAGTGTGAACTTCCCTCGGTTTGCTAGACAAAAGTTAAGTTCTGTCAAACAGAGGTGCAAACATTTTGTAAAACACCGTTGAACTTCTAAAAGCTCTGCGCAAGTTGCGTCCTACGTTTAACGGCAAGCCGTTGAACATAGAACATGCGAGCTGAAGCTCGGAGGCGTTTAAACGGATTTCTTCCCGGCTCACGGGCTCTGGCCGTCGGACAGGTGTTCGACAATGTGTCCGGCGATGTCAGCCAATATGTCTGACGGGCAAAACGGCGCAAAAACGTGTTCGGCGCGCTGTATGCCGGATAAATCTGATGGTTTCGCAGAAAAGGCACCTGTCTGGCGACCGTCCTCAAATTCTCAGAGATGTGACGGGCGTTGGCATTCTAAGTGAATATAGTTTTGTCGCCACAACGTCTCCAATATACGGACGACCAGGGCTTTACTTTCTGAATTGCAGAGCTAGCAATATGAAGCTACTCGTCGCGCCACAGTCCATCAACAAATCATACCCGGAGGGTGCTGATTATTTTGAACTCGAGAGCTTGGCGATGAATAAGATTTCATACTACTACGGTGTTGATGTGGATAAAGTTGATTTTCTTAATTTCAGAACACCTAAATATATTAAGACCTATACATGTTTGAAATAATTCTGCCTACAATGACGGGTCGCAGTGTGTACCGTCAGGGGTCTTCAGCGACACAGAAGCACGCACACCGCGGCATTGAACGCATGAACCGTCGACGCATTCTCAGCATCGGATAAATTCTCTGCTTTCGGCGACGATTACATTTTCCGCTCAGAGGAATATATGTTTATAGCGCTTGAGCTTTGCCGTAAGCTTAAATCTGGCGATCTTGTAGCTGGTGGTAATTGTTATGAGTATAAATCGAGGGCGAAAATAGTGAGATTATCGTAGGTGGCTTTGCTGGAGGTATGGCCTCACTGCTCACCAGGCTCAGCACCGTATCTTAGGGTTCCTTGCAGTCTCGCGTGCAATTGTGGGTTGATTTGTCAGTTGACATCGACGAGCATGTATTAATATATTGATATATAACGATAATATGACTTTTATTGGCGTCTCCTACGGGATTCGAACCCGTGTTACCGCCGTGAAAGGGCGAAAAATAGCACATTCTGGAACATGCTGAAATTTCAAAAACCCATGAAATCCCTATAAAACAGGCGTTTTGTGTTTCCTCTTGTATCAGGATGTTTCTCCCCGTAAGTTAGGCAAAAGTTAGGCAAAAATTTTATGGCGTAAAACAGGGGGTTTTCATGGCTCGGCAGGTGCGGGATGTAAGCCTTGAGACACGGAACGCAAGACGGGCCGCGAAAGTCCGCGCCAAGCCCTATTGGCGGGCACTGGATAGGGGATTGCACCTTGGCTACCGGAAGCGGGCAACCGGCGGCTCATGGATTGTGCGCCGCTTTACCGAAGCCGGGCGTTATTCTGAAAGCAAGCTGGGGCTGGCCGATGATATTCAAGATGCCGATGGCGTAAAAACGCTGAATTACCGGCAGGCGCAGCAAGCCGCCCGCGACTGGTATCATGCCGAAATCAGGATTGAGCGCGGCTTAGACCCGGCCAGCACCGGCCCCTATACCGTCGCCAATGCCATGCGCGATTATCTGGCGCATTACCGCGTTGAAGGAAAGGCGGTGGTGGCAACCGAATCCGCCGTCAATTCCCATATATTGCCGGAACTGGGCGAAATTGAATTGGACAGGCTTTCGACCAAGCGCATTGCCGATTGGCACAAGGCACTGGCAACCAGTCCGGCACGGCTTCGCACCGGCAAGGCCGCTGGCAAGCGTAACAGCCGGAAGCTGGCGACGGATGCCGAGAGCATTCGCCCGCGCCGGGCGACCGCCAATCGTGTCCTGAATATCCTGAAAGCCGCGCTTAATTATGCGTGGAAGGAAGGCCGGGTGGCCAGCGATACCGCTTGGCGCAAGGTCAAGCCTTTCAAGAATGTGGAAGCCCCCGTTATCCGCTATCTGACCGAAGCGGAATGCGTCCGGCTGGCCAATGCCTGCCCGCAGGATTTTCGGACGATGGTGCAGGCGGCAATGTTCACGGGATGCCGCTATGGGGAATTGGTGAAGCTGAAAGCGGCGGACTATAACCCCGACGCGGGCACGGTGGCGGTGCGGACAAGCAAGAGCGGCAAGCCGCGCCATGTTGTCCTGACCGATGAGGGGCGCGCACTTTTTGCACGGGCGGTGACGGGTAAAAACGGCGCGGAACTTATTTTCACCCATAACGGCAATGCTTGGGGAAAATCGCACCAAAGCCGCCCGCTCATGCTGGCCTGCAAACAGGCGCAGATTGTTCCCGCCATATCCTTTCACGTCCTGCGGCATACGCATGGCAGTCTGTTGGCGATGCAGGGCGTCCCGATGCCGGTGATTGCGAAACAACTTGGCCATGCCGACACGCGCATGACGGAAAAGCATTATGCCCACCTGTCACCATCCTATGTTGCCGATACCATCCGGCAGCATTTCCCGACGCTGGGCATGTTGTCCGCCAGCAACGTCGCCACGCTGGGGCGCAGGAAATGAGCAAGTCTATCCTGCAGTGTTTGAAAATTGCCTGTGCGCCGTGGGCTGATTTACCCCGCCTATTGCGTGTGTCGGGTGCGACGAAACGGATAACAAACAGTTAAGCCAAGCGGCATCACGATGCCGATAATCACCTTGACACAAACAGCCCCATTGGGGCATATTGGGACACGCAGGGAAACAGACAGATGCAGACTGTAGCCGAAACGGCTTATTACGCGCAGCGCGCCGCCAAATTGTTGTCCGGAGCCGAGCGGGATGCCGTCATTAAGACGGTGGCCGCCGATCCATTGGCGGGGGATTTGATACAGGGAACCGGCGGGCTGCGCAAACTGCGTTTCGGCAAAGGCGGGCGCGGCAAGAGTGGCGGGGTGCGGGTGATTTATTACTACTATGATGAAGCGATGCCGATATTCATGGTTGATATATTCGGCAAGAACGAAAAAAGCGATTTAAGCCAAGCCGAGCGCAATAGTTTGGCCAAGCTGGTCGCGGTGATGAAGGGCAACCGGAGGAGAGTATCATGAGCAAGAAAGCCTATGAAAGTATCGCCATGGGTTTGCGCGACGCTATCGCCTATGTGCATGGCGACAAGACCGCCGTTGCCCGCGTCGTCACCGTTAAACCTGTGGACATTAAGACTGCACGCAAGAGCTTGGGGTTAAGCCGCGACGCCTTCGCGCATACTTTCGGTCTTAGCCCGGCAACCCTGCGTAAATGGGAAAACGGCGAACGCCAACCCACCGGCGCGGCCCGCGCCTTGTTGACCATCATCGCCCGCGAACCGCAAGCGGCCTTGCGGGCGATAGGCGCAACGGGAGCGTGAAGGATTGCACAAATGAAAACCGTGAAGCCGGTGGCGGCCAGCATCAAGAAATGGATGAAGGAACCGAAATTCCGCGCCGCCTATGACGCGCTGGAGCCGGAATACGCACTGGCGGGGGCGATGATTGAGGCGCGGGCGAAGTCCGGGTTAAGTCAGGCGCAATTGGCGCGGCGCACCGGCAGAGTAAGGCCGGAAATCGTGCAAGAACGCGCCGGAAAACCTTTCGCCGTGCCGCACATACGGGAACAGAAGCCAAGAAATTCTGAAGACAAGCCGGTGATTGAGTAAAAACTTCGGATAGAGCCATGACCAAAAAGCATCAAGAAGGAAACTTCTGCAAGGCTGTCTGCGATATGCCCCGGCTGCGGAGTAAATTACACGAATGCAAAGAATTACAACTATCAGAACGCACCATCCGCGAACTTGAATTGAGCACGCAAGAAGCAATCAAAATATATTTTGCTAAACCCACCAAGCACCTACGACCATCTCATGTCGCACGGAAAATATCCGCTATGGCGAATAGCCTAAAGAAAGTGGCGGGAATAATGGAAGAAGTCGGAGAGCATGGGATGATGTTTCTGTGGGCAGCATCTAATGTAAACCGAGAAGTGGATTCTATGGACTGGAAATGCCATTATGCATATCTGCATCGCATGGCGCGTTGGGCTGAAAGCGCAGCCATAACATCAAAAGAACATAGCGCGTCACAGGAAGATCACAAGGGTGGACGGACACCGGATGAAAACCTAAATAGCCTGATAGTTATTTTGATGAGTCGCTTCCACGAAGTCTTATCCCTGCGCCCGACACATACGGTCGCGCCAGAGACAGGATTAGGAACAAGCATTTTTGACATGTATGTCAAAGAGGCATTCGAGTGCTTCGCTCCCGACGCGGTGCCGGAATCCCGTTGCATAGATGAGGCAATTGTAAGAGCATTACCCAGCCGCGATTCTAAGCTATTTACTCCCCCGCCATTTCCTGATGAATAGCGTGCAATTTTGTCTGAGTTCGTGCTTTAGCTTTTTTCCGCAGGAATTTTAACTTGGCTCCGTAAACACCGCGCTGTGCGGTGAAGCTACGGAGGACAACATGAACAACATCGAACGGGAATTGCTTCCAATCCCGGAATTTATTGCCAAATTCGCTATCAGCAGAACAAGCGTCTATCGGGAAATCGCCGCCGGGCGTTTGCGGATGACCAAACGCGGATCGCGCAGCTTTATCGCCCGGCAAGACGCACAGACATGGCTTGAAACCTTGCGCACGAATAGCGGGGGGCGGCCATGACCCTGCAAAAAGAAAGCCGCGCCGGTGCGAACGGCGCGGCTTCACTTCAGCAAAATAAGCCTGTAAATCTTAGCGTTTCTGAAGAAAAAAGCAAGATTATCACGCCACAAACTCCAATGTTGGCAATAGCACTTGAGCTTACCAAACAAGGCTTGCCGGTCTTCCCTTGTTCGGCATCAAAAGTGCCAACTTGTCCCAGCGGGTTCAAGGCAGCCTCCAGTAATCCCGACGAAGTGCGGCGACTGTGGGCACAATATCCCGGCATTCTTGCCGGAGTGCCCACCGGAACTATTTCCGGGATTGCTGCACTTGATATTGACCCGCGTCATGGCGGCAACCAATGGCTGGCTGAATACGCACCCAAGCTACCAAAAACACGCACCAATCGGACGCGCAGCGGTGGGGTACACTTTATTTTTCAGCACCCAAGTGGATTGCGGAACTCCACCAGTCGCATTGCCCCCGGCGTCGATGTTCGCGCTGAAGGTGGTTGCGTTATTTGGTGGCCTGCCGCCGGTTTGCCTATCCTTGACGACACGCCACCAGCCCCTTGGCCAGAATGGCTGCTAACGATGGCATTGCCCCCACCGCTGCCGCCGCCGCAACACAACCCTGTGCCATCGGTTGATTATGGCAATGTTGGAAATGCTTATGCCCACGCTGCATTGCGTCGCGCAGCAGCGAACGTGGCGGCGGCAGCAGAAGGAACGCGCAACAGCACGTTAAACCGCGAAAGCTGGGCACTTATGCGCTTTGTCGCCACCGGCTTGCTTGATCCCCAAGCCGTTGCCGATACGCTAACCACGGCAGCATTTTCTGCCGGACTTAGTCGCGGGGAAACCATCGCCACCCTAACCAGCGTTTTACGCGCCAGGGGGATTGCATGATGGACAAAGCGGAACAGATTGCCAGACAGGCGGCGCAATTTTCGGAAAATCCCCATAGTCCAGCGGCGTGGCCGGAACCACTGCCACTATTGGCACAGATAGCACCAGAGCCTTACCCTTTGGATGCCCTGCCCACGACGATGCAAGCGGCGGTCAAGGAAGTGCAAGCCTTCACCAAAACGCCAGTTGCGCTTGTGGCGGCTTCGGCACTGGGCGCATTGTCGGTTGCGGCGCAGGCCTATGTTGATGTGAAACGCGCTGAAAAACTCTGTGGTTCCGTCGGTGTGTTTCTGCTGACCATAGCGGATAGCGGTGAACGCAAAACCACCCTTGACGGTTTTTTCACTTCGGCAATTCGTGACTATGAACGCAACCAAGCGTTGTTAGCTAAACCCGTGTTGGATAAATACAGGGTGGATATTGATATTTGGGCAACCGAACGCGCCGGGTTGCTGGAGAAAATCAAGCAAGGCATTAAAAAACAAACCGACACCAGCGAGCAGAGAACACGGTTGCACACGCTAGAGGCAAGAAAACCGATGCCGCCGCGTGTTCCCCAGTTGTTGCGCGGCGATGATACGCCAGAAAATCTGGCCTGGGTCTTGGCGCAACAATGGCCTTCGGCTGGGGTAATTTCAAGCGAAGCGGGCATCATCTTCGGCGCACATAGCATGGGGCAAGATTCGATCATGCGGAATCTGGCCTTGCTGAATATTCTTTGGGATGGCGGTACGTTGTCTATCGGGCGGCGCACTTCCGAATCCTTTACCGTGCAAGGGGCGCGGTTGACGGTAGGTCTGCAAATTCAGCAAAGCACTTTGCGAAGTTTTTTCAGCCGTTCCGGTGGCTTGCCGCGTGGCACGGGTTTTCTTGCAAGGATGCTGCTGTCATGGCCTGTATCCACGCAAGGATACCGTCCTTTTACCGAACCACCCGAAGAGTGGCCAGCCTTGGCCGCATTTAACCAGCGCATTGCCGCGATATTGGCAAATCCCGCGCCGGTGGATGCAATGGGCGCACTTAGTCCGGCAATACTGACCATGACGCCGGAAGCAAAAGCGGGATGGGTCATTTTCCACGACACCATAGAACGCGAACTTAGAAAAGGTGGTGAACTTTACGACGTGCGCGATGTGGCGGCAAAAACCGCCGATAATGCCGCACGACTGGCGGCACTATTTCATGTCCTGGAATATGGCTTAGACGGAACTATCGGCACAGAATCTTTCAACGGCGCAAGCCGCATTGCCGCATGGCATTTGAATGAGGCGCGGCGGTTCTTCGGGGAACTCGCTTTGTCCGAAGCGGCAGCGGATTCAATTCAGCTGAATAACTGGCTGCTGGATTATTGCCACAAAGCTGGCGCGAACAGCGTTTCACGCCGCGAAGTGCAACAATTTATCACTCCGACGCATTTGCGCGAACGGGAAAAGCTTAACCGGGCTTTGCTGGAATTGACTGAATTAGAACGCATTCGGGAAATCAGCACCGGAAAGCGAAAGGATATTTTGGTCAATCCCTGCTTACTGAGAAAGGCCAGCCAATGAGGTTAGCGGAACTTATCAAGCATGGCGTTACCGTCGGAGTTGCTACAGCTACACCCGCTACAATGGCTACACACGGCGAACAATTGGCCGCTAGTGTAGCGACAGTAGCAATTGTAGCTGTAGCGAAAGCTGAAAACTCAATTTCGCAAGAAGCCTGGGATGAACGTGCGGCAATCATCGCCGCCAATGGAATTCCTGACGCTTGGGCGGAAGGCTATGCCACGCTTTGCACCATGCCCTGCCCAGCGGCCTTTGTGCCGGAACGATGGCAACAGTTGGTGGACGATGGCGGGTACTTTCTTGACCGCTGGGGCAGGCAAGCGGCGTTGCTGGGCTGGCGGGCGGTGGACGTGTTCGGCGTCGATCCGGTAAGGCCGGAGACCGTTTACCGCAGCATGGGGCTTGTGTCGCTACTCGCTGGTAGGGCCGTCTGCGCCATTACCACAGACGCGGCACGAATTGACTGCGGAAATGGGATCACACAATCATTCCGTCGTCGTGCAACATCGTGCGGTGCGGTTTCGCTCTGGAATCTTGAGCGCGGTTAATAAGGTAAATTGCCGTTTGAATTTAATCAAAGGAAATCAAAATGTCAGGTCGAGGTGGTGCAAGGGCAAGAGCCGGACGAAAGAAGGGCAGCTTGACGACTCGCACCCGGAAGATTGCGGAAGAAGCCATAGAAGACGGTATAACTCCGCTGGAGGTTATGCTGAAAGCGATGCGGCTTTACCTGCGGCAGGGCAACCTGCTTGAAGCGGTGGTCATCGCAAGGCATGCCGCGCCCTATGTGTATCCAAGAATTGCTCCCAGCGAAACGACGAAGGAACAATGGGAAGAAGAACGGCGGCGAGAACAAGAGCGAAACATGGAATCTGCCATGAAAGCAGCTGAAGCTGCGATCAAGGCTTCGAGAAAGCATTTTGAGGAAATACAGTCTCCCGAAAAGGGTTCGTAAATCCCCACACCATACAGCCGCATCCAATTCTGTCACTGAAACTAATTTTTACCCGACCCGCCAATTTTTTACTTCTTGTTCTTATGCTTCTTTGGCGCTGGGGCTTCAACCACAGGCGGCGGTGGGGGCGGCGGCAACGGATTCAACGTCAGATTGACGGGGCTATCATATTTGTTATCCGCACCCGTCGCGCTATCAACGCCCCAGCCAATGAGGCCACCAGCAACTATGTTGCCAACCGTTGCGCCAGCCACGCCAGATTTGTTCATGTAGGTGGCCTTGTCATAGCCCTCTTTCGCACATTCGATGGTCATATCGTATTTCGTTTTTTCGATATAAATCCCCCCAGGCGTTGGATTCACATGACCAAGCGGTGTACCGTTGCGTATCAGGGTGCAATCCGCACCTGCGGGGTTCGTGTTGATCGTGATTTGCTGCGAACGGCCTTCAATGATGCTCGCGCAGCCGCTAAGCAGTATAACGCAAGCCAATGCGCCGCCAATGCGTGGGGTCATGTCAATCTCTGGGGAACGATGTTTCCACTTATTCAAGGCTCCAGCGTTGCACTGGCGCAAAATGAGATTATGATTAAGACGGTGCTTGAGTCAATTCACTAAGTCTGGCCGTGGTCGTGTTGTATTTTATTGCGAGGGTATAATAATCGATAAATGAGAAACCCTGCCCCTGCTCGTACCAAGCCCAAAAATAATGCGAATAAGCTTCCAAGGATCGCCCACCCTCTATGAACGTAAGCGCGAACGTTGTCTTCTGTCCAGCACTCCCTCTCCCTGCTGATGCCGTCACAGACCAGAACTCCGTCCTGGATTGATGTGTGGGACAAAAACAACGCATCGTGAAGTGGATCGGTGGCAAAGCTCAAGGCGAAATAGACGACAACCGCCGAAATTATCGCAATTGTCGGTCTGATTTTTTCTATGCGTAATCCGATCCTCTTCATCAATGGCATGGCGTCGTGCAGTGGGACGGTCGGCTGTGGCGTAGGGAACGGTGCTGGATTGCGCGGCAACACAATCTCTGGTGGCGCGGCTGGCGGGCTAGGGGGCGTGGTCGTGGCTGGCGTGGCATCGCCGACACCATTAAGCGCGTTGAGTGTTGCTAAGACATCATCGCCATACAACCCGGTTCTGACCCGGTTCCCGGCTTGATCTACAATAAAAAAGTCGTATGTTTCAAAATTGTAAACAGGCCGGTATTTCGGTTGCGCCGAAGATGACGTGGCTGGGGGCGGCGGTTCCGGCGCAACGCCTTCTCCCGACGGCGGCGGTTCAGGGACGATTCCCTCGTCGAAAATGGGCATCTGTCTGTTGCTAATAAAACCCCGCACCACTGGAACGAGCGCACAAACGAATGTTACGAGCGACGCAGTAACTCCGATTTCAGGAATGTATCCAAAATAAAACACGCTCCCAAGTGTGAGAGCTGCCGCTGCACCTAACGCAGCATATGCCCACTGAAGGCGCAATGATGGCTGAATCTTCAGCATTGCCGCCTCTGCAAAGATTGAGCCAATGAGCGAGGAGAGAAACGCAACAAGTCCTTGCGAAGCTGTCTTGCTCGGACTTACATCCCAGAACCAAAAACCGAATATTTGCCCGAACAGGAAAATGATCAGCCATACGGCAAAGCCAGCCGCCATCGTTAATGGAGTTTTATCTATCATGCTGCCACGTCAAGCCCTTCCTTGATCCGATTTCCGTCTTTTTGATCTCAGAAAAATCAATGGCATAAAAATTGAAAATTGTTCGATATTCCGGCGTGACTATTTGATGCGGCATCTTCAATCCGCGTCATTCTTTGCGATCAGAACAAATAACGAAAGCAATTGCACCAACCACGAGGGTCACGAACAACTGTATGCGAAGCATTTCTTTATCAACTGCCTCTACAGCCCCTGTTATTGAACTACCGACAACATGGGACGGCGGAAAAAGCAGCATTCCCAACATCACTGCGGCAATGACAATAAGAATCTGTCTGCGCTGTTTACCCATGTTTATGCCTATGGGAATTTGCTTTCTGCCCCATTTCTCGATCAACTCGGTCAGGCCATGGTCGGGCGGATCGGGCAGCGTGACCCTGAACCGGACATAGAAATCCCCGGCGGGGTTCCGGCCATAGGGCGGCAAGCCCTTGCCGCGCAGGCGCAGCAACGTGCCGGTGCTCACGCCCTTCGGCACCTTTACCATCGTCGTGCCGTCGAGGGTTGACACCTTGATGTTCGCTCCAAGTAGCACCTCGGTCAAACTGACCGTCGCATCAAGGTAAATGTCGCGGTTGACGCGGGTAAAATGCGGATGCGACGCGACTGCAATTTCAACGATGGCGTCTCCCGCACCATCCAGCCCGGCCAGCCCTTGGCCCTTCAGTCGTAGCTTGGTGCCGTTTTCGGAGCCAGGAGGGATATTGACATCGAGGGCCTTGCCGGAAGACAGCGTAACGCGCTGCTTGGATCCAAGGCACGACTCGACAAAACCGACCGCCAGCGCATAGGTCACATCGCCGCCGAAGCCCCCGCGCTTTCTTCTGCCGAACAGCTCGGCGAACATCTCGGCAAAAATATCATGGGTGGTAGATTCGCCAATCGGATCGCCGTCGCCCTTTGTGCGCCATTTCACCGCTTCGCCATTTTCTTGGTTTCCCAATCTCTCAGTCCTTCGCGGATATAAAGGGCGGTATTCTGAACAATCTCCTGAACGGCGGATTGCCCGGCTTTGGCGACGGCCTCGCCAATGGCGGGACAACTCAGGTGAACTTCGACAGCACCAGAACCTTTGCCGATTGGGGAATACTGATAGACCAGTCCGGTTTTGTCGGTGATGGCCAGAGTCGTGGTCAAGACAATATCGCTGTTCGCTGTGGCACTGAACAAGGCCGGGACAACAACCAGCTTGCTGTCCGCATTGCCTTGATAGATGGTGATCTGAGCGTCATATTTGTTTTTTTGAAGCTGTTCCGGTGACAATGCGCCCGGCACGAAAGTAATTTTTCCTACCGACTTGGTCAGCACATCACGCATGGCGCTTTCGTAAGGGGCGTTAATGTCGGCATTAAAACTCATGATGGCGCAATTCATGCCTTGTGGATCGACTTTCAGTGCCCAGCCGCCAGTTTGTATCGTAGCGGCAAAATTTCCGGGTATAGGGGTTAGCCCGGTCGGGGTTTGCACATTGACCGGAGGGATGGTCAACCGGCTGGTGCAGCCAGTCAGAATTAGGGCAACGCATAGAATAAGGATGTTGCGTGTCATGGCATGTCACCTTTTTAATTTATGAAATTGACGCCTTCGGGACGTTTGATCTGCACGGGAAGCTGGATAGCGGACAGCACCCGTTGGTAGCCGCCGTAATTTTGGATCATAACTCGTTCTCCCGATGCCATAATCCGTTCGCCGGTCGGGGTCTCCTGAACGATTGTGAGCGTTACGCCTGACTCCAGCGTGACGGTGTATTCCACGCCCCTGCGGTTCGATAATGCCTGTTCTGCAAGCCCAACAGCGACGGCACCGAGTATCAATCCGCCAGCTACGGCTCCCGCATTGCCTGCGCCAGAGCCAATTTGACTGCCGATCGCTGCGCCACCTGCGGCACCGCCTAATGCGCCAAGGCCGGCATTTTTTCCGGTAATATCAACCATGCGGGTGCTGATAATGGTGCCGAAACTGACGGCGGAGGATTTGCCGACTTCGTCATAATTATAAGAGTCCGTACCGGAACATTACGAAGGATTACAAAGCCGCCTGAGCATAAGGCGGATTGAGGCGAGGCGAATGTAAGCAAGTGCTGAGCGGGTGAGATTTTCCCAATCCTTGGCAAGACGACGGCAACGATTGAGCCAAGCAAAAGTGCGCTCAACCACCCAACGGCGCGGCAAAACCTCGAAGCCCTTGGCTTTGTCAGAGCGTTTGATAATTTCCGTTTTTAGTTGCGGCATAACTTTCGCCAACGCCTTCTGGAACTGTGGCCCCTGATAACCACCATCGGCAAAAAGCTTTTCCAAAAACGGGAACATGCCGAACAACGTCGACAGCACCAATTTACCGCCATCACGATCCTGAATGTCTGCGGGATGCACGATGGCGTGCAGCAGAAAGCCTAGCGTATCGACAAGAATATGCCGCTTTTTGCCTTTGATCTTTTTTCCCGCATCAAAGCCGTTCGGGTCAATTTGCGCCCCCCTTTTTCTGCGCTTTTCACGCTTTGGCTATCAATCACGCAGGCGGTAGGGCTGGCTTCGCGCCCAATCTGTTCGCGACACTGCACATAAAGCGCGTGATGGATGCGCTCCAGCGTGCCGTCGTAATTCCAGAGATCAAAATAGCGGTGCAGCGTCGTCTTGGATGGAAAATCTTTGGGCACATAGCGCCATTGGCAACCGGTGCTCAGCACATACATAATGCCGTTGACTACTTCACGCATGTTCACGCGGCGCTTGCCACCACCCGATTTGGCGGGCGGTATGAATGGTGCAATATGCGACCATTCGTCGTCGGTCAGATCACTTGGGTAACGCAGCTTATCCCGGTTGTAGCGCGGGCGGTTTTCTCGTGTCCACATCAGCAGCCCCTCCTATCGGGCTGCCTATATATGAATCACAAATGATTCATTCAATTCAACAAGTTTCGGAACGGACACTTACAGCAAAAGAAACGCGGGAACTGACCGCTGAGGAAAGAGAATTCAGGAGCAAACGAAAGTTGGTGCAAGAAAAGCTCATCAAGTTTGCTACGCGAATCCCGGCTTTCATGTATCTCACCGACTTCCGTGAAAACACTGTGCAGGATGTTATCACAAAGATCGAACCTGATCTATTCCGCACGGTCACAGGCCTTACTGTCCAAGATTTTCACCTGCTGGTAAAACTACGCGTGTTCAATACCGAGCAGATGAACCAAGCGGTGTTTGCCTTCCGGAGATACGAGGATGCTTCACTAAGATACACAGGCATCGAAAGCCACCAAGGCCTTAGTCACTATGGCTTGTACGATACAGTTGTCGCAAAGGAAGCAGTTCGTTACTGAGTGTATGTAGACAGAGCCTGAATTTAAGAGGAAGCGATGCTGAAAAAAATAGTCACAATTAAGAATGTTGGCCGTTTTCGTAATTCAGCAGCCGCAGGCGTGCCAGAATTTGCAAAGCACAGCTTTATATTCGGTGCAAATGGTCATGGCAAAACAACAATATGTGCAATCCTCAGATCGGTAAAAACCGGCGAGGCGTCGCATGTTGTCGGCAGGAAGACATTAGGAGTTGCTGATTCCGTAGGCATCGATATCCTAACGAATAGCGGATTGGTCAAATTCAGAGGGGCGGCATGGGATAGTGCCAAACCAGAAATAGCCATCTTCGACAGCAGTTTTGTTTCTGATAACGTTCATTCTGGCGATATTGTCGATAGCGACCAGAAGAGAAATCTTTATCGCGTCATCATAGGAGAGGTCGGCGTTGCGCTGGCCGTAAAGGAAAAAGCTCTTGCAGAAGAGAGCCGAACAAAAACAACGGAGATAACGCACTCTGCCGCAGCACTTCAGCCGCATATGGTCGGCATGAAGGCAGATGAGTTCGTAGCGCTTCGGCAGATCGATGAAATCGACCAGAAGATTGCAGCGCAGGAGAGCACGCTAACCGCCATCAGAGAAGCCGACTCTATCAAGAAGCAGAAGGAGCTGACTAAAGTTATTATCCCTGACCTTCCGGCCTACTTCGCTGGTCTTATGGCCAAGACAATAGACGACATTGCGAAGGATGCAGAGCAGCAGGTTAGAACACATTTTGAAGCCCACGGCATGACAACAAAAGACGGCGCGAATTGGGCCGTACAACAGATCGACCACACTGCCGATTCCTGTCCTTTTTGCGGCCAGGATACTAAGGGCCTTTCTCTGATCGCAGCCTATAAATCTGTCTTCAGTGACCAATATAAGGTGCTGCGCCGCGATATTAAAGTAATGAAGGACGGTATAGACCAGGCTATGGGTGAAACGGCCATAGCTAAGCTCGAAACTTTTACCGTGACCCATAAGGCCACACTTGAGTTCTGGACCAAATACTGCCTTCTGAGCCAGACCGACTTACAACTTCCCGCTGACTTGGCACAGGCTATCACGGGCATGCACTCAGCTGCCACTGTTCTTATTGAAAGGAAAGCATTAGCTCCATTGGAGGCCATAGCAACCGATCAAAGTTTTTTACATGCGCAAGCCGCCTATGAGGCTATTAAAGATAAGGTTATCAACTTCAATCAAGCAGTTGAGACTGCCAACTCTCTTCTTGTCGCTCAAAAGGCCGCGGCCGGGACGGCCGATCTAGCCGTTGCTACCACGGAGATGAACAGACTGAAAACCAACAAGGCCCGTTTCGACGCCGCTGTAATTCCGCTATGCGCAAATTATCAAGCTCTTGTGACCGCCCAAATAGAACTTGAGACACAAAAAAAAGCGATTAGAGATCAGCTAGACCAGCATACGAAAACCGTTGTCACACCATATCAGAAGCGGATTAATGAACTTCTTGAGAATTTTAATGCAGAATTCTCTATTGCTGAGACAAAACATAGCTATGTCGGAGGCTCCGCCACATCGACATATAGGCTTGTTATAAATAGAACGCCGATTGATATTGGCGGCGGAAATACGCCGATAGATACACCTAGCTTTAAAAACACTCTAAGTGCAGGTGACCGCTCGACCCTTGCCTTGGCGTTCTTTTTCGCTCACCTGGAACGCGATCCAGGTCTTACTCAGAAGGTTGTTATCTTTGACGATCCATTTAATAGTCAGGATGCCTTCCGCCGTCGGCAAACCATCCTTGAGATTGTCAAACTCGGCAAACAATGTGCGCAGATCATCGTGCTCTCGCATGACCCTACATTTCTGAAACAGATTTGGGATAAATGCCTTCCGGTAGAGCGCGTCGCGCTTGCGCTTGCCGATCACGGGCAGCAAGGCACCAAAATCATGGCGCATGACCTAGAACGGGCGTGCCAGGGAAGGACGGCAACAGAGACAGATGACCTGCAGGCTTTTATGACCCTTGGCACAGGACACCATATTGACATTATTCGCAAAATGCGGACTGTCTTGGAAACCTACATGAAGACAACTTATCCAGCGCTTTTTAGTGATACGGATTGGCTAGGAGATATTGTTGGGAAAATACGAGCTGGCGGGGCCACATACCCAGCTGTCTGCCTTTATGACGAGCTAGACGCAATCAACGACTACACCAAGCCTTATCATCACGGAGAAAAAATCACGGACAGGACCCCAGATACGATTGATTCATCAGAACTGCGTGGCTTCACTAAACGGACATTGCGCATCGTTAACGCGATCTAGGCATAAATCGAAATATAGACCTGAGAGAAGAAGGCCGATGCAAGCTCTTCACAATGAAGCGAGTTAAAGGTTCCCAAGGAGTAGACCCGATACCGAACTCTAGAGTCTGCATGATAGGTTGCCTATGCATTTTGCTTCAGAGGTTAACACAAACGAACTGCGGTGCATTCTCTCGCGGTTTTTATCTATTATTGGCTACATAAAATTAAAGCCACGTTTGGAGCAGATTGAGAAACAAGCAAGAAACTCGGAATGGATGCGCTATTCTAAAGAGCGTCTTGGATTAGAGACGGCTCTAATTGAGGTTCTGTCTTACCAGAAATCTACGAATCGTATTCTTTGGCCCCCTAGAAATCCAAGCCAGTATCGCTTGTACTCATTTATATCAACTGTTGTAAAAGTTTATAACCGCCTTCCTTCTCCAGCAAAAGTGAGGCTCACTGGAGAACTAAACAAATGCATTAACCAAGAAGATGGCTTTGGGCCTCTTGCATTTGAAATGAATATGGCAACTCATCTTATGTCGGCAGGATTTGACGTCACATTCTCTGATCTTGAAGGACAAGCGCAATTTGATTTACTGGCTTGTAAAGACAATTGTGTTGTTGAGGTCGAATGCAAGTTCGTCTCAGCGGATATAGGCCGGAAAATTCATCAGAGAAAATTTCTTCAACTGGCTGAACACCTCAGGCCATCGCTAGAAAATATTATTGAAAAGTCAGACGGGGGTACCTTCATAAAAGTAGAACTAGTCGATAGGTTGTCTGCCAGCACGGAAGAGTTTGAACTAATTCGCAACAGTCTAGAAGAGGTTTTAAGAGGACAGGAAACAAATTCTCTGCGGCTGTCGGTGACAAAAAATAGATTTAACTTTTCTGAAAGCCCGATTGTTTCAGGCACAAGGAACCCTAGAATGCTTTTGGATTTGCAGGAGTATGTCGCTAAATATTTTAACGTGAATAACTCGCACATCATGTTGCGGGCAGACATGAGCAGGGCAACTGCCTTACTTTTATCGGTGAGCAGCAAAAAACCCGATAGGGTCTTAAATAGTATATACGAAAAGCATTTACGTGAATCATCCAGACAATTAACAGGAACGAGAACAGGTATAGCATGCCTCTATTTTGCAGATTTAAGCGAAGATCAACTCCATGAGGTGGCTGGAACCGAATCCCATCTAATCAATGTCGTAAATCATATCCTAAGAAGAAGACCTAAGATGTATGGCGTTGTTCTAATGACGAGTGGAACAGTAAGGCAAAAAGACAGTAGGTTGCTATATGTACCGACGGTCACAAATGAAACCGGACCTGCTTACTCTTTTCGCAACCCATTCGCTTCACCAGATGAAGCTGCAAGCGACGTATTCAATAAAATATTTGGCACCCATAATTGAGTGTATCGCCATCAAAGGCAATAGCCTGAACTTTTAGAAGGCAGCCGCTGAGGAATAGCATGGGCATCTTATCATTTTTGTTTGGACGTAACAGCCGGAAGTCACCCCATCGCATTGGTCAGAATAGCGCTCATTCGGTCACTTTTGATGAAAACCTTCTGCACATAGGTTCATTGAACTATTTTGGTTTTTATGAAACTTCTGAAACTGGAGAATGGGTAGTTAGCTGGCTAGATTCTGATCGTGAAAACCATGTGGGTGGATTTCGTGAACAAGGTCATGGTCGGTTCATATTGTACAATAAAATTGAGGATACAATCATTTTAGATAGCAAATTTGAGCGGCCAAATCATGGACACGTTGCTAATACTGGATTCTGCACGGTCGAAGATTGGATGTTTGGAAATGGACTAATGGGAACATTCTACGCTCTCTCGCCAGTAGGCGAAGTAGTAATTGAACGATATTTTGAGGCTAACATTTATAATAGTGCCATTTCGCCTAAAGGTATTCTTGCAGTATGCCAAACCTGTAACGCTAAGTGCGATGATGGCAATAAGTTGACTGCATTCGAGATCTCATCTGGAAGACAACTATTTTCTGTTACCCCATCAACAGGATGGGCTGATAGATACGAATTTGATGAAGACAGTTATCAAATAATCGTTGTTCATGACCGTATAGGTAAATTCAGGTATGACATAAAGGGAACATTTCTCGATACGCAAAAATTCGATGCCGACAAACTAATGTCGGATGATTCTGTATCCATTCTTTTAACAGTCGAGCAAAATCTGAAAACAGAGACGTCACAAGAAGAACTTGAATATCTGCTTAAATCGACTCTCCGTGCAAAATCTTTGCAAGTTAAAGAGCCAAATGGCTGGGATTCCGTCGCGCTTAAACTTGAAGGCATAACCCTTGAAAAATTGGGAAGAATAGATAAAGCTATTGTTGCTTACCAAGAAGCTCTATCTTTAAATCCTAAAATTGGTGTGGCCAAGCGCCTCTCGACATTGCAGAAGAAATTAAAGGCCGAATGATCTTCTTTAAAATTATTTTTGCTTCACTTTTGACGTAAGACCAAGGCGAGACAATAATTCTTCACCGCTGATTGGTTCTTCGTATGGAACATCAGTCATGTAGAAAGCTGTGCGAGTCAGTATTTCACGTAAGAGTTGTCCATTTGATTCCTGATCTACGGCGATAACATCATCATCTTCCTCTACGCCGTACTTTTTAAATACTTCATTCGTAATTCGATCAAGTTCACGCTTTCTGCCAGAGCTGAGATAATATTTTATAACTTCTTCTATACGGGACTTAGCCTTCTGCAATTGATGGTCGGGTTTTTCTAGCCATTCCGAGTCAATATTTATCTCTTCAGCAATTTGATCTGACCAAACAGACGGGTCAATAGGATTAGAAATCAATCCTATTTTCTTGTTGGGTGTGCCGCCGCTCTCTGCGAGAACTACGCACCAGCTAACCATGTTGTACAGTGTGAAGTGACCTACCACTCGACCTGCATCGTTGCTCGTCACATAAATGAAATTGAACAATGGACCATAATCAGTGCTGAGCTTTTCAGATTGTGGAAGTAGCCGTGAGTCAAGAAAAGACCTATTTCTATTGAAATTATCATCACCATTTTTCACAAAATGTCTTACATGGCTATATGGAGGCGATCTCAATTCTTCATTTCCGACTAGTGTGGCCCACAATACCATGCATGATTTAGAAATTGAACGAATTGGCTCGGGCCCACCAAATGACAACGGAAAATGGACAGCTCCAAGGTTCTGTGAGACAAACATAGCTTGGCTATTTTGAAGATTTTCTATTAGTTTTTCCTCAGTGCATCCTATTTGAGCGGCGATATGAGGCAGAAAACGCTTAATGTCCTCAATATTCTGCACTGTTATTTGAATTTGTGTATTACCATCTGCATCTGTTGAAGTTAGAAATGGACGTATATTTAGTTCGGGGCTCCCGTCATTTCGTAGATTGAATTTATCATCCCCGGCTTGAATATTTTTTATCATTGGGGGTGCCTTGCCTGTCCCCGAATCGAGCTGCAGCATATTCCTTAAAATAGGAACTTGGGCGGTTATTACTTTGTCGATACTATCGCCAAAGTCGTGGTTGCATTGAGAACAATCGACTTGCGTGGTTGTCTTTCTTCCGCCCAACGCATTTAATAAAATATGTTCTGGTGGTGTGTTGGGGCCTAAGTCATTTTCGCAGAAGATGCATTTTATCATAATTGACCACTCAAGAATTGCGGGTAACAGCTCCCCAAATAGGTAAAACCACTAGATTTCAGCGGAGTCGGCATGAGACCAAGACGCTCAATAAGTAGCCAATAACAGGGGGGTTTGAGTCAATGAGAGGCTTGTGGAAATGTAAGATTGTAGATTAGGCGCACGATTTAAGTTTTTTTTCCACAATCTGCTTCTTCAGTTCATCCGCCAATTTGCCAAGAGGATCAAGCCCGTTTGCTTCTTGCTCTTCTATGGTTTTCTTAAGCCGATAGATATCAGTTTTTAAAAGTGCTTCCACTTCCTGCTTTATTTCATCGGCTCTGCGCCGCAGTTGTGAATTACGGCGAATGGTCTTAACGATTCGAGAAGCTACATCTTCCCCAACGATTGCCTCAGGGTCCGCGCCGTATTCTTTGATAAGTCTTTCAATTGAAGCCAAATCACCTCTGTGGTAGGCGAGGTTTATCTGGGCCATTAGTGACGTGCGCCTTAGACGCTCCTTCTCAGTCAATGCGAGATCAGGATGCATTTGTTTGACCGCGCGCCGGTATGCCTGTTTGAGTATCGGGGTAATTTCAGGCTTTGAATTGGGTTGAGGTTCAATCAAGCCAGCTTCTTCAGCCGTTAGTTTTGCACGCTCTTCAGAAGCTTTTGCGTAAGCTCTAACATCGGGATCATCGGGTGCCTGTTTTAGGCGTTCATTGGAAATCTTCACCTCTAGCTCATCGAGCTCAGCGTATAGGCGTCCCACTGTGTGAAAATAGCGTTGTTTGAACCGTTCTGTTTCTGTCGCAGTTGTTTCTAAAGATAGTTCTGCCGACACAAGCTGTTCTTCAAGCTCTTTTTGCTGCGCATCCAGCCGGGCTAGTTCTTCTTCTTCAGGAAGCACTTATAGCCAGCCCTTCTTCAGCAAGTTCGGCATAATCACGAGACGAGAAGGCAATAACTTTCAATGCATTGGTTGCAAGTTGACGGGCTTCAGCAATATCAGATGAAGTCATTTTTTTTGCAAGTTCGTCGCGCATCTTTATGGCATCAGCATGAAACTCTCTAATTCCTGGCTTCCCATACGAACATGCGACGGCTAACAGAAACCACTTATAGGCTTGCACATAATCCTTCGGCACTCCATTTCCGGACTCATAGATTGCGCCAAGGCCTCTCTGAGAAAAATAACATCCTTGATCAGCGGCTTTCAGGTACCACTTTACAGCCTCGGCGTAATTCGGAGAGTCATCGTTGTTGTGTTCATAAAAGTAACCTAGATCGTATTGGCTTAGCCGCTTGCTACTATCACGGTTCTCATAAGCCATTTTCAGCCAATGGAGGGCGGCAGCCGCATCTTTTCTCAGTCGCTTACCTGACGTGTATTCACGAGCGAGCAATCTTTGCGAGTCGAGATTTCCCGCATTTGCGGCTTCTAGTAACATTCGCTCGGCGCGGCCCAAGTCTTGATCTAGGTGGTCGCCAGAGAGATACAGTGTGGCCAACGAAGAAGTGCCAGAGAATGCGCCAGATTTTTTATCTAACTCGATTTCACGCTCGTACCAAGTGACGGCTGCCTTCTTATCCGGCGTGATAAGTTGTGAAATTTTGGCTCCATGTGTTTGCTTGTAGCTCGCCGCTGCATTTCCGTACAAACAAAGGTTACCCAGCTGACGGCATGCCCATTTCCCTCCCAATTTGGCCGCACGAGACAGCCAGAAGATGCCGCGCTCGGTATTGTGTTGTGGATCTTTGTCGTCAAGTAGCCAGGAGCCAAGCACCTCGCAAGCATGCTCATGATCCTGCTCTGCAGCTGCTATCATCCATCGCATAGCTTCCATAGGATTGTATGGTCTTATTTTTCTTTTCCTATACTGCATAGCATATTCATATTGATCAGCTGGATCACCTGCCCTTGCTCGTTCCTCGTACCAGGCTAATGCTTGGCGATACAGCAGTGTTTCGTCGTGGTTCGGATTCCCAAGGTGGTTAGCTACCCTGGTTTCGGAGAGGTTTTCTGCAAGATACAATTGCGCTGGACCAAAGCAGAGTGATGCTGATTTTTCCAACCATTTAACTGCTTCTGGATACTCGCTAATCTCTTCGAGGAGCAAGCTCAATTCAAACTGAGCTTCGGTGTGATTTAATTTGGCTGCAGCCAACAAATATGAGCGCGCTTGATCAAAGTTGGGTGTTTGGCTTTCATCATTTCTGTAGCGCATTCCCATCTTAAAGAGGCTGTCAGCGTCTTGTTTCTCAGGCACAGTAAGGGACTGTTGGATCGCCACCAGACCGCGAGTGACGAGGCTAGTCGACTGCGCCTGAGGCAGAGTCGAATTCGTGTGTACCGTTGCTGGGAGTTGCTCGTTTTTGGGCATATGAGAGATGGACTATTGTTTCTAATTTTTTTGAGCTTAAATCATACATGGAATATAGCGCAACAGGCAATAAAACTATCAACAATGCCATAGCTGTAGCTTAGGTAATAATACCTTTTAAAAATACCGTGGTGGCTCGCAGGGCATCCTTGAAGAAGGATGCAGCCTCTGGGGTATGAAGCCCCTCCGCTTGACCATATATAAAGTGTACGCCGATCTGGAATTGAATGTTCGAATTCTTTTCTTTCAGCAGTTGATAGCAGAAAGTTGTCCATTCTGGTTGTTTCCGAATGGCTGGAATTTTACCATCAGCTAGACGCCCAACAAGAGTCCTTAAATCAAATGTTAGCGAGCCATCAATTGCGTAGACCTCGCGCATGGTGCGATATCGGCGCTGTTTCATTACAATGCATGGCTGAAATCCAGCCTTGTTAAGTCCGCGCCGGTCAAGCTCTATAAGAAACGCTTCTATCGACTGTTCAAAGATGCGTACATCGTTGTCTTTTATAAATCTCCGCAGTTTTTTAAACTCATCGCTGGCATGGGGGATCGTCAGCATAGCGGTTGCATGCCCGGTGGCGATGCCGATTGTGAAATGGTAGCCGCTAATATGATGATCGTCTTGCCCTAACGGTGACAGATAATCCCAAACTGCGTCGGCAGCCTCAATACTACCACGTCGCCGTGGTTTCTGGTCTTTTGCAAAGCCGAGATCGGCCAGTAGTTTTTTATCTTCTTCAAGATTATCCACCAAAGCCAACAGATGGCGCTTTGCTTGATTGGGATCATATGCGTGTTCAGAGTTGGGAGTTTTCTTCGTGCGCGGGTTCTTGAAGGGGATGCCAGTGAAAGTCGTTAGCTTGACTTTGCTGTCCATATCTTTATCTCCTCTTTGCCCTGCAACTATGCCGAGATAGTCGGCTAGGTCTTTCGACCACTCACAATGCGACTTCAGGTGGTTGGCAATCTCATAGATTCTCGTCCATGCGATGTGTTGCCATGTTTTGTGAATAAGGTTCTTTTTCCAGTCCGCAATTTTCTCCGCATCAATTTCGCGGCCAGTAATGGCGTACTTACCGACAATCGCGACACCATAATCTATCGCACGCGCCTCATGGCGCTGAAGTTGAAGTAGATTAAGACTGGAGCCGACCTTCGCCTCGAAGACAAGCCCACGCCGACCACTGGCATCGACAAGCAAAAGGTCGGGGATCGCTGTTTCCGCTAAGCCATCACTCGATCGCATGACTACTTGGATCTCGACCCTTACGTCCTTCCCAAGCAGTCGTTTGGCATCACACAAATTTACAAAAGATTCCATAAACTGCGGGCTGCGCTCAAGAGTAATCGCTAGGGCATGCGTGAGCCTGTTTTCATCACCATCATACTGGTTGAATGGATTGAGCATTTGCGATCTAACTGCCAAAGGCAAACTAATGATTTTGGATCATTCGCTATCATATAGTAGGTTGCGATAGGACTACAGAGTAGCCCTGATGAGAGGTTAGAAGATAGTAAGATTAACAGCTCTCCAGCCACCAGAGAATGAGCTCTGACTGGCCAGCTGTATTGTTCGTGTTGATCGGGGAAAATCTTATGCGCCGGTTGCTCTCTCTGAATATCAGGCATGGTGGGGGCAGTCGCATACCGCGTGTTCTGGAATGGATTGAAGGTCAGCATCCAGATTTGGTTGTTTTGCTTGAATGGAGGGCCTCTAACGACCAATTACTATCAGTCACCTTGAAGCATAAAGGATTCGAACTTGCCAAGTTTTCAAAAAGTGGGGCTAGGGATAATGGGATAGTCGTTGCTGCCAAAGACTTCATCCGTGCAGAAAGAATTACACCAAAAGGTGCGGATAAGGGGGAGCTGGTTCTCGTCAGTTTGCATGAGCTAAGCTTATGCGCTGCCTACTTCCCTCAAGGGAATAATAAGGCAACATATTTCCAAGAGTTATTTGAATTGGCGGTACGTCATACAGACGTGCCATTTTTGGTAGTCGGGGACATAAACACTGGTAACAATCAGGTGGATTTGCCCAACGGTGCTACCCGATTTGCTTGCTCAAATATGTTTGATGCACTTTCGCGTGAACATGGGATGACCGACCTGTGGCGGCGGCAACATGGACCTCAAGCGCAGGAATGGACTTGGCATTCAGCCAAAAACGGCTTCCGTATAGACCACGCTTTTGCCAACCATACCTTTCTGGCTACTTTCCCGCGAGCGAGCTGCTATTATAATCACGACCCAAAGAAACTAAAAATTACAGACCACAGCGCCTTAATCATAGACTTCTAATTGAGGTGAGCTTGATGCCAACATCAGCACGCTCTGTGCGTTTAGTCCCATGTTCTTACGCCCAACTCATTTTATAAAATGTGTTCTAGTGGTGTGTTGGAGCCTAAGTCATTTTAGCAGAAGATGCATTTTATCAGAATTGACCACTCAAGAATTGCGGCGAACTGCTCCCCAAACTGCTCCCCAAATAGGTAAAACCACTAGATTTCAGCAGAGACGGCATGAGACAAAGATGCTCAAAAAGTAGCCAATAATAAGGGGTTATGGGTCAATTAGAGACTTGTGGAAATGTAAGATTGAAGATTAGGAAACCGATGCTCTATCCAGCTGAGCTACGGGCGCGCACCAATGAAATCATAGTGTTAGATGGCTTTTGAGGGAAGCAAAATCCGCTTTGCCGCCGAATTTGCCGCCGAAATTAACTTCGGCGACCGACGACTAGGGTAACCCGCGGCAAATCTGGTCGCTTCTTATACAGTTTCATAAACTCGTGCGTGAGCGATGAAGGCCAGAGCAGTTTGCCGTCATATCGGGCGCAAACAAGTGTCTCTGAGGTATGCACTATATTCAGACGGGCTAACCTTTCGGTCTGAAGCTCCTTATGGCGGCGAAGCTCTTCAACGGCATACTCAGGCAGTAAGATTGCACGGGTTCTATTTGTTTTTGGCGATTTGAAACGCGTTCCGGCTTTGGTTTGCTCAATACTCTCCACGACACGTATTGTCTTGTTGTCGAAATCTACATTCTTCCAGCGCAAAGCGACGATTTCACCACGGCGCATACCCGTAGCCATTGGCTAATTGGAGACCAACGTTGGGGGGGATCGCTTCACTCCGATATATGGATGGGTACTGCGGCGCAGCTAGCTGCCTGTGGACTAATAGCCGTGTAGCCGCGCAGTGGCTCTATGATTATAACCATGTGCGGCCACATAGCAGCCTGAACTATCTGACCCCGATGCAGTTCATTCAGCAGCAAGAGGCTGGCGGCTTCGGACTCGTGGCGGTCACGCCGCCAGCCTCTTGCCGCCCCCAACCGCTGGCGCTAGATTACCCAAAGACTCTACATCCCCGTGGTACATAAATGGGGAGCAGGTCACAGCCGAATTGCGCATCGATCAAAAGAACCGATGCTCTGGCCCTTACTGATAAGGGGAAATTTTATACAGGTCCCGACAGGAGCGCAATCTGCCCTGGGGAGCTTCGTGACATCCCATGGTATTTACCATTTTTTTCTCCGGAAGGATCGCAGTTCTGCCTTCCGGGAAACAGAAAAGGCTAGCAGAGGGCGCAAATACCAGGATCGCGCCTCTCCCTGTTACAGACACGCTTCATTTTAGCTATTTTTTTGTATCTTCATTCAATTTTACTGGACAAAATCGACTTTGCGGTGTTATTTCACGGAACATGGTTGACCGGGAACAATTCGCTTCCTCAGTAGATAAAGTTGTTGAAGAGGCCATTTCGGCAATCAGCAAACGGTCGGTCGTTCCCCCTCCCGGACAAACTGCCAAGCAACAGCAAGAGACGCATACGAGCTGTTGGAAAGATTATGCCGAAGCCCTGACTAAAAGGAAAAGAGAGCTGGACGAGCAAGACCAGATCGTTGCGACGTATTTCAAGGATCCGGGGTTCAATACCAATACATGGCGTATGATAGCGTGGGTCGATACCGAGCAACTCCAAAAAGACATCGTACAGACGCCTCCCCTATCCGCTGATCATGGGTTAGAGGCCATGCCGATGCAGCATCGGAATGGCGGCCATTTTTCTGTCAAACACGGTGAAATCGCCTTTAATGACGAAACTGCCAGCCGCAGCTTTGAACTCCTGGATACGAGCATGCAGCATGTCAAGAATGCATGGAACGGCACACGGATTCAGCTCACCGGGGATCAACAATTTAAAGATATCAGTTGGGCCTTGGCACAAAAACATGGGATCAAGGTTGAAGGTTTCATGCCCGACAGCGCCGTCAAGATGACGGAAAAAGAGCGCAAGGATCTGGCGGAGCGCATGATCGCCGATTATCAGAAAAACAAACAGGAACCGAAGCGCCCCGAGTTCCTTTCTTGGCCAACACTAAATGAAAAGCTGGCAGCCTGAACTCCTGACCGTCGTGTGCCCCCTTGATCGTCTTGGGCACCGATTCAGAAGTCTTTCCCAAGCGCCGCAACAAGAAGAAACAGCGCCACGGCAACCCCTTGCAAGATAAGGCGGGCACGCATCAGACGATTACCGTATTTCTTATTAAACTCCCCGCCTTTGGCCATGGAAAACACGCCCAGCCCAAGCACGGCAACAACAGCCGCCAGTGCGGTAAACATACAAATGGTAATAAAGACAGGCATGAGGGTATTGTAGGCCATGATTAATCTCTTGGCGAGAATAAATGGTTGTTTTAGGCATTGAAACCAGTTGCGATGAAACAGCGGTCGGTATCGTGGACGGTGATCGCCGGATTCTGGCGAACCGGGTCGCCAGCCAGCTAGACGCGCACCGCCCCTATGGGGGCGTTGTACCTGAAATCGCAGCGCGCGCGCACTTACAGCATCTTGATCACCTGGTGCAGGAAGCGCTCGTGGAATCCAGGCTGGAACTGACCCGGATCGATGCTATCGCCGCAACCTGCGGCCCTGGTCTCATCGGAGGCGTCATGGTTGGCGCCATGTTTGGCAAGGGCATCGCCGCCGCATGCGGCCTGCCATTTATCGCGATAAATCACCTGGAAGCGCATGCGCTCACGGCGCGGTTGACCCACGACGTTGCCTTCCCTTACCTGCTGCTGCTGATTTCCGGCGGTCATTGCCAGTTGCACCTGGCAAACGATGTCGGCAAGTTTGAACTGCTGGGTGCAACCATGGATGACGCCGTTGGCGAATGCTTCGACAAAACAGCGAAGCTGCTCGGCCTGCCCTACCCCGGCGGACCGGAAATCGAAGCGCTGGCCTGTTCCGGCAACGCCGCGCGTTTCAAATTGCCGCTGCCGCTTCTGGATCATGATCATTGTGACTTTTCCTTCTCGGGGCTGAAAACTGCCGTACGCCACCTGATTGAACGCACCCCTGATGCCGACACCCAGTTCCGCGCCGATCTTGCCGCCAGCCTGCAGCAAGCGATTGCCGTGATTCTTGCCACCAAGACTTCCCGTGCGTTGCAGCGCGCCTTACCCCGGAAACCGACCGCTCTGGTCGTTGCCGGCGGAGTTGCCGCCAATATGGCATTACGGGCGAGTCTGGCGGCTACGGCCGAAGATTATGGGCTGCCGCTCATCGCGCCCCCCCCTGCTTTATGCACCGATAATGGGGTCATGATCGCCTGGGCTGGGCTGGAACGGCTGCGATTGGGCATGACCGATGGTCTTGATGCCGCTGCCCGCCCGCGCTGGCCGCTCGCATAGGCGCGTTTTTATTACTGACGACACCCCCATATCACGCTACAAAATCGCCAGCATGAGCAGATAACGGGCCTGTGATCGTGACGCATTCTCCTTTCCAGCATTTCGGCATTATCGGTGGTGGCGCCTGGGGCACGGCGCTGGGACTGGCGCTACTGCGCAGCGGACTGCGCGTCACCCTATGGGCGCGCAGTGCCGCCATTGTTGACGCCATCAATACCCGGCACGAGAATCCGGTTTACCTTCCCAACACGCCGCTCGATCACGGATTGCATGCCACCACCGATCTTGGTGTCGTCACAGGCTGCGATGCGGTGCTCCTTGCTACGCCGGCACAACGCTTGCGAACCGTCACAGAAACGCTGCAAGGACTCGCCCCTCAAACGCCGTTGATTATTTGCGCCAAAGGGATTGAACAACAGACACTGGCCTTGATGAGCGAAGTCTTGCAAGCGACGCAGCCGCGCCAGCCGGTCGCCGTTCTTTCCGGACCTACATTCGCCACCGAAGTTGCGCGCGGCATGCCTACGGCGATAACTCTGGCAACACGCGACCAGACTCTGGGGATGAATCTGGCAACCGCGCTCGGCAACAAAACCCTGCGCCCGTATCTTTCGGACGACGTCGTCGGCACGCAAATCGGTGGTGCGATCAAGAATGTTCTGGCTGTCGCCTGCGGCATCGTCGAAGGGCGCGGTTTTGGCGACAATGCCCGTGCCGCGATCATCACCCGAGGCCTGAGCGAAATGACCCGACTCGGCAGCGCCCTGGGCGGCAAGATGGAAACCGCGATGGGGCTATCCGGCATCGGCGATCTGGTGCTGACCTGCACCGGCGCGCAATCGCGCAATATGTCCCTGGGCCACGCCCTGGGTCAGGGACGGGCGCTGGCGGATATATTGGCCGAACGCAAAAGTGTTGCCGAAGGTGTTTTCACCGCCGAAGCCGCCGTCGCTTTGGCCGCCATGCATCGTGTCGAATTGCCAATTTGCGCGGCGGTTGACCGGATTCTGAACCGTAATGCCGCCATCGACGCGGAAATTGCCGGTCTTTTGACCCGCCCGCTTAAGCAGGAAGGCAAATAGCATGGCCTATTGGCTGATGAAATCCGAACCCACCGTCTATTCATGGAACAAGTTGGTCAAAGAAAAACGCACGGCATGGAATGGCGTACGGAATTATCAGGCCGCCAATAACATGCGCGCCATGCAGATCGGCGACGAAGCCTTTTTCTATCATTCCAACGAGGGGTTAGAGATTGTTGGGATCATGAAAATAATCAAGACAGCCTATCCCGACCCGACCGACACCACCGGAAAATTCGTCATGGTCGATGTCGCGCCGGTGCGCGCGCTGAAGCGTCCGGTCACGTTACAGGAAATTAAAGCTGATAAAACGCTTGGTCAGATGGCGATGGTCAGACAAATGCGCCTGTCCGTCACGCCGGTGACAAAAACAGAGTGGCAGAAAATTCTTTCCAGATCAGAAACAGTCCCTTCCTTATGAGGAAAGGGTACCATTGATATATGCGCGTCTTGCGGACATAAGGCGTTCCAGATCTTTTCTTGAGGGTGATTTCATGCGCGCGACGCTCCCTAGCAGACCGTTAAGTTGCGACGGGGTTACCAACGCTTTTACCCCCTGCGCGAACTTCAGCTCTACTTTCTCGCCTTTTCCGAAGGTAAAACTTTTGATCACGTCCTTTTCCATAACTCCCCCAAACACACACTGTTGCCAATGCCTGTGAGGCTAACTTATGATTTTTTGAAAGTAAAACCTAAAATACGGAACAACATCCCAAATCGGGACATTGCCGTAAACGTACCGTCAATATATCAGATATTTAGCGCCGCGATGGCGGCAAGGTCATGCCCACTTCCTGCGCCGCGCGCAGGATACGTTCGCCGATTGAGCCGACTCGGGCGGCGGCGGCGGCATAACCGCCCTGGGTTCTGCGGATGGCCGACAGGGTCTTGTCCAGCGCCACCAGATTGGTCTGGTTCGTCATCGACACAAGCCGGTCAAGCGTCTCGTCGGTTGACGGAACTGCCGGTCTGAATTCTGGTCCGTGTGCCATGCGCCTAACCTCAAAAAACCGAAGCTGCTACTGCCGATTTGCTATGCGCCGACACTAACAGTGATTCTTAAATGAGCCGTTAATTAAGGGCTGTTTCACCGGAATGACGACGCATCGGAACATGCACCAGTCATTTACCATAACAGCCCCCAATTCTTTGCCCTTCATGCCACCGCCTGTGCCCGGCCACGTTACCCGTCATGATAACCGACGCATTAACCAAACCAGGCGCAAAAACCCATAGCAAGCGGAGCAATCAAGCGGAAATCCCTTGAGATTCTCTTAACGCTCGCACGTTATAATCATGGCATGACGGAAATATACCGGACAGCCTTGTCAGGCCTCTTTGCCGCCGGCGCGCGAATCGCCAATAATGCGAATAATATCGCCAATATTTATTCGACGGGGCGTTTGCCCACAAACCCCGGCGAAGCTTCCGGTGCCTATGCCCCGACGCGGGCAGGAACACAGACGGCTCCCAGCGGCGGCGTTATCGTCGATATTACGCCGGTGACGCCGGCCTATAATGTCGTCTCAGAGCCGGATTCACCCGAAGCCAATGCCGATGGCCTGGTGGCCGCGCCCAATATTGATTTGGCGAATGAGCTGGTCGACCTTAAACTTGCTTCGGTGCTTTACGCGGCCAATGCCGCTGTCATCAAGACCCAAAGCGACAATGAAAAAAAGTTGCTGGACACGCTTGCCTGATTCCCTTTCCGCTTCCTCGCTCAAACGTTCGGCCTGCCATGAACGCCCATAATTTCCATGCCACCTGTGTTGCCTTTCCGCAATTCAACAATCCGGGAGTACTTTTAACCGGCGCGCCCGGTATCGGAAAATCAAGCCTCGCTTTGCAGCTCATGGACCGTGGCGCCAAACTGGTGAGCGACGATCAGACACTGCTTCAACCCGGGGCGCAGGGTTTGATTGCCACCGCCCCCGAAGGATTGCGCCAATTAATCGAAATCAACGGCTATGGTATCGTCCAGTTACCTGATGCCGCCTGCGCACCCTCGGCTGTCCTGGCTCTCTATGTCGCCTTGTATCCCACCGAACAAGCCATCGACCGGATGCCGGAGAAGCTCATCCATCAGGTTTTAACCATACCCTTGCGACGCGCCAATCTGCATGCTCATGACCCGGCGGCGGTGGCAAAAATTTTTGCGATCCTGTCTTATCGTCTGCTAGATTACACGGATGCCTAGCTTCACTCTTGTCGAAACCCCTCCGGTTCCTCCTGTACGCAGGATTGTATTCATCACCGGAATATCCGGCGCGGGCATGTCAACGGCGCTGAAGACCCTTGAAGATCTGGGCTATGCTGCCGTCGACAATCTGCCGCAAAGCATGATCGGCGCACTGGTTGCCCATCGCAGCAGCGCCGAAAAATCCCTGGCCGTCAGCATCGACAGCCGCAATGCCGACTTCAGCGTTTCGGACTTGCTCCAGCAATACGCCCGACTGCGCGATGACTCGACCTTGCATATCACGCTGGTCTTCCTTGATTGCGATGATGAAGCCCTGCTGCGACGGTTTAGCGAAACACGCCGGCGGCATCCTCTGGCCATCGACCGGCCGGTCATTGACGGCATCCGGCGCGAACGCGCCTTGCTGACCCCCCTGATGGAACAGGCGGATCAGGTGATCGACACCTCATTGCTGTCAATCCGCGAATTGCGGCGCGTTTTGGTCGGTAATTATCGGCTCGACCGCACGACCGGACTGAGCGTCTTCGTCACTTCTTTTGCCTTTCGGCACGGCGTGCCGCGCGAAGCTGATCTGGTGTTCGATGTGCGTTTCCTGACCAACCCGCATTGGGAGCCTGAGCTGCGCCCCCTGACCGGACGCGACCTGGAAATCGCTAATTTTATCGCCCGCGACCCCGATTATGCACCATTTATGAAGCACTTGCTGGCACTGATCACCCCCCTCTTGCCACGCTTCACACAAGAGGGCAAAAGTTACCTGACGATTGCCATCGGGTGCACGGGCGGCAAACACCGTTCTGTGCTGGTGGCCGAACAGTTGGCGATGGCGCTCGCAGCCCAAGGCTATATTGTCGGCATCGACCACCGCGACATCGATCGTACTGTCAAAGAAACAAGATAACACCACGTCTTTTTTTGTTAATCGCCCCGGAGCAAGTCGCGCGTCCGGTTCTCCGAAAACCCCAAGGGATTCCAAGAGGCATATTATGATTGGCATTGTTCTTATCACCCATGGTCGTCTGGGCGCCGAAATGCTGGCCGCGCTGGAGCACGTCGTGGGGCCGCAACAACAGGCCATGGCGATAAGTATCGGCCCCGATGACGATATTGATAAAAGGCGCGCCGACTTGCTGGCGGCGATTGCGGCGTGTGAGCGTGGCAAAGGCGTCGTGGTTCTGACCGACATGTTCGGCGGCACGCCCAGCAATCTTGCGATCTCGGCGCTTGGCCAGGCCAAAGTTGAGGTTATTGCAGGGGTCAATCTTCCGATGCTGATCAAACTCGCCTCTGTCCGCGCCGACAAAAACCTCGCCACGGCGATTGCCGAAGCGCAGGATGCGGGTCGGAAATATATCAATGTTGCCTCGGCCCTTCTGAATGGGTGACTCGATGACCGCTCCGAACTACGGCGAACTGTGCGAAATGGTAACTGTCGTGAATCAGCGCGGATTGCATGCGCGCGCGGCGGCGAAGTTCGTGAAAATCGCGCTTCAGTACACGGCCGACATTCAGGTCGTCAAAGACGGCGCACGCGTTTCGGGCAAATCCATCATGGGGTTGATGATGCTGGCGGCGGGACGCGGTACGATGCTGAAAATCTGCGTATCGGGATCTGATGCCAACGACGTCCTGACGATCTTGAGTGACCTGGTCAAACGGGGCTTTGATGAAACGTGAACCGCGCGTTCTTTCCGGCATCGGCGTCGCGCCCGGCATCGCCATCGGCCCGGCCTATGTCATCGGCGCGTTTGGCATCAATGTGCCGGAATACGCTATTGGCGCACATCAGGTCGCCGATGAAGTCACGCGTTTTGACCGCGCGACCGAGCAGGCGCGCAAACAAATCAAACAACTGCAGAACCGGACCGAATCCTTGCCCGCCGGCGCAGCCGAGGAAATCAACATTCTGCTCGAGGCGCACCATGCCATGTTGTCCGGCTCGCGCCTGGTGCGTGGCGTCGAGACGCTGATCCGGAACGCACGGATCAATGCCGAGGCCGCCATCGAGCGGCAGATCGCCGAAATCGGTGCCGGTTTTGCCAGCATGGACGACAGCTATCTGGCGTCGCGGATTGCCGATATTCGCGAAGTCGGTCAACGTCTGCTACGCAACCTGCTCCAGCAACATTACCATCCTTTCGCCAATGCCCCCGTAGGCAGCATCCTGATCGCCGACGAAATTACGCCCGCCGACACGGCCTTGATGGATCCCAAGAAAATCGCCGGATTCGCCGCCGTTCTGGGCGGCGCCGAGGGTCACGCCGCAATCATGGCACGCGCGCTCGGCCTGCCCGCTGTTCTCGGCGTAACCGCCTTACTGCAAGGCGTGAACCAGAATGATCCGATTATCATTGACGGTTATCGCGGCGAAATCATCGTCCATCCGAATGCCGCGCAAATCCGCGTTGCCAAACAACTGCTGCAGAAACAGACGGCTGAACACGGCAAATTACGCGCGTTGAAACGGCTGGCAGCGACGACGCGGGATGATGTCACCATCACGCTGCACGCCAATCTGGAGCTGCCCCGTGAACTGGGCGCCGCGTTGGATGCAGGGGCGCAAGGCATCGGCCTGCTCCGCACCGAATTCATGTTCATGAACCGCCCCGACTTGCCGGACGAAGATGAGCAATATGCCGCCCTGCGTACGCTGGTCGACGGCTTGAATGGCAAGCCTTTGACCGTACGCACACTTGATGTTGGCGGTGAAAAACTGGCAGGCGCGATGGGCCAATTGGGCACAGGCAGCGCCAATCCGGCTTTAGGTCTGCGTGCCATCCGGCTCGGGCTAAAAATGCCCAAGATTCTGGAAGCGCAATTGGCAGCGATTCTGCGTGCCGCCGCGCATGGCCCCATAAGAATCCTGATCCCGATGATTTCCACTGTCGATCAGATGCAGCAAGTACGCCACATCATGCATCAGGTCGCCAAGAAATTGCAGCGACGCAACGTCAAACTTCCCGCCCAATTGCCGCCTTTGGGAGCGATGATAGAAATCCCCGGAGCTGCTTTGGCGGCTGATGCCCTGGCGCAAGTCAGCGATTTTTTCGCCATCGGTTCCAACGATCTGACTCAATACACGCTAGCCATTGATCGTGGCGATGAACAGGTGGCCGAACTCTACAACCCCCTGCATCCGGCAGTCTTGCGCCTGATCCAGTTCACCACTGTCGCCGCGCTGCGCGCGCGCATCGGTGTCAGTTTGTGCGGCGAAATGGCGGGCGATCCAAATTACACCGCGCTGCTGCTCGGACTGGGGTTACACGAACTCTCCATGTCGCCAGCACGTTTGCCGCGCGTCAAACAGAATATCCGCAGCCTTGAACTGGCGACGGCCAGTGGTCTGGCTGAACGTATTATGGCACAAAGCGACGAGGCCGAGATCAAGCGCATGGTGCATGAATACACCGCAATGCCCTCGCGCCACGGCCGCCGTTGAGTTTCCTGCCCGAAACTGTTACAAGCCGCCTGAATCAGCCGCATCCCGAAAGGAATCTCCATGGCCCAGACCGCAGCCAAGACCACCTTCAGCGATTATAAAGTCAAGGATATGAGCCTCGCCGCCTGGGGCCGCAAGGAGATCAGCCTGGCCGAAACCGAAATGCCGGGTCTGATGGCCGTCCGTGAAGAATATAAGGGAAAGTTTCCATTGAAAGGCGCGCGAATCACCGGCTGCCTGCATATGACAATCCAAACCGCCGTTCTGATCGAAACGCTGACGGCGCTTGGCGCCGAAGTCCGTTGGTCGTCTTGCAACATCTTTTCAACGCAGGATCATGCGGCCGCCGCCATTGCTGCCGCAGGCATTCCCGTGTTTGCCTGGAAAGGCATGGACGAAAAGGAATACTGGGCTTGTATCGAACAGACCATAACCGGCCCCGGCGGCTGGAAACCCAATATGCTGCTCGATGACGGTGCCGATTTGACCCTGATGATGCATGAAAAGCATCCCGACATGCTGAAGGACGTACGCGGCGTGTCGGAAGAAACCACGACGGGCGTGCATCGCCTGCACGCGCTGGCCAAGAAGGGCAAGCTCCTGATCCCCGCCATCAATATCAATGACAGCGTGACAAAATCGAAATTCGATAATCTTTATGGCTGCCGCGAAAGTCTGGTTGACGGCATTCGTCGCGCAACCGACGTCATGATGGCAGGAAAAATCGCCATGGTCTGTGGCTATGGCGATGTCGGCAAAGGCTCGGCCGCCAGCCTGCGTTCAGCCGGCGCGCGCGTGATGGTCTCCGAAGTCGACCCCATCAATGCGTTGCAAGCGGCGATGGAGGGTTACGAGGTCGTGACCATGGATGATGCCGCACCCCAGGCTGATATATTCGTGACCGCCACCGGCAATGCCGACGTCATTACGCTGGATCATATGCGGAAAATGAAAGACCGCGCCATCGTTTGCAACATCGGCCACTTCGATACCGAGATTCAGATCGAAGCGCTGCGCAACCTGAAATGGGATGAAGTCAAGCCGCAGGTCGACGAAGTGACCTTCCCCGATGGCAAGCGTCTGATCGTCCTGGCACAAGGGCGCCTTGTCAATCTGGGCTGCGCGATGGGTCATCCGAGCTTCGTCATGAGTGCGTCTTTCACCAATCAGGTCATGGCGCAGATCGAGCTATGGTCGAATTCCGGTAAATACAAGGTTCAGGTCTATGTTTTGCCCAAACACCTGGATGAAAAGGTTGCGCGCCTGCACCTGACTAAACTTGGCGCAAAGTTAACGACCTTAACAGCCAAACAGGCTGAATATATCGGCGTTCTCGAAGAAGGCCCATACAAATCAGATAGTTACCGCTACTAGCCCACAGCTTCGCGTTGGCACGCTCCACGGACGCTTTGCGTATCCGGGCTGCGGCTGTTACGCTCCAAGGCATGGCTATTGATCGTGTGTGTCAGGGTGTTGCGGTCGTCATGCATTGTCGCCTATTGATTTTATCGTGATGCAGTTTATCCGCTTTCATAGTGCGCGCGTTGGCACGCTGAGCCTGTTACTGGCGTTTCTCGCGGCATTAAGTGCTATCGCGGGTGTCCTGGATATGACGATGGCACTGGCCGTGGTCATGCTGTTTACGACCGGTCTGGCCGGGCTCCTGCTCCTCTCTTATTTTGATATGACAAAACTGCAAGCCTCGCACGTCCTGCTTCAGGACAGGCTGCAACAATATACGGCCGTATTCGCCACCGATTCTGACGGATGGTGTTTGTTCAACGCGCAAAACCTGCTGATCGCGGCCAGCTTGTTTGAAAAAGGACTATTCCAGCAAAAAATGGGGCATTTCGACGATCTCGTTGTCGCGCTGGAAGATGGCAGTGCCCTGATAGAGAAATATCGCCTCCTGCAACAAACCGGTCGGCCCTTCACGTTGTTTCTTAAATTACGCAATACCGAAAAAACCTTGATGGTGCGTGGCCAGCGCTATCCGGAACAAACCGACACACGCTATATCATCCTGCACATCCGTGATGTCGGCGCCATTCTGGAGGATGCCGATTCAATTCAGGAAGCGCGCGGTCAAAAGCAGGAAACTTTGCGCCTGCATGCGATTCACCAGGCGCTTGATGCCCTGGCAACGCCGGTCTGGCTACGCGACCGCGCCTTGAACCTGGTCTGGTGCAATACAGTCTATGCGCACTGGCAAGACCAATCGCGTGAAAAAATCCTTGCGGGACAGCTTGAACTCTGTCCGCCGCAACCCGACGTCAGTGGCAGCAAAGATCTGGCGCAACGCGCCCACGCCGCAGGACAGCTCTATGAGCGGTGGCATCTGATCATCAATAGCCAGCGGCGGTTGGTCGAATGTGTGGAAACCGCCGTCGCCGGCGACGATGGTTTCGGCATGATTGGCACGGCTTATGACGTGACATCGATTGAAGAAACCCAGAGTGAACTCCAGCGTCATATCGCGGCGCATCACGAGGTTCTGGAAAATCTCGGTACACCAATTGCCATCTACGGCCCAGATCAACGGCTGGAATTTTACAATCGCGCCTATGTCCGCTTGTGGGACTGCGACGAGAGTTTTCTCAGTTCCAAACCAGGGTTCAGCGAAATTCTGGAAGATTTGCGTGCCCGGCGACGCTCGCCGGAACAGGTCGATTTCCAACGCTACAAACGCGAACGTCTCTCTTTGTTCACCTCTTTGCTGGAATCCCGCGAAGACATGCTGCATCTCCCCGACGGCACGACCCTGCGCGTCGTGGTCGTACCGCACCCGTTCGGTGGCCTGATGTTCATGCATGAAGATGTGACCGACAAGCTGGCGCTTGAATCATCCTATAACACTTTGATCGCTGTACAGCGCGAAACGCTGGATAATCTCGCCGAAGGCATCGCCGTCTTTGGTCCCGACGGTAAGCTCAAGCTCTTCAACCCCGCCTTTGCCCGCACCTGGCGGCTGACGGCGGATGATCTGGCACGTGAACCGCACATCAACGAGTTGGTCGAACAGGTCAAGGCTCTGGCGCGCCCGGAACAGTGGGCGGAATTCCGCCGTAACATGATTGCCTATGCACTGGAACGGCAACCCCATGAGGGCCGCATCGAGCGCGCCGATGGAACCATGCTCGCCTTCCACACCGTACCACTGCCCGACGGCGCGGTTCTGAACAGCTATGTCGACGTTACGGATTCGATCAAGGTCGAACAAACACTGCGCGAAAGCAACGCCGCGCTGGCCGCCGCCGACCGCCTGAAGTCAGAATTCGTTGCCAATGTATCCTATCAGCTCCGCACGCCGATTAATACCATCATGGGTTTTGCTGAAATTCTTGCCAACCAGTATTTCGGCACGCTGAACGAGCGGCAACTGGAATATGCGCGTACCATGGTGGAATCCAGCAAACGCCTCAAATTGCTGATTGACGATGTCGTTGATCTGGCCATCGTCGATGCCGGGCGCATGGTTCTCAACCGCCGCGAAGTCGCCATCGCACCGCTCTTGCAGGCTGTCACCGGCATGATGGGAGAATGGGCACGCCAGCAGTCTTTGGAGCTGGTCATCGATGCAGAGAATGGCATCGGTTCGTTTAATGTTGATGAGAAGCGCATCAAGCAGGTCCTGTTCAATCTGGTCAGCAACGCAATCCAGTACACACCGCACGGCGGACATATCACCCTGCGGGCGCGCCGTGACAAAAATGCAGTCCTCCTTAGCGTTATCGATACGGGCATCGGCATTCCACAGCATGACCAGGAGCGCATTTGGAACAAGTTCGAGCGCACCAACGTCGCGGCGCGGCAAAGTGGCGCCGGCCTGGGTCTTGCTTTGGTGCGCAACTTTATTGAACTGCATGGCGGTGAAGTCCAGATTACCAGCCACGTCAATCGCGGTACACAGGTGACCTGCGTTCTACCGCTCCATGCATCGCCGCCACACCCCATTGCTAACACCTAGAACGCCATGGCGCGCGCATGGAATCATCGCCTTTTTCTTCCTGACCCGGCAGCGACGGCGCGTTGCGGCACCCAGCTTGCCTCCATTTTGCGCCCCGGCGATGTCGTGGCGCTGCACGGCGACCTTGGCGCTGGGAAAACTGCCTTGGCGCGCGCAATCATCGGCGGCCTGATGGGCACTGATGTAACCGTGCCCAGCCCGACCTTTACACTGTTGCAACATTATACCGCCCCCAACGGCACAATCTGGCATTTCGATCTTTACCGGATCAGACAAGCCGAAGAAATCTTCGAACTGGGATGGGAGGATGCGCTGACCGACGGCATCGTCCTGGTGGAATGGGCCGAACGGGCGGCGGGATATATCCCTGCGATAGCACTGCATTGCACCCTGTCCGGTGCCTCAGAAACCGGCCGCGCCCTCACATTTACAGGTCATGAATCATGGGAGGAACGCCTGCGCGGCATTTTCTAAATGAAGAAACCCGGCTATAGTTGCCGGATGATTCCCGAACCCGCATTATTTTTGGCCGCCCACGGCTGGCAAGACGCCGAAGTAACGCCCTTCCCTGCCGACTGGTCAACGCGCAGTTACGCGCGGTTGCGCCGTGCCGGGGGAAGACCCGAACGCGCAATCCTGATGCACACGACTCCGGATGCGGATTTTCATAGTTTCATCCGGATCGCCGCCATGCTGCGCGGTCTGGAAGCATCGGCGCCCCTTATTTACGAAATTGACGCCGAACGCGGCATGATGCTGCTGGAAGATTTTGGCGACCGAAATTTCGGTCGTCTGATCGACAATGGCGCGGATCAAGAATCCTTGCTTTGCCGGGCGGCCACAACCTTGGCCGAACTGCACACCCGTTATATTGCGCAGCCACGTGATGCCACGACGTTGCGGCGCTATGATAGTTCCGCCTTCATTGAACTTCTGCATCCCCTGCTGCATAATTTTACCTATACCGACCATGCAGCGGCACAAACGGCGTTCCACGAAGCATGGTCGTGCTTGCGCACGCCGCTGGAAGCGCAGCCACAAAGCCTGATGCTCCGCGATTTCATGGCCGATAATCTGATGGATTTGCCAGAGCGGCATGGCTGGAAATCCGTAGGAATCCTCGATTTCGAACTGACGGGCATCGGCCCCGCAGCCTATGATCTCGCATCCCTGACCGAACAAGTGCGACGCGATATTCCCGATGCTGTCCGCACCCGCGTTATTCAACAATATCTGGGCATGCGTCCAGACATCGCGCCGGAACCATTCCATACCGCGCTCCGGATCATGGCGGCACACCGACATCTGCGCATCTTCGCGCGACTGCAAAAACTGCCAAAACCGTTTTTCCTGCGTCGCACCCACGACTATCTACGCACTTTATTTACGCATCCCGATCTGCATCCCGTGCAGAAGTGGTGTCAAACATATTTGCCGCAGCATTTCGCATGACCGGCGCCGGCATCCCGCATACAGCGATGATTCTTGCCGCCGGCTACGGCAAACGCATGCAGCCCCTAACCCTCGCAACGCCCAAACCCTTGCTGCACGTGGGTGGCAAGGCAATGCTTGACCATGTTTTGGATCGCCTGCGCGAAGTCGGGGTCATGCGCGCCGTCGTGAATGCCGGTTATCTCGGCGACCAGATTGTGGCGCATGTTGCGTCATGCCGCGATCCTGCCATCATCATCTCGCGTGAAATGCCGCCCCTTGAAACCGGCGGCGGCGTCAAACTGGCCTTACCTCTACTTGGCGACGACCCAATTTATGTGCTGAACGCAGATTTGCCATGGCAAGACGCGACCATACCCGCCCTGCAACGGATGCGTGCGGCCTGGGACAGCGCCCGCATGGATGTCCTTCTGCTCCTGATGCCCGCGGAGCGCACCAACGGTTTCAGCCCGAAGGGAGATTTCGATCTTTCCCCCGATGGCCACGCACAACGGCATCATCATCCACCGCCTTACTCTCATGTTTTTATCGGCGTTTTTATCGTCAAGCCGCAGCTTTACCGCGCCATGACGGCAGAAACATTTTCCAACAACGTCATTTTCGATCAAGCTGAAGCGGCCAATCGCTTATTCGCATGCGTCCATGACGGCACTTGTTACCATGTCGGAACGCCCGAAGATCTCGCGCAGGCCAATGCCCTGCTGATGTCCGGACGCGGATGGAACAAGCCATGAGCATGCCGCGTGTTTTTACGATCGCGCCGGATGCAGACTTTACCCAACAGCTGGCACATGGAATCTTTGACGACAGCCAGCAAAAAAAGATCCCGCTCCCGGATTACCTTATCTTGCTCCCCACGCGCCGCGCCTGTGTCATTTTGCGCGAGGCGCTGCGCGAAGCCGCCGCGGGGCAAGCCCTCTTGTTGCCGCGCATGCAACCTATCGGCGACATGAATGCCGAGGAACTGACTTTATCGGAACTAGGGCATGCCCCCGGCAATATTCATGACATTCCCGGCGCTATCACACCACTGGCGCGCGCTCTGGAACTATGCAATCTGCTCCGCAGCCATGATCCGGCGTTGACGGCGGACGCGGCCTGGTTGCAGGCCGGGGGCTTGGCCGCTCTGCTCGACCAGACGCAAATTGAGCGGCTGGATTTCAAGGCCTTGCGTGGTCTCGTGCGCGAAGATCTGGCGGAGCACTGGCAAAAAATTCTCGACTTCCTTGAAGTTATCACCGTTGCCTGGCCACGGCATCTGGCAGAACGCGGCCTTGTCGATCCGGCCACGCAGCGCGATGCATTGATCACCCGTCGCGTCGCGCTGTGGACCGCACATCCTCCCCAGCATCCGGTGATTGCCGCAGGATCGACCGGTTCCATGCCCGCCACGGCGGATCTTCTGGCCGTAATTGCCGGATTGCCGCACGGCGCCGTCATTCTTCCCGGACTTGATCAAACCAGCTCTCCCGAGATCTGGGATACGATTACCGATCCAACCCATCCCCAATTCCTGCTCAAACATCTCTTGCAGAAAATCGGATGCCGGCGCGACCAAGTGAAAGTCTGGTATGGGCAACCCAGCAATGACAGCCGCGCCGCCATGTTGCATACGGCTTTTGATCCGCCAGAAGGGGCGGCGCAGTGGCGCATGGCATCAATACCAGAAACGGCATGGCATGGCATCGACCAATATTCCTGTGAAACACTGGAAGAAGAAGCCGGAACCATCGCGCTGGCCTTGCGCGCGGCTCTGGAAACACCCGGCAAGACAGCGGCTCTGGTCACGCGCGACCGACAACTGGCTGCCCGCGTCACGGCACAGATTCAACGTTGGAACATTCGGATTGACGATTCGGCAGGGCAGGATCTCACCACAACGCCCTGCGGCGCATTTTTGCTTCTGATCCTCGCCGCAGCGCAGCGTGATGCGGGCGCCGTCGATTTACTGGCCTTGCTGCAACACCCGCTGACCGCCCTACGCGGCGATCCGGCGCTTTGCCGCGCACGCGGTCGCCTGGCGGAACGTCTGCTCTGGCGTGATCGCCGTCTGCGCGGGTCTGTTGCCGTTCACGCGCACGCAGCCGCAGAACTGGCGCGTACCGGCGCGATTGCACCACATGACGCGCAAGAACTGGTGGAACTATTTTCCGGTCTGGAGCAGGCGTTGCAGCCTTTGGCGGCTCATTTCGATTGCGCGGCTCCCGTCTCGCTTGCCACCATGCTGACCGCACACATGGAGACCGCAGCAAATCTGGCCACAACATCCGATCAAGACGGCGCACTGCGTCTCTGGCGTCGTGATGACGGCGTCGCAGCGGCAGCATTATTACATGAATTAACGCAAGCTGCCGAGGCAGCCGATAGCGCGCTGACCGGACATGAATATCCCTCCTTGTTACGGCAGATATTCGCAGAGCAGGTCGTACGTCCGCGTTTTGGCACGCACCCGCGTCTCAGCATTCTCGGACCTCTGGAAGCGCGGTTTGTGCGCGCCGATCTGGTCATCCTCGGCGGCATGAATGAAGGATCGTGGCCGCCCGCATCCGTTACTGATCCCTGGTTGTCGCGCCCGATGCGTCAGAATTTCGGCCTGCCCGCTTTCGAGCGCCAGATTGGGCAGGCAGCGCATGATTTCGTACAGTTGGCCAGCCGGGGTCATGTCATCATGACCCGTTCTCGGCGCGTGGGCAATGCACCGACGTCGCCGTCGCGCTTCCTCCTGCGTCTCGACACCTTGTGGGCGGCCTGCTCCCGGCACCACGTGACACCTTCTCCTGATTTTCTGGCCTGGGCACGGCAACTGGACGCGCCCGCCACAGTCACACCTATGCCCGCACCGCGACCAAGCCCGGCGGTGGCGCGACGTCCCACGCATTTCTCCGTCACCGAAATTGGCCGCTGGCGACGCAACCCTTATGGCTTCTATGCGAAACATGTGTTGCGTCTCAAACCTCTGGGTGAGCTTGATCCGGATTTCAGCCATGCGGAACATGGGACAATTCTTCATGACGTCTTGCATCGTTTTATCGAACATCACTTAAACGATTTTCCTCCCCCCACCATTGCGTTGGAAGAGCTGCGCGACCTTGGCCAGGCCGCTTTCGCGTCGATGCAGGATCAACCTGCGATATATGCCACGTGCCGGGCGCGTTTTGAAAACTCCGCGCGCTGGTTCATCACCGCCGAGAGCGCCTTGCGGACAACCTTGCGACCAGCCCTGCTGGAAACCCAGGGACAGCTCCCGATTGTTGTTGACGGCATAACATATTATTTGCGCGGCAAACCCGACCGTATCGATTTTGGCCCGGACGGCTTGATCATCAGCGATTATAAAACCGGCAGCCCGCCTTCAGACTCACAGATCAGATTCGGTTATGAACCGCAACTGCCGCTGCTTGGCATGATGGCGCAGCAAAGTGCCTTCTCCGGTCTCGCGGCACGGCAGGTTACCGCATTGCGTTATCTGCACCTCAAAGGTCGCGCCAACGCCACCGACACTTATAAAAACACCAAGGAACCGCAAGAGAGGATCAAGGAAGCACAAGCAATGCTGGAGAAAATGCTGCGCATATTTTCCGATCCTGCCATGCCATATCTTGTCTGTCCCCAGCCGCGCTTTATTCCCGATTACGACGATTACGCACATCTGGGGCGCATTGATGAATGGGGCGCCCCAGGAGAAGCCGCATGACGCATCCTGACGCCACAGCACTTGTCGCGGAAGCCACACGGCGGCAGATTCGCGCGGCTGACCCAGAAATTTCAGCATGGGTCGTGGCGTCTGCAGGATCCGGGAAAACCCGTGTCTTGATCAACCGCTTCATCCGGTTACTCCTGACCGGTACCAAGCCCCAGCATATTCTGTGCCTGACCTATACGCGGGCGGCGGCGGCAGAAATGTCCGACCGCATCATGCAGGAGCTGAGTCAATGGGCCGTCTGTTCCCATAGCGATCTGACGAAAAGGGTCACGGACATAACCGGCGGCAACGTGAATGACGCAACTCTGGACAAAGCCCGGGGGTTGTTTGCCCAGGTTCTGGATTGTCCGGGTGGTTTGAAAATCAAGACCTTCCATGCTTTTGCCCAGGAAATCCTTGCGCGTTTCCCGCTTGAGGCTGCCCTTGCCCCGCATTTCACCCTGCTGGATGAACCGGAGGCTCAGGACCTGCAAAGCGCAGCATTGGATCACATCCTCGCCGATGCGGATGATGTTGCGACGCGCGCGGCCTGGGCGCACCTGGTCGGCGTGGTGGGCGCAGAAAAGATCGTCACTTGCCTGCATAGCTTCATGCACGAATCCGACAAATACGCGGCGGCGCTTCGCGAACATGGAACGGCGGAGAATCTCGCGATCGCCTTATGCGTCTTTCTCGACGTCGATCCGGCCAAGACACCGGAAAATTATCGCCGCCATCTTTGTACCGACCCGCAATTACCTCTGGAGCTGCTGCGAAAAATCATCGCGGTCGTCGCAACTGATGCAGATGCCGCCGCAACGACCAAAACTGCCGTCACAGAACTTGCTGCGTGGCTGGAGCAAACCGATGCCGCCCGCGCCACGACATATGATGACTTTCTGAACTTTTTCCTGACCAAAGAAAGCGGCCATTTTTGTGATGTCCGCAAAAACATTCCGAACAAGAAGTTCGCCGTCAAACATCCTGATCTCGTGGCATCATGGATAGCAGCGGCCGAGACCGTGCGGCACCAATTGCAACATTATCGTACCTTGCAACGTGTTGCCACGACACGCGCGATCCTGCATCTTGGGCACAAGTTGCGGCAAGCCTATCAGTCCGCCAAGAACACCACCGCCGCCGTGGATTATGACGACATCATCAGCAAGACTGAAGCCTTGCTGCATGAACCCGGCGTCGCACCATGGATTTTATGGAAACTCGACGGTGGTATCGATCACATCATGATCGACGAAGCGCAGGATACCAGCCCTGCGCAATGGCGGATTATCCGTGCGCTGACAGAGGAGTTTTTCTCTGGTCTCGGCGCACGCGACAAGAACCGCACGCTTTTTGTGGTCGGCGATGAAAAACAATCCATTTACAGTTTTCAGCATGCCGATCCTGCCGAATTCCTTCGGCAACGCAACTATTTCAAGATTGCCACAACCCGGGCGGGGCAGACGTTCGAGACGATTGAGCTGAACATCTCGTTTCGTTCAGCGCCACAGATTTTACGCACCGTCGACGATATTTTCCGTCCCGAAACCGTCCGCACGGGGGTTAGCACCCTTCCTATCCTGCACGCCGCCCAGAAACAGGAAGCGCAAGGTTATGTTGAGTTATGGCCGATTTTGCGTCCACCTGCGGACGACGATGATGACTCCAACATTTGGGAACCGCGCACAGAATATCGCTCCACAGAAGCACCGCATGCACGGCTGGCGTCTGTCATTGCCGCGCGCATCGCAACCTGGTGCGCGGCTGGCCAGAGCATTGATGGACATCTCCGCAGCGTTAAACCCGGCGACATCATGATTCTAGTCAGCCGCCGCAACGAGCTGGTGCAAGCCCTTGTGCGTGAACTTAAGGAACGCAGTGTGCCGGTTTCCGGCGTTGATCGCATGCAAATCAATGCGCAAATCGGCGTGCGCGATCTGCTCGCTTTAATCCAGTGCGCCTTACTACCGGAAGATGATCTCAATCTGGCCTGCGTCTTGCGCGGCCCAATGATCGGCATGGACGATCTGACCCTTGAGGATATTTGTCATTCGCGTACGCGCCATTTATGGCAAGCCTTGCGCGATGCCGCCGCGCCGCATGCACGCGCCGCTTATTCCTGGCTTGATAACTTACGTGACCGGGCGGATCGCCTGACTCCTTACGATTTTCTGACTCATGTTCTGACACAACCATGCCCAGCCGCGCGCAGCGGACGTCTGGCAATGCGCATGCGTCTGGGTGCCGACGCAGCCGATCCCGTCGATGAACTCCTGAACCGCGCCCAGGAATATGGCCAACGCCATACACCAGCCCTGCAAAGTTTTCTGTGCGCCATGCGCCGCAATGACAGCGAAATCAAACGCGAACTTGATCGTGGCGGCGGTGAAGTCCGTATTATGACGGTGCATGCGGCCAAAGGATTACAGGCCCCTATCGTCATCCTGCCCGATACCTGTGCCGTGCCGCAGGCGCAAAAAATACCGGCCTTGCAGTGGGATCCGGCGACGCGCCTGCCTTATTATACCGACGGAACCGCCGAAACCCGCGATGCCTTCGCCAACCAGCTGCGCCAAACCGCCCAGGAAGAACGTCACGCAGAGCACCGCCGTCTGCTTTATGTGGCTCTGACCCGCGCCGAGAATCAACTTTATATTTATGGCTATAAAGGCAAGAGCGGCGCGACCAGCAATTTCTGGCATCAATATATTCAAAATGCCCTGGCGCCTGACGCCAAACCTGAGCCGGAACAGCCCTTGGTGACGCTTATGGATCCGATTCTCCCGAGTGCCACAAAAAGTGAGCAAGCCCTGCCCTCAGTCTCTTCATCGACTTTACCGGATTGGATTTTCACGGCGGCCTCTCCTGAAGCTATGTCCCACAGTCTTCGTCCGTCACAGTTCAGTGCGGTGGATGACGGCCCGGCCAGTCCAACGCAGCGCGTAGGGCGAGATCAAGCGACGCGCGGCAAGATGCTGCACATGCTGTTACAATACCTGCCGGATATTCCGGAAGCCACACGCACAGAATCTGCGCTGCGCTTCATGGAACGCCATGCCTCTTATGCCACACCAGCGCAGCGCGCGGAATCCGTGGCCGAAGTCATGAAAATCCTCGGCGACCCACGCTATGCGGCACTCTTCGCCGCCAGGAGTCGTGCCGAAGTCAGCATCGCGGGCACAGTTCATGGCGTGCCGATCAGTGGCCAGATCGACCGCCTGGTCGAACATGAAAAGAGCGTGATGATCGTGGATTATAAGACGACGCGCCCTCCGCCCGCGCATGTGCATCACGTGCCGGAACATTATTTACGGCAAATGGCGGCCTATCGGGCGTTGCTGCGGCAGATCACGCCGGACAAGTCTGTGCGCTGCTTCCTGCTATGGACTTATACAGGACAAATCATGGAGTTACCTGAATACGACCTGGCTGCGCTTGACCTTGCGGCGGCCTGAACCTACATTAGCCTCAGATGATCCAATTGGAGAAAAACATTATGAGTCATGCAACCAAAGCCGTCGGCGATGCCAATTTTGAACAAGACGTTTTGAAAGCGTCCGAACCTGTCCTCGTTGATTTCTGGGCCGAATGGTGTGGCCCATGCAAAATGATCGGTCCGATCCTCGAAGAGCTTGCCGCCGAAATGCAGGGCAAGGTGACGATTGCCAAGCTGAATGTGGACGACGCGCCGATGACCGCAAGTAAATTCGGCATCCGAAGCATTCCAACCTTGATGCTGTTCAAGAATGGGCAGTCGGTTGCCACCAAAATCGGCGGCGCGCCGAAGGCGCAATTGCAGAGCTGGATCGAATCGGCGCTCTGATTTTTTTTCATACTGCCCAGATCAACGCCGTTGCCCCGCAACGGCGTTTCTCTTTGCGTCACCTGCAAAGAACGCTGTCAGATATATGATGGTATTTCCGCAAGAATGCCCGAGTATGCATTAATAGATGCTTAGATAAATCTTGATTTTATGCTGGCTTAAGGCAGCGCTCTTCTGCCTGTCGCACAATCCTCCTTCCAGGGTCGCGCCATGTCCAGCTTACTCGCCAAGATGAAAATTTCATGGATTATCACAATCAACAATTTGTTGATCCTGGCAAGTTTCATGACAATTTTCAGCCTGTTCATGAGCAGCCTGAACGAAATAAAGATCAACGGACCGCATTACACGCGCCTGAGAAATATCGCCGACCTTACCGCCGATATTATGCCGCCACCCATGTTCGTGGTTGAAGCTCATCTCGCGGTTCATAAACTCGAAGCCGCAGAAAGTCCTGACGCCATCCAGGGATTCAAGAACGATCTTATGCGCCAGGAACAAGAATTATCGGCACGCATTGAATATTGGCGGGAACGCGAAATAAATCCCGAAGTTAAAGATTTTTTGCTCAGCAAAGTCGTGCCCGACGCCAAAAACTTCTTTGCCGTTATCAACCAGAAACTTTTTCCCGCTCTCGTGCAGCGCAATCAAGCTGCAGTCACTGCCGCTGGAAGTGAAATTGACACCATTTATGCCCGGCACAAAGACACGATCTTCCAACTGAATTTGATGCTGCAAAAGATCCAGGCGGATGCCGAAACGTCAGTTCAGACTATTGAAGAACAGAGCCTGCACAACATCTATGTCCTTTCTTATACAACAGCAGGAGTTGTTGTTCTTCTTGGCGGACTCGTTTTCTTATGCCTGCGCGGCATGATGCGCGAAGCCTATCGGCACAAGCAAATGCTGGACGAACTCCCGGTTAATGTCATGGTCGCCGATCCACAGACCGGCATCATCACCTACGCCAACAACACGACCGTCAATACGCTGGTGCCTTTAGAGACCCATCTGCCGGTCAAGGCGGCCCAACTTGTTGGCACCGATTGCGGGATCTTTCTCAAAGATGCTGCCCCATTACGGGCAGCTATCGCCAATGCACAACTTCTGCCCTGGAAAACTCAAATCAAGATTGGCCCTGAAACCCTGGCTCTGAACGTATCCGCAATTCGTGACGCGCACGGCGACTATCTCGCGCCGATGCTGACCATGACGATCATTACGCAGCAGGAGACCATAATCCAGGAGTTCGAGACCGGTGTCGCCGCAGCAGTCAGCACTGTCAGCAAGGCTGCCACGGAAATGCACAGCCTGGCCGACAGCATGCGCCTGAGCAGCGGCAAAGCCGTTCAGCTCTCGGCTCAGGTGACCTCCAGTGCCACCAGAGTCAACACCAATGTCGAAACCGTCGCCGCAGCCGCCGAAGAACTTAACGCTTCAATCTCTGAAATCACACGTCAAGTCGGCACAACGGCGCAGTTGGCGCAGGAAGCGGTCACACAAACCCAGCGCTCCAACACGACCATCGCACAATTATCTGCGGCAGCCGAACGCATCGGCAACGTGACGGAACTTATCAGCCGGGTGGCGGAAAAAACTAATCTCCTTGCGCTTAACGCCACGATTGAAGCCGCGCGCGCCGGCGAGGCTGGTAAAGGATTTGCGGTTGTCGCGGTCGAAGTCAAAAACCTCGCCGGCCAGACGGCTAAAGCGACCGCTGAAATTGCGGCACAAATCTCCGCTATCCAGAGCGCCACACAGGCTACCGTGATCGATGTTCAGGAAATCGCCCAGACGATCACAAAAATCAGCGCAATCGCCTCCTCCGTGGCCACCGCGGCTGAAGAGCAGGGCACTGCAACGAAAGAAATCTCACGTAACATTCAGGCTGCCGCGACAGGTACGCGCGAAGTCACTCAGGCAACTGAAACCGTCACAGCCGCAAGCACGGAAACCGGGAATTCTTCAGAATCCGTGCTCCGCGCTTCCGTCAGCGTTACGGCACAATTCGAACTTATGATGCAGTCGGTCGATAAATTTCTCAAAATCGTCAAAAAAGCCTAGCCGAATTCGGTTGGCGGCGGATCAATCGGGATGTTCAGTTCTTCAAGCAATAATTCTTCATTGGTCAGCTTCATCTGACCAATGGTGAAATGCTCGTTTTCCTCAAGCTCCGCGTCATAAGCGTCCATTTCCATGGGCGCGACCTTGATGTCTGTACGGAACAAGGCATTTTTGAAAACCACGGTTCCGGTCAGGGTAAACAAATTGTCCCGTCCGATCCCCTTATAGGTGACGTTGAGCAACCGCTCATTGAGCTTTTGTCTTTCTTCCGGCGTCGCCTTAGAATCCCAGGTCACTTCTTCGGGCTTTTCGACGATGATAAAGCGCCCCAACTGCCCGCGCACAAAATGGAAAAAGAATTTGGCATAAGGAATGATCGTCTTGCGGTCGAGCTTGATTGGTGCCTTGTCATTGACCCGATAAATCGGCTCGTTTGTCCAGTTCATCAGATGAACGTCACCGGGCTTATAGATCATAAACCGTTCATTCGGCTGCGGCAGCGTCGCATCTGCCATGTTGTAGAGCTTATATTCGTCATAGAACGGCAACGCCGCTTCCTTGACCTTGGTCTTTCCCTCCGGCAGTTGGTAAGGCGCCTCAGCATTCACCTCGGCGATAATCGGCGCCGCCGCGTCATGCCCTAGTTCCTGCCAGTCCAGATAAATCATCCATGCACTCCCTAAAAAAAACGCTCAATCCGGCTCCGCAAAACTATGCTCTTCCCCAAGCGCCAGCAAGTTTATTTTACAGCTTACGATGCGGCGAAACCAGGACAATGCCTTGAAAACACTTATTTTCCCTAAATCCCCGCGGCAGCGCAAGCCGCAGCACATACCGGGACACTGCGCTTAAACCTTCATTAAACGCCATGGTTTATGATAGTATAGGGTAGGTAGCCTGGGCGAACACATAATGATCGCCTGAATGCTGTGTGCCAAGATTTGGATTTAGCGATCATGGCTTGATTATGGTCAGAAAGCTCATTTCAGGCCCCGGGCATAAGGGGCAAGCATTTAGGTGGCGCAGGTTGTTTTCCACAGCCGCCATTCTGGTTATCTGGCCAGTTTTTGTCTCTGCCGCCAGCATCGTTGCGGCTGAAACCCCCAAAGTTGAACAGTTGAGTGGCCTCCCGATCTTTAACCATGGCGGGCCGCTCTGCACCAATGCTGTCACCGTCTGTGCCCGCGCCTTACAACCCCTCAGCGTCGCGATTGGCGGAACGGTAACTGTCAGAATCGCCGATCACCATAAATCAGTCTATGAATGCCGGATGATCAACGGCGTTCCCACATGGCTGCCGACTTCGGTCGAAGGCAGTTGTGAAGCGCAGCCCGTCATCATGCTGCCCGCCAAATATGATGCCAGCGAAGCGTGGAACGTCGGATAATCACGTTTTGGAAATAGTTGCCAACTCAGTCGTCGCGTCACTGGCCGTGATGGCGATGCGTGCATCCAAAAGCTGCGCGACGATCTTGCGCAGAGCTTTAAGATCCTTCGCACTCCGCTTCACATTGCCGTCCTGAATTAACCGGTTGAACTCCACTTGATCCGGGAACAGATAAAGCTCTTTCTGCAACCGATCGAACCACATTGTCACATAGGTATCGTCGCGCCAAGCCGCCGCAAAGAAAATGTCGCGCATTTCAGCAAAGAAGCGGTCGGCATCGGCAAAGGCTTCCGGCGCTCCGTCATCGATGATTTTCTGCACTTTATCGGCAAAACCCTCAAACCGTTCGACCTCGATCTTTTCAGCCTGCCCACGCGCCAAGCGGTTGAAGATCGCCACCAGCTTGCCGAGTTGCCGCTGCATCATCTGGCTCCGGTATTTTTTACCGAAACGCGCGATATCCTGCCGCACCAAACGCGACTCTTCGCTCACCTTACGGATTAGCTCGGAATCCTGCCCGGCTTCCTGTAAAATTTCCTTCTGATCGCTGATCCGCAGACGCAGGACGTCAAGTTCTTTGCCCGCCTCCGGCCCCAACGCCGCCATCAGATCGCCCCACTCTTCTTCCGCCTGACGCAACACGGCACCGGCAAATTGCCCGCCCTTCTCGGCATCAAAGCTCATCTCGCCCGCCTGGGGCGAATAGAAGCGCGGCGCATGCAATTCGATTGCCACCTTGCCGTCCGCCTGCGGCAAGGTCACGGTAGCCTGGAGAATTCCGCTTTCCAGCATCTTCCAGTTAAAGACAATATCGTCTCCGGCCTTGACGGTATAGCGTGCGGGCAGATCGCTGCCAGCTATACGGAAAACACCGACGCACAGATTCAGCTCAATACGCTCGGGATATTCAACCTGAAACAGTTCAAAACTGACATAGGCGCTTGACCCTGCGACCAATTCGCGGGCGCTTCTAAATTGCATCTTGCCGCGCACAGGCAATGTGGCGCCTTTCTCGATAATCGACACCAGGACATTGGACTGACCACGCAGATGATCCAGCGCCTTGACCGCGATGCTATGCGTTGCCCGTATTTTAGGCATCGGCGTATCACTGCGCGTCACAGTGAATTTCTGCTCATACATGTCCAGCAGACGGTCACGCGCGTCATAATAGCGCACGTTGTAATCATTGGCGCCCAGCTTCCTGACCGGCACAACAACCTCGGCGTCAGCCTTTATCTCTACGAAATCAGAAGCCCAGCCATCCGCAGCCTCGACCTGCAACGACGCCACTTCACCCAGGTTGCCAATAGCGTGCAAATAAACTGTGACCTCTTGATCAGCGGTGGGGGTCGTATAATCCAGCTCGACCGGCGGGGTTTCTGCGGATTTTGCTGCAACGATGGGTGAAGGTTTTCTGTTCTCTTCCGGCGATGGTGATGCCGATGCGGTGACCTTGGTGGTGCCCCTATTATCATCTTCATCTTCGACGTCGTCCGCCGCGGCCTCTTCATGATCGGATGCTGCCTCGGGCTTATCGCTCTTGATAATGCCGGGCTGCGGCGCCAAACCACCCCAGTCATGTACCGTGGCATAATGCACTGCGCCGATGGCGACGGAGGTCAATGGATCGACCTTAAGGTCGGTCTGCACGCCTAGCTCCGTCGCCACCATCGCGCGGATCAAGGGCGTCCGACTCGGGCCGCCAATGAAAATGAGTTTGTCGATATCTTCATGCTTGTAGTTATTTTCTTCCATGACCTGCCGCGCCAGATCAATCGTCTGCATGATCGGTTCGCGGATCAGATCTTCATATTGCTTGCGCGTTACGGTCACTTCGATAAAGATATCCGTGCCGCTGTTATCAACCAGACGCACTTCATCATCGCTGGCAAAAATCGTCGCCTGCTCCAGCGTCGAAAGGTCGATCTTGGCTTTTTCTGCGGCCAAATGCGCAATGCGGATCAGGCGATGATATTGCGGGTCGCGCTGGAAATTGTCCGGCATATCAAAATTGGTAATCAACCAGGGGCGCACGATTTCGTTGACCAGCATCCGGTCAAAATCGCGGCCGCCGAGCATATTGATGCCCTGGTGCGCGACAACATTGATACGCCCCTCAACCGCATCAACCAGAGCCAGATCGAACGTCCCGCCCCCCAGATCGTAAATCAGATATTGCCCGGAACGGCGCTGTGTCCCCAGCGCCGACATCGCCGCCGCAACCGGCTCCTGAAGCAAAGTGACATTGCTCAATCCGGCCAGTGTCGCGGCGCGCATGGTCGCCTCGCGCTGCAACTGATTAAACGCGGCGGGAATCGTAACGACCGCGCCGTGAATCTGCTCATTGCCCGTTTCCGTCGCCGCCTGCCCCAAAAGCTGGCGCAAAATCTCGGCAGTGCATTCCTCAGGCGTGAGCGTCAAACCAAGCGCCGGGATCTGAATCGGTGTCGAGGTTCCCATCAACCGCTTGAAGCCCATCGCCACGGCATCAGGCTGAAGCATTGCCTGGTCATAAGCACGGCGCCCATAAAGTCGCAGCCCGCGCTTGTCGAAATAAATCACCGACGGCAACACGTCTCCGCCATCGACAGGACGAAATACCTTGACCTCGCCGTCGACAATGCCAGCAATAACGGAGTTTGAGGTTCCTAAATCAATCCCGAGATACATAAAATGCCAATCTACTTTTGTGCCTGCCCCTTGTTTTAACTTGAAAATAAAACACTTGCCAACAAAACCTGCGGTTGATCCTGGTTAATGAGCCCCCGCCCACCCTAAAAATGACCCGCAGAGAAAGAGTTTATTACTTTCACGCGCGCATGATAAAATCGCCGGTAAAATCATGGCATTTATTTTAATGGATTGCGCCGATGACCAAGGCAACGAACAAAGAAATTCATACTTTATGGCGCACCGCTGCGGCTGTCATAACAGCAGCCTCAATCTATCTGGCTGGCGCGCCCCACAGCGCGGCACAAGTCGCAGGAAATGACCTTCGGAAAGCAGAACCATTGCCACCCTGTACCGTCATCGGCGTGCCGGGACTTTCTCCATTTTCCCACACGGATCCACGGGCTTTCCTCGAACAACACACCACATGCCTGAGTGCCAATGACATAAAAAACATTGTCGGCAGTCCGCCGACGCCCGATCTGCTTGAGCGGTTCAGCAAGATAGAATCGATTGCGGATCACAAACCGACAGTGATGACGCAGCCCGACGCCGTCACCCTGGGGCGCTGGGCCAATGGCCTGGTACAGTTACACATCCTCACTTTTGATTCTTCAATCAGCACGCGTCCCACAGGCAATGCAATGTTCGGCTTTAATCCGGATCCAAGCGCCAAGGATTCGGTCAAGAACATGTTACTCAAGGCCGAAGTTTCACATGGGAAGGCATCTGTGCCTCGTGACAAAGATTTCTCGATTGCCTGGACGGTTTTGCCCAGTCAGCTTGGCCGTTATCCGTTTAATTTCCTTCGTGCAGATACGGATATTTTCCAGGAAAACTATCAAGCCCTGCTGCAGATCCATAAGAATAAACTTGTAACTCCCGAAGGAAAAATTGACCTTGCAAGACTAGGTCCCGATCTAAAAGAAATCGGCGCAAAGTTGCATGCTCATATGGAAGAACGCAACTGGTCCATACTTCCCCATCAGCCGCCGATTGCCATGTCGCACCCGCCCTTCACCCCGGCTCAGGTTGCTGCTTTGGATCTGGCAGCCTATCCGCCGAATAAATCAGGCTATGGGTATGTCTTTATCGGCACGGATGATCATCATACCTATAAAGAGAGCGGCGCTCAATCTGTTGGGCACCGCATGCGAGATATCCTCAATGAATTTTATTACGATATACCTGGCCGCTATATCAAAGCGCCCCTGCCCGATCCAACGCTTTACTCAAATGTCTTAAAATTTGCCGGGAATGTTCGCGCAGCCACGGTGGCCTCTCTCTCTCACGCGCATAAAGCTACCTCTCCACAAGATCCCCCACAGAGCGGAAACGTGACTCCTCCCCTCATGCCGTCGCCCGGCGCAACCACGGGACCGTCAACATCATCAGTTCCCATACCGCTGACGAACGAAGAAATGAACGATATTCGCCATATTCGCCGCGCCGTTGCCGAGATTTTGGGAATCCCCCTTAATCAAGCTTTAGGATTGTTCCAGAGCAAGGCCGGATATCTCGGCCCGGTCGCAACGGGAGCTGAACAGATCCTGCCCCCGATCTCCAAAGACGATGCACAAAAATTTTTCGCCTGTTATAAGGATCCTTCTTGTTACGCCAGAAAGAGTGGCAAAGGCTCCCATAAAGATTGGGGGTTTAAAGCTCCATCGCAAGCGCCCGCGCCACATAAACAATCCCTGGCACCATCAACGTCACATCCGGCATTTCACAGGCTCCCTGACATTCTGACTACACCCCACGGAGGGACTAATACTGCCGAACTTTTGGCGCCCTATCGGGGACGCCGGCCACAAACCAGGTTCGTCACCAAAAATCCCGACAGATAAATACCTTAATCCGGCATCTGCCCGAAAAATCTTGACTCTTTCGGTGCCGGGAATTACCAAGCCAGCTTCAGTCGCGTTCAAAGCGGCGGAAGCCCAGATGGCGGAATTGGTAGACGCGCAGGTTTCAGGTACCTGTGGCAGAAATGTCGTGGAAGTTCGAGTCTTCTTCTGGGCACCATCGAGACAGGCATATTCTGCCGCACAGTTTCCGCGTTCCCGGGATAGCGTATGATCACACTTCACCAAGGCGATATTCCCGCAACGCTGGATTTCGGCGATGCTGTCGCCATCGATACCGAATCGCTGGGGCTGAGATGGGAACGCGACCGGCTTTGCCTGGTACAGCTGTCGGCTGGTGACGGCAACGCGCATCTGGTGCAGTTTCGTCGCGGCCAGTATCAGGCTCCTAATTTGGTCAAACTTCTGGCCAGCCCAAAAACAACTAAATTATTCCATTTTGCCCGCGCCGACCTTGTGATGCTGAAATATCATCTCGGCGTCATGCCGGCTCCGGTTTATTGCACCAAGATTGCTTCGGCATTGGTGCGTACCTTTACCGAACGTCACGGCCTTAAAGACCTGGCACGTGATCTGATTGGGGTCGACCTTTCCAAGGAACAGCAAACCTCCGACTGGGGAACCGAAACCCTGTCACAAGATCAACTGGCCTATGCGGCCTCTGACGTGCTATATCTTCACCAATTGCGCGCCAGGTTGGACGCAATGCTGGCGCGTGAAGGGCGCGGTCAGTTGGCGGCGGAAGTCTTCCGTTTCCTGCCGACGCGGGCCGAACTTGATATCGCAGGCTGGGGTGACATCGATATTTTCGCCCATCGTCCGACCGCACGCATGAACGGTTAACGCTTGTCAAACAGCACGACGCCATGATGTCGGATAATGTCTTTGATTCTGACGAAGTTCTGCCGCGTAGCCCGCCGGATCCGTGGCATACGCGCCGGGTGGCGGCCTTGCGCGTCGTCCTGCCGGTTCTGGCTCTGCTTGTCCTTGGTATCGTGCTGCTGTGGCCTGTGGCCGCATCGCGCCAGATTATCACCCTGCCCATGACCTCAACAGAGCCACAACTGGCGATGGAACAGCCCCGTTTCAGCGGCACGGATGATCAGGATCGGCCTTTTTCCCTTGCGGCCGCGCGCGCGGTGCAGCACCCGGATAATCTGCTTATCATCGATCTTGAAAGCCTCCAGGCGCAGATGATGATGCTCGACGGCACCCCTGTCACCGGCACGGCGCAAATGGGGCGTTTTGACCAGGACAAAAAGCGTCTTTGGCTGGCCGGAGCCGTGGAAGTCCTGCAACCGAGCCGGGGCTATAAATTCGATACCAACGAAATGTTTGTCGATTTCAACCAGCGCGCGGTCTGGGGCGACAAACCAGCCCGATTGACAGGCGCTTTCGGCCTCATTGAAGGGCAAGGATTTCGCGTCTATGATGGCGGCAAGGTGATGCTGTTCACGGGGCAATCCCGTGCTATCCTGAACGCGTCAGCGGGCGTCGAAGCGCCCAGTACTATCGTGGGAAAATGACATGCGGCTGTTGCTGATCGCGAGTGTCCTGTGTGGTCTGGCCGTCGCGCCCATGGAGGCGCGCGCCGAAGACAAAAAATCATCGCCGATGCCCCCGGGTCTCGGCGGCGGCGGTCCGCTGGATATCAGCGCGCAAAAGAGCCTGGAATATCATCAAAATGAGCACGTCTATCTGGCACGCGGTGCCGCCAAGGCCACACGTGGCGAGGTTACCATCACCGCCGAAGAACTGGCCGCACATGAGCGCAAGGACGCTGCCGGAAAGAGCGAAATCTACAAGCTGACAGCGCGTCAGGATGTCGTCATTGCCACCAAGCAGCAGCAGATTTTTGGTGATGATGGCATCTACGATGCCGACAAACGCGTCGCCGTTCTAACCGGAAAAAATTTGCGTTTCGTGGGCCCGAATGAAACCATCACGGCACGCGATTCACTGGAATACTGGCAGGACAAGCAACAAGCCATCGCCCGCGGCCATGCCGTGGCGGTGCGCGACCGCCGTCGTGTCGAGGCCGACCGTATGATCGCGCAATTCCATTCCTTGCCTGACGGCAGTCTGGGATTGCATCAACTGACCGCCGAAGGCAATATTGTCATCACGACCGATACCGATGTCGCACGCGGTGATCGGGCGGTGTATGATATGAACCGCAACATGGCCATACTCTCCGGCAATGTGCGCGTCACGCGCGGCGCCAGTCAGCTCAACGGCACGCTGGCCGAGGTCGATTTCAAGACCGGAATCAGCCGCATGAGTGGATCCAGCGAAAACGGTCGCGTCCAGGCTCTGTTCGTTCCCGACGCGAATACCGATGCTAAAAACGCGCTCGCCCTCCCGGTCAAGCAACCGTGATGCCTAACAACAGGCCGCAGCGTGAGAAGGTGACCACGGCGCGTGCCGCGCCTGCGCTCGGATTGGCCGCGCTCCATCTCGGCAAACGTTACCGCGAGCGTCCGGTATTGCACGATGTGAGCCTGACCTTGCAACGCGGCGAAGCCGTCGGCTTGCTGGGCGCCAACGGCGCGGGGAAAACCACCTGTTTTTATATCCTGACCGGCCTGATTCGTGCCAATACCGGCATGATCACGTTGGACGGCGTGGATATCACCCATTTGCCGATGTATCGCCGCGCCCGGTTGGGTATCGGCTATCTGCCGCAAGAGGCATCAATCTTCCGCGGCATGACAGTCGAAGAGAATATCCGCGCCGTTCTGGAGGTCATCGAGTCAAAGCAGGATCGGCGTGAACATATGCTGGACGAGCTTCTGGCTGAATTCGGCATTACCCATTTGCGCCGCGCGCCGGCACTGGCGCTTTCCGGCGGTGAAAGACGCCGCGTGGAAATCGCCCGCGCTTTGGCGGCACAACCCCATTTCATGCTGCTCGACGAGCCACTGGCCGGCATTGATCCCATTGCTCTCGCGGATATTCGCGACCTGGTGGCACATTTGCGTGATCGTGGCATCGGCGTTCTGATCACCGATCACAATGTGCGCGCCACGCTTGAAATCGTCGACCGCGCCTATATCATCCATGATGGCCGCGTGTTGATGGAAGGTGTGCCTGAGGAAGTTGTCGCCAGCCCCGATGTCCGCCGCGTTTATCTGGGTGAAGAATTCAGAATGTAAGCGTCCCGGACGGTTTGGCGTATTCTTAGCCAATGCCCCTTCAGGCGCGGCAAGCAAGCGCTAATTTTTCGTAAACAAGCGCTGGATCGGCATCATTTTCTCTTGCCAGCAAAATTGATGCCAATTCTGAACGCAGAGAAACCAAGCCTTAACCTCCGATCCTTTAGCTTGGGTCATGTCAATTTCACAACGCCTTGATCTACGTCAGTCCCAGAATCTGGTGATGACACCGCAATTGCAGCAGGCCATTAAACTGCTGCAAATGTCGAACCTTGAGCTTCAGGATTTCGTGCATCACGAACTGGAATGCAATCCTCTTCTGGAACATGCCGAGGGTGACGCTGAAGCCCCGCTAAGCGAAACCGTGGCGACCGAACAAGAAGCTCTTGTCGACACCACGGCGCAAGCAGCGCCGGAGACAGACGGATTTGCCCATGAAGCGCCCCTTGATACTGATTTCGACAATGTCTGGGCGCATGATAATACCAGCGACCATGCGCACGATCGCGGCTTTTCCGACAATGATTTCTCGTTCGAGCAAACGCTCTCCGCAGGCATAAGCCTGCGCGATCACCTTCTGGGGCAGGTGCAGTGCGACCTCATCGAACCCGTAGAACGCATGATCGGATCGGCGTTGATTGAATTGCTGGATGAATCCGGCTTCCTGCCCCCGGATCTTGAACTGGCACGCACGCAGCTTGGCGCGACACCGGATTTATTCAATCACGTGATATCCCGTCTGCAAACATTCGATCCTCCCGGCATTTTTGCGCGCGATTTGCGCGAATGCCTGGAAATCCAGCTGCGCGAACGCAACCGGTTTGATCCCGCGATGCAGACTCTACTTGATCACCTCAACCTGATTCCGGGTCGCGAATTCAAAAAATTGCAGCAACTCTGCGGCGTCGATGCCGAAGACATGGCCGAGATGCTGGCGGAACTGAAAAAACTCAATCCCAAACCGGCGCAGGCCTTTACGGTCGATGTTACCCAAACCCTGATCCCCGACGTTTTTCTGCGCCCCATGCCGGGCGGTGGCTGGAGCGTGGAACTCAATCAGGACAACCTTCCACGCGTGCTTGCCAACGAACACTACTACGCCAAAATCTGTGGTGCGACCCGCGATAAAGCGGGAAAAGATTATGTTCAGGAGCGCTGGCAGCAAGCCAACTGGCTGGTCAAGGCGCTACACCAGCGCGCGACGACAATCCTGAAAGTCGCGAGTGAAATCGTCCGGCAACAGGATAAATTCTTCATCTATGGCGTCGCGCAGCTACGCCCCTTAACGCTCAAGCAGATCGCCACTGAAATTTCCATGCATGAATCGACGATCAGTCGCGTTACCACCAATAAATATATGGCCACGCCACGCGGCATCTTTGAATTGAAGTATTTCTTTACCAATGCGCTTGGCAGCAATGAAGGCGGAGAATCCCATGCCGCCGAAGCCGTGCGCCACAAGATCAGGGCTCTGATCGCCGCTGAAACTCCGGATCAGATCCTGGCCGATGACCGGATCGCCGCCCTGCTCCAGCACGACGGCATTGTCATTGCCCGGCGCACAATCGCCAAATATCGCGAGGCCATGAACATCCCGTCTTCTGCCATGCGAAAGAGGTTACTCAAATCGTAATTCTACATTTATTTCAATCACATAATACGTTGATAAAAATATTTTCCTTGATCAAAACGCAACTATGATAGAATCTTCGGATTAACGTCCGTGAGTAGGGAGTCAGGGCACAGAGCGTCCTTTGTCATTGCGCCAATACCGGATATCGGTGGGCAACAACGTGATCGTGAAACTATAGCAAAAGGTAACCAAAATGCAGTTGTCAATTAAGGGCAAACAGATCGACGTGGGCGATTCTCTCCGTAACCATGTCCAGCAAAGTCTTAAGGATATTATCGGAAAATATTTCAGCACCCCGCTTGATGCCCAGGTCACCTTTTCCCGCGAGGCACATCTGTTCCGGGTGGATATCAACGTTCATGCAGGCCGCGGCATTCTGATGCAAAGCGATGCATCGGCCACGGAACCCTATGTCACTTTTGACACCGCGGCCGCCAAGATCGACAAACGTCTGCGCCGTCACAAAAATCGTATCAAAAGCCACCACAAGCACAATCATGAGCCGCAAGATTCCTTGCCGGCGCAATCCATCGTGCTGCACAGCGAAGAAGACTGTCCGCCCGAAGATGATGTCGTGAATCCCGTGATTGTCGCGGAAATGACAACCTCCATCGACATGCTGACCGTCAGCGAAGCCGTGCTGCGGCTAGATCTGGGCAACCTTCCCGCGCTGATGTTCCGCAATCGCGCGCACGGCCATTTGAACATGATCTATCGCCGCCCCGATGGCCATATCGGCTGGGTCGATCCCGCACAGAATGTCGCCGTCAACAAAAAGCCCGAGTCGCAGCAAGACACGGCAAAAAGCCGCGCTGGCTGAGCGGCTCCATGAGATTTTTACAGGAAAACATGGTATGATTCAGGATATTCTCGTCAAGAACAGTGTCGTCTGTGATCTGGTGGCCGCGAACAAGAAGGCTCTCTTGCAAGATCTGGCCGAGCGCGCTGCCATCGCTTTTGACCAGGGCGCGCACGCGATTTTTGATGTCTTATGGGAACGTGAAAAACTTGGCACGACCGGCGTCGGGCATGGCATCGCCATTCCCCACGGCAAGATTGCGGGTCTGAAAAGCGTGCGCGGTTATTTCGCGCGTCTCAACACTGCGGTTGATTTCGAAGCCATCGACGATAAACCGGTCGATCTGGTTTTCATGTTACTGGCACCTACCGAATCCGGCGCCGATCATCTGCGTGCACTGGCGCAGGTCTCGCGAACCTTACGCGACCCACAATTTTGCGACCGCTGCCGTAAAGCCAAGGACGCGTTGACGATCTACAACATGCTGATCAGCGCTGCCGATCATCAGGCCGCGTAGTAAGTATTGGCGCAAGAACGTGAGTCACATGCGGTCACCAAGGGATAAGGTTCGGTATTATCCCTAAACACCCGCCTTCGCTGCAATTGCCTTATCATCGGACTGCGCCAATGTGGGATCTAGTATTTTGCGCCGACCTTACCCCGGAATAATCCGGGATAAGGCATGGCACAACAATCATCAACCCTTGAAGGCTGCCATAAGGTTTTCCTTGTACTGGTCACAAGCCTGCTTCTCGGCAAGCTTGTGCTGCATGCAGCTGATCACTGCATCAACCGCGACTTCCGCCACCTTGTCCAGTTTCTTGCCAATTCTGGCTTCAAGGATTTTCTTCATTTTTTCTTTCAAAAGCTCGTGTTTGGCGCTCTTGGCAAGACAAAGCAATTCTTCAGCGAAGCAGCATTCTTCCGAAGCTCCACTGTTCGTATCGCACGCCGATGCCGGCGCGCAGGTATTATCGCGACATTCACTCATAGGATTCTCCTTTTGGGTTAGTATTCAAAATATGAGCTCCGGAACTCATGGTATAAAATAGACCCCTAAGATATTTTTGACTAGTAGGTACTATTATGTTATGTAGTATCTATATACATACCACTATGCGCCCATGAAGGGGAAAGACTGAAAATGGCACCGCGAGGAGAGAAAATAATGGGAAACACCATGAGAAAACTTCAGCCGTCTTCTCCTGATGTGGACAATGCGTGCCGTCCGTTCAGCAACTGCCCCATCAGCAATGCCATCGCCCTGATCGGCGGCAAGTGGAAGCTGCCCGTACTCTATAACCTGCGTGATCACGTCATGCGCTTTAACGAACTCAAGAGAGCCTTGCCCGGCGTGACGCAGAAAATGCTGACGCAGCAATTACGCGAGATGGAAAATGACGGCCTGATTGAACGTAAAGTTTACGCCGAGGTTCCACCGAAAGTGGAATACAGCCTGACCCCGATCGCGCGTAAGCTCCAGCCCATTTTGACCCAGCTCTGTGGCTGGGGTTGGGAGCACCGCACCCTGCAGGAAGCGGAAACACCGTCAAAGAAGTGAATCAGGTTTCGCCTGCTTTAAAATTTAGCGCCACGCCGTTCATGCAATAACGCAATCCCGTCGGTTTGGGCCCATCCTCGAACACATGCCCCAGATGACCGCCGCAACGGCGGCAATGAACCTCGGTGCGCGGCAATATGATTTTATAATCTGTCTTGGTTCCAATCGCATCGGGCAGATGATCCCAAAAACTCGGCCACCCTGTGTCGCTATTATATTTTGTCGTCGCGTCATAAAGCGGCAAATCACATCCGGCGCAATGATAGATCCCCGGCCGCTTTTCGGAATCCAGCGGCGAGCTTCCCGCCCGCTCCGTCCCGTGAGCGCGCAATACGTTATATTGTTCCGGCGTTAGCATCTGACGCCATTCGGCATCCGTATGAGTTACAGTGAAAGATTCGCGGTCAGCAGCCATTGCAACCTCTCCAGTCAATGCCGAATATAAGGGAACGGCGACGGCACAAGCCAATAAGCCACAAAATCCGCGTCGTGTGATCATCGCAATTGCCTGTGTCGAAAATCCTGATAACTCTTCGCGACAGGCTCCACTTTGGTTACATCGACATCAGCCGGAAAGCTAATTGAGCGATTTTTTGCCCATATTCAGGAATTTGGCCTGCCGCTGTGCCACCAAAGCCGCGCCGTCCATTTTCTGCAACGGAGCAAGCGCTTCGACGATGGCATCACCGACCATGGCTACGATTTCCGGTACGTGGCGATGTGCGCCCCCCAAAGGTTCGGCGATGACTTTGTCGATCAGCCCCAACTGCAACAAATCCTGTGCCGTCAGACGTAAAGCTGCCGCCGCATCATCCGCATGCTTTGGGCTGCGCCAAAGAATCGACGCGCAGCCTTCGGGAGAAATCACCGAATAAATCGCGTGTTCAAGCATCATCACATGATCACCCGCCGCCACGGCAATCGCGCCACCCGAGCCGCCCTCACCGATCACGCATACCACCAAAGGCGTCTGCACGGTCAAACAGGTCTCGATGCCGCGCGCAATCGCTTCGGCTTGCCCACGCGCCTCGGCATCAACGCCCGGAAACGCTCCCGCCGTATCCACCAGCGTGATGATCGGCAAGCGGAATCTTTCGGCCAGCTTCATCAGGCGTATGGCTTTACGATACCCTTCGGGGCGCGCCATACCGAAATTGTGCTTGATCCGACTTTCCGTATCGTGACCGCGTTCATGCCCCATCACAACGACCGGCTGGCCGCGCAACCGCCCCAGCCCACCAATGATCGCCTGGTCCTCGGCGTAATTACGGTCACCCGCCAAAGGCGTATAATCCTCGATCAAACCGGCGATATAGTCGCGGCAATGCGGGCGGTTCGGATGCCGCGCCACCAGTACCTTCTGTGCCGGGTTGAGCCGTCCGTAAATCTGGCGCAACATCCGGTTGACCTTTTCCTGCAACCGCCCCAGTTCGTTGGCCAAATTGACCTGACTGCCATCGCCGATTCGCTTCAACTCGGCAATCTTGGCTTCCAGTTCGGCAACCGATTTCTCAAATTCCAGAATCTGCATCAGCAGCACCCGTAAATTATGACGGCGACAGTCCTATCACGCCTGACTTCTTGACGCAAATCAAAGGGTTAACCTCATCGGACCCTGACGAGCATCGTGTCGGATATTCTATGCGCGGCGGCGGCGCGCCAACGGGTGGTGCGCCGTAAGGGCTGCCGCTAAGCGATTAGCCACAACATGGGTATAAACCTGAGTCGTCGCAATGTCGGCATGCCCCAGCATCTGCTGTACGCTCCGTAGATCGGCTCCCCCCTCCAGCAAATGCGTCGCAAAGGCGTGGCGCAACACATGCGGACTGAGCCGCGACGGGGCGATCCCAACCGCGATCCCAACCGCACGCAACAACTGGAAAAATCTCTGCCGGGTCAAATGACCGGTACGCGCGCGTAGCGATGGAAACAGAAACGGCGACACCTGTCTGGGCGCAAGAAAGACGCCACGCACCTTAAGATAAGCCTGCAACGCCGCATGCGCCGACGCTCCCAGCGGCACAATCCGTTCCTTCCCCCCCTTGCCACGCACCAGCAGCGTCTGCTCATGCACAAAGGCATTCAGCGGCAGTGCCACCAGTTCACTGACCCGCAAGCCGGCGCCATAGAGTGTCTCGATCATGGCCCGCAGCCGTACTCCCTCCGGCCCCGACATTTTCTGCACGGCCTCACAGAGGCGGCCGACTTCTGCCACGTCCAGATATTTTGGCAACGACCGCCCCAGTTTCGGTGCCGTCAATTCACGCGCCGGATCATCACGGCGGATTTTTTCGCTGCATAAAAATTTATAATATTGTTTCAGGGCGGAAAGTCGGCGCGCCTGCGTTGCACGCGCCAGTTTCGCCGCGCCGCGCAACCATGCCTGAAGTTCGTCCTGCGCGGCATTGTCCAGTGTTAGCCCACGGCCAGAAAGAAAATCCGCACAGTTTTGGAGATCCCGCGTATAGGCCGCGCGGGTATTGGCACTGGCATTACGTTCTGCCAGCAATGTATCCATAAAAGCCTCAAGCGATGCGCCGACAGGATGGTTTGTCATTCCAAAACCACGCGCCTTGCCATTACCCGCGCCGGGATAACAGAGCCCTTCCCCTTAACGTGGAAAATTGGCATCAGGCAACACCTGCTGCACAATTTGTGGCGAAGGTCCGACGTCGCTCACTGCCAGCCAGACAACACCGCCAGCCAGAGCCAGAATCAGACACAGCATTAAACCTAACAATGGGCGCGCCATCGCAACACCTCCATCACTGTATTTTTGAAAAACCACCCCGAGCCTTCATGCTTTATAAAACGCGCCCTCGTGTTCGCCAATGAAAAAAGCAGTTCTTTACGCGTGTTTCTGTTAAGCTATTGTCCTGGTTCGACAGCTCCCAACCAAGGCCTTGCGCTCCAAATGACCCTCCCTCCTACGCCGCCATCCCCTTCCAGCGCCAGCGACAAGACAATTCTGGCGCGCAGCATCGTGCTGGTCGGCATGATGGGCAGCGGCAAGAGCAGCGTCGGGCGCAAGCTGGCGGCGCATTTGTCGCTGCCCTTTGCTGATTCCGACCATGAGATCGCGCAAGCGGCAGGATGCACCATCGCCCAGTTCTTTGAACGTTACGGTGAAGCGGAGTTCCGTGCCGGTGAACGGCGCGTCATTGCGCGCCTCCTGGAACGTCCAGGGATAGTCTTGGCCACCGGCGGCGGTGCTTTCATGCAGCCGGAAACACGCGCCTTGATCCAGACCACAGCGACCTCTGTCTGGCTTAAGGTTGATCCTGCCATTTTGACCCAGCGCGTCGGTCGCCGCCATGACCGCCCGATTTTGCAGCGTTTTACCAACCCTGCCGAAGGAATCGCGGCGCTACTTGCCGAACGTGAACCCGTATATGCTCAGGCGCATATTACGGTCGCCATTGGTGACCAGGCCATTGAAACGACAGTCGCGAGCGTCGTACAGGCGCTGAGTACCTACGCCGCTGCGGCTGAAACGGCAAAATAGCTTGTCATTTCCCGATACGTTACGCAGATTAGAGACATGAACACGCCCGTTAGCCTCCGCGTCGATTTACCGCGTACCGCACCAGATCGCAGCTACGATATCCTGATTGGTTCGGGGTTGTTGACCGTGGCAGGAACAGAAATCGCCGCCCGGATGGGTTCACGGCGATGCCTGATTATCAGCGAAGAAACCGTCGCCGGACTTTATCTCCAGGTCTTGCGCGACAGTCTGCGCCTGGCGGGTCATACCGTTCTTGCCCCCATCGTGATTCCTCCCGGGGAAAACAGCAAGAATTTCATGACGTTCGCCGCAATGACGGAGCATGCGCTGAGCCTGCACCCCGACCGGCAAACATTAATCATTGCACTGGGCGGTGGTGTGATCGGCGATATCGCGGGCTTTCTCGCGGCCACGCTGCTGCGCGGGCTGGATTTCGTGCAAATCCCCACCACGCTGCTGGCGCAGGTTGACAGCTCCGTCGGTGGCAAGACCGGCATTGACAGCGCGCATGGCAAAAATCTTGTCGGCGCGTTCCACCAACCGCGTCTGGTTCTGGCCGATATCGCCACGCTGCGTTCCCTGCCTCAGCGTCAACTGCGCGCCGGTTTTGCCGAGACCGTGAAATACGGCCTCATTGACCGGCCAGATTTTTTCGGTTGGTGCGAAAAAAACGGCGCCAGCCTTTTGACAGGCGACCCGACACTGCTGCAAGAAGCCGTGACGCAAAGTTGCGCGGCAAAATCCACCATCGTTGCCACCGATGAAAAAGAATCCGGCCGCCGCGCCCTGCTCAATCTTGGCCATAGTTTCGGTCATGCGCTCGAAGCCGTCGCCGGGTTCGGAGACACCCTATATCATGGCGAAGCCGTTGCAATCGGCTGTGGCCTGGCTTTGCGTTATTCGGTAGCCGAGGGTTACTGTCCGGCGCAGGATTTGACGCGTTACGAGGCGCTATGCCGCGCTTGTGACCTGCCGACACAACCAGAGGTGACCACACAGGATATTCCCAAGCTGATGTATTTTATGGCCGGAGACAAGAAAAACAGCGGCGGAAAGATCACGCTTATCCTCGCCCGTGGTATCGGACAAGCCTTTATCGCCAAGAATATCGACGCCGCTTCGGTTGAAAACTTCTGGCAGAAAATTCTCAAATAAAACATTACTGAACGAAGAAGGCAGTCACCAATTTGGACTGCACTCTTTGATCCTGGCGGCACCTTACATAGCCGTGAACCATCGCCGTAGAATTTATTCTACCGAATCAACGCTTTTATATAAGTCTTACCACCGTCCCATCGGTTTCACAGCGCGCAAATCGTCACGCAAACTGTTATTCGCGGTCATAGGACGCGGGGATGACGGAATAACTGTGACGTTGATACCGTTCGGCGTGCCATTGCCGTGACCAGCTTTCTGATGCCCATCATCCGTCGCCGCAGCACGGTAATATGCCATGATGAAAACCCGGATCGCCGCGGTCAGCGACGAATTCTCCTGTTTATGCTGCGCGACAGTCGTGCAGACTTCATGCATGCTGGCGCGTTCCCGACGGCAGATTTCCTTGAGCGCCTGCCACATATCAGGCTCAAGCCGGATACTGGTGCGGTGCCCCGCAATTGTGACATTGCGGCTGATCAGGCTGGTTACATTGACTTCATGCAACCCGCTTTCCTTATCCTGAGCATGATTCTGAGGACAGGACGCAAAATCCGATTGGGTCATCGTCATATTTCTCCCTGTGCGAAAGGTTGGAGACAGGCGGGAACTTGCTTTAGGCGTGCATACATAATTTATGTACACGCATAGGTAAGCATGCCGTATGAAGCATTACAAATATTTATTGTATTTCATTCACATACAATTGCATGGCCGTGAGCCATATTGGCGAATTACGCAGTTCCTGTGGCATAGATGTTACAGCAAGGAACACCAATATTAACAAATTCGTAGCCACAATTTCCTGCCCATTTCTGAGTACCCCGACTACCCCTCCGCTATAAATTATGCCCCAGGTTTTGACGTAACGATTTAATATTGCGGACAATTCCCACGGTCAAAAGGATGAGGACAACCTTAAACTTTTCTCGTTTATAATGTCGGTGCGGATTTGCGTGACGTGCTGATCAGGAAATTATAAGAGTAAGTTCATGCGCTATGACACGAAACTCCATGATGAGAAATTCTTTGGCATCGACCGGCCGGTTACGACGCGCGGCTGCGATTGCCCAGGATGCTCCGAGCGTGGTGAATATCGCGCCCCCAAAAGCCGCACCCAGTTGGAGGAGTATTACTGGTTCTGTCTGGATCATGTGCGTTCCTACAATCTCAACTGGGACTATTATGCGGGCATGAACGAACAACAGATCGAGGCGCATATCCGCGACGATTCATGTTGGCAACGCGCGACATGGCCACTGGGCAACTGGCGGCAGCGCGAAGCCGAGCTTAAGGAAAAAGTCGTCCGGGACTTCTTCGGCGACGAAGCAACGACATCAACCGCCGACAACCCCACCGAACCGCGCCATCATATCCCACGTGCCGTCGTCGAGGCTCTGGAGGTATTGGAGTTACAACCTCCCGTCGATTTCGTACGGATCAAGGCGCGCTATAAAACTCTGGTCAAACGCCACCATCCGGATGCGAACAGCGGCAGCGCCGAAGCGGAAGCAAAATTTAAAGACATCAACCAAGCTTTCGCGACTTTAAGAAAACTCTACGAAACAGAAAATCCGACCTAGAAAGCAACTTACGATCCTTAAGGAGACAATTTTGACCGCCACGATCAGCCCGGCTCGCGCCAAACCTGCCGCCAGCCCCGGCATGCCGGACACCACTGTTAAAGTCCGTGATATTTTCGGCATCGACAGCGCCATGACCGTTCCGGCCTTCAGTACGGCAAGTGACCATGTGCCCGATATCGATCCGGCCTATCGCTTCGACCACGACACAACCTTGGCAATTCTGGCCGGTTTTTCCTATAACCGGCGCGTGATGGTGCAGGGCTACCACGGCACCGGGAAATCAACCCATATCGAGCAGGTCGCGGCGCGGCTCAACTGGCCCTGCATTCGCATCAATCTCGACAGCCATATCAGCCGCATCGACCTCGTCGGCAAAGACGCCATTGTCCTGCGCGACGGATTACAAGTCACCGAGTTTCGCGAAGGTTTGCTGCCCTGGGCATTGCAAAACCCCTGCGCGCTGGTCTTCGACGAATATGATGCCGGTCGTCCGGATGTCATGTTCGTGATCCAGCGCATTCTGGAAGTCGAGGGTAAATTGACACTGCTCGACCAGAACCGGGTGATCCAGCCGCATCCGGCCTTCCGCCTGTTCGCCACCGCAAACACCGTCGGCCTGGGCGATACCACCGGCCTGTATCACGGGACGCAGCAGATCAATCAGGGACAGATGGATCGCTGGAATATTGTCGTAACGCTGAACTATCTGCCGTTGGCGGCCGAGGTGGAGATCGTCCTTGCCAAAGTTCCCGCTTTCAACAATGAATCCGGACGCAAAACCGTGGCGTCAATGGTGGCGCTGGCCGAGTTGACGCGTCAAGGTTTCATTCAAGGTGATCTGTCCACTGTCATGTCGCCGCGCACCGTCATCACCTGGGCGGAGAATGCCGGAATTTTTCAGGATGTTGCCACGGCTTTCCGCCTCAGCTTCCTGAATAAATGCGACGAGGCAGAACGCCCCATCGTCGCCGAATATTATCAGCGCTGTTTCGGCCAGGAACTGCTTCTGGCACGAACCTTGGCGCGGTATGAATAGGCGACAGGATGAGCGTCCCTATCCTCCATATAAGCCCAACAAAAATGCCGAGGGATCTTATCGTTTTCTTGGCGGCAAGAAGGTTCGCCGTTTGAATTTTATGTTTATGCCAATCTCAAAGGCCATTGTAGCGGGCACACCATGCTGAAATCCGACGCCCCCGCGCCAATCTTCTCACGCCGCGCTGTCGCCGCGACGCTGCGTGCTATGGCGGCACAACGCGATCTTGATGTCGCCTATGCCGCCGAACATCCAGGCGTGACGGAACGGCGCGTTGTCCTGCCGCTTGTGACGGCGAAGGCACCGCCAGAGGAAATTGCGCATTTACGCGGTACGGCGGATGCTCTGGCACTCAAGTTACGCCATCACCAGCCCGATATTTACGCCGCATCCCTGCCGGGTGGCACGACGGCACAGGCGATATTTTCTGCTTTAGAACAGGCGCGCTGCGAAGCGCTGGGTATGCGCCACATGCATGGCGTGAGCGCCAATCTGAGCGCCAAACTGCAACATGATTGCCGCCGGATCGGTTTTGATCAGGTCACGACGCGGGCGCAAGCGCCGATTGACGACATCATGCGCCTGATCGCCTTCACCGAATTGTCTGGTGTGCCGCTGCCACCTGCTGCGATGCAAGCCGTTGCCATCTGGCAACCCTTGCTCAAAAACAAAATCGACACTCTGTGGCCGGCTTTACGCGCCCAGCTTGACGATCAAGCCGCCTATAGCCTCATCGCACGACAGATGCTGCAGAATCTGGCCTTTGATTTACCGGACATGCCGCCGCCCGAAACCGGGGACACATCCGAACCCGCGCCCGGTCCCGTACCCGACGGTCAGGACAAGACGGAACAGGATGAAATTCAAGAGGGCGAAAGCGCCTCCACACCGGGCGACGGCACGGAGAGCCCCGAGCCTGGGGAGGTTGCCGAAGCGGATATTACCGATCAGGATATGAGCGACGACGGCGAAACTCCCTGGCCGCACAATCATAATGGCACGCCCGGCACTATTATATCCTACCAGATTTTCACGGATATATTTGATGAAATCGTTGCTGCCGAAGATTTGTGCGGGCCGGAAGAGTTAGCGCGCCTAAGACAGATGCTCGACCAGCAGGTGCAGCCCTATCAGAATATTATCACGCGCCTTGCCAACCGTTTTCAACGCCGCCTTCTGGCGCAACAGCAACGGGCGTGGGACTTCGATCTGGAAGAAGGAATTCTTGATACCGCCCGTCTGGCACGCGTGGTCGTCAACCCCACCGAACCTTTATCATTCAAGAATGAACGCGCCATCGATTTTCGTGACACCATCGTGACGCTGCTGCTCGACAACTCCGGCTCCATGCGCGGTCGCCCCATTACTCTGGCGGCCATGAGTGCCGACATCCTCGCCCGCACCCTGGAACGCTGTGGCGTCAAGGTCGAGATTCTGGGATTCACCACGCGCGCCTGGAAAGGCGGCCGCGCCCGCGACGCCTGGGTCAAGGCCGGGAAAATCCCCCAGCCTGGGCGCCTCAACGATCTGCGCCATATCATCTATAAAGCCGCCGAGCAACCCTGGCGCCGCGCCCGGCGCAATCTGGGATTGATGCTGCGCGAAGGCCTGCTCAAGGAAAACATCGATGGCGAGGCCTTGCTCTGGGCGCATCAGCGTCTGCTGTCACGACCGGAAGACCGCCGTATTCTTATGGTCATTTCCGATGGCGCGCCGGTTGACGACGCCACACTGTCTGTGAACAGCAGCACTTATCTGGAACAACACTTGCGTACTGTTATCGAATGGATCGAGAACCACAGCACCGTCGAATTGGTGGCCATTGGCATCGGCCATGACGTCACCCGCTATTACCGCCGCGCCGTCACTTTATCCGATGCCGAGCAGCTGGGCGGGGCGATCATGGAACAGCTGGCGATGCTTTTCGACCGCACACAGTCGGCAGGCACGCGCCGACCCCGGCGTGCTGCATGACCCGTGCGCCCACGCTGCCGCCGCCTGATTTGACGGATTTCCGGAGCATGGTTGACAATGCCGCACACGGTATTTGTATTCACCACAATTTTCGACCGCTTTATGCCAATGATGCCTTTGCTGCCCTCTTCGGCTTTCAGCAAAGCCAAGGTGTGACCGCGCTGCCGCTGCTGCGCCCTTTGATCCCGCACGAGAACTGGCCTCAATTCGAAGCCGATTACGACGCGCTGGCTCATGGCAAAAACAAACAGTTGCCGTTGCTGCGCCGCCGTCTGCTTTGCAAAGATGGTCAGGAAATTTGGGTTGTTCTCTCGCAGCGCCGTACGCTCTGGCAAGGCCAAACGGCGGTTGAATGGCATGTTTTTGACATCAGCGCCCAGACTCGCACCGAGCAACAATTGCTGGCCAGTGAACAGAGGCTACGCGCAATTTTGGAAGTCCTCCCCTATCCGATTTTGATCGCCCGGCGCGACGGCGGGCAGGTACTTTTCGTCAACCGTAAGAGTTGCCTGCTGCTGGAGCAAAGCGCGGCAGGACTGTTGAAAAGCAAGGTCTTCGACTTCTTTACCTCCGACAAGGATCACGAGGATTTTCTGACCCTGCTGGCAACTATCCAAGAAGTTCGCGAGCAAGAAATGACCTTGCAGGCGCGCGGCGGGCGGAATTTTGTCGCCGAAATCGCGGCAATTACCATCGATTACAACGGCCAGCCCGCGTTGCTGATGGCGCTTAACGATATTTCGGCGCGCAAGAGACTGGAAGAAGAGCTGTTCCATCAAGCCAGCACGGATTCGCTCACCGGCATCAGCAACCGGCGCTATTTCATGGCGCGCGGCGATCAAGAATTGCGCCGGGCGCGCCGTTTCGCACGCCCGCTGGCGGTCATGATGATCGACATTGACCATTTTAAAGGCGTCAACGACACGCACGGCCATGCGGGCGGCGACGAGGTTCTGCGCGTCATCGTGAAATTCTGCATCGCCAGTCTGCGCGGCACGGATTCGATTGGCCGACTGGGCGGCGAGGAATTCGCGACCCTGATGCCCGAAACAGAACTACGCGCCGCCGCCGAGGTCGCGGATCGCTTGCGGCAATATATTGCCTCTCAGCCCATCGCAATCGGAGATAAAATCATCCATTGCACCGTCAGCATCGGCATCGCCGCGCTCCAGCCGCAGGACACCGATATGGATACCCTGCTGCAACGCGCCGATCACGCGCTGTATCTGGCCAAACATGCCGGTCGCAACCAGGTCATCGTGGCGGAATAAGCCGGGGGCTTTCCCGCATCAATCGACCATAATATCTTCATTCCACAGATAGGGCTGCGCGGCGATGAATTGCTCCATCATCGCGATACAATCCGGGTCAGAGGCGATGATGACTTCAACGCCACGCGACCGCAAGAACTCCTCATTACCACCAAAGGTCTTGTTCTCACCAATGACCACTCGTGGAATGCCGAATTGCACAATCGTCCCGCTGCACATCATACAGGGCGATAGCGTCGTATAAATCACAGTATCCTTATAGGTACGTTGCCTCCCGGCATTGCGAAGCGCATCCATTTCGCCATGCAGAATCGGATCAGCTTTCTGGACACGCTGATTATGCCCCGCACCGACAACCTTGCTGCCGCGCGCGAGCACAGAGCCGATGGGGATTCCCCCCGCCGCCATACCCCGGCGCGCTTCGGCCACTGCCAGTGCTAGAAATTCCCTGTCCTGTGCCGTCAATTCAGCCATTATTGCTTCCCTTTCATACCGTCCCGAACATTCTGTCGCCGGCATCACCCAATCCCGGCACGATATAGGCACGCGCATCGAGCCGGTCATCAAGCGCGGCGCCATAGACCTTGATCGTCGCATGTCGTGCAAAAAAGACGCGCAATCCCTCCGGCGCGGCGACCAGTGTCATGATGCGGATTTTTTCCGGCGCGATGCCGTGCTGAAGCAATACGTCGCAGCTGTGTGCCAAAGAATTTCCGGTGGCCAGCATCGGATCAACGACAAAAAAAGTCTGCCCAACGTTCTTTGGCAACCGCACCAGATATTCCACCGGTTTTTTGTCATCTTCATTGCGATAAAGACCGATATGCCCGACGCTTGCGGTCGGCATCAAATCAAGCAACCCGTCGGCCATCCCCAGACCGGCACGCAGCACCGGCACGATGCAGGGGTCAGGTCCGGCCAAAGTCGGCGCCATCATTTCGGCCAGGGGCGTTTTGATCGCACGTTTTGTCAAAGCCAGCCCGCGCGTGATTTCATAACCGATCAACAATGAGATTTCGCGCAACAACGTCCGGAACCCGAATGCCTCGCGCCCAGCATCGCGCATCTGCGTCAGTTTATGCAGGATTAGGGGATGATCAACGATATAAAAATGCGGATATTCGGGAGTCTGATGCATGGCCTATTCCACCGTTTGACACTCCGCGAATCTACCGGAGCCTTACGGGCAAGACAATCTGCTTGTTGGACCAGTTTATTCCGCCACGACGATCCGGTTGCGCCCCCCGCGCTTGGCGCGATACAGCGCCTGATCCGCCTCATGCAACATCTGATCAACCGAGAGATCACGCTTGATCTCGATCAAGCCGAAAGAAGCCGTGACGCGCAAAGGTTCATGACCATCAAGCGGAATGTCATACTCCGCCAATGCGCCGCGCAGACGCTCCAGGACTTGATGCGCCGTCGCGCCATCTGTCTCTTTCAGGCAGATGAGAAACTCTTCACCGCCCAAACGATAGGCATCGTCGAATGATCTGATTTTCCGGCTGATGACATCGGCGGTCGCGGCCAAAACCTGATCGCCCGCATCATGGCCGTAAGTATCGTTGACGGCCTTGAAATGATCGATATCGACAATCGCCAGGCAAAACGGTTTTTGCATGCGTCGAAACCGGTCAAGCTCACGCTGCAAATCTTCCGCCATTCCGACCCGCGACCGTAACCCGGTCAACAGATCAAGCCCGGACGCCGCGATGGTAAAAGCCCGCTCCAGACGACGAATGCCGGTGATGAAGGCATGAAACTTCGCCGCGACGGCATCATAATCCGCAGCATCAAGTCCCTGCCCCTCTGGCACTTTCATCAGCACCAAGCGCGCCAACGTGTGCATCTGGTCGTGCAGCACCGCCAGCCGGTCGATGACCGGTTGATCCTGCGGCAGATGCCGTACCGCAAACCTGAACCAGGCGATAAACCCCGTGGGCGGCAGAAACTGTTTCACCAGCGCATCGCGCCCCGTCGTCACGACGAAAGCCAGCCGATGCCAGGCCACAAACCAGTCAAGGTGCTCGTCAACCACACGCGCCAATGATGCTTCGCCGCTCAGTACCGCCATAGATATCTTCGCATGCAGCCCAAAGAAAAAGGACGCCGGTTGCCCGACGCCCTTAGGTCATACAGAAAAAAGATTGAGGGTTGGTTACTGCCTGATCAGGCCGCTTTGGCGGTCTTTTTCGCCTGCGCGCGCGTCAAACGGCGCTTCAATGTCCGGCCTTCGCAGGTCAATTGCGTCGGCTTGGACTCCAGCAGATAGGCATCAATCCCGCCGCGATGCTCGACCGTGCGGATGCCATTGGATGTCAGGCGCATCGTAACCATCGTGCCCAGAACTTCCGACGGGAACGAGCAAATCTGCAAATTCGGCTGCCAACGGCGACGCGTCTTGTTGTTCGCATGGCTGACATTGTTCCCGAATTGAGGCTTCTTGCCGGTAACGGCACAAACGCGAGCCATGATATGTTCCTTTTCCATCAAGGCGCGCCTTCCGGCGCGCAAAAAACCATGCCGCCGTTAAATTCCGGCGGCGTCAGAGGCGATCTTATAGGGGTTTCTCCATAGCAGAGTCAAGCGCCACAACACGTTAAGCCCGCCACGGCGCAATACACAACATATTGTTTTCTAAAGAAAATTACTTGTTTTTAACCGCCAGGATATCGATCCCGACCTTGACTTCGTATTTGATCCACGAGTCATTGGCAAATTCGCCCTGCCCCACACCAAAATCATGGCGTGAAATAACCACCGCGCCGACCGCACGCATCTGGCCAGGATTTGCCCCCGGCGTCAAAGAAAACGGCAGCTGCACATCCTTGCTGATCCCCCGGATCGTCAAAGTAGCCTGCGCCATATAGTCCTGCGCACCGGTCTTTCTGATGGTTTTAGTCACGAATTGTGCCTGCGGGAAACTCTTTACATCAAACCAGGTCGCGCCCGGCAAGGCCTGGTCACGATCATTACTTCCGGCAAAAGCACTGGCCATCGCGATGGTCGCTGCAATGCGGCTGTGTTCCAGATCATCAGGATCAAAAATAATTTCGGCGGTAAAGTCTTTAAACCCGCCATTAAAAATGTCACTGCCCTGCTGCGCGGAAAAAGTCAGCTTGCTCTGCGCCACGTCCATCGCCCAGCGCGGCGGTTCAGCGTGAACCGGCAAGGCCAGCAGCGCCAAAAAGACGATCAAAGCACACTTACGCATTTTTTCCCCGCAACGCTTTAAGCACCCCATGCAGACATTGCGGCATCATGCGTAACATCACATCGTCACGCATGATGAAATGATGTTTCAGCGCCGCCCCCAGATGCAGCACCAGAAGCCCGATGGCACTCCAGGCCATGATTCCGTGTGCTTCAAACAAAGCCTCCGCCGTGCCGCGCGGATCGGCAACGCCATCAAAGAAAGGCAGCAGCGGCACATTGAACAATCCAAAAATCTGCAACGGCATTTTCATCGGCGACGCCGAAACCCCTAGCCAGCCAATCAGCGGCATGCCGATCATGATGACATAGAATCCCCAATGCACCGCACGCGCAGCCCACTTTTCCCAAAGCTTTGTTTGCGGCGGTAAAGGCGGCGCACGATGCGTCAAGCGCCACAACAGCCGGAGCAGACTGAGCGCCAGCACGGTCATGCCAAAGGATTTATGCAACTGGTATAACTTGAACTTCAATTCCGGCGGTTCAACATTGCCCATGATTAAACCAACCACCAGCAGCCCGACGATCAACAGCGCGATCACCCAATGCAGGAGGATCGCCACGGCATGATAACGCACGGGCTGCGTGGTGTTGGCCATTATCAGGACGCTTGCTGTAATTCAGCCTCAATAATCAGCTGCACATCATCACTGACCATCGGCAACCAGTTCATGATGCCGAATTCCGAGCGCTTCATCATGCCCGTGGCGCTGAAGCCTATGGTCGGCTTTTTGTTCATTGGGTGCGGACCGGCGCCGTTCAAGGTCACCGACAAGGTCACCGGCTTGGTCACCCCGTGGAGCGTCAGGTCGCCGACAATCGTGCCGTGGGTTGCATCAGTCTGCGTCAGCTTTGTCGCCTTAAAAGTGATAACCTTGAATTTACCCACTTCAAACGCAGCATCGCGCAGTTCGGTTTCCAGCTTACTGTTGTTGGTGTCAATGCTTGCGGGGTCAATGGCCACTTCGAGACGGCTTTTATCAAGTGCCTTAGGATCAAGTTCAACTGTCCCTTCAATTGTATTAAAGCGCCCCAGATAGCCGGAGAACCCCAGATGCGCGATACGGAACAGCACATTCGTATGCGTCGGATCGATGACATATTTCCCAGCCGGAATCGCCGCCAGGTCAGCTGAGGGATTCGTTGCCTGCGGCGCGGTTGCCGCTAAAGCCGGGGTCGCCAGCACCATGCTGCCGTATAATACAGCTACATTCAGCAAATCACGCATCGTAGACTCCTAAGCCAAAAAATCATGAGAAACCAAACCGTCATGGCCTGATCGCGCGATAGGGTAAATTATCCTCACCGAAGGTCAAGACCATATCGCATAGCTGCATCCATCGCGAGGGAAAGAATCAAAGTTCCAGCCGATCCGGGACACGCTGAAACGCAATCTTGCTGGTCATATGTCGCGTCTCCCGCGCAGCCAGGCCGTAATGCACGGTTCCCCGCCCATATTTCAGATTCATGCGATCAATTGCCCCCATCAGCGCCGCCGATGGCCGCCGCGTGAACAGATCCGGCTGCTGCGTCACGGCCGGGGTCAATTCCACCAACGCAACACCAACACGCAACGGATACCTCAACGGCGCGTGCGCCAGCATATCCATCAGCACCCGCAGCAAGATTCCCGTATCCTGCGTCGCCGCACACCGCCGCTCCACGCCCCAATGCCCGCCTTGCTGCGTCCATTTGATATCGAGAACCAGTTTACGGCAGGAGAACCCCTCGCGCCGCAACCGTTCGGCGGCACGAGTCAGCAATTGCCGCAGAATCGGCGTCGCCGCATGCAATGTCCGCTGCGCGGGCGGCAAAACATGTTGATGGCTGATACTGCCGCGTTGCCGTGCCGGGCTGGGGAAATCCGCACCATGCAGCAACGCATGGTAACGCACCCCCGTCACCCCGCCCCAGATCGCGCGTAACCGGCCGGAATCCGCCGCCCACAGTGCCGCCATATCGGTGATTCCGGCCTGGCGGAGCCGCAGCCCCATTTGGTGACCGATGCCCGACAAAGCCTCCACAGGCAGATGCAGGATCGGCGCGGGCATTGCGGCGGGCAGCAAAAGCGTCAACCCGTCGGGCTTTTGCATGTCGGAAGCCAGTTTGGCCAGCAACTTGTTCGCAGCAATACCGATCGAGCTTGTCAAACAGATGCCGACTTGCGCCCGGATTGCCCCTTTGATCCGCCGCGCCAGTTGCCGCGCCTGCTCCGGCTCCTGTTGCACCCGATCGAGCCGACAGGCAACTTCATCAATCGACATGACCTCTTCAACGGGGATGCAGCTTTCAATCGCCTGTAAAATTCGCTGGTGATAAGTGACATATAATTTCGGTCGCGCCGGCACCACACGCAATTCCGGGCAAAGCCGGCGTGCCTCATGCACCGGCGTGCCGGTTTTAATGCCATAGGCTTTGGCCGGATAGCTGGCCGCAATCGCGCACGTCGTTTCCGCCAGCAACGGCACAACCGCCACGGGTTGGCCCCGTAATTCCGGCCGTTCCTGCTGCTCGCAAGACGCAAAAAAACTGTTCAGGTCAAGAACCAGCCACCGCAGCCCCGTGGATAACAAATCGCTCATGTTCATGTTTTGTTCTAATCGCTTGAATGTCCAAAAGCAAGACAAGATTATTGAATCATGCCGTTATTCTCCTGTTGCTTCCGCGTACGATATGAGGCACCTTCGCCCGCTGTCATCTGTCGACTTTTCCCGTCACCACAATTTCCCGGAGCGGCCTATGTGGAATGAGTTCAAAACCTTTATCGCGCGCGGCAACGTCGTTGATCTGGCCGTCGGCGTTATTATGGGTGCGGCCTTCGGCGCGATCGTCGCAGCGCTGGTCGATAATGTCGTCATGCCGCCGATCGGGGTCATTCTGGGCGGCATTGACTTCTCGGATTTCTTTTTCGCCCTTAATGGCGAGCATTATGTTTCGTTGAAAGCCGCCAAAGATGTCGGCGCGCCCGTCATTGCTTATGGCATCTTCCTGAATGCGGTCATCAAATTTATCATCGTCGCCTTCGCGGTTTTCCTGCTTGTCAAAGGCGTGAACAAACTCCAGGCAAAAATGCTGGCCGCCAAGGCCGCCGAACCGCCGCCGCCGCCGACCAAAACCGAGACGCTGCTGGCTGAAATCCGCGACGCGCTGCAACGTCGGTAACGCGCCGCATTTCCGCCAACTTCTTCTGGCCACTATCCCCTGGTCAGTTCGCCTTGGTGCACATATAGATTGGCGTCAAGTCAAATCCTGGTTTGTTGTTCCTTGCCCGGGTCTTGTCCCGGGCATATTTTCTTAGGGAGTCATTCTATGCCCCAGACCCACAAATTTCATCCGACCAGCCTGCGTGAATATGATGTGCGCGGCATCATCGGCAAGACGCTGGGTGTCGCCGACGCCCGCGCGCTCGGGTGTGCTTTCGGCACGATGGTGGCACAGGCGGGCGGTAAATCCGTTGCTCTAGGTTATGATGGGCGGTTCAGTTCTCCGGAGTTGGCCGTCGCACTTGACGAAGGCCTGCGCAGCACGGGTATGCATGTCATGCGCGTCGGGCTTGGCCCGACGCCGATGCTGTATTTTGCGGTTTATCATTTATCGGCTGATGCCGGAATTATGATCACCGGCTCGCATAATCCTCCCGACTATAACGGCTTTAAAATGATGCTGGCGCCGCACCTGCCCGGCGGAGGGCCGGTTTTCGGCGCGGCGATCCAGAAACTTGGCACGCTGGCCGCGGCTGGGAATTATACAACCGGCACGGGCAACGCCACGGATCATGACATCCAAGATGCCTATGTGAACCGGTTGGTGCAGGACTATCTGCCCGGACGTCACCTGAATGTCGTGTGGGACAACGGCAATGGCGCGGGCGGCGAGATCCTGCGGCGCCTGGTGGCAAAACTTCCGGGCAAGCACACGCTGTTGTTTGACAAAATCGACGGCAGCTTCCCGAATCACCACCCCGATCCGACCGTGCCGAAGAATTTGCTCGATTTGCAGGCCAAAGTTGCCGCCGTCAAGGCGGATTGCGGCATCGCTTTCGACGGCGACGCCGACCGCATCGGCGCCATCGACCAGCAGGGACGCATCGTCGCCGGCGATCAGCTGATTGCGATCTATGCGCGCGAAGTGCTGCAATCCAAACCGGGCGCGACTATCATCGCCGATGTCAAAGCATCACAATCCTTGTTCGACGCCATCACTAAAATGGGCGGCAAACCGTTGATGTGGAAAACCGGCCATTCGCTGATCAAGGCAAAAATGAAGGAAACGCATTCCCCCCTGGCTGGGGAAATGAGTGGCCATATTTTCTTTGCCGATAAATTTTACGGCCATGACGATGCACTTTATTGCGGCGTGCGGCTGTTAAGCCTGCTGGCGCGGGCGGAAGAGACTCTGGCGCAGCTGCGCGACCAGTTGCCGGACGTGATCAATACGCCGGAACTGCGTTTTCAGGTTGACGAAACCCGAAAATTCGCAGTGGTGGACGAGATCAAGGCGCGCCTGAAGAAAGACGCGGCGCAGGTTAACGACATCGATGGCGTCCGCGTCAACACACGCGATGGCTGGTGGCTGTTGCGCGCATCGAATACACAGGATGTCCTGGTTGCCCGAGCGGAAGCCCATGACGCCGATGGCCTCGCCCGGCTTCAGGCGCAGATCGCGGCGCAACTGGCACAAAGTGGCCTGAATTTCCCCGAAGGGGATACCGGACATTAACGCCAAACATAGTGACTTGATTTTTCGGACAAAACCTTGGATTCTGTCACCATAATTTAGCCCCCTCTCGCGGAGACCTTCCCGTGCGTCATCCTTTCTATGAAACCCTGCTGCTTGTCGAACGTGTGCATCGCCACTTTCTGGAGGTCATCAAGTTGGAACTTGACCGGATCGGTGTTCAGGATATCAACAACATCCAGGCCTTGATCGTGCATAATATCGGCGACGACGAGATGTCGGTCGGTGAATTGACCGCGCGCGGGTTTTATCTCGGCTCCAATGTCTCTTATAACGTCAAACAAATGGTCGAAAACGGCTATCTGATTCAAGAACCTTCGCCGCATGACCGCCGTTCCTCACGCGTCAAATTGTCGGATAAGGGGCGGATGCTGCATAAACAGATCGACGCGCATTTCGAAAAACAGATCACGCAACTGCCGCAGGCCGGGCTGGGACAAGACGAAATCACCAAGAGCAACGACCTGCTGCGTAAACTCGAGCGTTTCTGGACATCCCTGATCAATTACGGCGGCATGGCTTAAGCGCGGAACACGACGGCTTCACCTATCCGGCCAACCGCTCCAGCTCGTCTGCCGCAATATCGAAATTGCCGGTGACATTCTGGATATCGTCGTTCTCATCCAGGACATTGAGCAGTTTGATCAAGCTGGCCGCCGCGTCGCCGCCGACCGGCGTCAGGTTTTGCGGCTTCCAGACGAGTTTGGCGCTCTGCGGTTCACCGAATTTTGCCTCAAGCGCATCCCGCACTGCGGCGAAATCATCAATGCTCATCGTAATTTCGTGGCCATCGGCGCCGGATTCGACATTATCACCGCCCGCGTCGATCACGACCCCCAACATCGTATCAGCATCCGTCGCGTTGGCCGGATAAATAACCTGGCCACAGTGTGTAAACATAAAACTGACCGAATTGGTTTCGCCCAGCGCGCCGCCATGCTTGGAAAAAGCCGCTCGCACCTCACCTGCCGTCCGGGCACGATTATCGGTCAGAGCTTCAACGATCAGCGCCGCACCGCCAGGACCATAGCCTTCATAACGCACTTCTTCATAATTATGAGCATCGGCGCTGCCCGGTAGAGCAGCCTTGATCGCGCGTTCAATCCGCTCACGCGGCATATTATTGACTCGCGCTTCGGCAATCGCTGCGCGCAACCGCGGATTAGTGACGGGGTCGGGCAACCCATTTTTGGCAGCTACGGTAATTTCACGCGCGATCTTGTTAAACAATTTACCACGCGCCGCATCCTGTCGCCCTTTGCGATGCATGATATTCTTGAACTGGGAATGACCAGCCATGCGTTACGCCTCCCTCAAGCAAATGAGCGGGAAAAATAGCGTATTAGCTCGCTTCTGTCACCACGCAGGAAGGATAGACAGGGCGTAGCCCAAAATCAGGCTACCGTTTTTTGGTTGATGTGGATGCATGATATATTCCGACCGCTGCATGAAACTATTTGGAAAATCACAGATCACTGTTACGCTACCCGCATTAGAATAATGACTTTTCTGGTTTGTTATGCTGACTGATAAATCACCATCTTCCTCCCCTCAGCCCAATAACTGGCAGTATATTCTTGGTCTTGCCGAAAATATAAGCCGAAAAGAAATCTGCGAAACGGCACGCCTGAATGCCTATCACTTAAAATTGGGCGCGCTGGCCGCCATGTATGATAAACGCCCCTGTGACCTAGGGATCGCGACCATCCCCCACCAGATCGCCAAGACCACTGAAGCCGGCGCAATCATCGCACAGTTTGTGACTGCAGCCAGCCTGATGGCTGGAACTCTGCAAGCGCGATCTCATCTGAAAACCCAAGCCCAAGAATATATCGATGCGGGCGTTTATGGACTGAAAATTTTCTATAGCGGACAAAACGGTGCTGCGGCACTCTATCCACGACATGACACGATTCTGCACGTGATCAACCGGGTCGTGCCTGAGTGCCCACAAACTGCATGTACAATCATTTCAACAGCCATCCGGAATGTGCGCCCGAAATAAAGCGCATTTCAGCCCTGAGCCGCCCACAATAATAACAAAGAGAGGCCTCCCATGAATGCGTTTTTTACCAGCGTCTCCCAGACGATTACCGGTGGGCATGGTCGTGCATCCAGGAATCTCAAAGCGTTACACAAAAACCTGGAAACGACCCTCCTTCCTCTGGTCGCTCACCTTAATCAGACGGTTGCCGCAGAATCAAGAGATCGCCGGTTCCATCTCACGATCATTCCGGGAAAGAACCCTTGGGATCAGCAAGATAATTTAGGGATTTCAATCGGACACTTCACGCTCAGAGAGAGTAAGGCAGCGCTTTTTTTCAATAAGAATCCGCGCAAAACCAATACCCCGGAAGGAATCAGTTTTACGGAAGTCAACGCAAGAGAATATAAATTTTCCGTCAGCCAAACTCCCACGACATCCGGCACCGACAACGCGCGCAGTCAGTATCACTTCACGGCGTGGACAAAAGTTTCCGACCCGGAAGCTCCCCGTGAGTCAGGCCTGCGCGTCCTTCAGAACGCGACAACGCATATTGCGGCCAAACCACAGGCAGAATTTACCCAGGACGTTGCTACGGTCATCAAAAGCGCCATGACTTATTTTGAATATAAGCTGAACCGTCCCATTGTACCGCCCGACAATACGCCATCTTCCGCGCGCGGACAGCCAAAAGGGCTGCGGCAGCGTGAAGCTACCATGGCGCGTATCTACTAAGAGACATGCCCTAAACATTAAATTTGAAATGGAAGATATCGCCGTCCTGGACGATATATTCCTTGCCTTCTTGCCGCATCTTGCCGGCATCCTTCGCGCCCTGCTCGCCGCGATGCGCGACATAGCTGGTATAGTCGATGGTTTCAGCGCGAATAAAACCGCGCTGAAAATCGGTGTGGATCACACCGGCCGCCTCCGGCGCGGTCGCACCGCGCCGGACGGTCCAGGCACGTGCTTCTTTCGGCCCAACCGTGAAAAATGTAATCAGATCCAGCAGTTTATATCCGGCGCGAATGACGCGATTTAACCCTGGTTCGGTCAGCCCCAGCGTATCAAGAAAATCTTTTTGATCTTCATGCGGCAACACCGCAACTTCGGCTTCAATCGCCGCCGTCACAATGACGGCTTCGGTTCCTTCTGCTTTGGCCTTTGCCACAACCAGAGCGGATAAGGCGTTTCCTGTCGCCGCAGAATCTTCTTCAACATTGGCGACATAAAGCACCGGCTTGCCGGTCATAAGCTGCAACTGCTTGAACAAAGGCACAGCCTCAACCGGCAAATTTTTGGCAATCGATCGCGCAGGCTTGCCCGCTTGCAACGCGGCCAGTGCCGGTTCCATGACAGCCAGCAGGGCCCTGGACTCCACATCCCCGCCCTTGGCCTTCTTCTGCGCCGCTGCGACTCGCTTTTCCAGACTGTCTAGATCGGCCAACATGAGCTCAGTCTCGACAATTTCGGCGTCGCGCACCGGATCAACCGACCCTTCGACATGTGTCACATCGCCGCCCGCAAAGCAGCGCAGCACATGGATGATGGCATCGGTCTCGCGGATATTGGCCAGAAATTGGTTCCCCAGCCCCTCGCCCTTGCTTGCGCCGCGCACCAGGCCGGCAATATCCACGAATTCGAGCTGGGTCGGGATAGTTTTCTGCGACGCGGCAATCGCGGCCAGCGTGTTTAAACGTGGATCCGGCACAGCAACGCGCCCCACATTCGGTTCAATGGTACAAAATGGATAATTTGCCGCCTGCGCCGCCGCCGTGGCCGTCAGTGCATTAAACAAGGTGGATTTCCCCACATTGGGCAACCCCACAATACCGCAATTAAATCCCATTTTATGCTTTCTCTTTTTCGGGCGGCAACGCGCGCACCATACGGTTCATATATTCGCCGTCATTTCCGGCCAGTAACAACGCCGCCTCTTGTGCCAGCGTTCGCAGTAACGGGTCAAGCCAGACCTGATCCGCCTTGGCAAAAGCATGCAGGACATAGTCATGCACGGCTTCGCGCCCTTCCGGTGGCCGCCCCACGCCCAGCCGGACGCGCCGGTAATCAGCTCCGACGGCGGCATCGATGGATTTCAACCCATTATGCCCGGCATGACCACCGCCGGTCTTTACGCGCACCTTGCCGGGCATTAATTCGATTTCATCATGGATGACGACGATATCATCCGGCGCAATTTTATAGAACGTCGCCACTTCGCCCACCGCCAGACCTGAACGGTTCATGAAGGTCATAGGCTTCAGTAACAATATTTTTTTGCCATCGATGACGCCATCGGCAATAAGGCCGTGAAATTTTTTCTGCCACACGCCAAAGCCCCAGCGGTCATGCCAGGCATCAACAGCCATAAAGCCTATATTGTGCCGTGTCGTGGCATATTCCGGCCCGGGGTTTCCCAGTCCAACGACCAGCTTCATGGTGTGGACTTCCGCCCCCCCTGGCCACCCTTCATTATTGACCAGGCGACGCCTCCCACCAGCAATCCAAGCGTCAGGAGCAAGGGCAGCCATGCCGGGAAATGAACCTGAAACATGGTCGCAAGCAGAATCTTACCGCCGATCATGACGAGAATAAGCGCCAGGGCGACAGACAGATATTCAAACTTATGCACCAGAGCGGCCAATGTGAAATACAGGGATCGCAGGCCGATAATGGCAAAGATATTGCTGGTATAGACCAGGAATGGATCCGACGTTATAGCGAAGATTGCCGGAACGCTGTCAACCGCAAACACCACATCAGCGAGTTCGACCATGAGCAGCGCGAGAAACAACGGCGTCATATGGGTGATGGGCTTTTTCCCTTCAGCAAGCCGCAGCCGCACAAAAAACTTCTCGCCATGAAACTCGCTGGTCACCGGGTAATGTTTCTTGATAAATTTCAGAACCCGGTTACGTCCAATGTCAGGAGCTGTTTCTTCCTTGATGAGCAGCATCTTGCCGCCGGCGTAAATTAAGAACACGCCGAACACGGTCATCATCCAATGGAAATTGGTGATGATCGCCACGCCCATCCCGATCAGCAACGCCCGCAGAATAATGACGCCGAGGATGCCCCAGAACAGCACCCGATGCTGATACGGACGCGGCACCTGAAAATACCCGAAGATCAGGGAAATGACGAAGACGTTGTCCATCGACAGGGACATTTCCACGAAATATCCGGTCAGATACAAAACTGCCGCGTCCCAGCCGCGATCAGTTGCATCCTGCTGGGTTATGATATCAGCCAGAGTCACGGAGACAGAAGGTCCATACAGCCAATAGACCACCCCCGCAAAGGCAATGCCCAGCCCGGTATAGAAAGCACACATTATCATGCTTTCACGGATTTCGATGGCCGCGCGCCCCGGCTTGTGCATAAAAACCAGATCTATGGCAATCAAAATACCGATCAACGCCAGAAACCCGACCCAGACCCAAATCGGCTGACCCAGCCAAACAGCTCGCATCATGTCGGGTATATAATCCACGCAACCCCCGCAAATCTAAACATCAGACAGAGAACCAACCTATGGACAAAGTCGGCTAAAGGCAAGGCCGGTAACAATGATCTGGTGTAAATGGCCAAGAAACAAAATACGCGACCGGAATTGCTCCGGCCGCGTATAGTAACCAGAATAAAGATATGGGCTTACTTCTTCGCCGGAGCTTTTGCAGCCGCCGGAGCAGCTTTGCCACCTGCTGCCGGAGCCGCTGCCGCCGGAGCTGCAGCCTTGCCACCAGCTGCCGCAGCAGCCGGAGCACCCGCCGCCGGAACCGCCGCAGCCGCCGGAGCCGCAGCAGCAGCAGCCGCTTCTGCCGCCTCGGTCTTCACGGCTGTCGGTGGGACAATCGTCGCAAGCGTGAAGTCCTTATCGGTAATGATGGCCTTCACCCCGACCGGCAATTTAAGATCACCCAGATGGATACTGATTCCGATTTCCAGTCCGGCCAGATCGATATCGATCCTATCCGGAATATTGTCGGGCTGTACCATCAATTCCAGTTCATGACTGACGACATTCAGCATGCCGCCGCGCTTGATGCCCGGAGCCTTGTCCTGATTGATAAAATGGAACGGCACGGCAACGCGTACGCGCGTGTGGGCGGCAACGCGCAGAAAATCGACATGCAACGGACGATCTGTCACCGGATCGAACTGCACATCGCGCGGCAGAACCCGGTGCTTCGCGCCTTTGACTTCAATATCGTACAAATGGGTAAAAAACCCGGCCCTGTTGACCTCGCGCACCAGCGCGGTGTTGTCGATCATAATCGACAGTGGTGCCTGCTTATCGCCGTAAATCACGGCCGGAACCTGTCCCGACCGGCGTGTCGCACGCGCGGCGCCTTTACCTTGATTAGGACGGATTTCCGCCTGTAGTGATGCAACTTTCGTCATTGTCTGCTCCCTTGCTGCGTTATACGACCGCCGCACCATGCGGCAGTCCGGCGGGAGGCCTCCAGGGATGCCTGCCGCGCCTGATAAGATTAGCCAAATAAGCTCGAAACCGAGCGTTCCTGCGAAATCCGGATGATCGCCTCGGCCAGCAACGGCGCGACGGAAATCTGGACAATTTTTTTCGCCTTGGCAACCTCGGGCGTCGCGCCGATTGAATCGGTCGTCACCAGCGAAGTCAACGGTGAAGCATCAACCCGCCCCACCGCGCCGCCGGACAATACGCCATGGGTGACATAGGCCGCAACAGTTTTCGCGCCAGCCTCTTTAAGGGCAGCGGCGGCGTTACACAGGGTTCCCGCACTGTCCACAATATCGTCCAGCATGATGCAGTCCCGGCCTTCGACTGCACCGATAATGTTCATGACCTCTGAATCCCCAGCTTTTTCCCGGCGTTTGTCGATAATCGCCAGATCGGCATTTAACCTTTTGGCCATCATGCGCGCCCGAACCACCCCGCCCACATCCGGCGAAATAATGGTTAATCCCTCCGGCAACCGGCCATGCACCGACATTGTATCCTTGATATGCTGCGCAAAAACCGGGGCAACCGAGAGGTTATCGACCGGGATATCAAAGAAGCCCTGAATCTGTCCGGCGTGGAGATCAAGCGTCAACACGCGATCCACCCCTGCCGTGGTCAAAAGGTTGGCAACCAGTTTGGCGGTAATAGGCGTGCGTGGTCCGGTTTTCCGGTCTTGCCGCGCATAGCCGTAATAGGGAATGACCGCCGTGATCCGCCGCGCCGAACTGCGCCGCAAAGCATCGACGGTGATGAGCAATTCCATCAGGTTGTCATTGGCCGGGAATGAAGTCGGCTGCACCACAAACGTATCTTCGCCGCGAATATTCTCCAGCAATTCCACAAAGACTTCCATATCGGCGAATCGCCGCACCGAAGCCTGGCAAAGATGCAACCCCAGTTGCTTGGCAATCGCGGCCGCCAGAGGGGGATTGCTGTTCCCGGAAATAAGTTTCATCGCGCGACTCCGAAAATAATATCATGACGGCACGAATGACGATCCGGTGCAATCTGATCCGTCCCCAGCCTGCCCCATGGCGGCCCTTCATCAACAGATTTTACGCGGATAAATCGGGCGGAACCTAACAGCGCCGGCAGGCGCTGTAAACGATTCTCATGCCTCTGTTAAGGAAATAGCCCTGCGCCTTCCCCACAACACAAATTAACCTTCGTCACCGCTGTCTGTATCAGAGAAGGACGGGGTCATTTTGGGGGCGAATACCGGCCTGACGGCCAATCCTGCGGTCACTGTCGCGCCATCTCGGGTTTTCATTTCGCGCCGTGGCGCCGGTTTGGGCTCAAGCGACTGCCTGGGATGCGGTTTGTGCCGTTGTTCATGAGGATGGTCGAGATGACGGTCGTGATGGCGATCCAGAGGATGTCCCTCGGTTCCTGCTTCCGATGGCTGCGGCTGCGGCGGCATCAATTTGTTAAACAACGCTTCCTCGAACTGCTCCCCCAAGGTTACGCTGTGACTAGAGTTCATTAACGCAGGCACCGGCATCATTGTTAAATAATTGTTGTGGCGGAAGGCAGCGGGAATCTTCAACGCTCCGGCAAACGCCCGATGTTCCCGGGTCGCGCGCCGCGTCGCCGAAAAACGGCGCGTACGCTTTGCCCAGGCACGTCCCAGAATATGCTGCTGCCGCGCCGTTAGCCCCGCACCTTTCTCGGCGTTGGCCATCGCCGCCCAGAAGAGCGGGTCGCGCCGCAGCTCTGGATCATTCTGTGCAAATTTCCGCAACACCGCCAACATGTAAAGCCGCTGTGGCGCATCAGGATCGGATGATGCAGAATTAGCTTGCATAGCAGCTGGTGCCGTCATCTGCATCTGTACGGCAATCAGACTGGCAGTCGTCGGATCATTATTGATCTCGGCCGGCAAGACCGTCGCGCCAATAAAATTCCCACCAGGAATGACACTGAAACTGGCTGGACTGAATCCTTGTTCAGCCATCGCCCCCAACACTTGCGTGCCGGAGAGCGCAAGGGATCGTCGTTCCTGTGTTGGGGTTTCCGTCGCTTGCGTGGCGGTCATCTTTTGCCTCTTGCACGCGTTTAATGACTAAGGAGATGGTACGCGAAAATCGCCTTCTGGTCAAAAAATATCCCGCGAATTAAAATCCCCAATAACAACAAGGCTCTTCCTGACGGAAGAGCCTTGCAAGTAAAAAACCGTAACAATTCATCAAGCAAAGTCTAAGCCCGGCGACTTCGGAGCCGTCGGCGGCGTTTGCGCCATTTTGGCAGATGCTGGGGTAGTAGTCTTTCCAGCTTGCAAGGCATCATTAGGCGCATGAACAATATCGGCCACAACATCAAATATACTTTTCGTGACACCTACCGGCCCGGGCGTGCCCTCTTGAATCCGCGATGTTGGTGCCGCGAGTTCAGGTTGTGGTGCTGGCGCCGACGCAGCACCCATTGGAAATTCTGCCCGACTGATTGCTCCGTGATTGGGCATAGCAGGCCTTTGTTGGTCGTCAAAATTCAGTCCCATCGCAACCTCCTTCAACACTACCAGCTATTGAATAAAAAACGCCGCATAAAACACAACGCCATCAAAAAAGCACACCCGCATCGCGGATCCGCCGGAGGGTTGTCCCTTAAGCACTGAACAGCCCCGGCGTGGATACACCGGCATGCGCAGGCGTACGTTTTACGGCTGCTTGCTGCTGCACATGCGAACCGCCCGGTTTTGGCGTCTCGGCAGTGAGGGCTGTATTGTCGAGTACAAATTTATCGCGTCCCATCTGGGCGGCATAGGTGGGCCTTTGCCCAGGGCGCGGTTGTGGATCCTGATGATGGAGCTGTGCTCCCTTCTCCTCAATGCGCTTGTCAACCACCTGCTGCGCTTCAACGCGGTCTTTGGGTACAAAAGCCGCATCCTGCTCGATCGTATTCTTGCGATCAAAAGAAAAATTCATGCCGACAATGCCGATCGAAATGCGTTCGACCCCCGCATTACTCCGCATTGCCAGCTCTTTTTCCTGACGCTGCTGCTTGTTCAGATCATTCACCGCGACCGGCAATCCGTTGGACGCCGTCTTGGTCAAATCCTTGTCTTTCAGACCATCATTCTGCTGCCGCGCCGTCGCAACAAGCGCCTCAATTTGCGCGGGCTTCATGTCATTGACGCTGGCCAAAGCGGGACCATCGGGTTTATTAAGGCCAAAAATGCCCGCCGATTGCTTATGCAGTAGATTCATGCGTTGCGACAGACGCGCGTGCGCCTCCTGCCCCCCCGGCTGCGTTTTGTCATTTAGTTTGAGCGCCTGGTTTATCGCGCGCACATCATCGGCCCTGTTGGCGTGCCCCGAGCCTTCAAGCATATTGGCCAAGCGCACGTTATCGACTTTGCTCTCGACCTCGGGCGCCATTTTTGCGGATTCTTCGAGCTCTTCGCCCGTGAGCGCCGGTAATTTCAATTCGACGGTCACAGCTTCGGTATTACGGCCATTGACATCGACCACGACCGGTTTGGAACTCGCCGTCAGGTCAAACTGATTGCTGATAGTATTGGTCTTACCGCCTGTCTCTTGCGACAACTTCTCCGACATGCCGGCCTTAATGGCGTCCATATTCGGGACGACGGGAATATCGCCGACTTCGGTATAGGCTTCGACCATAACAAGCCGCCTTTCGGTTGACCTTGAAACTTTAATTTACAGGCTACGCCTGAATCACAAACACGTCAAAAACAAAGCACCTTGAATTACTTTCATGGTATCCTCATGATCTTCGCAGCAGCCGTTTTTCATAGTTTCTTGACCATAAAAACTGGCAGATACAATAAATTCCGGTTTCTCAGACCCCTGCACAAAATAATGAAGATGCAAGAGGGAATTTTAGTATTTTTTTTACGAAGCCATCTTGACGCCTTAACAGCCCCGGCGTATGACTCGCCGCCTTGTGGATATCGCGGCGACGGAACGATGAATTTTCCCCGACGGGTTACCCACAATCACTAGTCCGTTCAATGACATGGACAGCGCAACAGGGGCTCTCTGTCGCGCCGTCCGGTTCGTAACTTAACGAGGTTTTTTCGTGGCCAACCATAAATCCGCCGTCAAGCGCGCCCGTCAGTCCGTCAAGCGCAACCTTCGCAACCGAGCCCAGTCCTCTGCGGCACGCGGTACGGTCAAGAAGGCTGAGTCCGCTTTGGCAGCCAAGGACGCCGCCGCTGCCTTGCCCAGTCTGAAAATGGCCGAGTCGGCTTTGGCGCGTCTGGCGCAAAAAGGCGTGATCAAAAAGAAGACGGCGTCGCGCAAGATTTCGCGCCTCACCAAAAGGTTGAAGGCACTGAAAAAATAACTGCGGCGCGGCGCCCGGCCGCGTTGCTGGGGGCAAGCTGTGGTTCTCACGGGCTTGCCTCGCCAAAATGGACTTGTTGTTGAACGCAACGGTACTTCGTTTTTGTTTCTTCACGGCAGCAAGTTTCAAGCAATCGTCACACTCCAACTGTCTTTCACAGGCGATTCACATGCTTTCCAAAGATTATCCAGCACGAAACGTTTCCCTTCCCCTGTATCCGGCGCCACGTCGGCTTCACTTAAGCTCCTGAAATTTACAGCCTGCGTTCATTGATCCGAGGCTTGTGCCACGGAACTTTCAATTCTTGGTCTGATCATACGTCGTTGTGACGGTATTCTGGTGCTTATGGGGTTAGAAATGTCGGTTCGGCACATTGCAGGAAACATTCAGGCGAAGCGGTGCACTGGCGATGAAGGAAACAGCCATGCCGCCGATATCTGGCAAAAAGTTTACGGCATGCTGCGTGAGCGTCTGGGCGAAACAGCGTTCCAGCGTTGGCTCGCGCCTTTGCCGGTCGATCTGGCTCCGACTCCGGGCGTGGGCGTACGCCTGAATGTGCCAACGCGCTTCATGCGCGACTGGATCACACAACATTATGCCGACCAGATGCAGACCCTGTGGCAACAGGCGGGCGGCCAGGGCGGCATTGAATATATCGTCACCGGCGCGCTCCGCGCCGATACACACCGGCACGAGTCACGCCCCCCCCACGCCACGCCGGATTCCATCATCTCATCGTCGGCGACCGCCGCGATGCCGGCATCACGACCGGATCAGACGCCTGTCAATCCCGGCGCATCCTTCACCGATGATTTCGCCGCCGCGCTCGATCCGCGTTTTACCTTCGACAATTTTATTGTCGGTAAAACCAACGAACTGGCCTTCGCCGCCGCTCGTCGCGTCGCCGAAACCGCAACGCCGAGCTTTAACCCGCTGTTCCTGTATGGTGGGTGCGGTCTGGGCAAAACCCATTTGATGCACGCCATTGCCTGGCATATCCGCAAGAACGCGCCGCAGCGCCGCGTGATTTATATGTCGGCGGAAAAATTCATGTATCAGTTTGTGCGCGCCCTGCGGTTCAAGGATACCGTCGCCTTCAAGGAACAGTTCCGCTCGGTCGATGTTCTGATGATCGACGATGTCCAGTTCATCAGTGGTCGCGAGCATACGCAGGAAGAATTCTTCCATACCTTTAACGCGCTGGTCGATCAGAACCGGCAGGTGATCGTCTCCGCCGACAAATCACCCCAGGATCTCGACAAGATCGAAGAACGGCTGCGTTCGCGCCTCGGCTGGGGTCTCGTCGCCGATATTCACCCTACCAGCTATGAATTGCGTCTCAGCATCCTGCAGAGCAAAGCAGCACAGGCGGGATGCGTCATTCCCGGCAAGGTTCTGGAATTCCTCGCCTACAAGATTGCCAGCAACGTTCGCGAGCTGGAAGGCGCGCTCAATCGTATTGTCGCGCACGCTCAGCTGGTGGGTCGCGAAATTACCCTGGAAATGACGCAGGAAGTCCTCGCCGACCTGCTGCGCGCCTCGGATCGCCGCATCACCATCGACGAAATCCAGAAGCGTGTTGCCGAACATTACAATATCCGCCTGGTCGATATGCATTCGGCACGCCGGGCGCGCATCGTCGCCCGTCCGCGTCAGGTGGCGATGTATCTCGCCAAACAGCTGACTCCGCGCAGTCTGCCGGAAATCGGCCGGAAATTCGGTGGTCGCGATCATACGACGGTCATCCACGCCGTACGCAAGGTCGAAGAACTCACCAGTCAGGATCAGGGTTTCCGCGACGATGTCGAGTTGCTGCGCCGCCTGCTGCAAGGCCATCACAGTTAAGCTCCATGGTATGCCGCCGCGTTTCGTGTTAGCCTTGGTTCAATTCTTTCCTGGCACACGCGGAGGCCGTCATGTTCGTTACACCGGTTTATCACAGCACCGCGCCGTCACCCTATGGAACAATTATGTTGTTCAGCGACGGCGAAAGCCTGACCGCGCTCCAGATGCCCAACAGCCGATGGCCGATCAAAGCGCTGTCTTCATGGATTGCCCGCGATGATTTGCCGGTCTTTGACACCGCGCGACGGGAACTTGCGGCTTATTTCGCGGGAGATTTGCGGCGTTTCACGACACCGCTCGCGCCGCAAGGCACAATGTTCCAGCACCAGGTCTGGCGCGCCTTGCGGGATGTCCCCTATGGGGCGACCGCCAGTTACAGCGACCTCGCCCACACTATCCGCCAACCCCGTGCAGTGCGCGCCGTCGCGATGGCGAATGCGCGCAACCCTTTGCCAATCATCATTCCCTGTCATCGCATCATCGGCAAGAACGGCGCCTTGACCGGTTATTCCGGCGGCGGTGTGACGCGCAAGGCAGCTTTGCTGGAGCTGGAAAATTCCATCACGCAACCCAAGAAACACTTGCGCGAAAAGCCTGTGGATAAGTTTATTGGCCATAGCCGAAGCGGCGAATCTTTGCTAGGGCTTGGATAACAACATCTTATCCGGTGTCCTCGTCATGAAATTAACGATCGAACGCTCCGCCCTGTTGAAAAGTTTAGGCCATGCCCAAAGCGTGGTCGAGCGCCGCAACACCATCCCCATTCTGGCAAATGTCCTGATCCGCGCCGCGCAGAATTCGGTCAGTTTCGCGGCCACCGATATGGATCTGGAATTCAGCGAAAGCGCCAGCGCCGAAATCGGTCGCGGCGGCACGATCACGGCTCCGGCACACACGCTTTACGATATCGTCCGTAAATTACCGGATGGCGCGCAAGTCGAACTGAATGCCGCCAACAGCAATCAGCTGACACTTTCTGCCGGCCGTTCGCACTTCAAACTCGGCTGTCTGCCGGTCGAAGACTTTCCGCAAATGTCCGATGGGACGCTGAAGCACAAATTCACGCTGGAAGCACAGGCCTTGCGGGTGATTATCGACAGCACGCGCTTCGCCATTTCTACCGAAGAAACCCGCTATTACCTGAACGGCATTTACTTGCATGCCACCAAGGCGAAGAATATCGATGTCCTGCGCGCCGTGGCGACAGACGGTCATCGGCTGGCACGGCTGGAAATGCCCGCCCCGACAGGCGCGAAAGAGATCCCCGGCGTCATCATTCCGCGCAAGGCGATCCAGGAAGTTCGCAAATTGCTGGAAGAAGCGACAGGCGCCATTGAGATCAGTCTGTCGGAAACCAAAATCCGTTTCGCCTTTGACCATGTCGTGCTGACGTCCAAACTCATCGACGGAACTTTTCCCGATTATGAGAAGGTCATCCCCAGCGGTAATGACAAAATCCTGGAAGTCGAAGCGCGCAGTTTCGCGTCCGCCGTGGATCGCGTTGCGACAATCGCCAGCGAAAAAACCCGCGCGATCAAACTGGCGATTTCACCCGGCCATATGACCATCACCGCCAATAGCCCCGAAGCTGGCAGCGCCAGCGAAGAACTGGAAGCCAAATATGACGGCCCGCTGATCGATATCGGCTTCAACGCGCGCTATCTGCTCGATATCACCCAGCAGATCAAAGGCGACGGCCTCCGCCTCATCCTCGCCGACGCCGCCGCCCCGGTCATCGCCCAGGATATTGCCGATAGCAGTGCGCTCTACGTCATCATGCCGATGCGCGTGTGAACGAGCGCGTGATGCCGGTCTGCATATTACGTTGACCACCGCTGCCGATGCGCGCGGATGCGACACACCGCTTCGGATTTCGGGTATCGCCATTTTCGCCACAGCTTGATGGGCTGATGATTGGAGGGCGACATGAAAACGGATGCAGGCCGTTGCGACCAGGAAATTTATAACGCCATAGTTTCGATGAAATTTTCATGAGCGACTACCACCTCCACCGTCTGACGCTCACATCCTTCCGCAATTTTCCTTCCTTGCGGCTGGAATGCGCGGCGACGCCTGTCGTGCTGGCGGGACCGAACGGTGGCGGAAAAACAAATATACTGGAGGCGATAAGCCTGCTGGCTCCCGGCCGCGGCTTGCGCCGCGCCGCTCTGACCGACATGCAAGGCCGGGATGTGCATGGGCAGGCGCTGTCTGAACCATGGGCTGTCGTCGCAGAATTGAACGGGCCTGGCGGCTTTACCACCCTTGCCACCGGCCTCGATCCCGAAAGCACCGGGCCACCACGGCGGCTGGTGCGTATTGACGGCAAACCGGCGCGCAGTCAGGCCGGCCTGACCGAGCAGATCGGTCTGGCATGGATCACGCCGGAACTAGATCGCATTCTGGCCGAAAGCCAGAGCGCACGCCGCAAATTGCTGGATCGCCTCGTCTATGGTTTCGATCCCGCTCATGCCGGGCGCGTGACCCGCTATGAAGAAGCGATGCGCGAACGAGCGCGGCTGCTGCGCGACGGACCGCATGAACCGGCCTGGCTCAACGCGCTGGAGGACACCCTGGCCAAAAGCGGCACGGCCATCGCCGCCGCGCGCCTGCAAATGACGGCGCAGCTTAATCACCAGATGCAAGAGGTCACCGGCGCATTCCCCGCCGCCACGCTCCACCTTGAAGGCACGGTCGAGGAACAATTACAGAAAAATCCTGCCCTGGTCGCGGAAGAAACATTGCGCGCTAAATTCGCGCAACAGCGCGGCCAGGATCAGCAGACCGGAACCACAAATGTCGGCCCACATCGCAGCGACCTGATCGTCATCCACCGCCCCAAGAATATGCCGATCGATTTGTGTTCAACCGGCGAACAAAAAGCGCTGCTGGTGACCGTGATGCTGTGCCATGCGCAATTGTTGCGTCACTGGCGCGGCGTCGCCCCTTTATTATTGCTCGACGATATTGCAGCACATCTGGATGAGACCCGTCGCGCCGCTTTATACGACTGGCTCTTGACCCTTGGCAGCCAATTCTGGCTGTCAGGCACGGAAAGCGCCCTCTTCGCCCCGCTGCGCGACCAGGCACAATTTTACCATGTCCAGCACGGCAAGGCGCGCGCGGCTTGACCGCCGGACTAATACCAGCACCCCGATGCATTGACACATTGATTTGTATGCACAACGCATTGAACCGTTCGGCCGCATAAACGGCGGCGGATACCAACCGCATTCAATGGCTTCATCGTGCGGCTGGCATTACTTTCTCAGAGAGCAGGCGCTGCGATACCGGTGTTCTTGATGGATTTGGCTCTTACCCTTTGCCCATCCATTTATCGTTTTTCTACGGCGGCTGATGCGAGGCGGCACGCCGTCCACATGCTCCAATTTCCACACCTCGGCTTCCACTTTATGCTCAGTTTTATTCTTACTCTGCAGCAGCATCGTCAGCAACGCCCCTGTGCTCCAGCCTGCTGCGCTGACGGTGGCGGCATAGGAACCTTCGGCAAAACTCACGCCGATCAAGGGCACGTAGGAGTAAGCCAGCAGCGCCCCGCCGGTTAACATGGGTCGTCCCAGTGAATGGCGTAAGTATCGGTTGCTGTGCTTTCCGAACCTTTTATACAAATGTTCGTGCGCCGCGAGTTTGGCGCAACCGACAATGGAAAGTAAAGAAACTAAAGCCGAGGCCGGCTCGCCGCTCCACAGCATATCCGCCGCCATGACACTATTACCAACGCCGCAGATTCCATAACCTTTGGAGATCTTCCCCTTCGACATATAATAACTTCCGGCAATACAAATCGCCGAGGCCAGAACCGGAATCGGTCGATCCATATAGGCGTTTGAGAATAAGCTCCAATCAGGATTAAATTTAGCAACCGACGATAAAAATCCGGACTTAACCATGGGAACAGCTGCGTATAAGCCTTCCCCGAACACATAACTGAACCCGATAGTCTTATGTATAGCGCCTTCATAACGCCGCGTAAGGTCAAGCATTGCATTACGAAAGGTTTTCAACAATTCTTGAGACACAAAAAAATTCTCCACTTGTGTTTCTTATATCAGCCATCGCGACTGATACCAACAGCACGCAATGCATGATTTCATTGTGCGGTCGGTATTATTTGAATTCTTTAGGAGAATGACAAACCCAAAAACCTTCACAACTGTAGCCTATAAAGTTGAAATTAAATAACAAATACTTCTTGCCTGCTTGACCTTTGCCGCCGTTATGCCCAAATAGGCGTGGCGGTAAATTGGAATTATTCGAATTCGCCCGGCTGCATGGCTGCCACGCGCCTTTATCACGGAGCCACCCTATGTTCATTCAGACTGAAGAAACACCGAATCCGGCAACTATGAAATTCCTGCCCGGGCGCGAAGTCATGTCTGCGGGCACGCGCGATTTCCGTGACGCTGCTACGGCAACCCCCTCGCCGTTGGCCAGCGCCCTGTTCGGGATCAGTGGTGTGACCGGTGTATTTCTGGGGCGCGATTTTGTGACGGTCAGCAAAAATGACGGCCATGACTGGCCCAGTCTGAAGCCTATGATTCTTGGCGCGATCATGGATCATTTCGTCGCGGGTCGTCCAATCCTGACCGATGCCCCCGTTGCCGCAAGCGGCGCCATCGACAGCGAAGTCGTCGCCCAAATCAAGGAATTACTCGACCGCAAGATCCGTCCCGCCGTGGCGCAGGATGGCGGTGACATCGTGTTCCATAAATTCGAGGACGGCATCGTCTATCTGCATTTGCAAGGCGCGTGCTCCGGTTGCCCCAGTTCGTCGGCAACGCTCAAGGCCGGAGTCGAAAATATGTTGAAGCACTACATCCCCGAAGTCGTCGAAGTGCGGCAGGCAGCACAACCGAAGAATGACCATGCACATTGCCATCATTAGCGGCAGCCACCGTGCCGCGTCGCAATCGCGCCGTGTTGCCGATTATCTGGCCGCACGACTGACACAGCAGAACTCCACCACAACGGACGTCATTGATCTTGCCGGCAATCCCTTGCCTCTTTGGGATGAAAGCGCGTGGCAGGCCAACAGTGCTCTGAGCCAGCAATGGCAGCCTTACGCTCAACGCTTGCAGGCGGCGGACGGTTTGATCGTCATCAGCCCGGAATGGGCGGGCATGGCGGCACCGGGACTGAAAAATTTTCTGCTGTTCGCCTCCGCTGCCGATGTCGGTCACAAGCCGGCCCTGATCGTCACGGTCTCGGCAGCGCGCGGCGGCGCTTATCCCGTCAATGAATTACGCACCAGCAGTTACAAGAACAACAAGCTGCTTTACATTCCCGAACATCTGATCATACGCGATGTCGCCACCATGTTCGCTGGCGATGCGCCGTCCGGCGGTGACGATGCCTATCTGCGCGACCGCACCGATTTTGCATTGAATATCCTTTTGGCCTACAGCGCCGCGCTCGGTTCGGTGCGGCAAAGCGGCGTGACAACGCATGAGAAATTCGCCAACGGGATGTAATTTCCGCTTATGCAGATCCTCGCCATCGACACTTCCGCCGCCGCATGTTCAGTCGCGCTCTGGCGCGACGGCGCCGTACAACAGACCAAATATGAATCCATGCCGCGCGGGCAGGACGCGCGGCTGTTGCCGCTTATTCAGGAAGTTCTGGCCGCGGCGGCAACCGATTTTTCCGCTCTTGACCGGATTGCGGTAACGCGCGGCCCCGGCAGCTTTACCGGCATCCGCATTGGCCTCGCCGCAGCGCGCGGTCTTGGTCTGGCGTTGCGTGTTCCCGTCATCGGCATTGACCGTTTTCGACTCTACCACGTCACATTGCGTCCGCCGGCCGACCTCCTGATTATTCTAGACTCCCGACGTGACGAGCTTTTCTGCCGCCTGTTTCCGGCCAACAAAGATGTCACCGAACCGTTCCGCGCCAGAATATCCGATCTGACAGACTATGATCGCCCGGAAATGAGTGTCAGCGGCGACGGCGTCGCGCTGCGCGACTGGAGCCATGCGACCCAGCTCTTCCTGCCTGAATCCGAGGCGGGATTAGCGGCAGCGCTGGCGGCAACTGCCAACCCCAGTATCCCGGACTGGCAGCCCTTGCCGCTTTACTTGCGCCCGCCTGATGTCAGTTGCGGTCCAACGCCTCCCGTCGAAGAAGCCCCCCTATGATCGTACTGCGCCCCCTTGTCGCCACGGATGCGCCACAACTGGCGACGATCCACAAGGACGCTTTCGGCATGCATTGCTGGAATGAAACCATGTTCGCTGACAGTCTGCACAGCCCCGATGTCTGGGGAATGCTGCTGGAAAACAGCGGCCATCCGGCCGGTTTTGCCCTGTGCCAGTATGTCAGTGACGATTGCGAAATTCTTACCTTCGCCATTCTGCCAAGGCTCCAAAGACGCGGACTTGGCCGCCACTTACTGCAAACCGTTTACGACGCAGCCAAAGCCAGACCAGGCAGCCGAATTTTCCTTGAGGTCGCCGCCGACAATCTTGCGGCGCGCCAACTTTATGCCAATTTCGGTTTTCAACCGACCGGCACGCGCCCGAATTACTATCCCCGCCCCGACGGCGCGGTCGATGCTGTGCTGATGCAATTCAATATTCGCGCCTCATGATTACTTGCGCGCCGGAATTTTCTTGCAAAGGAATCGGAAAGTTTTACTTTCTTTACAAGTAATGTTTGATTCGCGAGTGCAGTTATGACGGTGCTGCACTTGGTTGGAGGAGCCCGCCGATGACGGAGACCCCGCAAGAACGCCTTTTGGTGCTGACCAGTCAGATTGTATCCGCCCATGTCAGCCACAATAGTGTCAACGCCGACGCGCTGCCGCATTTGATCAATGCCGTTTATCAAAGTTTGCGCGGCATAAACCAGCCTGCTGCCGTCGTGCTTGAAAAGAAACCGGAACCGGCGGTTTCACCGCGCCGTTCGGTATTCCCGGAATACATTATCTGTCTTGAAGACGGCAAAAAGCTCAAGATGCTGCGGCGGCACCTCAAGACCTCCTATAACATGACGCCGGAACAATATCGGGAACGCTGGAACCTTCCTCCCGATTATCCAATGGTTGCTCCCAATTACGCCAAACAACGCAGCAGCCTGGCCAAACAAATCGGCCTTGGAACAACTCCACGTCGCCCCCCCAAAGAAAAACCCTGAATTTTCAGCACGTTATTTCCCTGACCGCTGTGCAAATTCTGTCGCCTTTGGCCTCCCCTTTCTAAAAAATATGGTATAAGAGCCACGTTTCAACCTTCGTGCGTGAAATATTGATGGCGGAATACTCGGAAGAAAACGTCGAAAACATCTTACGGCTCGGCAACCTTGAAGTGCGCCTGGCGCGCGACGAAGCAGAAGTCGTGGCGGCGCAGTGCCTGCGCTACCGGGTATTCTATGAAGAGATGCAGGCCGAGGCCAATCCCGACATCGCCGCGACGCAACGCGATCATGATAAACTTGACGATTATTGCGACCATTTGCTGGTGCTGGATCATTCTCTGCCCCCTGCGGAGCGCATCATCGGCACCTACCGCCTGATCCGGCGCTCCGCTGCGGAAAAATACGGAAAATTTTATTCCAGCGACGAATATGACATCGCCCCGCTGGTCAATTATCCGGGCGAGATTCTTGAATTGGGACGTTCCTGCGTCGCCGCTGCCTATCGCACGCGCCCGACAATGCAGTTGATGTGGAGCGGACTTGCGGCCTATGTCGTGACGCATGACATTGCCTTGATGTTCGGCTGCGCCAGCCTCCCCGGGCGTGATCCGACCTTGCACAAGGAAGCCTTGACCTACCTCTACTATCATCACCTTGCACCGCCCGCGATCCGCCCGGTTGCCTTGCCACAGCGCTATGTTGATATGCGCCTTCTTCCGGCCAGCAGCGTTGATGCCGAAGAAGGTTTTGACCGTGTCAAATTCGATCCGCGTCTGGGTGGCGGCAACTTGCCGCCTTTGATCAAGGGCTATCTGCGCGTCGGAGCCTATGTTGGCGACGGCGCCGTCATCGATCATCAATTCAACACCACCGATGTCTGCATCATCGTCAAAACCGACTTGATGGCTGACCGGTATTCGCGCCACTTCAAGATCCGCAAATGACCACCGCGCACAACTACGGCACGCCTTATGGCGCAACCTGGCGCGGCATGATCAAACTCACGCTGCTGGCGGGATGGATCGGCCTGACTTTCGTTTGGCAGCCCTGGATCGTCCTGTTCACGCGTCGGTTGTTTTTTCGCACCGCACGCTTTGTCCATCATACGGTCTGCCGCATCCTGCGGATTGATATCGTGCAAATTGGCACGCCTTGCACCGAAGCTCCGGTTCTTTTCGTCGCCAACCACACATCCTACCTCGACATTCCGGTACTGGGATCAATCGCGCTCGGCTCTTTTGTCGCCAAATCCGAAGTCGCCGGCTGGCCGGTGATTGGACCCCTGTGCAAGCTGCAACGCACTATTTTCATCCAGCGCAAGACGACGGAGGCGGGTAATCATCGCAATGTACTCCGCGACCGGCTGGAGAACGGCCAGAACCTGATCCTCTTTGCCGAAGGCACGTCAACGGACGGATGCCACATCTTGCCCTTTAAAAGCAGTCTGTTCAGCGTTGCGGAACAACCCCTCAAGGACGGAATGCCGATTTATGTGCAGCCGGTCTCGATTACGGCCATCGCGCTTGACGGCCTGCCGATGGGACGCACCCTGCGCCCGCTCTATGCCTGGTATGGCAATATGACACTCGCGGCGCATGGCTGGCCGATGTTAAGGCTTGGACGTATGAAAGTGGCGGTTGAATTCCATCCCGCCGTCCGCAGCACCGATTATAAAGACCGCAAGGCATTGGCCGGTTATTGCTCGCAAATGGCCTTGGCAGGCGTCAACCGCGCCCTGACCGGGCGCGACCCCAATCTCAAAATGCTGCCCGCACCGCAAAAAGAACGCGCCACACCGCGCCCGAAGCAGGAGGCGTGATGTCAACGCAGCCTAACCCCGGAAAAAAACTGGTGCATGTCAAAAGCTGGGGCTGCCAGATGAATGTCTATGACAGCGCGCGCATGGTCGATGTGCTGGCGCCGCTGGGTTACGCTCCAACGACCGACGCGACGACGGCCGATCTGGTCATCCTGAACACTTGCCATGTCCGGGAGAAAGCCACCGAGAAACTCTTTTCCGAGCTAGGCCGGCTGCAAGAAACCCAAACCGAACAGGCGCGCACCGGCAAACGCATGCTGCTTGCGGTCGCCGGCTGCGTCGCGCAGGCGGAGGGGTCGGAAATCCAGCGTCGCGCGCCCTTCGTCGATATGATTTTCGGCCCGCAGACTTATCATCAGCTGCCGGAAATGATCGCCCGGATCGAACGCGGCGCGGGCAGCGTGTTGAACACCGATTTTCCCGCCGAAAGCAAGTTTGACCTGCTGCCGGAAAGCAACCTCAGCCGTCAGGCCAGCGCCTTTCTGTCGATCCAGGAAGGGTGCGATAAATTCTGTAGCTTCTGCGTTGTGCCTTATACCCGCGGGGCGGAATATTCACGGCCCGTCGCGGCAATCGTTGCCGAAGCCGAACGCCAGGTCACCGATGGTGCATTGGAAATCACTTTACTGGGTCAGAACGTCAATGCCTTCCATGGCGTTGGCCCCGACGGCGCGATCTGGAGCCTGGCGCGGCTTTGCGCGCGGCTGGCAGAGATCCCCGGTCTGGAGCGCCTGCGTTATACGACTTCGCACCCATTGGAAATGACCGCCGACCTGATCGCCGCGCATCGCGATCTGCCGCAATTGATGCCCTTCCTGCACCTGCCGGTACAAAGCGGCTCAGATAAAATCCTCGCGGCCATGAACCGGCGGCATGACCGCGATGCCTATCGCCGCGTGATCGAGCAATTACGCGCCGCGCGCCCCGATATTGGACTGTCCTCGGATTTCATCGTCGGTTTTCCGGGCGAGAGCGATACCGATTTCGCCCAGACGCTGGCTTTGGTCGAAGAGATCGGCTTCGCCCAGGCCTATTCCTTCAAATACAGCCGTCGCCCCGGCACGCCTGCCGCTGCACTCCCCGGCCAGATCGCCGAACCGGTCAAAGAGCAACGCCTTGCCGCCCTGCAGAGTTTAATCATCAAACAACAGCAGCTTTTCAACCATCGTACCCTGCATCAGACCGTCCCGGTGCTGTTCGACCGCGTCAGCAAATATCCCGGCCAGTTGATCGGTCGCAGCCCCTATATGCAGGCTGTCCATGCCGAAGCCCCAGCTCACCTTCTTGGCCGCATCGTCCCCGTCACCCTTACATCGGTCGGCAATATCAGCATGGGTGGTCACATCGCTGCCATGCCGGAAACCCGCTCGACCGCCGCATGACGCGCCGCCAGCTTAAAACTCCGCAGCTCACGCTTGAATTTGTACGCCTCGCCGGAGCCTGGCGCATGCGGAAACAATTGGCAGCAGCGATGGAACCGTTCTTGCCCGACCTGATGAACCGATGCGGCAAAGTGCCGCCGGGTCACTACGTCATCACCGTGGCCTTGACCGACGACACGCAGCAAAAAGCTCTCAACCGCCAATTCCGCGGCATCAATAAGGCGACAAATGTCCTGTCATTTCCACAATTCACCCCACGCGCGCTGACCAGAATCAAGCCTGGGTCAGAGCCGGTCTATCTGGGTGACATCTCGCTATCATATCAATATATTGTGCGTGAATCAAAGAAAAACCACAAGATATTGCGTCACCACATGATTCATCTTATTCTGCATGGGATTTTGCATATCTTGGGTTATAATCACACCACCGGACGGCAGGCTGCCGTGATGGAAAATTTGGAGCGCGTCATTCTTGCTACCATGAAGATTCCTGATCCTTATGCGCTGCCAGCGGTTGCACAGACGCGGGTACGCCCGCCTTCTTCACAAAATCATTCCCGATAATGAACCAGACCCTGCCTCCCTCTACCGCTGTGACCGTTGCCAATGACGATGCCGACACGCCGAGTTGGTGGCAGAAGCTTCCCGAGCAACTGCGGAAAGCCTTTACCAGCAAGAGATCCGCCCCCGATCTGCGCGAGGCGGTCGAGGAACTGATCGAGGAAAGAAACGAAGAGCATAGGATGCCGCCGGCTGAACGCCTGTTGCTGGCCAATATCCTCCATCTGCGCGAGTGTACGATTGCCGATTGCATGAGGCCGCGCGCCGACATCACGGCGGTGGAAATCAACGCCAGCATGCAGGAACTTGTCCAAACCATGTCCGAGACGCAGCACAGCCGTATCCCGGTCTATCGGGAAACGCTCGATGACGTGCTGGGCATGGTGCATATGAAGGATGTCATGAGCTGTCTGGCACGCAGCACCAACTGCCTGATCAAGGACTTGCTGCGTCCCGTTCTGTTCGTGCCCCCCAGCACAGCGGCAATCCGGTTGCTGCTGCAAATGCGCACCACGCGGCAATATATGGCCATGGTCGTCGATGAATTTGGCGGCATTGACGGCATTGTGACGATCGAAGATCTCGTCGAAGAAATCGTTGGCGAAATCGACGACGAACATGACGAGGTCGCACGGCCAAAGATTATTGTCCGCGCCGACGGCAGCATGCTGATCGAAGCGCGCCTGCCGATCGAGGATTTCGAGCAACGCATCGGCAATATTCTGAGCGAGGAAGAGCGCAGCGAAATCGATACGGTCGGCGGCCTTGTCTTCCTCATCGCCGGTCGCCTGCCGCGTGTCGGCGAAAGTTTCACGCACAATTCCGGGATCAGCTTTGACGTGCTCGAGGTTGATCATAGCCGCATCCTGCGCCTGCGGGTTCGCAACCTGCCGCAACAGACAGGAAACATGCCCCCCGCATCGCGGCAAGCCAACGGATAAATCTCATCTGTCCGATGCCTGAGGACTTGGCCGTTTCGCGGCCTTCGGCTATAGCTGCCTCATGAATTTTTGGTCAATTCCCGAACGCGCAGCGGCGTATTGTGGTGCCTTGCGCCCCTGGCAACGCGCCCTTGCCGCCTTTCTGGCCGGATCGCTTTGCTGTCTCGGCCTGCCGCCGCTCGGCTGGTTCCCTGTGCTATGGATTGGATTGCCGCTCCTAGTCTGGCTGTTGTCCGGCGCAACTTCCGCACGTCAGGCATTTGTCACCGGCTGGTGCTTTGCCTTCGGCTATTTTCTGTTTGGACTTTACTGGATCGCGGCTTCAATGTTCGTCGATCTTGAGCGTTTCGGCTGGCTGATCCCCGTGACCGTGACGGGACTTCCGGCGGGTCTCAGCCTCCTTTATGGCCTGGCGGCTCTGATCTGCCATAAACTGCAACGACGTGGCATCGTCGGAGCCTTGACGCTAGCCTGGTGCTTGGCCGCAACGGAATATGTCCGAGGGTTCCTGTTGACCGGGTTTCCCTGGAACCTGTTCGGCTATATCTGGACCGAATATCTGCCGGTCGCCCAAAGTGTCAGTCTGTTCGGCAGTTATGGGCTAACATTTGCCACGCTCAGTGCGGCTGTTTTACCCGCCACACTGGCCGCGCCGGGAAAACGCGCCGCGCTTCTTGCCAACGGTCTTGCCATCGGCAGTTTTCTGGTTCTGGGCGGTTGGGGCACATGGCGGTTGCAGACGCCGGTTCACACCACACCCGATGTTTATCTCCGGCTGGTGCAGCCCAACATTGCTCAGAATCTTAAGTGGGACCCACAGGAACGTGCCGGGAATTTCGCGCAGTTACTCGACATGACGGCACTTCCTTCCGACCGCCCCCTCACCCATATCATCTGGCCGGAAACTGCGGTGACGTATTTTCTCGCCGACGATGCCCCGCACCGCTTACGGATCAGCGCCGTTCTCCCCGAAGGCGCCACGCTCCTGACGGGTGCGCCACGTCAGGAGCATACGCCATCCGGCGATACGCTTTATTTTAACGCGCTGGTTACTCTGGATCGCAGCGGCATGATCGGCACCAGTTACGATAAATTCCACCTCGTCCCTTTCGGTGAATTTGTGCCGTTCCGCAGCTTTGGCCCCATCGCGGCGGTAACCGCGGGATTGGGCGCTTTCACGGCGGGCCCAGGACCGCGCAGCCTGCACGTTCCGGGGCTTCCTGCCTTCAGTCCCTTGATCTGTTACGAGGTCATTTTCCCTCATGAAGTCATCGACCCGCACGATCAGCCACGTCTGCTTATCAACATCACGAATGATGCCTGGTACGGTAAGACATCCGGCCCCTACCAGCATCTCGCAATCGCGCGCATGCGCGCGATTGAAGAAGGACTGCCCTTGATCCGCGTGGCGAATACCGGAATCTCCGCCGTGATCGATCCATATGGCCGGACACTCCAATCCTTGCCCTTGGAAACAAAAGGAAATATCGATACAACGCTCCCCGAAGCGGTTGCAGCGTTAACTATAAATTCCGGCTATGGAAAAGCAATCTTCCTTATCCTCTGGGTTTTTTCAGGAATCCTTTTGTTCTATATTGGCAAAAGGCCGTAAAATGTGCTTTGATTACGATACCAACACAATTTTGACTTGTTTTCAGCCCATACAGAGTGATGTGTGTTCTAGGGTATTCGGCGTTAAAATCCAGCAATAGGGTTACAAAAAAATATGGCTCATTCGGCTGCAAGTAAAAAAACGACAACCCATTTCGATTCCGATTCGATTGAAAGAAAACCAGATCCAATCGATATTCACGTTGGTCAACGGCTGCGCCTGCGCCGCATGCTGATTGGCATGAGCCAGGAAAAGCTTGGCGAAGCCGTCGGGCTCACTTTCCAGCAAATCCAGAAATACGAACGTGGCGCCAACCGCATGGGCGCCAGCCGTCTGTATCGTATCGCTCAAATCCTGAATATTCCGGTCAGTTTCTTCTACAGCGAACTGTCGACACAAAATTTGGCGGGCACTCCGGGCTTTGCCGAAACCGGGCAGGCTCCGTTGCAAGACGAGGTCACGGCCATCCCCGAAGATATGCTCCGCCGCCGGGAAACGCTGGAACTGGTACGCGCCTATTACAAAACCGTCCCCAAGCAGCGCCGTAAAATCCTTGACCTGATCAAGGCGATGGCGCTTGCCAGCAATCTGGATCAGGCGATCGCGGAAGAAGAATAGCACGCCGTATTCCCGGAATCCTGGCCTTCCCTGCAGCGTCGGACGTTACCCCGTAATACCGCAAACCAACCCTTGATCGTTCCGCCTAATCATGCTGTTCTCGCGCTCCTGCAAGATCAAATCTATGGCCAGCGGCAGAGCAGCGCCTGACGCGGTGATATCCGCTCCGGAACGGCGCGTATCGCGGTCAACAAAATCATTTAACGTGGGGCAACATGGGTAAACATTATCTTTTCACCAGTGAATCCGTGGCTGAAGGCCATCCCGACAAAGTCTGTGACCGGATTTCCGACGCTATCGTCGATATGTATTTGCGCGCCGACCCTACCGCGCGTCTGGCGATCGAGAGCCTGGCCACCACGAACCATGTGACCATCGCGGGGGAAATGCGGTCTTCCGTCAACTTCAAACCCAGCGAGGTTGAGGACACGGTACGGCAGGCGATCCGCGATATCGGCTACGCGCAAAAAGGTTTCCACTGGCAATGGTGCAAGATCGATAACCTGCTGCATGCCCAGTCACCCGACATTGCCCAGGGCGTCGATGCCGCCGGCAATAAAGACGAAGGCGCCGGCGATCAGGGCATCATGTTCGGCTTTGCCTGCCGCGAGACGCCGCAATATATGCCGGCTGCTATTCATTATTCCCATGCGATTTTGCGTTCTCTGGCCGAAGCCCGGCATAGTGGCGCGGCGGCGCAGCTTGGCCCCGACGCCAAAAGTCAGGTGACGCTGGAATATATCGACGGCAAACCCGTTAAGGCCGCACGCGTCGTAGTCTCGACCCAGCATGACGAAAGCGTCGATCAGGATAAAGTGCGCGAAATCGTGCGCCCCCATGTCATGAAAATCCTGCCCAAAGGCTGGATGTGCGCCGAGGAACATTTCTACGTCAACCCTACCGGACGTTTTGTCATCGGCGGCCCCGACGGCGACACGGGATTGACCGGCCGCAAAATCATCGTCGATACCTATGGCGGCGCAGCGCCCCATGGTGGCGGCGCGTTCTCCGGCAAAGACCCTACCAAAGTGGATCGTTCCGCAGCCTATATGGCGCGCTATCTGGCCAAGAATATCGTCGCCGCCGGGCTGGCCGACCGCTGCACGATCCAGCTGGCCTATGCCATCGGTGTCTCGAGGCCGCTCGCAGTTTTCGTCAACACGAACGGCGCGGGAAAAGTGGACGAAGAAAAGCTGGGTGCAACCATTCAGGATATGGTCAATCTCAGCCCACGTGGCATTCGTGAACATCTGGCGCTCAACAAACCGATTTATGCCAAGACTTCCAGTTACGGCCATTTCGGGCGCGAACCGGAACTGGACGGGCATTTCTCATGGGAAAAACTTGATCTCGTGCCTGAACTGAAGCGCACCTTTAATATCTAGTCATGACACCGTCCGAACCGCGTCTCTATGGCCGCCGCAAAGGTCGCCCCTTGCGTGTCCGCAAGTCAGCGCTGATGCAGAGTTTGCTGCCGGAACTGTCCTTGACACTGCCGACCGACGCCCCGCTGCCCCCGGCATCGCTCTTCATGCCGCCGCCAACGTCATGCTGGCTTGAAATTGGTTTCGGCTCGGGCAGTCATCTTGCCGCCCAGGCTGCGCAGCATCCCGACATCGGCATGATCGGCTGCGAGCCCTTCATCAATGGCATTGCCGGTTTGCTGGATCATATTGATCAGGCAAATTTGCGGAATATCCGAATATATCCCGGCGATGCGCGGTTGCTCCTGCAATGCCTTGCGCCCGCCACGCTTGCCCGCGCCTATATCCTGTTTGCCGACCCGTGGCCGAAAAAGCGCCACGCCGAACGCCGTTTCGTGCAACAGGACACGCTCCTCCTGCTCGCCGGCGCGCTCCTGCCGGACGCCGAACTGCTGCTGGCAACCGATGATCCAGTTCTGCAGGAATGGACAACAGAACAAATGCGCGTCTGTCCTTTTTTCACGCCGGTGACCGCGACAGGCATCAGTGCAACACGACCGCCCGCATGGATTCCGACGCGCTATGAGGAAAAAGCGTTGCTGGCAGGACGCACGCCGCTTTATTACCGTTTCAAAAGAAATACTGCGCTTACTTGATCTTGCTGGACACGTAACCTGCGCCGGCACCAACCGCACCACCGATCGCCGCGCCGCAAGCAATGCAGCCGCCGGTCATCACTGTACCGACTGTGCCAACCGTCGCGCCAATAGCGCCGCCCGTCACCGTGCGTTGCTGCGTATCCGATAGGCCGCTACAGGCCGTCAACGCCAGAATGCTGACCATCACAGCCGCCGTGCGGGAAAAATTGCGGGTCTTTGTCATCATCATCTCCTTAATGAAATGCTGCGCCGGGAATCAATCGACGCCGCGGTAAGCTAACGCAAGGATAGGGCGAGAATGTGGCAAATAAAAACAAGGTTAGCAATGAGTTAACTTTGGCGCTACCTGGTGCATTGCATACGGACTTTGCGCGCGAACGTATAATACATAAAGGCCGCCCCCCCTCCATGCGGCATGAGTGACGGCGCAACATAATCTTCGGTCAAGGCCGCCTCTATTATCTGCGGCTCACAATCACCGGCATCGACGCGTATCTTGACTGTCCTGCGAACGTCATCTGGACGCAAATGGCTCCGCGCATCAGAACTGTGCGTCCACCAATGAATATTGTTGCTCCATGAGGGCAATGCACCCAAAGCAACAACAGTAATTTCCCGCTCCTGCGCATCAAGAAATGTGGCGGCGGCATTTTCCGTGATCGGGCGATCATTCTGATCCGTCACGGTAATCGTCATCGTCGCAACGGATGTCATCGGCAAGGCACAATACCCCGCCAAAATTCCCACCGCAGCCAGCACCAGAACTTTCTTGTTCAACATCCCGTTTTCACCTTTGTTTGATATGCTTTGCCAAATATTTCCGCAGCAGATCATCCGCCATCACATCCCCGGCAGGAGCGCCGACCAGTGCCAGACGCCCGTCAAGCTCCAACACCGTGATGCCGTGCAGACTGGCCCAAAGCAACCGAGCCGCTTCAGCAGCCTCGACACGCGGTATCAGCAGCGACTCACGTAACGTGGATTCAATCATCTGAAACAGCGCCGTTTGAATCTGGCGATAACTTTCCGGCAGCTGGCCGGCCGCCCCCGTTATGAACAAAGCACGCCACGACAATTCATGCACCCGCGCGAAATCAATATAAGCGTGCGCCAAGCGCCGCACCCGCGCGAAACCCGGTCGCGTTCCACGCAACATTTCCAGACAATGATCGTGCAGACGCTGCAGCGTTGCCGTATTTACCGCCATGATCAACGCGTTCATGTCGGTATAAATATTATAGATCGTCCCCGGCGCGTAGCCGATAGCCTGCGCCAAGCGCCGCGCCGTCAAAGCCGGCAATCCATGAACGGCAACAATCTTTTCTGCCGCGCCGCAAATCATGGCACGCAACTCTTCCGGTGTATGCTCCTGACGACGCGCCATGCCTCCGCGACTCCTCAGCTTCCTGTCAGAAAAAGCTTATATTGAACAATGTTCATTATTATGCTATTGTCCGCATCTGTCAAGCATCGCGCCATTATCGACAAGGTGAATCATCATGTGGGAACTTCTGGGCATCGCCACGCTCTGCTTTCTTTGTGCCAGTCTGATCCTGCCCTGGATCACACGCAGCCGCCTCGCCGCGCTACGCGATGACGTGACGAAGCTGCAACGTCAGGTCGCCAGGTTGCAGGCAGGCCAACCCGCAACGGGCGCAGCCACCACCCCCGAAACCGACTCTGCAATGCCGATCCAACCCGCATCAACCTATGCGGCAGAGAGCTCCCAGCGTGAAAACCCATGGCGGCAACCAACAGCCAGGCCAACACCGCCGCCCGTCACCAATGCCGAAGATGATTTTGTTGTCACAGAGTTGTCAACGTCCGCAACAGGAACCGCCAAACCCGCAACCGCGCGCACGATAAACTTTGAACAACTGTTTGGCGGACGCGCGCTGGTCTGGTTCGGCGGCGTCGCACTGGCCTGCGCCGGATTTTTTCTGGTTAAATACTCCATTGAACAGGGATTACTCACCGAACAAATCCGCACGCTCCTCGGCGGCCTGTTCGGTTTGGCGCTGCTGGCGGCGGGTCACAAAGTTCGGCTGCGTCCACACATGGCCGACGGCAAACGCATCGCGCAGGCTTTGTCTGGCGCGGGAATAGCCGTGCTGTATGGCGTCTGCTTTGCTGCCGCCAGCCTGTATCATCTGATACCTCCCCTGCTGGGCTTTACCGGCATGTGTGCCGTTACCGGAACCGCCTTGCTGCTATCTCTGCAACATGGCGCGCCGATTGCGGCGCTCGGCCTCATCGGCGGTTTTGCAACCCCAACGATCATGCATGGAGAACCCAACGCCCCCTTGCTGTTCGGCTATTTTCTGGTCGTCTTTGGCAGCGTCATGAGCGTCATCCGGCGTGCAGGCTGGTGGTGGCTGGCGCTTCCCGCCGTGCTGCTGGCTTTCGGCGCGGTCGGATTCTGGCTGGCGCTTGGTTTCGGCGGCGCGGACGCAATCTGGCTGATCCTGTTTCTGATGGGCATCAGTGCCGTCACCGTGATCGGCCACGGCGATGCCCCCACGACGGAGCGCCGTGATTCCCGCAGTCTGTTGCGCTATCTGGCGCTCGGCGGATCAACCATCCTGATCGGCGCCGTATCATTCACCGCGCACTTTGAACCTTTGGTCTGGGACATGTTCGGCCTCTTCGCCGGCGCGGCCTTCATCCTCGCTTGGGCCGACATGCGGCACTACGGCTTCGCACCTTGGGTCACAGCGGCGGGCAGCCTCGCCATGCTGCTCGGCTGGCACAGTGCCGCACCGACGATCATGGCCGTGACGATCATCACCTTTGGCCTGTTACACAGCGGCGGCGCTTACTATCTGATGCGTCGCGCCGAAAACCCCAAGCCTTGGGCGATTTTGTGTGCGCTGACGGCGGCACTGTTCCTACTCATGGCCTATGCCAAACTGGGACATGGTACCCCCGCCAATCCGCTCTGGTTCCAGCATCACACCCTGTGGGGCATCGTGGCACTTGGACTTGCTGTCCTGTTCACGCTGGCGCTGCGGCATCCTCATGTCAAAGGGTCGGAAGAAACGCGACAGGAAGTGCAAGGCATCTTCGCCGCCACCGTCGCCACCTTGGTTGCCATCGGCGGCATGATCCTCCTGGAACCAAACTATTGGCCATGTCTGATCGCCGCGGAGATTCTGGCGGCGGGGTTGATCAATACGCGCGCCAATATCCCCGGCACGCGCCGGGTCGCGCAAGCACTGCTGATCGTGCTTGGCTTTCTGTTCCTGCCCAGCGCCTTCGGATTACTGGGAGCCGTGTTTGACAAGCCTCATTTTTCCGTTCCCGGTGGCGCTTTATCCGCTTTTATCCTGCCTTTCCTCTTCCGCTACGGCTTAACGGCGGCACTGCTCTGGAGCGGCGGCATGTTCCTGCGGCAAAAACGCGACGACAATTTGATCAGCCTCATCGAGGCATCCAGTATCGCCTTGCTCGCCATCGCCATCTACAAACTCATCGGCGCAAGCTTTGCCTATGGCGACGATCTGATCTTCCTTGAACAATCCATCGTCACCTGCGGATTGGGAGCATTAGGCTGGAGCGCGCTAATGTTCCATCGCCGTTATGGCCGGGAAACCGTTGCCCGCTGCGGTACTTTTTTGTTTGCGCTGGCGGCGGCGCGCCTTGCTGGATTCGGCCTGGTCGTCGAAAATCCACTTGCCACGCATAACTGGGTCGGCGGCGGCACATTCATCAACGCTCTGTTGCCAGCCTATGGTCTGCCGATCCTGCTGGCGCTGGGTTTCAGCCAGGCAATGGCCACCCGCCAACGCCCTGATCTGGAACGTTACGGAAAAATTTCCGCCGCCGTCTTGATCTTCGTGTTCCTCTCAATGAATATCCGGCAATGGTATCACGGCACGTATCTGGATGACGGCACGGTCGGCAATGCGGAAATCTATACCTATTCGCTGGCGTGGCTCCTCCTCGGCGGTGTGTTCCTGCTGGCCGGCACGATCCGGCGCGACCGGATGTTACGCGTCGCCTCACTACCGCTCCTGCTGCTGACCATTGGCAAGGTCTTTCTCTACGACGCGGCAGAACTGGGCGGCTTGTGGCGCGTCGTCTCGTTCCTCGGCCTTGGCCTCAGCCTCCTGGGGCTCAGTTGGTTCTATTCCCGTTATGTTTTCGGTACATCGTCAACAGAGGCCAGGAAACCATAGTGCTGCCATCAATACCTTTTGCCGATATCCGCGCGACCTGCCCTAAGAAACTCCTGCGCGATCACAGCGATCGTGGTCACGGCCTGGTGATAGCCAGCCGCCACACGCTGGGCTGGTTCTCGGAACTGCTCTGCCGCACCCTGATGCCCAAGGCCGACCAGTTGTCGCGGGAATGGCTGGTCAAGACCTGCAATCCCTATCTGCACGAGATCGACGATTTCGCGGCGCATTTGGGCATCCCCGGCATCCACGCGCTCAACCTTTGCTTTGAATGGGGCTGCACCAGCGCGGTCTATGCCACGCCGGACGCCCCAACCCTCACCCGCGCGCTGGATTGGACTTTCCCGCAGCTGGGCGCGCGCATGGTCATCGCGCAGCAACGCGGCAGCGCCGGAGATTTCTACAACGTCACCTGGCCGGGCATGAGCGGTATGTTCCAAGGCATGGCTCCCGGACGTTTCGCCGCTGCACTCAATCAGGCGCCCATGCAACGGCATGGTCTGGCCTATATCGGCGATTGGGTGCACAATCGCAAACGCATGTTCCACGCCACCGGCTTGCCGCCCGCACATCTTCTCCGCCAGGTTTTTGAAACCGCGCCCGATTATGCCACTGCTTGTCATATGCTGGCCACAACGCCCATCGCGCTGCCGGTCATATATACTTTGGCCGGTATCAATCCCGGCGCAGGTTGCGTAATCGAGCGCACGGAAAATGAGGGCGTAATCCGCCCGCTAGAGCAAGGGCGCGTTTGCGCGGCAAATCATTTCGTCACCCGGCTCCACAGCATCGGCCACGGCTGGTGGCCGCGCCCCTTCCGCAGCATCAAACGGCAGCATCTGGCCGACACTCTGGCCATCGACAAGATCGGGACGAATTTTGACTGGTTCCGCTTCCCGGTTGCAAATTCTCATACGCGTCTGGCCTTCATTGCCCAAGTAGGCAAAGGCACATTCAGCGTTATGGGCACGGAAGGCACGAAACCGGTGACACAAATCTGGACGCTTAACACACCGTCAATATCTTCACCGTAAATTACGGTGTCGTCCTCTGGTTCCAAGGATCTGCCATGAATCTGCCTATGCGCATATCGGTTACATCGGCAAAAAAGATCAGCCTCATCGCATTGGCTCTGGCCGCTCTGACGCCGGGCGCACAGGCCTCGAACAAAGTTTCATCCCCCGATATTACCCAGGGTCAGTTCGAGCTGGAATATCGCGGCGGCTATGACATCGACAACGTCGCCCAAAAAGATGGCCAGCAAGTGCACAGATTTGTTGGCAATTACGGCGTTCTCGACCGCTGGCGCACCGAGGTCAAAGGCATTCTGACCGAAGCCGGAGAAGGCTACGACTGGACAGCCATCGAATGGTCGCACCGTTTCCAGTTGCTGAAGGGCAAGGATGAATGGCCTAAATTATCGGTGCAGGGCAATTACAAATTCGCCTTGCAGGATAACAAAACCGACAAAATCGAATTCACAATTCTGGCCAGCAAGGATATGGGCTCCTTTGGCCACGTCATCAATCTCAATTTCGAGCGCGAGGTCGGCGCCCATTCCGTCGGCGGCACAAATTTCAATCTCGGTTGGAAAAGCAAATATCGCTACCGGAGTGAGTTCGAACCCGGCTTTGAATTCTATGCTGATTTCAGAAAATTCGGCGGCCCCGCGACCAAGGGGTCGAAAAGACATCTGCTCGGCCCCGTGGCCTACGGCAAGATCATCGACGGGATGAAATACGAAGCGGGATTCCTCGCCGGCATTTCCGACGGCGCGCCGGATGGCCGCTTTAAATGGATTCTGACCTACGCATTCTGACTATCGGCCTGACGTCGTTGCATAACGGATCGTCAGCACCTCAACCGTCCGGTTCCCGGATGGCGTGCGGATCGTCACCGTATCGCCAACCCGCGCCTTCAGCAAAGCCTTGGCCACCGGTGAAATCCAGCTGATTTTCCCTGCCGCCAGTTCCGCTTCGTCAACGCCGACCAAGGTTACCGTGTGTTCGGCGTCATCTTCATCGACATAGGTCACCGTCGCGCCGAAGAACACCTGTTGCAGATTTTTCTGCCGCCCCGGATCAACCACTTCGGCGCTTTCCAGACGCTTGGTCAGATAGCGCACACGCCGATCAATCTCGCGCAGCCGTTTCTTGCCGTAAATATAATCGCCATTCTCCGACCGGTCGCCATTGCCCGCAGCCCAGGACACCACTTCAACCACCTTGGGGCGTTCCTCACGCTGCAATCGGCGCAATTCGTCTTGCAGCGTCGCGAATCCCTCCGGCGTCATATAATTCTTCACCCCGGCGGGCAGCGCTTCGGGTTCGTCCAGCTCGGTTTCAGCGTCGGTCTCTTTGGTAAAGGCCTTACTCATCGGAACAACAAACTATAATAGAGCATTCCTGTCCATCACTGCGTGATCCAGAAGTGGCACAAAATTCAGGCTTCCATAGGGTCACAGGAAATCCGTTTCTCTTCACCGCTTCAACATCGCCCCCAGCAACCCGCGTACGACCTGACGCCCTATTTGTGACCCGGCGGCACGGATGACGCTCTTGGTCATCGTCGCCAGCATGCTTTCTGGTTGGCGTCCGGGCGCCCGCCCGGTTGACCGCGGCGTATAAGTTCCGGTCGATTTGGCTTCACCACCGGAGATCGTCGATGCCACCGTGCTGAGCGTGCCCCAGATGCCACCCGCATCGGTCGCGCCGCCTTGCTGGGCTTTGTTAGCCAACAATTCATAAGCGGATTCACGATTGACGGCCTGATCATAGATACCCTTGACCGGACTTTTTTCTACAATGCCCGCACGCAGGGATTCCACAATCGGGCCGACCAGAGACAGAGGTGGACGGATCAGCGTCTTTTGCACGATGGTTGGTGCGCCCTTCGCATCCAGCACCGAAACCAGCGCCTCGCCGACACCAAGCGTTGTGATGGCATCTTCGGTACGGAAGGCCGGATTGGCGCGGAAAGTCTGCGCTGCCGCTTTCACTCCTTTTTGATCCTGCGGCGTGAAGGCGCGCAAGGCATGCTGTACACGGTTGGAAAGCTGCCCCAGGACATTGGTCGGGATATCCGCCGGGTTTTGGGTGATGAAATAAACGCCGACGCCCTTGGAACGGATCAATCGGACAAGCTGTTCGATTTTCTCGATCAACGCCTTGGGCGCGTCATTGAACAATAAATGGGCTTCGTCAAAAAAGAACACCAGCTTCGGCTTTTCCAGATCACCGACCTCCGGCAAATCCTCGAACAATTCAGATAACAACCACAGCAACAGCGTCGCATAAACCTTCGGCGTCTGCATCAGCGTTTCGGCAGACATGATATTCACCGCGCCAGCCCCATTCGGAGCCGCGCGCATCAAATCCGCAATCGCCAGCGCCGGTTCGCCGAACAACAGTTTCCCGCCCTGCGATTCCAGCGTCAACAGCGCGCGTTGAATCGCCCCGACCGAGGCGGCCGTGACATTGCCATACTGCGCCGAATATTGCCCGGCATTGTCGCTGATATGTGTCAGCATGGCGCGCAAATCGTCAAGATCGAGCAGCAACAGACCTTCGTTATCCGCGACGGTAAAGGCGATGGTCAACACGCCTTCCTGCGTCTCATTAAGATCAAGCAGCCGTGCGAGCATCAACGGCCCCATTTCGGAAACCGTCGTCCGCACCGGGTGGCCGTTCCGGCCGAATACATCCCAGAAAATCACCGGACAGGGCTGATACTGCATCGGAAAGCCGATTAACCGCGCACGTTCGACCAGCGGCGGCTTATCCACCCCTGCAGCGGCCAGTCCGGACAGATCACCTTTCACATCGGCGATAAAGACCGGCACGCCCGCCTGTGAGAACCCTTCCGCCAGACCTTGCAGGGTGAGCGTTTTTCCCGTGCCGGTTGCGCCAGAAATCAGGCCGTGACGATTGGCATATTTAAGCAACAGCCGCTGTGGCACATCCGCCTGTCCCAAATAGATACTGCCATTCTCAACCACCGCCATCTTCAACTCCTTAACCTTTGTGTCCGGACAGGCGGATGCTATCCGCGCCCCACGCTTATGTATAGCTCCCCCGGATCGATCCATGGACGATTCTGATCACAGGTCGGTCATCTCGACCGTAAGGTAACTGATGGCAAGGCACAGCACCAATTCATAAATTCGCCATAACGACCCTAAACAGACACGCAAGCAATGACACACTTTCAGTAATAGTTTCATGTTCTTATGATGTATAACCTCAGATATTGGTTTTGCAACAAAGTGCCGTTTAAGAACCGCCCGGTGACGTCTTTTTATATTGTTTTCATAGCGCCGTTTCGGCTACTTTTTGCACTGCACCATTTTTCTGGGGAACATTATGACGTTGATGCCCGCATTTATTGCCACCCTCTTTTTCATAGCAACACCAGCTTTGGCACAAGACGCAGCGTCCCTCCCCCAAACCGTCGACAGCGGCAATACGGCATGGCTTCTGGTCTGCTCGGCGCTGGTGATGCTCATGACCCCCGGTCTGGCATTTTTCTATGCCGGTATGGTGGATCGTAAAAACGTCGTTTCCACACTGCTGCAAAATTTCGTGGCGCTCGCCGTGGCCGGGCTGCTCTGGGTGAGTATCGGCTACAGCCTCGCCTTCGGCGAAGGCAACGCCTTCATTGGTGATATGTCCTTTTTTATGCTCGACGGCCTGATCGGACAGGTTTATGGCGACGCCAAAGTTCCCCATTATGCCTTTATGGCGTTCCAGATGATGTTTGCCTGTATCGCGCCCGCGCTTATCACGGGCGCAATTGCCGAACGGGTTAACTTCAAGGCCTGGATGGTGCTGCTGGCGCTGTGGAGTCTGTTTGTCTATGTCCCCATCGCGCATTGGGTCTGGGCTCCCACAGGATGGATCATGATTGATGGCGGCCTCGATTTCGCCGGCGGTCTGGTCGTCCATGTTGCGGCGGGCGTCGCGGGCATGGTCGCCGCACTGGTGTTCGGCAAGCGCATCAGCACCAATGATCCGACCCCCTCCAACGACGTATCGATGATCATGCTCGGCGCCGCCCTCTTGTGGTTCGGCTGGTTCGGATTCAATGCCGGATCGGCGCTGGCCGCCGGTCATATGGCGGCGCACGCTTTTGTGACCAGCTTCATCGGCGCGGCGGCGGCAATGGTCGTGTGGATGTGCGTTGATTGGATCAAGCACAGCAAGCCCACCGCCACAGGAGCCGCCATCGGGTTGGTTGTCGGCCTGGTCGCCATTACCCCGGCCGCAGGATATGTGACCGTGTCTTCGGCCATGATTATGGGCAGCGTGGCGGGTCTGGCCTGCAATCTTCTGGCACATTACATTAAAACAAAAACGCATCTTGATGACGCTCTGGACGTTTTCGCCTGCCACGGCATCGGCGGCATGCTGGGCGCGATCATGACGGGCATGTTCGCCACCAAGGCGGTGAATCCCGCCGTGACGGTCGAAGGGCTGCTGGTGAGCGGCGCGACCGAACTTTTCTACGCCAATCTGGTCGCAGTTGTGGCCGTGACGGCTTATGCGGCACTGATGACTTATGCGCTGATCAAGATCGTCAATGTCATCACGCCCATCCGCGTCTCCGAAGAAGCCGAAACCGCCGGGCTGGACATGGCCGTACATGGCGAAGTCTCCCGCTTCCCCGACCGCAGCAGCTATAAGGAAGTTCAGGAAGTCCTGATCCTCAACAAACACGCTGCCAAAAGTCGGCGCCGGTAAGAACGCGCAAGAAAGCAATGCGTTGCTTTTTATTGCATGAACTAAAGGAAATCTCCTGCCTAAAAAATCTCCGCACCAGTGGCGAAGCATTGTCGACGCTCGGTAACCCTGCCAAAAAACAAGATTCCATTTCATAATTCATGAAATCATCACACCTTACGATGGCAGCAAAGTGTTTGATCAACGCTTTGGCTCAGCCCGCGGTCTTTATACCAATGCGTTGGCAACCCCCAAGCGGATTTACTTGCCGCAATTCGGTGTTGAAGAAGATGAAATTGCGCTGCGCCAGGTCAAAGCCGCAACCAAACGCCAGGTTGCACCCGTGCCTTCCAAGAAGATCTGCCAAATGGGTGGCGGTGTGCGCTGCATGTCGTGACATGGTTCCGCGGTTATGGCCTGCCGTTGATGATGGGGCAGCTTACCTTCAGGCGGTCGGCGACCTAACCGTCAGGCCCCGTTCATGAAGGCAATAAAATACACCAATCCACCAGACGGCAATTCCCGCCTCTACATTTGCAAAAACGCGTTGCAATTTGCAATGCTTGCCATGACTTGTTGCGGCGCATTCGTTTGAGATTTATTCAAAATTCAATCTATTCAGTGGACTTTGCTGCACCTGCGTTCCGGCATAGCATTTGCTTCATATGTTATGGAAGCCAGAATGGCATGCAGGGGGACAAGATGATTGTCGCGCACACAAACGCCCACCAAAGATTGCCAGAGTTCTTGACCATCATCGAAAAAGAAAAATCGGTCTGGCGTGCCATCGTCTGTAAGTTATCGCTATTATCGCAGACACCGTCGATCCAGGACCTTAAAAATATGGTCGCCAGCATCGCCGCCAATCATCTGGCTGAATTTGAAGGCTCTGTATTTCTCTTTCCTGATAAAGACGCGGTCATCCTTTGTAAAACCGTGCCGAAGAAAATCCTGGATGGGCTGCTGCTTGATTGCATGTCATTCTTCACTGACTCAACGAACCCTGGCACTTCTCTATGCAGCTTGTTTGACCTCAGTATTAACTGGCAGGAGTTTTATAACCTGGTGCAGAACAAATCCACTGCCGTTACTCAGAAAGACCAGCCGGCTATTGCATCACCTGCCACCACACAAGCCAAATTGCCTGAACAACTGCATCAAGCTATCACCAAACAAATTCCAGAACGTCGTGCGCAACGCAAAGACACGCTTGTGATGCTCGTCGAAGACGACCCATTGTCGCTGCGTTTAGCGCAGCGCACGTTGACCTCAAATAAATTCGCGGTGGTCACGGCCGTGGATGGCGGCTCGGCGCGTGACGCTTATACATTGAATGCTCCCACGATCGCGTTTCTTGATATTGGCTTGCCTGACATCAGCGGTCATCAAGTTCTGGCTGAGTTAAAGGCAGCTGACCCTGATGCATACATCGTTATGTTGAGCGCTCATAGCTATCAGCAAGACATTATGAGGTCCATGCAATTGGGTGCCAAAGGTTTTGTCTGCAAGCCTTTCACCACGGCAAAACTCAATTATTATATCCAACAAGCACAGCTCCATCATACTGAGTGTGCAACGCGCTTGAAGAATGTGCAAAGACCGGTATGATTGCGCACGCGCCATCAGAAAGAGATCTTATGTCTGAACAACGCACATTATTCGAACGCATCGGCGGCACAGAAGCCGTGAAAGCCGCTGTTGCTAAACTTTATGAGAAAGTATTAACCGATCCATTGTTGGCACCATTCTTCGCTGATATTGATGTTGATAAATTGCGGCGCAGTCAATCGGCGTTCGTAACGGTCGCTTTCGGCGGCCAGAATAATTATAACGGTGCCAGCATGCGTGTTGCACACAAAAAGCTGGTTGAACGCGGGCTATCAGACCAACACTTTGATGCCGTTGCGGAACATTTACGCACTGCATTACAGGAGTTAAGCGTTACGGACGGCATGATTGCCGAAGCTTTGGCCATCGTCGAAACAACACGTCAAGATGTTTTAAACCGCTAATACAGGAAACGGTATGGCATCAGGCAGCATTGACGAAACCACACAACTTAAGTTAGCCAAATTGCATGTTGAAGCGTTGGTGCATGATCTGGAGGAAAGCCTTGCTGAGGCCAAGACATTAAAACTGGAGGCCGATACCGCGCGCGACACCGCAACAACGGCGCAGAAAAAAGCCGAAGAGCTTGCGCATTTCGCGCTTAATAATCCTGACCCCCTTATTAAGATTGATTGCGAAACCGGCGCATTACAGTTCGTTAATCCCGCCGCTTATAATAAATATTCGGATATTCTTACCAAAGGAATTAAACACCCGTTGCTCGCTGGTATTCTCGCTGTCGCTGAAGATGCTTACCAGCGCGGGCGCTCGGTAACGCGTGAAGTTATCGTTGGTGCCGTAACCTATCAGCAAGTCGTGACACCCGTTTTGCTCGGTGATGTACAGTCTGTTACCGTTTATCATTATGATATCAGCCAACTGAAAGAAATTGAGGAAAATTTACGCCAGGAGCGCGCGAATGCCGAAGCAGCTAATCGTGCCAAAGGGGATTTTCTGGCCAATATGAGCCATGAGCTACGCACGCCCATGAATGGCGTTCTCGGTATGGCCAGCCTGTTGAAAGATACCAATCTCAACCATGAACAACGCGATTATGTGGACACGATTTGCAATTCTGGCGAAACCTTACTGATGCTGCTCAATGATATTCTCGATATGTCCAAGATTGAGGCTGGTCAGTTAACGTTAGAAGACATTCCCTTTGATTTGTTTGATCTTGTCAATGACACCACCAGATTATTGGAGCCTTTAGCCAACAAGAAAAATATCGTGTTGAGCACCAAAGTTTTGGAAAGTGTCCCGCGCTATATCATCGGCGATCCAGCACGGATTCGGCAAATCATCACCAATCTCATCGGCAATGCGATTAAATTCACGACTGAAGGATCGGTTACACTAGCGCTGGATTGTGACGGCATTGCCGATGGCCGTGCAAGACTAAAGTTTCATATCGATGACACGGGCATTGGGATTAAGACGGAAAACCTCGACAAAATATTTAATAAGTTTACGCAAGCCGATGAAACAACCACGCGTCGTTTTGGCGGCACTGGACTTGGCCTGACTGTTTGCAAGCTGCTGACTGAAAAAATGGGCGGACAAATTGGTGTTGAGAGCATTATCAATAAGGGTTCTCGCTTTTGGTTTAACCTCCCGTTACTCATCCCCGATGCGCCACAACTGAATTTTCTGAACAAAGAAGCTAAGGCCGCGTCGTCGCACACCGCATACAATGGCGCACGCGCTGATTTTTCATCCCGCCGCATTATCGTCGTGGACGATCATCCCATTAACCTGTTGTTTGCGAAAAAATTGCTGCAAAAATTCGGCTGCGCTACCATCGATACCGTAGAAAACGGTGCGGACGCATTGTTACGCATAGCATCCGGTCACTATGATATGATGCTGTGTGATTGCCAAATGCCGGATATGGATGGTTATGAAGTCAGTCGTCGGATTCGCGCCGACGAAGCCGGAACGCAATGGCATATTCCGATTGTAGCCATGACGGCCAACGCCATGGTCGGTGATCGTGAAAAATGCCTTGCCGCCGGTATGGATGATTATGTCACCAAGCCAGTTAATGAAGCACGACTTTACCGCGTCTTAGCACAATGGTTGCTGCCGCAAGACACGCGGGCACAAACCACGGTTGCCGTGGCGCCAGAAACGACAATGATACCGGATGCACCGGTTGATATGGAATTACTCAATAGCATTCTTGGCGACGATATGGCGGAGCGCCAAGAAATCATCACCCTGTTTCTTGACCTAGCCGAACAGTCCATACAAAACCTCAACGACAACATGCAAACAATGCATGCGGAAGTCTGGCGCAAGGCCGCGCATAAAATGAAAGGTTCATCGGCAAACTTTGGTGCTAATAAGCTGGCAACTCTGTGCCACATGGCGGAAGAAGGTCATTTAGCCGATAGCGTCACGAAATCCGCCATGTTGGCCGCAATCCGTGCATCCTATCAGGACGTGAAACAATTCTTTGCCGGATTCAAAACCGCTTAATAAGCAGCGCGTCAGGAAGAAATTAAAGAGCTTACTGTTCTCCCTGACGTTCTCCCCGTTATGTCGCCAGTTTAAAGTAGCGTATTCAGGTTAAAATAGTCATAGGCCGGTGTCTCTGCAAACGGCAGGCTGCGCGACCGCGCTTTGATCGGGCTGATGGTCTATACCTTCGCCCGTGTCGGCGCGGCGCTCAAGATGCAGGTCGAGGATGTCTATATCCAAGGCCGCCGCACGTGGGTGCGCCTGCACGAAAAAGGCGGCAAGCTCCATGAGATGCCCTGTCACCATAATCTTGAAGAATATCTGCACGCTTATATCAACGCCGCGCAGTTGGTCGAGGGCAAGAGCGTGTTATTCCGGACGACCCGAGGCCGCACCGGGCAACTCTCGGATCAGTCCATGACCCAGCCGGACGCCTACCGCATGATCCGCCACCTGCGACGACGCCTTGCTGGGATCGGCTATCGGTTGGCTCCTTGAGGCCAGTGACAAATACAAGGTCAAGCTGACCAGTAAAGACCTCTCTAAATGGGCGAGCTACGTCTATAAGGAAGCCGTCGAACAGCCGCTCAACTTCAAGCAGACGCAGTACCTAGCCTTCACCATCGTCAAGGTTATGTGACCAGTCATGCATAGTGTCCTTGGTGTCGTACATGTCGTCCACGAAGGTTTTCAATTCATAGATGTCATGTTTAACAAGGGGGTAGGCCATCGCTGCCTCTTCATTGATGGTTAATTGATCAGGAAACGTCCTATAACTTATCCCGGATGTAATGTAGTTTTTAGCGGCGCGCGCGGCAGGCCTTCAGGTTTTCCATGCAGCGATCTTTTAGATCCCTCAATTCCGTGATTTTCGCCATGGTTTCTGTGGTCATTTTCTCGTAATCGTGAATTTGTTCCAGACCTTTTTCTGCTCCCGTCATGCAGCGTGAAAAGAGATGCTGTGCTTCCTCTATTTTTGCGCGGTAAATCGCCGTTAATTCCAGTGAATCGGCAAAATCCTTCTGCCCGCGCCAATACCATGCCGCGCCGAAGCCTATGCCGCCGCCGATCAAAAGGGTTATTATGATCGTTATTGGAATCTTGATCATGCACCGGCATGGCATGGTCTGCGCTTGTGGTCAATGTAGGGTAGTGGCTGGTGGTGTCCTAATTTGATTTTCCGGCGCTTGGGCGTAACACGCAACGCAAGGCCGTCACCGTCATTCAGTTTATAGATTTTTGCGCGTGGGGTTGCCCTGCGCAGGGTCATATCGGATAATGGCATCGGCAAAAATCAATCTAGGGTGAATCGCAGCGGAAACCCGCTCTTTCAAAATTCACCCTAATTTTCACCCTAAATCGCGCCGGATGCAAGGGGATTGCATGGAACGACATGATCCAGAAAACCCACCAAAACCCTTGTAAAACAACCCATATTGGAGCTTATGGCACAATATGGAAAAGGGTTCTGGCGGAGAGGGGGGGATTCGAACCCCCGAATGACTTACATCATTAACGGTTTTCGAGACCGCCGCATTCAACCACTCTGCCACCTCTCCACGTTTTCATACGTAACCCGGCACTATGGTTGAAAGCAAGGCCGTCGCGCCCGCACAAACACCGGGAAAACTCCTATAAACCAACCGCGCCGACGACGCAAATGCGGCTTTTACCCAGCCCGGAAAATTCCTTCCCGCCGTAGCCGCAGATAGCCATAACCACCCCACACGACGGCGACAAACGCATAGATGATAAACCCCTGCGCCACCCAATAAGCCGGCTCCGTTTCCGATGCATAGAACAGCAGCAACACACCCCCCAACATAGCGATCGCCAACGCCGATAGGGTCGTGAACAACAAGGGCAACGCCGGGTGCGATTTTGCCGCCAGATTACTGACAAACGCGTAATATTCTGCCTCGCCCATTGTGCGGATCAGCCAGACCTTGCTGCAATTGCTGGCGGTCACCAGCAACGAAGCCACCAGAATGATAATCCCTGCGGGCAATAACCAGTAAGGCAATAGCGCAATAAACAACGTCGCTACCGCAAAAGGCCAGCGCAAACGCTGCGCCACCGGGTTGGATTCCATCAGCAACTGCGGCGTTGCCAAATAAGTTGATCCGATATCGCCCAACCGCGCCAGCAGCAAGAGCCCCGCGATCACATGTTCGATCATGGCTTGCGTCACGGTAGCCTCCCTGCACGCGTTTTAGCGCAAAAACAAACGCGCGCAACCGTGAGGTTACGCGCGTTGTATCAACGACGCCGGCATAAAATCCGGCGCGGAAATCCTTAGACGGTCTTAAGATTGCCCGCCGAAGTTTTGCCCTTGCTGCTGACCAGTTCGTACGAAACCTTCTGGCCTTCGTTCAGCGTGCCGAGACCGGCGGCTTCCACCGCACTGATATGCACGAAAACATCGGGGCCACCGCCTTCGGGTTGGATGAAGCCATAGCCCTTAGTCGGATTAAACCACTTGACGGTACCTACTGCCATAATTGTATTCCTTTGGTTACGTTGTCATTGACACCGACCGTCATTGGCCGTTGCCGAGTTTTCCTTCCCGGAACACCGCCCCGGAACTCTTTTATTCAACGCCAGAGGAAACAATCAGGTAATTCGGATTGTCTGCGTATCTTGCGGATACCATCGCCAGCACAAACCTCCGGCGATCTCTTGCCCATAAATAGAGCGGTAAAACTTGTCCACAGGATGCACCGATTTTCATGCAAAAGTCAAGTCAGCATATGACGGCACCCCAAGATATTGGTTACCGACCGCTCTCAAGCGCATCATTTGCATCGGCGGCGGAGAATTTGCTATGACCGCGCATGCCAAAGAAACCAGCCCCTGCCACCCCCTCCGCCGCTGTGCCGAAAATCGGCATCGTCAGCCTCGGCTGCCCCAAGGCGCTGGTGGATTCCGAACGCATCATCACCCAGTTACGCGCCGAAGGTTATGCCATGTCGGCCGATTATGCGGGCGCCGATGTCGTCATCGTCAATACCTGCGGCTTCCTTGACAGTGCGCGCAATGAATCGCTGGACGCCATCGGCGAAGCGATGGCCGAAAACGGCAAAGTCATCGTCACCGGCTGCCTGGGCGCAGAACCGGACGTCATTCGCAAACAATATCCGAATGTCTACGCCATCACGGGACCGCAGCAATATGAAAGCGTGCTGAACGCCGTCCACGCCGTCGCCCCGCCGCAACATGATCCGTTTTTGGATTTACTGCCCCCCGGCGGCATCAAATTGACGCCGCGCCATTACGCCTATCTGAAAATCTCCGAGGGCTGCAACAACCGGTGCAGCTTCTGCATCATCCCCAAGCTGCGCGGCGATCTGGTCAGCCGCCCGCTCGGCGACGTGATGCGCGAAGCCGAAAAACTTCTCAGCGCCGGCGTAAAAGAACTGCTGGTGATTTCACAGGATACCAGCGCCTATGGCCTCGACATAAAATACGCCGCCAGCAACTGGCGCGACAAGGAATACCAAACCCGCTTCATCGATCTCGCCCGCGCGATGGGCGATCTGGCGACAGAAAAAAAGGCGTGGGTACGGCTACATTATGTCTATCCCTACCCGCATGTGGACGAGGTTATCCCGCTGATGGCCGCAGGCAAAATCCTACCCTATCTCGATATTCCGTTCCAGCATGCCAGCCCGCGCGTGCTGCAAGCCATGAAGCGCCCGGCGCATCAGGACAAGACGCTGGCGCGCATCGCCCGGTGGCGGGAAATCTGCCCCGACCTTGCCATTCGCTCGACCTTCATCGTCGGCTTTCCCGGCGAAACCGAGGCGGAGTTTCAGGAACTGCTGGACTGGCTGGAGGCTGCACAACTCGACCGCGTCGGCTGCTTCAAATATGAACCCGTCGCCGGAGCCGTCGCCAACGAACTTGGCAATCCCGTGCCCGACGCGGTGAAAGAAGAACGCTGGCATCGCTTCATGCAGGCGCAACAGAAAATCAGCGCCGCGCGACTGCAAAAAAAGATCGGCCGCACCATCCCCGTCATCATCGATAGCCAGAAAGACGCGTGGCATGTGGGACGCAGCCCCGCCGACGCGCCGGAAATCGACGGCAATGTCTATGTCAAGGCCGGCAAAGGCCAAACCATCACCCCCGGCACCATCGTGAACGTGACAATCAACAAAGCCGACGAATATGATTTGTGGGGAAAACTGGTGGGCTAATGCTACTTTAGCCCGGCTCCAGCCTTGACTACGCAGAATGAACCACCTTAGTCTTTAGGGGTTGTGCAATCACCCTACCATGGGGATCTCGTGTCGATTTCAGGTGACCTGTTCAAGACCATCCTCATTAAGCATGTAGAAAAACATACACAACAGCTATGGCGCTTACTTCATGTGTTCCCCATTCCTACAAGCGTTTTGGTCATACTCGGAATTTTGGCAGGTAGTTCAGCCATAAGAATTCTTCAAGAACCCCGGGTCACGTCATTAGAGTCTCGCCTTAAAATTTCCCAAGACCGCGAAGATGCATTACAAAAAGATTATAACCGCATGAAAGACCTTTATGAGGCACAAATACACGCCCAAGAAAACTTGATTCAACAAGGAAAGAATACCATTGAAGATATCTTGATGACTAGAAATGACATGCGTAGCGAAATAATCTACTTTAATGCACACGATCAAAAGAAACTTATATCCAGCAACGCAGATCAATCTGAATCACAAAGGGCGCGCACTGATACAGCCCACAAAACACTTCCACAACCTGAGACCATACTATTAAAGGCTGGGATTGATCCCCCTTTTGGGCGTATAGCCACTACTGTAGAAAATCAAGACGAACTCCCAACAGAAATTCGAGACAACTCTCCAGAAAATGAAGCATCTCCACCAATCAGTTGCTCAAAAATTTCTGCGAAAGTGATAGCCGCTTGCTTAATACAGGAATCCCAAACATACCGCCTACCAGCAGCCACTTTGATCGGGATAATGCACGTTGAAGGAGGCCGTGTTGGTCAAGAGATCCACAACAAAGATGGCTCCTACTCTCTTGGACCAATGCTGATCAACACAAGGTTTGTACCGGAACTCGCAAACTTATGGAATGTAGATAAAAGAACTGCACACACATGGGTCAGAGATAATGGGTGCGTTAATATGTATGTTGCTTCGTGGAGGCTAAGACAAACCATTGACACTGCGGGAGACCTTTATAAGGGAATTGCACTATTTCACTCTACCAATAAAAAGGATGGTGAAAATTATGCCGATAAAGTAATTGCGGCAATGAAAGAGAAAGGGTTTGTAATTACCGGTCGACCACCACAACAGAAAATCATTCTGACCAAAAAATAAAATTCCATAATCACCTACATTAATGCCACGCAAATAGACCAACAACACTCAACGCGCCAGATGCCGCCAGGTTTTCTTGCGCGTGCCGCCATGCAGGGCGGGAACATCAACGGACTCAACAGCACGGAATTCCGGCTCCTTCATGCCCTGAACCCAATAGCTGTAGCGCACGTCCTGATCGGCATTGATGACGGCGGCATGCGCCCTGCCCTTGGCATCGATGGCGTGAAGCGCCAGCGTCCGCAGCAACCCGCCTTGCAGCGCCGCAAGATCCTTGATGGCCGCATGCACGGCTTGGCGCGGGGTTTTGTCGTTCGCCAGTTGATCGACCATGAAACGCGCCACAGCGCCACGCATCGACATTTCGCCGGTATAGATACAAGCAGCGCCCCCATAACGGCTATCGACATACAGGCCTGCTCCCGTGACTGGCGTATCGCCGACACGGCCGGGATATTTATAGGGCCATCCGGAAGTGCTGGCCGCAGCAGACATGCCGGTGCCATCGCTGGCGATCATGACGGTGGTATCGAAATTGCGTGCCTTAGCATCACGGTGGCGCATTTTCTCGAAATCGGCCAGTTTTCGAACAACATCCATCAAACGGCCGTCATGTTTTTTCAAAAGCGGCTTAACTTCTTTTTCCCATTTCTTTCGCTGGAGTGGTGAAAGAGTTATGTCGCGTTTTAATCCGACCTCGCGCGCAAACATCTCTGCGCCCGCCCCGACGAGAAAGGTATGCATGCCTTCTTCCATAAGTTTGCGCGCAACCCGCACGGGAAGATAATGTTCAACCGCCGCGACAGCACCCAGCATGCGGGTGTTGCCATCCATGAAGGCACCATCCAGCTCCATTTTTCCAAGAATATTGGGGAAGCCGTTAAAGCCAACAGAGTCATCCTTTGGATCGCGCTCTAACACACGCACCGCCTTTTCCAAGACATCGTGTCGATGCTGTCCCGCCAGCAATTCACGCGCCGCATCCTTAAGCCCTTGTTCATGAGCAAAAACGCGCAAGAAGAATTTTTTCATACTCCCCCCATTCTGAGAACGACGTCGAATATTTTGGGAAAAATTGCCTCCGGAAAGGCCGGGGCAACCTATCATAGACACAGGAAACCAAATCGCCCAATGATGAATACGGTGCGCGCAACGGCGCTATGACGGCATGACCCTGGCCGGAAACACCTCCAGCCCATCTCTTACCGCTGCACACCCACCGCGCCGCGCAGATCAGCATCATCCAGATTGGCGCCGCGCAAATCCGCACCAGTCAGATCGGCATCGACCAGCGTCGTGCCGGCCAGGTTGGAGCGGCGGAAATCGCATCCGGTGAGAATAGCGCCGGTGAAATCCGCCCCCCGAAAATCACCTTCCCCCAACCGCGCCTGCTCCAGATTTGTCCCGGCGAAATTCGCCGGCCAACGCATGGTATTCAGCCCGGTCTGGATCAACATGGCCGAACAATCCACCCCATGCATATCGGCCTGTGCCAGCAAAGCCTTGGAAAAATTGACGCCGCGACAATCGCTGTTGGCCAGCATACTGCCCTGCAAATTGGCATGCCCCAGATCGGCCATCGTGAAAACAGCACGCCGGAACGAAGCCCGCACCAACAACGCATGGCTGAAATTGGCGGCTTCAAACTGGACGCCATCGAGAATGGCTTCCGACAAATCCACGCGTGCCAGATTGGCACGCTGACCCTCGCGCGCCAGACTCCGCACCCACAATTCATGGTTGGCAATTGTCACCTGGATGGATTTATCGAGATCCTCAATGCTGCGCGGCAATCTGGCACGCGAGAAATCGCTCTTTTCATGCTGACCGGCTCCAATCACGCAGGCCGTAAGGTCGGCGCCGTCGAATTTCGTGCCGTCCAGAATTGCGCCGCGCAAGGTCGCGCCGGTCAGATTGGCGTTCGAGAAATTGCACCCGGTCAAATCGGCGCGCGTAAACACCACGCCATGCAGATCACTGCCCGAGAAATTCGCGCCTTGCATCTTGGCATCACGAAAATTGGCGTGGCTCAGGTCGGAAGCGACGGTAATGCTGTTGGCAAGAATCGCGCGTTCGGCCTGGACATTCCGGAACACCGCTTCGCTGAACCGCGTCCCCGGCGCAAACTGACGCGCGGGCATAAGGTCGCCGGACTTGCCTTTGCAAAGCAGGACTCCTTCCCCCAGATTTGCTGCCGTCAGTATGCTCGCAGAAAAGTTGGTGCGCTGCATGATCGCGCCGCGCAAATCTGCCTCTGTCAGGTTAGCGCCACTGAAATTGCAATTGACAAGACTCGCGCCAAAAAAATTGGCCTGGGTCAGATCAGTTCCTTCAAAACTTGAATTGTTGAGTTGCGCCCCCACAAACTGAGCCGAGACCAGCTTACGCCCGGCCATATCCAACCCCTGCACCCGCTTCATATTCAACGACATCAACTTGCCGTTGGGCACGCGCATGATGTAACGTTCATGCACGCCCATAAGCAGGTTGAGATCGTCCTGACTCAACTCATCCATGTGCTATAAATACCTGTTTCCCCTCATACAGCAGCATGACACACCAGGATTGACCGCCTGTTAAAAGACACGCGCTGTTTAGTAAAGCCGTGGCATTTTTAAACAGATCATTGACCATAAATGCGGAAAGTTGATGGAAACGCCGCACAGCGCGTCCAAATTCTGGTTGTCTGGTTAATTTATCGTGATGACAGAGGCTGCACTCAGGACTTCGTGATCCTGACCGAAAACACCCCCAATCCGACGCCGCTGGCCGGCGCGGTTCCGGGGGCAAAGGTGCAGAGCGCACCGTTATTGACGTCGAATTTGATCGTGATGGTCACTCCGCCACTGCCAGTGATGTTCAGTGCCCCGCTCTGTCCATCGCGCATACGAAGCTGGCCGCCGTTGATACACTGGTCGGTAACGCTGTCCGGTTGTCCCGCCGCGCAATTGGGCCAGGGTTGGCCGTTCATCTGCTGTGACGGCGCGGTGGTTGCCCCGCTGCAACTGCGCCCGTCGCGCGTCGTCACCTGCGTCGCCACATTAATGTCCTGCGATATAGTGGGGCGTAACGCGACATAGGTTCCCGGCGTCAGAGTCGCGCCGGAAATGAAATTCCCGATATCGTTGCCCGCGCTGACACTGGCGGCATCAAAACTCTGGGCGTGGCCGAATTCCACCACCGTGCCGTCGCTCTTTTCAAAACCGAAGGAAAACATCGTAAACTGATATTGCGTCGCCGGCGCCATGCAGGTTCCGCCTGCGCTCATATCCGTCGTCGCGCAGCAGGGCGGCAATCCCGCCGCGCCGGACGGTGTCGGGGTGCAGCCTTGCGCCAAAGCACCGCCGGGCAGCAGCATTACCCCCAGAAGAAACGCCCAAGCGCCAGCACGCAGCATGCCCGCCCCGGCGCGGCGTCCTGTTGTCCTGTGGCTTCGCTTCATCATCATGTCACCTTAATGCGCCCGGCCAACCGTCACGGTCACGCCGCCCTGACCCTGCACCGAACTGCTCCGCACCAGAATGATGCGGTTCTCGCGCCGGACTTTCCCCAGAATGAGTTTGGACAAATCCCGATCGGCGAAAACTTTGTCGTCAATGACCGGCCCATCGAACAATCCAGGCGTGGTATCGCGATTGAGCCGGACGCGCAGCATCATGAAACCTTCCGGCACACCGCCAACATCCTGCCGCGCTCCGGCTTCTACGCTGAGATAGCGCTGCAGATTGGCATCTGCCGCTATTTCCGCGCCGCGCACCCGACGCCCGTCATCAAGCCGCTGATCCCAGACATAATATTTGCCATAGGCGCGCGCCCAGGGCAGATACGGAACCTGCGTTCCCAATTCAATATCAAAGCCATTCGGCACCCGCTCGACACCACCGTCCGACGTGCTGCGTTGATTCAATCCGACATAGCCGTTGGCGGTAAAATCCAGCGGCCCGAATTTCAGTTCACCGCCGATGCCGGTGCGCTGATGCCCACGCAGAAATTCATAATCAAAGAAACTGTTGCCCCCGACCAGCATCCGGTCGTCGAACAGCAACTTCCGATAACCAAATCCTGCATTACCTGCGAAACGCTGCTGATCAAACATGCGGTAATTCACGACGCTCATCTGGGTAAAAACGACTTGCCGCTTGTCGTCGCTTTCCCATAAGGGCTGCACCGTCAAAATTTCCAGCCCGCGCCAGCCGGACAAATTAAAGTTCCCCGTCACCTCGATCCGCCGCACCCAGTTCGGCAGCGGCCCGATCAGTTTGGTGACCAGATCGCGATTAAGCTTTTTCTCCGCCACACCCTGCAATTGCGCGACGGTCAGGCTGGTGAGTGTGCTGCTATCATTGCTGCCGAAACTGCGGCTGATTTGCGGCGTGGAAACGCCGCTGGCGCGATTCGTGGTCTCGGGCAAATTTTCTGCCCGTACCGCAAAAGACCAGCACGACAGTTGAATGCTCGACAAGGCCGCAATCAGTAAACACCAGGAGCGGCGGCGGTTCGCCGTTCGAACCGCCCAATATAGCCGCCCTTTAAATCCCAGGCGCATATCGGTCCCCTATAGTCGGAGTCCGCTCATCTGTTGCGAATCCGCAACGACATTATAGCAGACATGCCTCGACCCAGTTACCAATTTAAGCGAATAAGTTAACGATCATGTTAAATTTTTTGCTTGAAAATAGAAATTTTCCTTTGTTTGCAATGCGATGTGTGCAGTGCGGCATAAGTTAACCGCGTGATTTCCAAATTAAACTCTGGATTTGCAGCATTTTGTCTCTTGCTCATATACTCAGCCTCACCTCCTCCAGAAACCGTCGGGCGCGCCCATAAAATCCTTGCCTCCCCACGAAATCAGGCTATGATCGCCTCATCTCATAGGTTCCGTAAAGCAGCGTAGATTGTGGTCGGGATCAAGTGTGGAGGTGGGCCGAAAGCCCGCCTTTTTTGTTGCAATGTTGTTTGGCGCAGATATGGAAAGGGAAGCGGCGGAAGCTAAGGTCATGGCGTTGGCCGAACCGGCACTGGCGGGTTTGGGTTATGATCTGGTGCGGGTGCAGTTGGCGGGATCGCAGGGCGGATTGACACTGCAGATCATGGCCGAACGGCAAGACCGCCGCGCGATGCAGGTGGAAGATTGCACCGCGATCACCCGAGCGCTTGACCCGCTGCTTGACGCTGCCGATCCGATTTCCGGCGCCTACGCGCTGGAGGTCAGTTCACCGGGAATCGACCGGCCGCTGACGCGGGCAAAGGACTATAATGACTGGGCCGGGTTCGTGACAAAGCTCGAACTCAGCCGTCCCCTGAATGGCCGCAAGAATTATCGCGGTATTCTTGGTGGATTGAAGGACGGGATGGTTCACATGATTGTTGACGGCAAAGACATCGATTTGCCTTATGCCGCCATTACCAAAGCGCGTTTATTGCTGACGGATGAACTTATCAAGGCCACGGCGGCGCGTGAAAAGGCCGCTACGGCAAACTAGACCAGGAAAGAGGAAGAAAAATGGAACTCTTGCACGTTGCCGATGCTGTCGCCCGCGAAAAGGGCATTGACCGGGACGAAGTTTTGCTGGCGATGGAACAAGCCATCCAGAAGGCCGGGCGTTCGAAATATGGTCACGAGCACGATATCCGCGCCACCATTGACCGCAAGACCGGCCTGATCGCCTTGCAACGTTTTCTTGAAGTGGCCGATCCGGTCGAAAACGAATTCACGCAGATTCCGCTGAAGGCCGCGAAGAAAAGCAAACCCGACGCCGCCGTCGGCGACTTCATCGTTGATGATTTGCCACCAATCGATTTTGGCCGCATCGCCGCCCAGACCGCCAAGCAGGTCATCGTGCAAAAAGTACGCGAAGCCGAACGCAAGCGCCAATTCAATGAGTACAAGGATCGCATTGGCGAAATCAGCAACGGTACCGTCAAGCGCGTCGAGTACGGCAATGTCACCGTTGACCTGGGGCGTGCCGAAGCGGTGCTGCGCCGTGACGAATGCCTGCCGCGTGAACATTTTAAAACTTCGGATCGCGTCCGCGCCTATATCTATGATGTGCGCGAAGAAACCCGCGGACCGCAGATTTTCCTGTCCCGTACACATCCCATGTTCATGGCAAAACTGTTCGCGCAGGAAGTGCCGGAAATCTATGACGGCATCATCGAAATCAAGGCCGTCGCCCGCGATCCGGGCAGCCGCGCCAAAATCGCCGTGGTGTCGAACGACAGCAGCATCGACCCGGTCGGCGCCTGCGTCGGCATGCGCG
>JBASFQ010000018.1:0-138920 GCA_049653105.1 Alphaproteobacteria bacterium
TTACTATTATTTGGCGTCATACCGGCGCAAGCCGGTATCCAACACCCGAAAGCGCAATGAGAACAAGCAACAGGAGGTGGATTCCGGCTTGCGCCGGAATGACGCTTATCTTTTTTGGTTAACCCCATTCAAAGTGAGACACGACCCATGCGGGCACAATAAAAAACGGCAGGCATTTCATCCTGCCGTCGTAATCGGCGCAGAAATGATGGCTTACGGGACTTACGCGCGCGCGCAGTACCGGCTGCGGAAAGATTCCAGCGCCAAAGTGCGCTGCTCATGGCACGGCATGCTGCTGCCACGTTTCACTTCCAGCTGGAACTTGACATGGGGAATGCCGACACGGTCATTACCGATGCTCAGCACTTCCGCCTTTTCTTCGATCAGTCCAAAAGCGGCGCGGAAAGTAGAACCGCAAGCGATGGCTTCCTGATCTTGTGTCATTGCTAAAGACATATGGCCCCCGGCATTCTTTTTTAAATTACACTCAGGCTAACCATAGCACCGCTTGATTAAACGACGGTTAAGTTCATCATACAACCCTTTGAATTAGAGAATTGTTTTAGAATCGAACCATTTTTGAGGCTTCATAAATTAACCCCAGGTTTTCACAATGATTATTCAACCGCATGAAATTGACATTGTGTTAAATCAGGCGATAATGCACACGCCTCCTTGTCCCAGAGAAGGCAAAATATGCGTTTTGATACTCAGATAAGGAATCTCCCGTGAAAAAAATCCTGACCTTAGCCGTCATTCTGGCAGTCTGTGCCCCCCCGGTATTTGCCGCAGAGAACAGCAAGATCAGTGTGCAAGGCGAAAAAATGAAGGCCTGCGCCCATGAGTATAAATCAAGAAATTTGCCCAAGTCAGAGTATAAATCCTTTATTAAGGTCTGCCTCAAGAAAGGCTATCAGAGCGGCAATTATCAACCGCACCAAGCCGAAGCCGCCCCTGCTCCTGCGCCTGCCGCTGACAAACCCCAGTCACCGGCACCCATCGCCGCCGCTGCCCCGGTCAAACTTGACCCCAAAGAAAAAATGAAGAAATGCAACGGCGATGCCCAGGAGCAAAAGCTGAAGGGCGACGACCGCAAGAAATTCATGCGGAGCTGCCTCTCGTCCTAAAACCTGTCATGGTTTTATTGGCGTACGGCGTGAGACGCGCGTTTTCAGGCGCACGCCGATTTGAGTGTCTCAACCGGCGCCGAGGCAGCCAGAGTTTCGTCTCTCTGATCTGCAGCGTTCCGTAGCGCTGCCAGCGTCTTTGGCAAGGCGTCGATCAGGTCTTCCGCGATCATTCCCGGATTAAATTCCGCCGCTGCCGCGCCGTGCAACCAGGTTCCGATACATGCAGCGGCAAAGGCGGACACACGCTGTGCCATCAGGCCGGCGATAATGCCCGCCAGAACATCCCCGCTTCCCGCAGTCGCCAACCAGGGTGGCGCATTGGCATTGATGACCCCAAGACCACGCGGGGTCGTAATCACCGTATCGGCGCCTTTAAGCAAAATGGTTCCGCCCGATATCCGCGCCGCATTCAAGGCGCGTGTGCATTTATCGACGCGATCATTCCTGCCGAACAGGGTATTGAATTCCCCCATATGCGGCGTCAGAACAGTTTCCGGATAAAGATAACCAAACAACTCGTCCGGCATGTCAGAAAAACTTGTCAGGGCATCGGCATCCAGCACGCAAGGCTTCTTCGTCGTCAGTGCCAGAATGGATTTTGTCAGCGTCGCCTCGCCAACCCCAGCTCCAGGCCCCAGCAGCATTGCCGTTTTTTTAGGATCTTTGACCGCTTGTTGCCAATGAACATCGTGCGAGATGCGTTGCACCAGAACGCTATCCAGATTGGTGGCGTAAATGGAGGCTGCAGCTTCCTCCGCCGCGATGGTGACCAGCCCCGTGCCGACCCGCTGCGCCGCGCGCGCCGCCAGCCTGGCCGCCCCGGTCATCACCGATCCGCCCAGAAGCAGCGCGTGGCCGTGATCATACTTATGCTGCCCCAAAAGGAAGCGCGGCAAATCCGCTTGCCAGAGATCGGGGTGATTTTCAGCCAGCGGTAAAGCCACATTATTCATGGCATCGCGATCCAGCGCAATATCAACGACCACCACGGTTCCGGCGCAATCGCGCCCCGGCAACAAAAGCAGCCCGGGCTTTTTGCGCGTGAAGGTTACCGTCACCGCCGCATTGACTCCGCCCCCAAGCAGCGCCCCGGTCGCGGCATCGACGCCACTGGGAATGTCGACGGCAAGCACCGGGATCGTGCTGGCGTTCAGTGTTTCAACGATGTCGATAAAGGGCGCTTCAAGATCGCGGCTAAGACCGATGCCGAACAGCGCATCAACAACGAGGCGCTTTCCTTCCAGCAAACCTGCGGCCCACGATAAAACTTCGCCCTGGAAGAATACCCGCGCCAAGGCCGCATCCCCCTGCAAAGCATCGGGAGGCGTTGCCATAGCAACCTGAACCGGCCAGTTCTTTCGCCGCAACAATTCCGCAAGCACGAATCCGTCGCCGCCATTACGCCCCGGGCCGCAAATGACCAGAACCGGCATCGGCGCATAGCGCGTTTCCACCACGCGTTGCAACGCCGCCCCTGCCCGCTGCATCAGCGTAAAGCCCGGCGTGCCCAGCGCGATTGTAACCCGATCCAGCTCTTCCGCCGCTTGCGGCATAAGCAAAGCATGGCGGCGCCAGACAGGAGAATTATCGTCAAGCATGTGAAATTATAGCCCGTTGCAACCTAAAGAAGCTATTTGAATCGCACGCCAGCAGCGCGTGGTCTTCACTTTTCGTTCCTGATGAGGAACCTTCCCCATCAGGATAGCTGCCACGTGCAGCGCATGACCAGTAGGAAATGGGGCGACCGACGGGACTCGAACCCGCGACAACTCGGACCACAACCGAGGGCTCTACCAACTGAGCTACGGCCGCCATTTCAACATCGGAATACTACCCCCACCGGATACAAACAACACACGACCCTGTCCATACCAAAGGTTTGGATGGACTCGTATGCCAGTTATTTCCTTCGCCGACATGGGGAGGACAGTCGTCCAGAGTGCGATTCAACCAGAAAAAAACCAGCATTGTCAAGAGCATAATTCATGTGGCAGGTTATCGCTGCGGCGCACAATTCGCAGGCATGACTTTGGCTCCCCGTTAACCCTTTTGAAAAAGAGCTCCCCCTCATGACAAAAAAACTTTTAGACCTCGTCAAGGAACATGACGTTAAATTTATCGACCTGCGTTTTACAGATCCTCGCGGCAAATTGCAGCATACCACCCAGCACATCGATACCCTGAACACCGAAGCCCTCATTGATGAAGGCATCATGTTCGACGGCTCATCAATTGCCGGTTGGAAGTCAATCGATAAATCCGACATGCTGCTGAAGATCGATGCCGACAGTGCCATCATGGATCCCTTCTTCGCCCAGCCGACCGCAGGCGTTTTCTGCGACGTCTATGAGCCAGAAACCGGCAAACCCTATGATCGTTGCCCGCGCTCCATCGCCAAAAAGGCTGAAGCCTATGTCGCCAGCTCCGGCACGGGCGATAAGGCATATTTTGGACCCGAGGCAGAATTTTTCGTTTTCGACGATGTGCGCTTCGAGGTCAGTCCAAACCGTTCTTTCTATCAGGTCGATTCCGAGGAAGGCCCCTATAACTCTGGACGTGAATATCCCGAAGGTAATCTGGGACACCGGCCACGCACCAAGGGCGGTTATTTCCCGGTCGCCCCGGTCGATAGCGGCCAGGATTTACGCGGCGAGATGCTCAGCACCATGAAAGATATGGGGCTTGAGGTCGAAAAGCATCATCATGAAGTCGCCTCATCCCAGCACGAACTCGGCATTAAGTTCGATACCGTGACTCGTTGCGGCGACAATATGCAGATCTATAAATATGTGATCCACAATGTGGCGCATAATTACGGCAAGACGGCCACCTTCATGCCGAAGCCGATCTTCGGCGATAACGGTTCGGGCATGCATGTGCATCAGTCAATCTGGAAAGACGGCAAGCCTCTGTTCGCGGGCGACAAATATGCTGGGTTGTCGGAAACGGCGCTGTACTATATCGGCGGCATCATCAAGCATGCCAGAGCACTGAACGCCATCACCAACCCAAGCACGAACAGTTATAAGCGTCTGGTTCCGGGCTATGAGGCTCCGGTGTTGCTGGCTTATTCGGCGCGCAACCGCTCGGCGTCCTGCCGCATTCCTTATGGCAACAGCAAGAATGCGAAGCGCGTCGAAGTACGCTTCCCCGACCCGATGGCCAACCCTTATCTGGCCTATGCGGCGATGCTGATGGCAGGACTGGACGGTATCAACAACAAGATCCATCCGGGCGACCCGATGGATGCCAATCTTTATGAACTGCCCCCGGCGGAACTTGCCAAAATCCCGAACGTGTGCGGTTCTCTGGAGGAAGCATTATCGGCGCTTAAGGCCGATTATAAATTCCTTTTGGCCGGGGATGTGTTTACCAAGGACATGATCGACGGCTATATCACGCTGAAGCAGGAAGAGTGGGATCGTTTCCGCACAGCGCCGCATCCGGTCGAATTCGATATGTATTACAGCTCGTAAATCAACGCGCGCTTCATGCAAACGGGCAGGCCATAAGGTCTGCCCGTTTTTACGTCCGGGATCATGCAATATAAATTGCTTTTTTTCCTCTCGCATAAGAACAGCGTCATTCCGGCGAAAGCCGGAATCCAACACCAGAAAATGCAACAAAAACAGACGGCAGGAGATGGACACCGGCTTACGCCGGTGTGACGTTTTTTTTACCCATAGTGTGGCGCACGACCAAGCCGTTATGCATGTTACTGATAAAGGGAGAAGAATACCGATGAACGCATCCCCGGCGGTCAAATACAACGGAATGACACCAAAAAACGGCAATTCCCGAAAATTCGCATGAAAGTAAAACCGCGTTTTTGAAAGCTCGTTTTCTTTGATATTCTTGCCGGGCAACATATCTTTCGAGGCGATTATGAGCAAAAACGTCACTAAAACACTCCGCCATATCGGGCAACAATTCATCGCCGCGAGCGCCGTGCTGCTGGCCAGCACCACGCCAGGATTTGCTAAAGATAATCATGCGTTGGTCGAAAGCTTGCTTGGCCTTACCCCTCTTACCAAACAGGAACGCAGCCATTGGCAGAACGCGCAACCAAGTGAAAATGCGGCAGCAATTATTGCCGAAGCTAGAAAACGCCTAAATGCCCTGAGTGCCGAGAAAAAGAAAGGCGACTGTGGTGTTGTCGTTGTAAGCACCCTGGAACCGGAAAAAAGAATTATGCTGGATTACCCGACGCTGTCCCAAGAGGCAGCGCATATGACGGCATTAATCGAGACGCGCCCACATCCCGATACGGTATTTAACTTAGGGTGTGGTGCTATAGGAAGTCGTGTCCACACCCATACCCAAGAGTTGTTCAAGGCACACAAGGATGGCAAGAAGCAAAAAGTCATACCCGTGGCCGCTCCCCAAGCTCTTCCACCTGCACAGCCTCTTCGGCAGGCTGCCTCCTCTGGCAGTACGGCTGGGTCACTGCTTAAGGAAGAACGGGTAGTACCGGATATTTATATCGTCCAGCATCCGGGCAAAGAGAAAAGAGACCTTTATTTTGCCGCACATTTTGATCCCTGATCCTTCATCGGCCAAATCCAGACGTTAAATTACGCACCTGCGGAGTAACACTTCCCGTCCATACAAAAATGGGCAGGCTATCATCAATGACAGCCTGCCCTTCCTGACTCGCCGGTTAATATTATTCCTATATCACTATAGCCTGCATCAATTCATCACAACGTGATAAACCTGCTTGGCTTTTCTATAAAGCTGCTTACCTGCCGCAAGCTTGTCTTGAGCAGCTTGCAGCAAGGTCACCTCGTCCGGATTTTTGGTCTTAACCTCATCCAGACGCGCCGCGTTCATTTTAGCAGCATTAGCGGAGCCATCCAACGCCATCCCATAATGTTGAACAGCCATATAAGCTGCGACATTATCAGTCGGGCACAAGGGCTCGCTTCGCGTCATCCCCAACAACGTTTCCTTCGTCAGCAAACCTGCGCCGCTTAAAACACTTCCAGACCCATTTACATCTCTAATACGGGCGCGCAACGCATTATCAACCGTCGGATCACCCAGGATATTGAGACCATCCTGAAACTTTTGACGCAGCAGCACGCTGTCCGGCTCCGGGTTCGTACAGATATCGTGGCGCAACACGCCCTGGTTATTGGTAAGTTCGGTAATCCCTTCAAAAAACTTATGCGACAATGCCGTTGCATTCAGCTGAATTCTATCTTTGGGAACGCCCTGCTCCACCATAAAACCGCCCGGCCCCTGTGTAAGGCTGACGACAACATTGTTAGTGTTGATGAGATAGTTTTGCCCCACAGCCCCTAAACCAGCACTTGCGAGCAGCGCCACCCCACCGATAATTTTTTGCCATTTCGTGAGCGCGTTTCCAGCCTGCACAAATGCGATGACTTGTTTATCTTCTTTGACTTCTTCTGTCATGTTCCTGCTCCATCATTTTATAAGTGCGATCATTGATTTCCTGCCCCAAGATTATCCGCGAAACATGAAAGTAAATAACGAAAAATCAGCTGGAAGTTACGGCCATCCGCGACACGAAACAGGCATAATCTCAAGATATTAACCGAGGCAAAGCCTTTACCGATAAAAGCATGCCATGAAAGTAAATGCCGTCGCCCGTGCCGTATTAATTCCATCCGTGTTTTGCTATGGTTACGTCCGGATATATTTTACCGAGGCGTTATGATGAACCGGAAGCCAGGAAGCACATACACAATTGTGCAGCAATTTATCGCGGCAGGTGCGCTCTTGCTGAGCAGCACGGCGGCGCCAGCACTCAGCCAAGTCCTCGCCTCCCCCGATCCAAACGAAGCGGCAACAGCACTCGACAAGATCCCTGTGCCCGATTCATACGAATTGACCCAAGGCCCGCTTCCGCTCACCCCCGTCGTCCAACCATACCGTTCCGCAACGCTCCTTGAATTCAAACAATGGGCTCTGGGCAAGGGCCCCACGAGCCCCGCCGGCCTTGCCAGAACGGCTGCACAAAGCAAAATGGGGATGGCACTTTCCCTTTCAGGAAAGAAAGAGTGCTTGCTGGTCTATGTCGACAAGGACAGAACGCAAATGATGAATGGCATGTTACCCTTTTTATTGCAGAGGGAGGCCGCACACTATGCGGCAGCGGCCTATACTCCCCCCTCCCCGTTGATAGAGGCGGCATATTTTTGCGGCAAAGCTGCCGTGGAACATATTAACAAACAGGGGCAGAAATCCCCGACCACTCCGATCCCCTCAGCGGCTAATCCGCCCCCGACCTTTATGACGCCCAGTCCGAGCTCCGGTATGACGCCCAGATAACCATCGCTTGCTCTGAATCATATTCATGCCTAATTTAACGGCATGAATATGTATGATGCCGAAGGGCAAGAACCGGAAGACGCGCAGATTACCATCCACCCGCTGGCGGATTTTGCCGGCATGCGCGTGGCCGGCAGGTTGGCGGCGGAAACACTGGATTACATCACCCCCTTTGTGCAACCCGGCGTGACCACGATTGCGCTGAATGATTTGATCGAAAAATTCATGCGCGATCATGGCGCAATCCCCGCGACCATCGATTACCGTGGCTATAAGCATGCGTCGTGCATTTCTCCCAACCATGTCGTCTGCCACGGCATTCCCGGCGAGAAACAGCTTCAAGACGGCGATATCGTCAATATCGATGTCACGGTCATCGTCGACGGCTGGTTCGGAGATACCAGCCGGATGTATTTCGTCGGTGACAAAATCAGCCTCAGAGCGCGGCGTCTGTGCGACGTCACCTATGACGCGATGATGCTGGGCATCAAAGCCGTCAAGCCCGGCGCAACCCTGGGCGATATCGGTCACGCGATTCAAAGCCTGGTCGAGGCCAACCGTTTTTCCGTCGTGCGCGATTTCTGCGGTCACGGCGTGGGACGAAAATTTCACACGCCCCCTTCGGTCTTGCATTACGGCCAACCGGGAACCGGCGTGGTGCTGCGCCCCGGCATGATTTTCACCGTTGAACCTATGGTCAATATCGGCGGGTATCAGGTCAAGGTTCTGTCCGACGGCTGGACAGCGGTGACCAAAGATAAATCCCTGTCGGCACAATTCGAACATTCACTTGGCGTCACCGAAACCGGAGTCGAGATTTTCACCCTGTCACCGACGGGGCTTGATCGTCCGCCTTATGCGTTGTCCGGGGGGTAAACCCTTGTCCACCAAACCCGCTTCCCAACGCGAGCATGAAGCCGAAGGCGCGGCAACCGCCGAGACGCCGCATTGGAACGGCCACCGGCAGCGTTTGCGCGCGCGCCTTTTCACCAGCGGCAGCGATGCATTGCAGGATTATGAACTGCTGGAACTTTTGCTTGGCGCGGCCCTGCCCCGGCGCGACGTCAAACCGCTGGCGAAGACGCTGCTCAATGAATTCAAGGACGTCTGGACGCTCATCAATGCACCGGAGCCACGCCTGCGTGGTATGGGGCTTAGTGATGCGAGCATCGGCGTGCTGATGACCACCGGCGCGCTGGCCTTGCGCGCGCATAAGGGGCAAATTCTCGAACGCCCGCTCCTCTCTTCATGGCAGCGTATCGTCGATTATTGCCAGATGGCTTTATCGCACGAAAGCAAGGAGCAATTCAGGCTGCTCTTTCTCGACCGGCGCAACCAGCTGGTGCATGAACAGATCATGCAGCGCGGCACCATCGATCATACCCCGGTTTACCCGCGTGAAATTGTGCAACGTGCCCTGGAACTCGGGGCGGGAGCCATTGTCCTGGTTCATAATCACCCCAGCGGCGACCCTACCCCCAGTCAGGCCGACATCGATATGACCAAAATGATCGAAGCCGCCTGTCGTCCCCTTGATATCGTCCTTCACGACCATTTGATCATTGGCAAGGGCAAGACCGTCAGCCTGCGGCAAATGGGCAAAATGTGATGTTAAGGCTGATTTGGCGGATAATGGGAAACCAGCCGCATGCGTTAATTTCTTATTAAGCATAATAAGGCTTTATTCCCCACAACACTTCTTGATTTGGCCGGCAAAATCGCCAATCATGTGCAGATAATTCAACCAAGCCGTTAAGGGAGCCGGATAATGTCGCGCGTCATACCACTTTTTGTAGTTTTGCTTCTGGTTTCGGCTTGTTCTGATGTGGTCGTGGCGCAATTCTGGCGACCGGTCGGCGAACCGAATATCACGCTGGGGCTGGATAACGCCCAGACCAAACTGGAATATGATCTTTCACAATGTAATTGCGGCATTTTCCCACGCAATGTGCCGCGCTCCCTGCAAGGAAAGATCGATCAGGATCAACAGCGCCTGAACGAAACCAGCGCAACGGGTGAAGAAGTCAAGGGGCAATGCCTGCGCTCTCCCTCGCGTGTCGTCGGCGAATGCATGCGCTCCCGGGGTTGGGAACTGACCAATTGCTCCGGTCGTATGCCGACGGCAGGTGGCGCTTCGGTCTGCGCCGGATACACGCCTTAACGTTTCCGGTATGTTTCAATCGCTATGCCTGCAGATGCGGGCATAGCGATTTCTTTTTGCCCCAACACCCGCTACCATACCAACGCAGCATTCCCCTCTGAGGCTCTTATGATTCCAAGATACAGCCGCGCCGAAATGACGCGCATTTGGGAACCCGAGAACAAATTTCGCATCTGGTTTGAAATCGAGGCGCATGCCTGCGACGCCATGGCCGGACTTGGTATCATCCCAAAGGACGCAGCCAGAGCCGTGCGCGCACGGGGCACATGGGATATCGCCCGCATCGACGAAATCGAAAAAGAGACGCGGCATGATGTTCTGGCGTTCCTCACCAATCTGGCTGAGTCCGTCGGCCCCGAAGCGCGTTTCGTCCATCAGGGCATGACCTCCAGCGACGTGCTGGATACCGCCCTCGCCGTGCAATTGACCCAGGCCGCCGACCTGCTTCTCGCCGACATCGACGAAGTTCTTGCTGCTCTGCGCGTGCGTGTGGAAATGCACCTCGATACGGTCTGCATCGGGCGCAGCCACGGCATCCATGCCGAGCCAACCAGCTTCGGCCTCAAACTGGCCACGCACTATGCGGCTTTCAAGCGTGGGCGCGCGCGTCTGGTTGCCGCCCGCGAAGAAATTGCCACCTGCGCCATCTCCGGGCCGGTTGGTACTTTCGCCACAGTCGATCCGCGCGTGGAGCGTTATGTCGCCGAAAAACTCGGATTGAAAAGCGAGCCCGTCTCGACCCAGATCATCCCGCGCGACCGTCACGCGATGTTTTTTGCAACACTGGGCGTGATTGCCAGCACCATGGAAAATCTGGCCATTGAAATCCGCCACCTGCAACGCAGCGAAGTCCGCGAAGCCGAAGAGGCCTTCGCCAAAGGGCAGAAGGGCTCCAGTGCCATGCCCCACAAACGCAATCCCGTCCTGTCGGAAAATCTGACCGGGCTGGCGCGCATCGTCCGCGCCGCCGTTACACCTGCGCTGGAAAACGTTGCCTTATGGCACGAACGTGACATTTCGCATTCAGCCGTTGAACGCGTTTTTGCCCCCGATGCGACTATTGCGCTTGATTTCGCCCTGGCGCGTCTTGGCGGGATGATCCGCGGATTGCTGGTTTACCCCGAACGCATGCGCGCTAATCTGGAATCTTTGGGCGGCCTACATGCTTCACAGCGCGTGCTGCTGGCCTTGATCGACGCGGGCATGAGTCGCGAAGCCGCCTATGCGTCCACGCAACGTGTCGCCATGCGCGTGTGGGATAAATTACAGAATGGCGAAACCTCCCAGTTTCAAGATGAACTGGCCGCCGATCCAGAAACCGCACAGCGCCTCACTCCGGAGCAGCGCGCCGCCTGTTTCGACCTCAACTTTTACCTGCGTCACGCCCGTGAAATATGGGAGCGTGTGCGCTAGCCTCAGGGACATTCTTGACGGTCGCCGACACTGCACGGCGACGTCGGCAGCAGTACCTGATCGATAATATAAATAATCCCGTTGCTGCAAAGAATTGGGTTAACAAGAATATTGGCGCGATTGACCTGTATCGTGATGTCAACATTGGTGATCGTTAACAACTGCGCCGCCATAGTCACAGGGGACTTACGCATTTCGGCCAATTGTTCTTCACTGATCTTATGACCGCCAATGATATGATTCCCCAGTATCCGCAGCAACAAACCATGGTTTTCCGGCCTTTCCAACTCCGCCAGATATTTGTCTGACACCCGATCAAATGCGGCATCGCTAGGCGCAAACAAGGTGTATTTTCCTTTGGCATCAAACATTGGCTTCAACCCTACCGTCCGCAGTAGTTTTGCCAATTTCTTCAGATTGTGGGTTGATTGCACCGCAGCCATAATGCCCATTCTCGCGGCTTGGGGTGTCTCGGACTGAGGCGCCTTACTTTTCTTTTTCTCGATATTCTTACCCTTAGCAACCAAAGACGGAGCGTTGTTCTCGATAACCGCCTTGGTAACTTTTATGTCGGTTCTGTCCGCCACGGCGCTGGGTACCACACTGGGCGTGACGCCAATGCGAACCGGCATCAAGGGGGTTAAAGGCGCTATGGAATAAGAACGCCCTCCGACAATATTTTCGGGAGCTGTCGGCGGTATATCGATCATGTGCAAGGGACGCAGCGCCTCCACTTCCTCAATATCAAGATCGAACCTGTCATGGATATGAGGTACGGCACTCGTGGGAACATCCTTCATCGATTTGATAGGTTGGTTCGTTTCATTAATTGACGTATCCGGCAACAGCGGCGGACCAGAACTTTCTGCCCGAACGTGCCCCGTCAACGTCACGAGAAGCAAGACCAGCGGAAGGGTGACTTTATAGGGCATGCGTGATCTCCGGCGTCGGCAACAAATGAAAAAAAATCGACATCAAATCGACTTTCAGTTCTTTGATTATCATATTGTAGTCCTTGAATAAATTTGGTCAAGGCATGAATTATTCTGGCCATCTTATCAGAAATTCCCTCAATAAATTTTAATCTTGTCATGTTATGACTTGCGGTGAGGTCAATATCCAGGCCACCGCCCCATGCATCAGCCAAAACTTCTTACTGAGTCCGATGTTGAATATCGGCTATCACAAGCTAAAGACCTCACAACTCCTCCTGAAATTCTTCATAAGCTGGCCAACGATCCGCATGATGACGTGCGCATGCAAGTTGCGGAACATCCTGCTGCACCACTTAAAACTCAACTGCTGCTCGCCCTGGATGGTCAGGAAAATGTCCGTACAGCCATGGCGCGCCGCGCCGATGCTCTGGTCGCCAAGCTGGCGCTGAAAGGCGTCCCCCATGCCGCCGCCCTGGCGCTGCATACGCTGGAAGCACTAGCTCTGGATCAGGCCGTCAATGTCCGCATCGCGTTGTCTTCCAGTCTCAAGGATGTCGCTTTGGCGCCCCCGGAAGTTGTCAAAAGGCTGGCGCAAGACCTTACGCGCGCGGTCGCGGAACCTATTTTGCGTTACTGCCTGGCACTAAGCGACGATGACCTGGTGGAACTTATTGCCAAACGCCACGAAGCCTGGAGCCGCAGTGCCATTGCCGCGCGTCCCAAAGTCTCAACACGGGTCAGCGACGCTATTATCGCCAGCAATGACAGCGCCGCCATCATCACCTTGATCAACAACAAAGGCGCCGAATTGAGCGACGCCGGCATGACCCAACTGACGGAACGCGCCGCTACCGAAATATCCTGGCAGGAACCGCTGGCGACGCGCCATGATCTCCCCCCCGTTCTGGCACGCAGGCTGGCAGAATTCGTTGATGAAAAAATTCTTTGCCTCCTGCGCCAACGCGACGATTTCGATACCGCAACAGCACAGGATATTGTTGTTACCGTCCGGCGGCGCGTCGATTGGGCAAGCGCGCCCGATGCCAGCTTGCCGGGAGCCGAAAAAGCGCGCCGGCTATTTTTGTGCGATAAACTGGGCGAAACTGAAATCAGTGACGCCCTTTCATGGGATGAGCAGGAATTTGTTCGGCATGCCGTCGCGCTGCTGGCCCGGGTTCCTGAGCCTGTCGTGGACGATATATTCAAAAGCATCAGCCCAAAGGCCGTGACGGCACTCGCCTGGCGCGCCCGGCTTTCCATGCGCTGCGCCCTGCTGCTGCAAATGCGCGCCGGAAACATCCCTGCCAACCGCTTATTGAACGCGCGCGGAGGAACAGAGTATCCGCTCACTGAAGTTGCCATGATATGGCAGCTTGAGTTGTTTGGGGTCAGCGCCGCCTGATCCCCAGCGCGATAATTACGTCACACATCATCGAATGTCCCTAGTAAATCCCTTGCTCTTCTTGGGTTTAGGCGCTAATAATTTACATGAAACAGCCTTCGGCAACTAAGGGGATATAGACTATGGCACGTCGTAAAATTGCGCTGGTCGGCGCCGGACAAATCGGCGGCACTCTGGCGTTGCTGGCGGCGCAAAAAGAACTGGGCGACGTTGTCCTGGTTGATATCGCTGAAGGCACCGCCGAGGGCAAGGCGCTTGATCTTTATCAAACCGCTCCCGCCGAAGTCTACAACGCTAAATTGAGCGGCAGCACGGATTACAGCCTGATCTCAGGGGCCGATGTCGTCATCGTCACGGCGGGTGTGCCACGCAAACCCGGCATGAGCCGCGACGATCTGATCGGCATCAACACCAGCATCGTCAAAGCAGCCGGAGAGAACATCAAAAAATACGCCCCCGACGCTTTTGTCATTGTCATCACCAATCCGCTCGACGTCATGGTCTGGGTGATGCAGCAAGTTACGGGGTTCGCTCCGAACAAGGTCGTCGGCATGGCCGGTGTTCTGGACAGTTCGCGCTTCCGCGCATTTCTGGCTATGGAATTCAACGTCGCGATTGAGGATATCTTTGCCTGCGTCCTTGGCGGACATGGCGATACCATGGTTCCTTTGGCGCGTTATTCGACGGTGGCCGGTATTCCCCTGCCCGATCTGGTCAAAATGGGCTGGACGACGCAGCAAAAGATCGACCAGATTGTTCAGCGCACGCGCGACGGCGGAGCAGAAATCGTCAAGCTGCTCAAAACAGGTTCGGCTTTCTATGCGCCTGCAGCATCGGCGATCACAATGGCGGAAAGCTATTTGAAGGATCAGCGCCGCATTCTCCCCTGTGCCGCGCAGCTCAACGGCCAGTACGGCATCAAGGATCTCTACGTTGGCGTCCCCGTCATTATCGGCGCCAACGGCGTTGAAAAAATTGTTGAAATGCAACTCACGGCGGAAGAAAAAGTCATGTTTGACAATTCGGTCAAGGCCGTGCGTGAGTTGATGGATGCAGCCCGTCCCATTTTAGCGAAGGCGTCATGAGCAAAAAACTCTCGGCTATCATTTGCCTGATCGGTATGTTTTTCGCGCATCAGGGTACCGCCGCAGAAGCGGAAGCAGATGCGAACATTCGCTGTCCAGCGGTCTTGAAGAGTTTCGTGGCGCTTGAAGAAAGTGCCTCAATGCGGAACTGGCTGCTCGGCGGGCCGCGGCAGACCTATACCCTTAAGGGGGGACGCGTTTTTGTCGGTCGCCTCACGGAAGAATCGATCCAGCCCGCGGCGGAAGTAAAACCAATCCCCCATGTTGAACGCATGGAAGAGAAAAAAGTATTTTTCCAGGTCTGGAACCTCGAAGCTCCCGCTTTCGACAATGTTTTGCTGATTTGCGATTATAGCGGAACCGACAATTACCTTATTTACGCGCTTGATGCGAAAATCAAGAAATGCGCGGAAATCGTTCCCGTGACCAGATCCGATGGCGCGCCATCACGGGTGGAGTGTCAATAAAGGCTCACTTGCATACGGCCTGATCCGCATTTTCAACTGGGGTCAGGGCGTCGCCTGCAGTGAGAAAAACGAATTAAAAAGGGATCACTGATGAACATTCATGAATATCAAGCCAAAAGCCTGATGCAAAGTTACGGCGTTGCCGTTCCCAAGGGTGGCGTTGCCTATACGCCGACCGAAGCCGTCGATGCGGCCAAGAAACTTCAAGCCGAAACCGGCACGGCGGTATGGGTCGTCAAGGCACAGATTCATGCGGGCGGGCGCGGCAAAGGCGGTGGCGTCAAGGTCGTCAAGTCGCTGGACGATGTCCAGGTCGAGGCCAAGCGCATGCTGGGCATGAATCTGGTCACGCACCAGACGGGGCCGAAGGGACAGGAAGTCAAGCGCATCTATATCGAGCAAGGCTGCAACATCAAGCGCGAACTTTATCTCGGCCTGCTGGTCGATCGCGCCACCAGCCGCGTGACCGTCATGGCCTCGACCGAAGGCGGCATGGACATCGAAGAAGTCGCGGCCAAGCATCCGGAGAAGATTCATAAAGTTGCGATTGATCCTGTCGCGGGATTGCAACCCTATCACGCGCGGCAGGTCGCTTTTGGTCTTGGCCTGAGCGGCAAGCAGATCGGCAAAGCCACGTCTTTTCTGACCGCGATGTATAAGGCTTTCGTCGGCCTGGACTGTGCGATTGTGGAAATCAATCCTCTGGTCGTCACCGGGGATGATGACATCATCGCGCTTGACGCCAAAATGGTGTTTGATGACAACGCGCTGTTCCGCCATCCCGATTGCGAAAAAATGCGCGACGAGAGCGAAGAAGACCCTGCCGAAATCGAAGCCGGCAAACACTCCCTGAATTACGTCAAACTCGACGGCAATATCGGTTGCATGGTCAACGGCGCCGGTTTGGCGATGGCGACGATGGACATCATCAAGCTCTATGGTGGCACGCCGGCCAACTTCCTTGATGTTGGGGGCGGCGCAACAAAGGAACGCGTGACCACCGCATTTAAAATCATTCTTTCCGACCGCAATGTCGAAGGCATTCTGGTCAACATCTTCGGCGGCATTATGCGTTGCGACGTGATCGCCGAAGGCGTCATCGCCGCCGCGAAGGAAGTCAGCCTCCACGTTCCTCTGGTCGTCAGGCTGGAGGGAACCAACGTCGAACTGGGCAAGAAAATTCTTGCCGAAAGCGGATTGCCGATCCTGTCCGCCGATAACCTCGCCGATGCCGCGCAAAAAATTGTGCGCGCCGTGAAAAAGGAAGCCGCATAAAACAAAACTCTCTTACAACAACATAATATAATTAGGGTGTGTCATGATTTGTGAAGATGCTATAGATGCCGTGTTTCCACCTTCCATAGAAAGAAAATTGAGCGACCTGTGTGCCGCCGCGCAAAGATGTGGGTACAGCCTATGTCGTGGAAATAGACCCAGGCTTATCTTTGATACACAGCCTGCACGGAAGCAATTTATTAAGGCGACCGCGACCTTGCAACCAAATGACCCTCTCCGGGTATGGTTGCGGGATCGCAACCCTCGTTTATCCGTCTATGATATGGGGAAAATGAGAAAGCTAGCTCCCTCACTGAACTTTAATGAAATCCCTAAACCTCACTGAAACAGGATTATCATGGCCGTTCTCGTCAGCAAAGATACCCGCGTCATCTGTCAGGGTTTTACCGGCAGCCAGGGAACCTTCCACTCCGAACAGGCCATTGCCTATGGCACAGTGATGGTGGGCGGCGTCACACCCGGCAAAGGCGGCACGAAACATCTCGACCTGCCTGTTTTTGATACGGTGGCTGATGCCGTCAAACAGACAGGCGCGAATGCCTCCGTGATCTATGTGCCCCCGCCCTATGCGGCAGACGCAATTCTTGAGGCGATTACGGCGGAAATTCCGTTGGTCGTCTGCATCACCGAAGGCATTCCGGTGTTAGACATGGTTATGGTCAAGCGTGCGCTATCGGGTTCAAAAACGCGCCTGATCGGCCCCAACTGCCCCGGCATCATCACGCCCGGAGCCTGCAAAATCGGCATCATGCCCGGTCACATCCATAAGCGCGGCAAGATTGGCATCGTCTCGCGCTCCGGCACACTGACCTACGAAGCCGTCGCGCAAACGACGGCGGCAGGATTGGGACAAACCACCTGCATCGGCATCGGCGGCGATCCCGTCAATGGCACGAATTTTGTTGACGCGCTTGATCTGTTCCTGAATGACGACGAAACGCAGGGCATCATCATGATCGGCGAAATCGGCGGCAGCGCCGAAGAAGAAGCCGCCGCATTCTATAAGGCTGCGAAAAAGAAAAAGCCCATCGTCGGTTTCATCGCCGGGGTCACCGCCCCTCCGGGACGCCGCATGGGACATGCCGGCGCCATCATCTCCGGCGGCAAAGGTACGGCGGGCGACAAAATCTCCGCCATGAAGGCGGCAGGATTCATGGTCTCCGACAGCCCGGCAGCACTCGGCACGACAATGCAGAAGGCCATGGCGGCCTGAAAATGATAAAAAGCGCTTCATTCCATTCTGAAGCCCCTGGGCCGCGCTTGCTTGTCCTCGGCGCCGTGCATGGCAATGAAAAATGCGGCACGACGGCAATCAACCGTATCATTCCGGAATTCGAGAGTGGGCGTATGGCCCTGAAAAACGGGCATATAACGCTTATTCCGATCTGTAACCCACGTGCCTATGAAAAAGATGTGCGCTTCATTGAGCGTAATCTTAATCGCAATCTTGTTCCCTTCCCCATGCCGGACACCTACGAAGCGACGTTGGGAAATATCTTGATCCCCTATCTGGAACACTGTGATGTTCTGCTCGACCTTCATTCCTATACGGTGGGCGGCAAGGCCTTTGCCTTCATCAATCCTGTAAATGAGAAAACGCTCGCCTACGGCGCCGCACTGGGCGTGGATTGTCTGGTCAGTAATTTCGACGGCGCGATTGCCGCCAGCGGCGCGAAAGCGGAAGAAGGCAACTGGTCAGTCGGCACAACCGAGTATGCCCGCTACAAAGGAGCGATGTCGATTACGATGGAATGCGGCCAGCACCGTGATCCCAAGGCACCGGAATATGCCTATCAGGCTATTTTGAACGCGCTTGGCCACCTTGGCATGCTTGACCATCCCGCGCCCACGCATAAAGCGCTTCATATCGGTCTTGAAACCTGCGCCTATCGCACCGACGCGGGCAGTTTTGCCCGTGATTGGAAGAATTTCGATAAAATCTCCAAGGGCGAACTCATCGCCACCCGTGCGAATGGCGAAAAGCTCCTCGCGCCTTTTGACGGCATTATCGTCCTTCCCAACGCCACAGCCGGAATCAATTCCGAATGGTACTATTTCGGTCGCGAATCATAAGTTTCCCACACTCGGGATATTTTGATCGATCAAGGTCTTGCGTTGCAAAAAACCGCTACCAAAATCGCGGAAAAAGTTTATCTTACAACGGATCGAAAACGGCCATTCGGCCAAACCAACCCAGTGACCCAGGGGGACCGCATCGCGGTCGTTTAAGTCATGTCCGTTACATCAGCCTCGTTCTTATCGAGCGGGAACGCAGATTTTGTCGCCGAGCTTTATGCCCGCTTTCGTGCCGACCCAACGGCGATTGACCCCAGTTGGACAAATTTTTTCAATGAACTCAATGACGACGAACGCGCTATCCTTGGTGAAATGCGGGGCGCGTCCTGGTCGCCCCATACTCGTGCCCAGATTGTCATGGGCAGTGATGCCGCTGCCACACCGGGTAAACCCGCGGCGCACAACGGTGCAACGCCTTCAACCACCGCCGCTTCGGACGCAGAAACCTATGGCATTGCAACCGCACCTGCCGCTGCCACGACAACGGCTGCCGCACCGCACAAAGTTGCAAAGGCCGCTGTAGCCACCGCTCCCACACCCACAGCTCCCGCGCTTGATACAGAAACGCTCCGCGTCGCAACAAAAGACAGCCTGCGCGCCTTGATGTTGATCCGTTCCTATCGTGTCCTTGGCCACATGGCCGCGACGCTTGACCCGCTGGGGTTGATGCAACGCGCAGGCGACTCCGATCTCGATCCAAAAAATTATGGCTTTACAGAAGCCGACTATGACCGGCCCATTTTCATCGACGGGGTTTTGGGTCTTGAGAGCGCGACGCTGCAACAAATTCTTGCTGTGCTCCGCGCCTCTTATTGCGGCTCTGTCGGCATCGAATTTATGCACATCCAGAATGCCGAAGAAAAAATGTGGCTGCAGACACGTTTTGAATCCGCATCAAAACCTTATGACAAGGCTGAAAAGCTCAAGATCCTGGAACGCCTGACGGCAGGTGAAGGGTTCGAAAAATTCCTCCAGGTCAAATTTACCGGCGTTAAACGCTTTGGTCTGGAAGGCGGCGAGGCCATGATCCCCGCGCTGGAGGCGATGATCGAGCGCGGCGCAGAACTGGGATTACGCGAAGTCGTCGTCGGCATGGCACATCGCGGACGGCTTAACGTCCTGACGAACATTCTCCACAAGCCCTTTACCGCCATGTTCGCCGAGTTTCAGGGCATGTCCGCCTATCCCGACAGTGTCCAGGGCTCCGGCGACGTGAAATATCACCTCGGAACCTCAACCGACCGCGAATTTGCCGGCAAAAAGATTCATCTGACCATGAATGCCAACCCGTCACACCTCGAATGGGTCAATCCACTGGTCGTTGGCCGTGTCCGCGCCAAGCAACAACAATATTCCGGCAGCCATCGCACCTCCGACGATGCCCGCGATCAGGTCGTCGGCCTGCTCCTGCATGGCGATGCCGCCTTCGCCGGTCAGGGTGTCGTCGCGGAAACGCTGATGATGTCCGAGCTTTTCGGTTACCGCACCGGCGGCACGCTGCATTTCGTCATCAACAATCAGGTCGGCTTTACGACCAGCCCGCAATATTCCCGTTCCGGCGTTTATTGCACCGACGTCGCCAAAATGATCCAGGCGCCGGTTTTTCATGTCAACGGCGACGACGTCGAAGCGGTTGTGCGCTGCGCCCAACTGGCCATGGAATATCGGCAGAAATTCCACCGCGATGTCGTGATCGACATGGTGTGTTATCGCCGCCACGGCCACAACGAAAGCGACGAACCGGCCTTTACCCAACCGATCATGTACGCCGCCATCAAGAAACAGCCAACGACGCGCGAAGTCTATGCCCGCCGCCTGGTCAATGAAGGCAGCTTTACCCAAACCGAGGTCGAAGAAGTCAATCAGAACTTCTATGCCCGACTGGAAAAAGATTTTCAGGCCGCCAGAACCTATAAACCCAACAAAGCCGACTGGCTGGAAGGCAAATGGTCGGGACTTGAAGCCGCCCCGGGCGAAGACGAAACGCCCGAAACCGGCGTGGATACTTTTGTGTTACGCGAAGTCGGCAAGGCGATTTCAAAAATCCCCGAAAACTTTAACATCAATCCTAAAATCGCCAAACAGATGGAAGCCAAGCGTGCGATGATCCAGTCCGGTGAAGGCATCGACTGGGCCACCGCCGAGGCTCTGGCTTTCGGCACTTTGGCGCATGAAGGCACGCCCGTGCGCTTGTCGGGGCAGGATGTCGGTCGCGGCACCTTCTCGCACCGCCACTCCGTCTTGTATGATCAAGTCAACGAAAACCGCTATCGCCCCCTCAACAATGTCAAGGAAGGTCAGGCTGTTTACGAAGTCCATGACAGCCCCCTGTCCGAAGCCGCCGTATTGGGATTCGACTATGGGTTTTCTTTGGCCGAGCCGCATGCGCTGGTTTGCTGGGAAGGGCAATTCGGAGATTTCGCCAACGGCGCCCAAATCATCATTGACCAGTTCATTGCCTCGTCGGAATCAAAATGGCTGCGCATGTCGGGCATCGTCCTGTTGCTGCCGCACGGCTATGAAGGGCAAGGGCCGGAACACAGTTCCTGCCGCATCGAACGCTTCCTGCAACTATCCGCCGAAGATAACTGGCAGGTCGCCAATTGCACCACACCCGCCAACTATTTCCACATTCTACGGCGCCAGATACGGCGCAGTTATCGCAAGCCGCTGATCCTCGCGACGCCAAAATCGCTGCTCCGTCATAAATCATGCGTGTCCAGCCTGATTGAATTCGGCCCCAACACATCGTTCCAGCGCGTCATCGGCGATCCCGGCACAAAGCTGCGTCCGGACAGCAAGATTAACCGCGTCGTCCTGTGCAGCGGCAAAGTTTTTTATGACCTGATCGAAGCCCGCGATGCACAGAACAGCGGCGATGTCGCGCTTATCCGTCTGGAGCAGATTTACCCCTTCCCCCACCGGGAACTGGTCCGTGAACTGAAACGCTATCCCAATGCGGAAATCATCTGGTGTCAGGAAGAGCCGGAAAATCAGGGCGGATGGACCTTTGTTGATCGACGGATCGAAGCGGTTCTCACCGAACTGAACGGCAAGGCCAAGCGTCCCACCTATGCCGGACGTACGGCTGCCGCCGCGCCTGCCACAGGATCGTTAAAACGTCACACCAAGGAACAAACCGCTTTGTTGGAGACCGCGCTCGGCGCTGCTCCCACCAACAAGGGTAAAACCGCAAACGGCTAAGACTTCCTTCTTACAAACTCACGAATTTATAGCAACAAGGCGAAGACATCATGAGCACACAAATTATCGTTCCCGCGATGGGCGAATCCGTCAAGGAAGCCACCGTTGCCAAATGGTTGAAACAGGTCGGCGATGCGATTAAGGCGGATGAACCTTTGGTCGAACTGGAAACCGATAAAGTCACGCTGGAGGTCAATGCGCCGAGTGCAGGGGTCATGAGCGCCATCAATGCCAAAGAAGGCAGCAACGTCGCCGTGGGCGCCATTCTGGGGATGATCGACGAAAGCGCCGCAGCGGCACCAAGCGCCAAAGCGGCTGCAGCGGCTCCTGTCGCGGCGAAAGCCACGGCGACATCGGAACCACCCCCATTCCTCATGCCATCAGCGCGCAAAATAGCCGAAGAAAAAGGCCTGAACCCCTATCAGATCCAGGGCAGCGGTCTGAATGGTCGCGTCACCAAGGGCGACGTGCTGGAGCAAAAATCTGCCCCGGCAGCAGCTCCGGCTGCGATGGCGCCCCCTGTCGCCGCACCAACAGCAGCGGCGGCGGCATCGCCCCAGCCCGTCGTCCCACGCGCGCAAGGCGACCGCGAGGAGCGCGTCCGCATGACCCGGCTCCGCCAGCGCATCGCGGAACGTCTGAAGGCCGCGCAAAACACCGCCGCGATGCTCACAACATTCAATGAAATCGACATGAGCAATGTCATCGCACTGCGGAACCTGCATAAAGAGAATTTCGAGAAAAAGCACGGCGTCAAACTTGGTTTCATGAGTTTCTTCGTGAAGGCATGCATCGTCGCGCTCAGAGAAATTCCTGCCGTCAATGCGGAAATCGACGGCGATGATTTGGTCTATAAGAATTACTACGACATCGGTGTCGCGGTTGGCACGCCACAGGGGCTCGTGGTTCCGGTTGTGCGCGATGCTGATCAGTTGAGCTTCGCTGCCACCGAAAAAACCATTGGTGAGTTAGGGAAAAAGGCCCGCGACGGCAAGTTGAGCATGCCGGAACTGACCGGCGGCACGTTTACCATCACCAATGGTGGCGTTTATGGGTCGTTGATGAGCACGCCGATCCTGAATCCACCGCAATCCGGCATTCTCGGCATGCACGCCACAAAAGAACGCGCCGTTGTCATCAACGGCAAGGTTGAGGCGCGCCCGATGATGTATGTCGCGCTTAGTTATGACCATCGCGTCATCGACGGGCGCGAAGCCGTTACCTTCCTGGTGCGTGTCAAAGAATGCATCGAAAACCCGGAACGCATCCTGCTGGACGTTTGAGGTTTTCCTCACCACGTCATGAAGGGAAGTTCTGGCTGAGGAGTTCTGTTACGACCAACGCCCCCTAATGGTTTTATACCCTCATCATGGGGCACATTACCGCACCTTTGCACTAACGCACGGAAAAAATCATGTCCAAATCCAGTTTTGACCTTGTCGTCATCGGCGCCGGCCCCGGCGGTTATGTCGCCGCCATCCGCGCCGCGCAGCTGGGGATGAAGGTCGCCTGCGTCGAACTGCGTAAGACCCTGGGGGGGACCTGTCTCAATGTCGGTTGCATTCCCTCTAAAGCCCTTTTGACGAGTTCGGAGAAATTTACCGAAGCCCGTGACCACGCCAAGATGCATGGGCTGCGCTACACCAACGTCGCTTTCGATCTACCTGCCATGATGGCGCATAAGGACAGCGTGGTGAAAGACAACACCGCCGGGATCGACTATCTGTTTGAAAAAAACAAGATCACCCGCATATTTGGGCGCGGGCGCATCGTCTCCTCAACGCAGATCACGGTCTCCGGTGAAATCGAAGACCAGCATTTGACAGCCAAAACCATCCTGATCGCCACGGGATCAGAGAGTTCCCCCCTTCCCGGCGTAACGGTGGACGAGAAACGCATTGTCTCCTCAACTGGCGCTCTGACGCTCTCTTCCGTACCCAAGAACATGATCGTCATCGGCGGCGGTGTCATCGGGTTGGAGCTTGGCTCGGTTTGGCAGCGTCTGGGCGCGCAGGTCACGGTCATTGAATATCTTGACCGCATCATGCCCGGCATGGACGGCGAAATATCTAAACAGGCGCAAAAAATCCTGACCAAACAAGGTATGGAGTTCAAACTCAGCACCAAGGTCATGAGCACCACGGCAAAAGCCAAAGAGGTCATTCTGACGCACGAAGCTGTCGCAGGCGGCGCGGCAGATACCATGTATGCCGAAATTGTGCTGCTGGCAGTGGGACGTCGCCCTTATACCGAAGGTCTGGGACTGGAAGAGGTGGGCGTCGCGCTCGACGACCGCAAGCGCATTGTCGTTGACTCGCATTTCCAGACCAACGTGCCGGGCATCTATGCCATCGGCGATGTTATCGCCGGGCCGATGCTGGCACACAAAGCCGAAGACGAAGGCATGGCCTGCGCTGAAATGCTGGCCGGGCAAAAACCACACATCAATTACGATGCCATCCCCGGCGTCGTTTATACCTGGCCTGAAATCGCCGCCGTCGGCAAGACAGAGGACGAACTCAAAAAATCCGGCACCAAATATAAAGTCGGCAAGTTCCCCTTCTCCGCCAATGGCCGCGCCCGCGCCATGGGTGATACCGACGGTTTCGTCAAAATTCTTGCGGATGCCACGACGGATCGTGTCCTCGGCGTCCATATCATCGGCCCCGATGCCGGAACGCTTATTGCCGAAGCCGTGTTGGCTATCGAATTTGGCGCCAGCAGCGAGGACATCGCCCGCACCTGCCACGCGCACCCAACGCTTAATGAAGCCGTCAAGGAAGCCGCCCTCGCCGTGGAGGGAAGGCCGATACACATATAACGCAAGCCTGCATGTGCAATTCACCGCGCCTTCGCCCGCGGGTGAGCGTTGGCATAGACTTTCTCCAGCTGCGTCGACTCGATTTTGGTATAGACCTGCGTCGTGGAGAGCGAGGCGTGCCCCAGCAATTCCTGCAGCGTTCTTAAATCCGCGCCCCCCGCCAGCAGATGTGTGGCAAAACTGTGCCGCAAAGCATGCGGCGTAGCCGTATCCGGCAGACCAAGTTGATGCCTTAACTGGCGCATCTGTCGCTCCGCCACGCCAGGATTTAATCGCTTGCCGCGTGCCCCAATAAAAACCGGCGCGTCAGGCGTGGCCGCATAGGGTTTGGTTTTCACATAACCCATGATGGCTTCGCGCACGACAGGCAGAACAGGCACAACACGCTCTTTATTCCCTTTGCCGCGCACCACCAGCCTTTCAACCGCATCAAGATCGTGGTGGTTTAGGCTCAAAGCCTCGCCCAACCGCAACCCTGCACCATACAGCAGCAGCAACAACGCAGCATCGCGTGCCGCCAGCCACGGCTCCATATCCTGGATAGCAGCAGCATCGGTCAGTGCCCCAGCTTCGACCGCCGTCACGGGTCGTGGCATCCGGCGCACAACCTTGGGCAAACGCAACAGATTGATGGCGTCATTATGCATCCGTCCGGTGCGATCCATCCAGCGAAACCAACCGCGCACCGCCGCAACGGCGCGCGCCCGCGATGCCGCCGTCAGACCGCGCCCCGCCAGCCAGGACAGCCACGACCGCAGATCGGATAATTCCATCGCGCTCAGCCTATTGATGCTGACATCCCCACCGCCATGTTCGGCGGCAAAGACGACAAACTGGGCGATATCACGCTGATAAGCCGCAACGGTATGCGTGGCGGCACGGCGTTCCGATGTCAGCCATGCAACCCATTCTGCCAAAGCCTGATTTGCATCTGCCGCGAGTGGGGGATGCAACGGCAGCATCACTTACCTGGCGGTAAGATTGTCTGGCCGGTCTTTGCCCAGTCGGCGACAAAAGTCGCCAAGCCCTTATCGGTCAAAGGATGGTTGAACAGTTGCTTGATCACCGACGGCGGCATGGTGGCGACATGAGCGCCCATCTTGGCCGCTTCCACCACATGCATCGGATGACGCACCGAGGCAACCAACACTTCGGTCTTAAAATTATAGGCTTCGTAAATCTGGCATATATCGGCGATCAGCCCCATCCCGTCCTGCCCCACATCGTCCAGACGCCCGACGAAAGGCGAAATGAAGCTCGCCCCCGCCTTGGCGGCCAGCAATGCCTGCGCCGGAGAAAAGCACAAAGTCACATTGACCATCGTCCCCTGCGATGACAAAGTCTTGCATACTTTCAACCCCGCCGGGGTCAACGGCACCTTGACGGCAATATTTTTGGCCAGCCTGGCAAGATAATGGCCTTCGGCCATCATCGTGTCAAAATCGGTGGCCGCGACCTCCGCGCTGACGGGGCCGGAAACGACGGTGCAGATTTCCTTGATCAAATCGATAAAATTACGTCCGCTCTTGGCGACCAATGACGGATTCGTCGTCACGCCGTCCAACAGTCCGGTGGCGGCAAGATCCTTGATGTCGTTCAAATCGGCGGTATCAACAAAAAATTTCACGGTAGATGCTCCCTTTGCGCGCAAATCATGATGGGGTAATCTAGCCTATGACTTTCACCAACGCCATATTTGATGTTTTGCTGCCTTTGCCGCTGGCGGACAGTTTCGAGTACCGGGGCGACCCCACCAAAATCGCCCCCGGCATGCTGGTCGAAGTCCCCTTCGGCCAGCGCAGGATGACCGGACTTGTGCTGCGCCTCGGCAGTGGAAAAGTCGCGCCCGAGAAGCTGAAAACCATCGGTAATCCTAGCCCATTGCCGCCGCTTTCCGAATCATTCCGGCAGTTTTTGCTCTGGGCCGCGGCCTATAATATGACACCGCCAGGCCTGCTGCTTAAAATGACCTTGGCCGGAACCAACAGCCCCCAACTTCCCGCCGGAGAAAGTATCTGGCGCGTTGGTGCGTCGCTTGGTGGAAAAATCACCCCGAAGCGTCAGGAGATGCTGAGCCTGCTTACTCAATATGGCGACGTGACGGCGGAACAGATTGCCGCAGCAGGAATTTCGCCGGCCGTAGTGAACGCCATGACCAAAGCAGGCATGCTGGAAAAAATCGAAAAACCCTTTGTCCATCATTGTCCACAACCCAATCCGGATCATCACACGCCTGGACTTTCGCCGGAGCAGGTTGTTGCCGCCATCAAGCTGCGCGACTCCGTCGAACATCCCGCCCCACTTCCTATCCTGCTGGAAGGCGTAACTGGCTCTGGCAAAACCGAAGTTTACGCCGAAGCCATCGCGGCCAATCTACGCTCCGGACGGCAAAGTCTGATCCTCATGCCGGAAATAGCCCTCACCACGGCGATGCTGGATCGCTTCGCCGCCCGCTTTGGAGCGCAGCCGGTGGTCTGGCATTCCGACTTGCCCGACCGGCAACGCCGCATCAACTGGTGGGCGATAGCCCAGGGAGAAGCCAAAATCATCGTCGGAGCGCGTTCTGCTTTATTTTTACCTTATGCCAATCTGGGGCTGATCGTCGTCGATGAAGAGCATGAAGCAGCTTATAAGCAAGAAGAAGGCGTCACCTATCACGCCCGCGACATGGCCGTCGCCCGCGCCTATCACGGGAAATTCGCGATTGTTCTGGCCAGCGCCACTCCTGCACTAGAAAGCCATGTCAACGCCGCGCAAGGACGTTATCAGCGCGTCCTGTTGCCACAGCGTTTCGGCGGCGCGGCCATGCCGCATATCCATCTGATCGACATGCGCACCGAGGGTTTGCCCAAGACCCGCTGGCTCAGCGCCCCTTTGGTCAGCGCCTTGCAGGAAACACTGCAGGCGGGCGAGCAGGCAATGCTGTTTCTCAACCGACGCGGCTATGCGCCTCTAACCCTGTGTCGCTCTTGTGGTCACCGACTGCAGTGCCCGCAATGTAGCGCCTGGTTGGTCGCACACAAGCAAGCGAAAAAGCTGCAATGCCATCACTGCGGCCATGTTGCAGCTTTGCCGGAACATTGTCCGGCCTGTCAGGCCGTGGGAAAATTTGCCAGTTGCGGCCCCGGTGTCGAGCGCATTGCAGACGAAGCTGCGACTATATTCGGCAGCGCGCGCATCGGCATTATGTCCAGCGACCTGTTGCAAAACCCGAAAGACATTACCGCTCTGCTGGATGATGTTCATAATCGTAAAATCGACATCCTCATCGGCACACAAATCATGGCGAAGGGCTATCATTTTCCGGAAATGACTCTTGTCGGTATTGTCGATGCCGATCTGGGGCTCAGTGGCGGCGACCCCCGCGCCGCAGAACGCAGTTTTCAATTACTGCAACAGGTTGCGGGACGCACCGGGCGCGCCAGCAAGGCGGGACGCGCCTATCTGCAAACCTTTCAACCGGAACATCCGGTCATGCAAGCTTTGGCGTCGGGACGGCGCGCGGATTTTATCGCCGCCGAACTGCGTGAACGCGAAACTTATGCTCTGCCACCCTACCGTCGTCTTGCCGCGCTTATTCTGTCTGGCTCTGACGCACAGAAAGTTGATCGCGTCGCCGCCACCATATCCAAGTATGCACCACAGGATGATCGACTTCGTCTCCTTGGCCCCGCTCCAGCGCCACTCGCACTGTTGCGTGGCCAATACCGCCGCCGCCTTTTGCTCATTGCCACCAAAGAAATCAATGTCCAGGCCATGATGCATACATGGTTGGCACAGATTAATTTGCCAAAAGATTTGAAACTCCAGATTGATATCGATCCATACAGCTTCTATTAAACTTTTCTCTTCATACTGCGTCGCGACGCTTCGATTTCTTTTTACAATACATCATTCGGCATGCTTCGCTATCATCGCAACCTGCTTACACTGGCGCTCACGCTTGCTACAGGGCTGGCTGTATTGCTTCTCGCTACACAGCTGACGAACACGCGGCAAATGGCGCATATGCGCGAGCTTACATACAATAATATTCCACAGCTGCTCACCAACGCGCAAAGCATCCTGCAAAAAATGCATCAGTTTGTTGGCGCACCATCCAACGCTAACTCCGCGAACATGGACAGACGTTTGCATGATATGCATGAGACGCTTCACGAGATTCTTGCGCGCATCCAACAAACCTTGCGTGAAAAGAAGTATGCTGCTTCATCAACGCAAAATGAATCGCGCACGCAGCTGATCAATATTATCGCCAGATTAAATCGGCAGGTCATCCATATGTCCGATGGCGTTGAAGAAGCCTATCGCCATCCGGAGCGCCTCGAGATTCTTCTCAATCCCACTATCATGAGCATGACGGAAGATCTACATACTTTGCTGAACGCCACCAATGAGCAGAACCATGCCCTGGCTACAAAAACAATGGCCGAAATTGATGCAACGGCACATTTGTCGCTCATTTTACTTGTCTGCACGTTTTTCGCGGCAGCAGGGCTCTTCTTTATCATCTGGAAACAAAGCATCTCGGCTAAAACCGCCGCGCTCCAGACTCGCGAGGCGGAACAGCGCAACGCCCTTCTCGCTGCTGCCGTCGAGGCCGCGACAATAGGCATTGCCATATCTGATCCTGCGCTCCCCGATAATCCCGTTATTTTTGTCAATCAGGCTTTTACAAATATAACCGGATATGGTCGCGATGAAATGATCGGCCGCTCTTGTCGTATTCTTCAAGGAATCCATACCAATAAAGATACCGCCCGCGCGATAAGCGCCAAGCTGCGCGCCTGTGAACCCGTCAACGAAACCATCCTGAATTATCGCAAGGACGGCACACAATTCTGGAATGATTTACGGATCAATCCCATTTTCGGAAATGACGGAAAAATCGCCAATTACATTGCCATGCAGTCCGACATCACCCAAACACGCGCCACACAGGAGGCGCTGATGCTGGCCAAGGAACAGGCTGAGCGCGCGACAAAAATCAAAACAAATTTTATGGCTATGATCAGTCATGAAATCCGTACCCCGATTGGCGGCATGCTCGGCACACTGACGCTCTTGCAGGACACGCCCTTGACGGATTCGCAAAATCATCTCGTCGAAACCGCCTTATCATCCGGCGAAAGCCTGATGATCATTGTCAATGATATGCTCGACCTCAGCAAAATGGAGTCCGGGAAGTTCCAGGTAGAGGCTACACCATTTGATATGTTTGAGTTGGTTGAGAGCACGTGCAACCTCATGCGCTCCAGCGCCGAGAAAAAAGGCATCAAGCTGCTGCAGAACGTTTCATCCCTTTTGCCGCGGAGCGCCATCGGCGATCCCACCCGCGTCAAGCAGGTTTTACTCAACTTCATATCAAACGCTATCAAATTTACACAGGAAGGGAGTGTGACGGTCAAGGTTGCGGCACTGCTTGAGCATGAGAGCGAGCTTGGCAAACAATGTGTCATCCGCTTTGAAGTGATCGATACTGGCATCGGCATCAGCCACGAAGGGCAAACCCAGCTCTTTACGGAGTTCAACCAGCTTGATGCCTCGGTTGCGCGCCGCTATGGCGGCACAGGACTTGGGCTGGCGATCTGTAAACGTCTGATGACTCTTATGAACGGCGAGGTTGGCGTTGAATCACGTCCCGGCTTTGGTAGTAAATTCTGGTTTGTCCTGCCGGTCACAGTCGCGGGCACAACCGCACCACTAAGAGAAGACAACCAGCCTGAAACCGCACACAACATGCAGGGCAAGATTCTTGTTGTCGAGGATAACCAGACCAACCAGCTGGTGCTCACCGCCTTTTTGCGTAAAGATGGGCATGAAGTCACCATTGCCGAAAACGGCGCGCTTGCACTTTCCGCCGTTCAGTCCGGATCATATGATCTGATTTATATGGACGTCTCAATGCCGGTGATGGACGGATTGACAGCAACACAGAAGATTCGCGCCCTTGGCGCGCATTACCTCTCCCTGCCCATCATCGCCATGACCGCGCAGGCGATGGCGGGTGATCGTGAAAAATGTCTTGCCGCGGGAATGAACAGCTTTATCAGCAAACCGGTTGATCGTGCCTTGCTCCGCCGGGAAACACTCAAATGGCTGGCGCAGTCGCGCAATAGAGATGTCACCAGTATCACATCAGCCACACCTGTCACTTTACAACCTGCGACGAACGACACCAACGCACCTGTCGTTTATGATGCACTTACCCTTAAGGATATGGCGACGGAAATCGGCACGGATGTGGTTTTAAACCTGATCAGTGTTTTCAGCGCCGATTTACAGAAAAGGCAGTATCATCTGCATGAAGCGATCACCCAGCACAACTGGCAGACCGTGACCGCCGAATCGCATGCCTTGAAAAGCAGCAGCGCCAGTTGCGGTCTTATGGAATTTTCAGGACTCATGAAAAAAATTGAATTTGCCTCCAGAACCGGCGAGATTGGCGCAATACTGTCTCTCGCAGAGCAGATTGACCCCAGCGCGAAAGCCGCGCAAGCTGCTCTGAAAGAAGCGCAGACCACATTTGCCGGAGTATAAGTCCTATGATCGAGTCCGGGTTGACGCTGCAAACCGCGTTGCACGAACGCTATGACTTTGACCGCGGCATTGTCCGCATGGATCCGACGGATATCAAAAGACTTGGCCTCGCCTCCGGCGCGCGCGTTGCCATTGTCGCCAACCGCACGATTTACGGCATCGTCCAGCCGATTGCCATGGAATACCGCAATCAAGGCCTGATCTGCCTCGATGATTTGCAGCTTCAGAATTGCGGCGCGCGAACCGGCGACAAAGTACAAATCACGACCGCGCCACCCATGGACGTGATCGAGAAGCTAACCCTGATCGCCCCCAACCTTCTGGATGCTCGTGCCGGCATAGCGCGTATGACGCTTATCAAGCGTTATCTTGACGGTATTGCCGCCGGTTTTGGCGACATGCTGCGCGTCCGCATGCCCGATCAATATGACCTGCTCCTTTATGTCGAATCGACCCCCGGCAATACCCCGGGACTGATTAAGAACCTGACGGATATTAAGATCGCAACCAAACCATCTGCTCCCTCAATCATGGACAGGCTGGGCGGCTTTCGACGTGAATTTATGCAGCTGGAGGAACGGCTGACCCAGCTTCGCAACCGGGAGCCTAATGCAGTACGCGGCATCATCCTGCAAGGGCCACCGGGCTGCGGCAAAAACATGTTGATTGAAGCCGTCGCAGAATCATCCAAAGCCTATTTTGATCGCATCAACGCGGCAAGACTTATTGCCGACGCCACCTCGGCGCGCCTCGCCCTGCAACAAAGTTTTGCCACCGCGGCGAGTCAGGCTCCGGCGGTCATACTCATCGACGATATCGATCTGTTACTCATGGCAACAGAGGACTGGCAGCGCGTCACGCTTGCGAACCAGCTTTATGAGCAGATTGACCTGCTCCCGCGTCAGACTCCGGTCTTGATTTTCGGTGTTATGCATCACGATGTCCCACTTGACCCCTCGGCCAAACGTCCGGGACGGTTTGAACGGCAGATGACCATCGCGCCCCCCGACCGCGAAAACCGCCTGGAGATTTTACAGATCCTGAGCCAGAATAGCTCGTTGACCTATGACGCGGATTTTGAACATCTTGCTTCGCTAACCCGTGGTTATGTTGGTGCTGATCTCGCCGCACTTTTGCAGGATGGAGCCTTGAAGGCGCAGCGCTCCGAAAATCTGCGCACCCGTGCCGCCGCTACGGCGCCGCAGTCCATGACAGTCAACATGAACCATTTGCGTGCGGCCTTAACCGAGATTGTGCCTTCCGGGCGTGATTCTTTCATGACCGAAACGCCCGAGCTTTGCTGGCAGGATATTGCCGGTCTGGATGAGATCAAGCAGACATTGCGCGAAGCGGTAGAACGTCCGATTAATCAGGGCGGGCAATATGGAATGAAAGGTGCTCAGCCGCCGCATGGCGTCTTGATCACGGGCGCGCCGGGCACAGGGAAAACCAGCATGGTGCGTGCGCTGGCCAGCGCCACTTATGCACGGTTCGTCCATGTGAAATGTGCCGACATCGCACTTGCGGAGACGCCGCAACTCGTCTTACGCCAAATTTTTGTTAAAGCGCGCCAAGCTGCCCCCTGCATTCTGTTCTTCGATGACATAGAATGCATTATCCCCGCGCACGACACTGTAAACACAGCCAAAAACAGCATTATTTTCAATTCATTCCTGCATGAACTTGATTCAACAAACGAACTACTTGGACTCACGATCTTCGGTGCAACAAGCCATGTTGATCGCATTGACCAAACCTTGATGCGTCCCGGCCGGTTTGACTATGTGGTCAATATTCCAATGCCGGACAACGCCACCCGGCAGAAGATCTTCATGCTCCATGCTTATAAATTACCGCTAGCCGCCGATGTCAATTTCGATACGCTGGCGGATACAACCCAGGGATTCTCCGGCGCCGATATCGAGGGCATATGTCGCCGCGCGGGACTGATCGCCATACGGCAATCCCTAAGCCTCAACGATCCCCAGAATCCGCCTGTGGTCAATATGGCAATATTCGAGCAAATTCTGCGCGGCTGGCGGCGTTAGGGACGTTTTACATAACATCCTGTTCACCGGCGACACGAAATTGTCACGCCATCGAAAAAATATTTACCCTGCAAAGAGGTTGCATGTTGTCAACGCTATGATTCTTCACAACTATGCAGTGTTCGATTCTTTCTTGCACGGATCATCTCTATGGCGCTTGACCCCGATCCCCCGCCACGCTTGGCGCGATCATCCTTATGCTTGCTCATCATCGGTGTTTCTGCCGTTATCGCTGTAGCGGGCGGCGCGGTTGCTTTGCATTTTGTTTTCCCGACGACCATCGCCTTGTTGCTGGCCTCTTTGACAGCCTTGCTCGGCGCGACTGTCGCGGCAATGGCGCTTTATGCCTATTATGGCCAGTTACGTGAAAATCTGGTTGATCCCTTACAAGAAGTAAACGAGAGCGTTGACCGGCTTGCCAACGGCGACTCCAGCACGCCGATCTGGGGCATTTATCGTAGTGACATCGTCGGCGATATCGCCCGTAATATCGAGCATTTGCGGCAGTATTTCTCGGAACCGGGCGATATGCAGGTTGACTCTGAACGGGGACCGCTGCGGATCAAATTTGATGGCGAGGCCGCCCCTCTGTTTGACCGCTTGCAGCAAAGCATGCAGGCGGCCATGCGCACCGTGACCGAGGCAGCAGCCAGCTTGCAAGAAACGACCAATGCCAGCCGTAGTGAAGCGCATGCCTTTACCGGAGAACTGCGCCAAAATCTGCTGCAACTCACTGAAACCGCCTCGGCCTGCAACAACCAGATTGGCGGTATGCATGATGATTTGCAGCATGCGACAACTCGGCTCCTGACCGTTCAGGGGCAATCGGTTGACCAATTGAATGCCGTTGTCCCTGCCCTTAATGAAAAACTCGAAGCGCTTGATCAGATCGCGAAAATGGCGGGGTTACAAACAGAAACGACCCTGAAACAATTGCAGCAATCTAGTCACGCGTTGCGCGAGACCGCACAATTCAGCAATACGGTCAGCCAGAAATTCGCCAAGGAATCCGAAGATTTATCGGCACGCATGTTCGCGGCGATCAATTTGCTGCGCAGCAGCGGCAAGGCAATGGCCGACACCAATGAACTGACCCGCGGGCGCGTCAACGATATGGTGACCGCGCTCACACGCGCCGAACTGGAACTGCGCCAAACGCTTGATAGCGCGACCTCGCGGATTACACTAACCGCGGATATGTCCGACCGTATCAGTGACGTGATGCTTCGCACCGAGGCAAGCGCCGGCATGATGACCTCTGCGGTTGACAATCTTGTGCAACATAACGCCCTTATTACCCAACGCATGGAAGACAACAACAAACGCTTTGACGTCATGCTTGGCAATGTCGATAGCTTGCAACAGAATTTTTCCGGCGCCATCAGCACCATTTCCGTCCGTGGCGAGCAGATCGAGCAGGTTTTGCGCCAGTTGCGGCAGCAGCATGAACGGTTGATGTCGGAACTGACGCGCAGCAGCGGCGATGCAGCCATAGGCTTGAACAAACTGGCCACGGAAAGCGAACAACTGATCGCACGGGTTGAGGCGCAACTGGCATTGGCTGGCGCGATTGCCGACGGCGAATTGCGCCGTCTGGGCGAGGCCACTACGGTCGCCGCAGAAGGCGCGCAAATCGCTTGCAGGCAGTTGACTCAGGCGACGCAGTTGTTGATCGAAGGCGGCGCAAAGGTCGATCATGTTTCCGGCAACATGCAAAACCAACTGGCGCGCCTTGACCGGGAAATTGGCGGCGCGATTGAGAATATGGTGGCGCGTACCGACGAAATCGCAACGCGGACAGAGGCTAAGGTGACGGCGGTCTATGATCGCGTCAACGATATGGCACAACGCCTGACTGCACTGAGCCAGCTGACCGGAACCATGGGTCAGGTGGCGGCGCAACTGGGGGGAATCATACCGCAACTCGGTCAGGCGGGAGCCGGCGGCGGGTTGGGCGAGTTGCGTCAAGAAATCCGCACCATCGCCAACGGAATCGGCCTGTGGCAAAAAGAGGTTGCGACCACGCTGGCTGCACTGCCGGCGCGTATGGAAGCCACGCAAAAGGCGCCTTCCGATTCAGGTCTTACCGTTATATGTGAACAAATCGACGCCACGCGGCGTGAGGTTCTGGCGAGCATTTCGGGCACGTCCGGCGATGTCGCGCGCCGCCTGCGTGGACTGGAAGAGGTCGAGGGATTTGTAGCCGACCACATCACCGCACCAAGGCCGGATCATGTCGACGGCGCCTTGCGCGGCGTTTTGGCTGCGCTTGGGCAGATTACCACCCAACTCCACCAGATCGATCAGCGCCTGCCCCGTTCCGGCAATGTCATCTCGCCCTTTATGATCGCCAACGACACGCAGGATAAGAAATATGTCGATCAGGCTCTGACCACGGTCACCGACATTTTCACGTCACTACGTGACCGTGGCGACGACGTTATCAACCGGCTTAATCAGGTTGCCGTCAATCTCCAGACTGCCGCCGATAAAATCCATAGAAACTAGGATTTAATCAGATCCAAGGGTTATTGCGCGGTCCAGCCGCCATCCATCGATAACGACGCGCCGGTTATTTGCGCCGCCGCATCACTACACAGAAACAGCACCATATTCCCAATATCGTCCGGTTTGACGAACTGCTTGCTGGGCTGCTTTTCGCTTAATAATTTGATGGTCGCCGCCGCATTATCACTTTTATCGGCTGCCGCAATCGCATCGATCTGTTTTTGCACCAACGGCGTCAGAACCCAGCCGGGGCATATGGCATTACATGTAATGCCCTGCCCAGAGGTTTCCAGCGCCGTCACCTTTGTCAGACCAACGACGCCATGTTTGGCGGCAACATAGGCAGATTTCTTCGCGCTGGCGACCAGACCGTGCGCCGAGGCAATATTGATGATCCGTCCCCACCCTTTCTGCCGCATCAAGGGCAAAGCGCTTCGCATGCCATAGAAAACTGAGGAAAGATTGGTGGCGATAACCGCGTCCCACTTCGCGAGCGGAAATTCATCGACCGGCGCGACAAATTGAATGCCTGCATTATTGACGAGAATATCCACCGAACCAAAGGACGCCTTCGTCGCGTCGATCATCGCGGCGACTTGCTCCGCCTTGGTGACATCGGCAGCGTTATAGCCAACTTCGACGCCGCTGGCGCTGGTCATTTCTTGTTGAATCTTGCTGATCTCGGCCGGATCACCAAAGCCACTAAGCATGACATTGGCTCCCGCACCCGCCAGAATGCGGGCAATCCCCAAACCGATGCCGCTCGTCGAACCGGTGACAATCGCGGCCTTGCCTTTAAGAGAGCTGGTGGTCACATGTTTCTCCTGTCCTGAATGAGCGATGAAATTTGTCAAGAAACCAGACGACAACCTTCGGCAAGGAAATCAGGCAAAAAACGGGGCTAGTTCTCTATAACCGTCACATGCCCCATTTTGCGTCCGGATCTGGCTTCGGTTTTGCCATAGAGATGCAAATGCGCGTTTGGCATCGCCAGCCATTTGCTCCAGTCCGACGCTGCATCACCAATAAGGTTATACATGACCGACCGCCTTGTTGGCGTCACCGCCCCCAACGGCAACCCACACACGGCACGCACCAACTGTTCAAACTGACTGGTGGCGCACGCATCAATCGTCCAGTGGCCGGAGTTATGTGGCCGCGGTGCAATTTCATTAACCAGTATCGACTGTCCCGCTGCATTGGGGCGTGGCAAGACGAACATTTCTACCGCCAGAAGACCAACGAGATTCAGGCGTGCGGCCAGCCGTCGCGCAATATCCTCGGCCTCCATCTGCAAATTCTGACTGATGTCGGCAGGAGCATGGGTTTCCGCCAGAATGCCATCCTTGTGAATATTACGAACCGGTGGAAAAACGGCCATCGCGCCATCTGTGCGGCGTGCCACAATCACCGAAATCTCACATTGAAAATCAACGAGAGATTCAAGTATTGCTGCCGCTCCGCCGATTTTCTGCCAGACATCCCGCGCGTCATCCCCGGGCACAAGGCGCGCCTGCCCCTTGCCATCATAGCCCATGCGACGCGTCTTCAAGAGCGCCTGCCCGGTTAAGTTTTTCAATGTTGTCGCCAGATCGCCCACGGTATCGACCGCCAGATAGTCCGCCGTCCCAACACCACAGGAACGCGCAAAATCCTTCTCGGCGACACGATCCTGCGCAATTTCCAGAACGTTACCGCCCGGATAAACCGGGGTCACGGCATTGACCGCTGTCACCGCAGCGACGGGGATATTCTCCCACTCCAAAGTCACGACATCAACAGCTCGTGCAAATTCCCCCAAGGCCGCATGATCCGTAAAAGCCCCCAGAGTGACGCGGTTGGTCACCTGCGCGGCGGGTTCATCAGCCGACTGACAAAAAATATGCGTCCGATACCCCATTGCGGCAGCGGCCAGAGCCGTCATGCGCCCCAGTTGTCCACCGCCCAGCATGCCGATTGTCGCCCCCGGCGCAATGCCCCCCGCCGGTTTCATTTTGGGCGCCGCGCCACCGCCGCCGTCTGTTGACGCCGCCAGGCGGCATACTTCCGCGCCATTTCTCTGTCATGCAGCGCCAGAATGCTGGTCGCAAGCAAGGCGGCGTTGATTGCTCCGGCCTTGCCAATGGCCAGTGTGCCGACCGGAATTCCCCCTGGCATCTGCACAATGGAAAGCAGGCTATCCAACCCGTCCAGACTTTTGCTCTCCACCGGAACGCCCAGAACCGGAAGCGTCGTAATCGCCGCGATCATGCCGGGCAAATGCGCCGAACCTCCCGCCCCCGCGATAATCACCCGCAACCCGGCATCGGCCGCCCCTTCGGCAAAGTCATAAAGCCGTTTTGGGGTGCGATGCGCAGAAACGATTTTCACCTCATGTGCAACGCCAAAACCCTTTAAAATGCCGGCGGCGTGTTCCATGGTGGCCCAGTCAGACTGGCTGCCCATAACAATAGCGACCTGTGGTTTAAGAAGTTTTTTACTTTGACGCGGCATGCTGACCATGAGCAAGTTGTGTGCAGACCGTCTAAGTTAGCCTTAATCTCCTGCCAATCCAAGCGCGATATGGGGCGCCTATGCCTAAAAAACCCGACGATCCCCTTGCCGATGCTGCCCTGACCCCGGAGCAACGTGCCGCCTGGCAGAAATATCAGGAAGATCACCTGCGACTCCAGAGCAAGATTTCGGAACTCCAATCCAGGCTGGAGGTCAATGAGGACGAACCGCCGACGGGCATGATCCTGTCGCGTCCGGAATTTAATCGTGAAGTCGCCCGGCTTCTGGCACTGGAGGAACGGTACGGCGGCACCTCGAGCCTGGTCTATTTTGAAGCGGAGAATCTTGATCAGTTAACGGATAAACATGGCCGTAATGTCGGTAACGCCGCGATCCGCAAACTTTGCGATACGCTGCTGGCGCATGTTCGCGCCTGCGATATTGTCGGGCGTTTGGACAAACATGAATTCGGCGTCTTGCTGGTACGCTGCGATCTGGAAAACGCCTGGCGCAAAGGGGCACTCCTGGCTGAACAAATGCGCGGCGCCGTCGCGGAAGTTCATACCCACACCTTCGACTTGTCCGTCAGTTATGGCGCCTACACCTTCGGTGAACGCGACGATGTTGCGAACGGCGTTAAATCTGCCGCCAAAGCAATGCTGGAAGAATCGAAGAAAATTTAACCTTGTGACCTGACCGCTTCCGGCTCAAGCCGTGCCACATGATCTGCGTCGGCCTGATCCATATGGCGGGTCGTACCTGAAGGGGTTTCCACGAAATCCAGATCGACCCCGTAGCTTTCCTGCAAGCGCCATAAGGCCATAATTCCCAGCACAAAAACGACCACACACACCGCCGTCGCGCTACCCAGCACACCCAGCGATGACATCAGATATGTGAAACCCAAGGTAATGGGGACGGTCGCCCCACGCACGAAATTCGGCACGGATGTCGTGACCGTCGCGCGCAGATTGGTGCCGAATTGTTCCGCCACCGCCGTCAGATAGACGATCCAGAAGCCGCCGCAGAATCCCAGCGGAAAGAACATGGCATAGAAAAGCTTCGCCGACCCAATCGGCGAAAGTAAGAGCGCCAGACTGACCACAAAAGAGGAAATCAAAAATGATCCTATTGCCAGCTTACGGCTCTGCAGACGCTCGCTCAAGACGCCGCAGCACAAATTACCAATCGCCAGTCCGGCGTAATAAAGCATGGATGTGTACGACGCTTTCAGTACAACGGGAATCCCCATCGCCACGCCAATTTCCGGCGTAAAGGCCACCAGAACCCCCACGACAAACCAGAGCGGCACGCCGATCATGACGCACAGCATATAACGCCCAAACCGTTGCCGCGATCCAAGGATCAGACGCACATCACCATGCTGCACATTCTTTTGCGCCGCGCTATGCTTGAACAGTCCGCTTTCATGTACGGACATACGCAACGCCAGCAGGGCAAGCCCCATCACCCCGCCGATGATATAGGCATTCTGCCAGCTCACCAGATCGCCGATTAATCCTGCCGCCAACGTCCCCAGAACCCCGACGACGGCAATGATCGTCGTGCCATAGCCTCGTGTTTTCTTGGGCATGATTTCGGCCACCAGCGTCACGCCAGCGCCAATTTCTCCGGCCAGCCCGATGCCCGCGATAAAGCGGCAAACGGCATATTGCCAAACATCGGTGACAAAGGCGTTCGCAATATTGGCCAGTGAATACATGAGAATCGAACCGAAGAGCACCACGATCCGTCCACGTTTGTCTCCGATAATGCCCCACAGCAATCCGCCGACGAGCATCCCGATCATTTGCATGTTCAACAAAAAGACGCCCTCGGTCAGCAAGGCATCGCCAGTCACGCCGATAGACTTCAAACTATCGACCCGCAAAATTGTGAAAAGGATCAGGTCAAAGATATCGACAAAATATCCCAACGCCGCGACAATTATCGCCAGACCGACTTTACGATCGGCGGTCAGTGCCTGCCAAAAGCCATTCATTTCTGTTCTCCTGCATGATGCGGCGCATAGGGCGTCGCAACACGAACCATTGTTCCCGGCGCCGGTTCATATTTCAGCAGCAGTTTTTCAACGACGCCGGAGTCACGCATTTCGTATAAAACGCTGTCCAGCATCGCCTTAAGCTGTGGTTCATGCGGCGGCAACGCCAAGGTATTCTGATAAAACCGCAGCGGCCGGTCGGGATTTAACTGCCGCAATTGCCCCGGATTCGCCTTGTTATACTGTCCCGCATTCATCAGCTCAATAAAGACCACATCGGCCTTACCGGTGACCAGTTCGGTCATCAGCTGAGAAATATCGGCCAGATTAGGCAAAGCCCGTATTTTCATGCGTGGAAAATCATGGCGCGCCGCGACCTCGGCCAAAGCGCCATCTGTGGTAATCAAGGTTACACCGGGATCGTTCAAAAGGTTAATATCGCCATCAAAGCGATGATCGTCCGCCCGGACAAATGCCCCCAACGCACTGTAAAAGAACGGCACCGTATAATCGAGATATTGGCCTTCCTTGGCGTTGCGCCAATACCCCGCACAAATAGCGTCATAACGTCCCTGGAGCAGCCCCTGAACGTTATTCGCCCAACCGACCTCCTCGGCCCAGTTGATCTTCACATCAAGCCGTTGGCCAATTTCAAGCATCAGATCATAGATAAATCCGGACATCTGGCCGCTGTTGGGATCTTTGACCAGAATCGGGGGATAGGTGATATAACCGCAACGCAACGTGCGCGTGGCCATGACCCGTTCATAGGCCGAAGCCTTGACGGCAGTTGTTTCCCTGGAATGATCACGCCACGCGCTGCCGACATAGCCGCCCACTCCTGCGGCAATCACGACCAGCAAGAGTGATTGTAAAACGAGCCTCATCTTCAGGCTATAATATCGGGCAGCAATTTGCCTTCAATATGCGTCATCTGGTCTTTCAATTGGAGCTTGCGCTTCTTCAGACGCTGGAGCTGGAGCAAATCAGGAACAGTGCGCTGCGCCAAAGCCGTAATTGCGTCGTCAAGATCACGATGCTCGGCACGCAGGGTGGCAAGTCGAATTTTAAGCTGTTCCTGGTCTTCCATAAGCATCAAACACCCTGCGACACGCGGCCTATTGATATGCTGAGTAACAGCCACAAAGATAATGGCCGCACCCTACCCTCCCAAACCACAGGAAGGAACAAGGCCGACCACTTGTGTAGGGAGCCTAACATAAAAGGGTGCAGAATGCCATTTTTTCTTGTTATATTCCTGTCAACTTTCGATTCTGAAAGGTTTTTTTCATGAAATCATCGCCTATTAAGCGGATTGGCATTCTGACCAGCGGCGGCGACTGCGCCGGATTAAACGCTGTGATTCGCGCCGTCGTCTTGCGCGCCGCGGCTTATGGCTGGGAAGTCATCGGCGTCTGCGACGGCACGGCGGGATTGTTGGCCGATCCTCCCTGCGTGCGCCCGCTCCATGTGACGGATGTTGATACCGTCATGCTGCGGCAAGGTGGCACCGTGCTCGGCACGACGAATAAAGGCGACCCCTTCGCCTATCCCATGCCCGATGGAACTCTGAAAGACCTGTCAGAGGTGATTATCGCCAACACACGCAAACTGAAACTCGATGCCATTATTGGGGTCGGCGGCGACGGTAGTCAGGCGATCTTGCGACGCCTCGCGCAACAGGGAAACATTCCCCTCATCTGCGTGCCCAAGACCATTGATAACGATCTGGGCATGACGGAAACCTCTATCGGATTTGACACGGCAGTCGCCATCGCCACCGAGGCACTGGATCGTCTGCAACCGACGGCGGCCAGCCATGACCGCGTCATGGTGCTGGAGGTCATGGGGCGCGACGCCGGACATATCGCTTTGACAGCTGGGATCGCCGGCGGCGCCGATGTTATCTTGATTCCCGAAGTTCCTTATGACATCCAAAAAGTCGCGGCGCATATCCGCAAAATACGCGATAATGGCCGGAATTTCGCCCTGGTCGTCGTTTCCGAAGCCGTAAAAACCGTTGATGGCAGCAACCTGACCAAAAATTTTCACGGTGGACAAAAACGACTCGGCGGCATCGGCAACTACATCGCAGAGCAGATTGCCGATCTTTGCAACGCCGAGACTCGAGTCACCGTTCTGGGTCATGTCCAGCGCGGCGGACAACCCAGCGCACAAGATCGTATGCTGGCTGCTGCTTTTGGTGTCCACGCCGTTGAATTACTGAAGCAGGGCAAAAGCGACCGCATGGTGGCCTGGGGGGAGCGCAAGGTTTTCGATGTCGGAATCGTTGACGCCATTCGTCGCTATCAGAGCGTCGAACCAGACGACACAATGATGTTGACCGCGCGCGGCTTAGGAATTTCGTTTGGAGACTAAACTATTTTTCTTGTCCCAAATGACAACTACTTGCCCACGATTGGTTACTGATTTTTTACCACGTATCATGCGTTCCACGATGAGCCGCCGATAATTCTTTGACCAGGCATGACAATAACGTGCGTCCCGCAATCTTGTTGCGAAAAACCGTGAATATCCGTTTTGCCTGCATTTTTGCCATAAATTGGTGTATAGTCACCTTCGTAGTTTCACCAGATGAGGAGGTATGACGATGTCCCTGCTCCACCGTATAGAAACTCTACGCAAAAGGCATTCTGACCTTGATGATTTGCTGACCGAAGAAGAACACCGCCCTCTGCCCGACATCGTAAAGCTCCATCAATTCAAGCGCGAAAAGCTGTTCTTGAAGGATCGGATTTTTGCGATGGTGCAGGACGAGAATACCACTGCACAAAAACACAAAAGCGTGAGCTAGTCTATTGTCCGGATTCGCCAGCCAAGGGCGCAGCAGCAGCTGCGCCCTTTTCTTTGACACCTACATCACCGCCGCCAACAGCAGCGTTTTTCTTGCTTATTTATCGGTGCCGGTCGCCGGGGGCATATCGTCCTGGACAATATCCGTGGCAAACGGATTGGTCGGCGAGAAGTCGTCATCGGCCTCTGGCTCTTCAATGACCAGATTGGTCGTGAGCGGTTCTGCCAGAGGAGCAGGATCGCGACCAGCAGCTTTGGCTTCGCGCGCAACACGACGCTCGGCCTTCTTGAGCGCGGCATCAAGATCGGAACGCTTGCACAGCCCAAGCAGAATGGGATCGCGCGGCTTGATGTTCGAACTGTTCCAGTGGGAACGATCACGAATCTTGGCGATTGTTTCCTTTGTCGTGCCGATCAGGCGCGCAATCTGCGAATCCTGCAGATCGGGATAGGTCTTAATGAGAAAGGCAATGCCGTCCGGCTTGTCGGCACGCTTCGTCACCGGCGTATAACGCGGCCCCTTGCTGCGCGCGACGGCTTGCGGCAAATCGCTGCGCTGCATTTTCAATTTGGTGCGTGGATCCGCTTCACAACGCGCAATTTCCTCGGCGGCAAGTTGCCCAGTGGTAATTGGGCTCAACCCATTCATGCCGATGGCAACTTCGCCGTCCGCAATTGCCTGAATTTCCAATTTATGCAGGCCGCAAAAGTCGGCAATCTGGTCAAAAGTCAGCTTCGTATTCTCGACCATCCAGACTGCGGTGGCTTTCGGCATCAAGGGTTGCGACTGCGCCATGTTGATTCTCCATCGTCAAAGTAATAAACCCCTCCGGCCACGGTAAGGCAACCGGACGATCCGGCGACTAGATTTTCGGGATCGATTGGATCTCGCAGCGTTACGACGCCGTGATGTCTAGAGCGATCTTACCACGATGCATGCCGGATTCCATAGTTTTGTGGGCTTCAGCCACCAGATTTATGGGGAAATAGTGACTTATCAAAGACTTAACGGCACCGCAGGCCATCCAGGGCAGCACCCGACGCTCGATTTCCCGCGCCAAACGTGCTTTTTCCGCAACCGGACGCGCGCGCAAGGTTGACCCGGTTATAACGGCACGACGGTGCATGATGGCGCGCAGGTCAAGTTCTCCACTCCACCCCTGCTGCGTTGCTATGGTCACCAGCCGCCCCTGTGCAGCCAAAATGGAAAGATGGCGCGGCAAATAGCTTCCGCCCACGACATCCAGAATCACATCAACACCCCTGCCTTGGGTAAAGTCCTGCACCGCCGCCACGAAATCCTCTGCGCTATAATCAATGGCCAGCGCCGCGCCATGCGCGCGGCACCAGTCGCGTTTGTCGGCATTTCCGGCGGTCACAAGCGGTACGGCACCATGCGCCAGCACCATCTGCACAGCCATGCTGCCGATGCCGCTGCTGCCTCCCTGGATCAAGACCGTTTCTCCCGGTCGCAGTTGCCCCGCCACAAACAAATTCGCCCAGACGGTAAAAAGAGCCTCGGGCAAAGCCCCGGCATCGCGCAAAGCAATATGATCTGGAACCGGCATGCACACCGATTCCGGCGCAGCGACATGCGTGGCATAACCGCCCCCCTGCAACAACGCCATGACCCTGTCACCTGGGCGAAACCTGATACACGCGGGATCGCAGGCTATGACTTTTCCGGCAACTTCTAACCCCGGAATATCAGGCGATGCCCCCGGCGGCGGCGGATATTTGCCCTGCCTTTGCAGAATATCGGCGCGATTCACCCCCGCCGAAACTGCTTTTATTAGAACTTCGCCAGGCTGGGGAACCGGAATCGGCCTTGAAACCGGCTGTAAGACCGCCGCGCCCCCCGGCTCTGCAATCATGATCGCTTGCATCATGGGCATGAGTTTGCTTCAATCCTGCAATGATAAACTCGGATGAACTCGAACCCCAGAAGACGAAAGTCAAGCCACTTGACCTTGGCACGCTTTCAATCGTCGAACTGGAAGAGTACATTAAAAACTTGGAAACCGAAATCACCCGCGCGCGCGATTTTATCAATAAGAAACAGGCGCATCGCGGAGCCATTGAATCTCTGTTCAAAAAATAATCTACACTGTCCTTATATTCCTGCCTGAACATACCCTCACATCAATTTTCAAGGAGCTGCGCCATGCGAGTCAAAAAAATCATTTCTGGTGGACAGACTGGCGCCGACCGTGCCGCACTGGATGTCGCGATTGAATTGGGCGTGCCTCACGGCGGTTGGTGTACCTTCGGGCGACAAGCCGAAGATGGCCGGATTGACGGGCGTTATCAGCTCAAGGAAACGCCTGAACCTAACGCCGCACTGCGTACCGAATGGAATGTCCGCGATTCAGACGCGACGCTGGTCGTTGCGCATGGCGTTCTGGCCGGTGGCGCGGAACTGAGCATCCGCAAAGCGCAGGAATATAACAAACCCTGCCTGCATATTGATCTTGCCAACCTGTCTTTGCCCGATGCGGCGCGCAAGGTGAACCACTGGATCACCGAAGAGGTCAACGACAACAGCATCCTCAACGTCGCCGGTCCACGCCAGTCGGAAGATCCAAAAATTTATTTCGACACGATGGCCCTCATCTCCTCGATCCTCCTGCCGCAGACCAACAAGATGGCGCAGCGCAATCTTGATATCGCCGTGCAGTTGCGCGCGCAGGCACAAGATAATTATCGCCATTGGGAACGCCTGCTGCATCTAACGCCCTATGCGATTTTCGCACTGGCAGGCGCGGCGGCCATCATCAAAAGCCAGCTGGGGTTCCAGACGACGCTGCTGCGCGACGGCCTGACCGGCGTCGGCATCGCAACCATGCTGGCTCTTTTCCACATGTGCCAACTCATCAGGCGGCACAATAAGCAGGTGGTGGAACTTAAAAAAACCATCGAGAAAATACTGCCGTTCAATCTTGCCAATACCTTGCTCACCGGGATCCCCGAAGCCTATGGCCCCAGCCTGATCCACCGTCCGCAACTATTCGCGCAAAAATTCCTGCGTTTCGATGCCCCGGCGCTGTATTATTTTATGGCCTGCATGCTGGGCATCGGTATCTGGGCATTCGCCACCGCGCACCGGGAATGGATTCTGATCGCGCTTGGCCTTTGGGCTTTGGCCGCGATCTGGTTTAACCGCAAGGAAAGCAACGGCGTCTAGCCCTGACGCGCCGCCGTCAGCATCGCCACGCGGATGGCACTGGCCAGCCCGTCGGTGCGCGTCGCGTCAATTTCCGTGATGATGTCTTGCACCCGGCAGCCGCGACGCCGCGCATGGTTTTCCAGCGCTTCCCAGAATTCGGCTTCCAGCGCGATGCTGGTGTTATGCTTGGCCAGTCGGATCGTGCGCTTGACCAATCCCATGTCAACCGCAGGTTCCACGGTGCGCCGCCACCGTGCCGATGAAGGAAACCGGACTGTCCTTAAAAATAATTGATCCGGAGACAACGCTTCCGGACTTGAAATCCGCCGTCTTGACCTCGACGCGCAAAGCTTCTTGCGTGCATTTGGTCTGACCATCTGCCCCTGTTAGGCAAACGGTTCCCGTCCCCGTCCCGTCTTTATCCAGTTTATTATCGACAGTTGTCGCATGGGCGACGGATTCCAGCGCTCGCATGCCGTTTTCCCATAAGGTGGCACTATAGACGGCATCGGCCGCCGCCACCTTGATCCGCAAAGCCTTGCCGTCCCATGGCGCACAGCCGAATTCAATCGTCGCCGGATTCTGCGCCCATGCTGTGCCCGAAAACAGTGCCATCATAGCCGTCAGGAATAAAACTCTCATGCGTCCCCCCGGTTGCTCCGAAACGAGAATCGAAAAATCGATACTCATGACATAGCACAGGTCATTTTCGCGGCTCAAATACCTGCCCGCCAACCGACCCTGTGGATAAAAAACACTGATTTGTATGCAGTTTCAAGAGCTTATATTGCAGTGCATTATAGTCACGTTATCCGACAGAGTTTTGAATTTACTATACTTTCATGGTGACGGCGGGGTCATAACCCTTTATACCTTCGCATATGCAATATACCTGTGGATAAAATTATGTCTGAACAAGCTTATATGCGTCTCCGCTCTGAGACCCTCGTACTCGCCGAACATCTGGGCGACTACGCCGCTGCACAACCCTGCTCCGGCATCAAATCTGTCATGCCGCGCGCCTTCAGCCCTGGCTCAGGCACGGCCTCGCCCGCTGTCAAAATCAAAACCGCGATCAAGTCTGTCGCCTGAGAAAATCCGGCTTCGCGCTTTCAACTTCTTCTGAACTGTATTAGGTTTCGCGCTGAAAGGTAAGATTCCATGCGCACAGCCGTCATCATATTTCCCGGATCAAACTGCGACCGCGACGCGGCCGAGGCCGTGCGCCTCACCACCGGCCAACCGGCACAGATGGTGTGGCACGGCGATGCGGAATTACCAAAAACCGACCTTATCATCCTGCCCGGCGGCTTTTCTTACGGCGATTACCTGCGTACCGGCGCGATGGCGGCGCACGCGCCAATCATGCACGCGGTCGTCAAACGGGCGCAGGAAGGCGCGCATGTGCTTGGCATCTGCAACGGCTTCCAGATTTTATGCGAAACGCAATTGCTGCCCGGCGTTTTGCTCCGTAACCGCGGGTTAAAGTTCATTTCCAAACCCGTCGGCCTGCGCGTCGCCAACAATAACACGGCCTTTACGAAGCAGTATAAAGCCGGACAGGAAATCAGTATTCCGGTGGCGCATGGCGACGGCAACTACTATGCCGACGATGACACCCTGCAACGGCTGCGCGCCAATAATCAGGTCGTTTTCCGCTATACCGACAATCCTAACGGCGCTTGCGACGACATTGCCGGTATCTGCAACGAACGCGGCAACGTGCTGGGCATGATGCCCCACCCGGAACGCGCCATGGAAAATTTTCACAACTCAACCGACGGCATCGCGCTGTTCCAGAGCCTGCTGAAGGCCTTTGCTTAACCTTCACCCGTCATTCCCGCAGCAACGAGGATCCCTTACTTTCACCTAACCTCCAGAAAATCATATGTAATCCTGGATTCACCCGCTTCGATACAATCTCCTCAACCTTTTCCCGCTATTACTTTCATATTTAACCCGCCTTAAAATTAGCGGATACTTACCTGCATATTCGAGCGGGGAAATAAATGAGCAATTTTCGTATTGCGGCAGTGGCCTTATGCGGCGTCATGGCGGCAGGATCAGGTTGCGGTCAGGTCTTGTTAACAAATCACGACAGTAAATTCCGCGACTGCATGCTCCAGGAGCAGCGCGTCCCCATCGATGCGTTCGGCGGCCTTTCTCGTAATCCCAAAAACATGGAGCTTGCCGTGATCGTGCCATTAGGTCGCTATGGGGTTGATAAATATTACCCCGGTCCAGGCGTCGTTGTCGGCCCCGACGGCAAGAGCCACTACCCCAGCACCTCGGCGCAATCCGCTATCATGCAAGCGGCACGCGCTTGTTATCTCAAGCACGTCCCGAACAATTTTCCATAACAGCTTGTCCTTGGATGCATCTGGTCGTACCGGGGGCAAACCTCTGCGACGTAAGATTGCTTGACCTTTTCGCCTTGCACCCCGCCGCCGATAAGGGTTAATTGGGGCAGCTTCCACGATAAAACGACCCCTGTGAAAATGGCATGATGAAAACCAATCTCACCCCCCAAAACCCCGCCGACCAGCTGCGCGTCACCGCGCATGAACATGGCATGACCGACGGCGAGTATGATCTGTTGCTTGAAATCCTCGGCCGCCCGCCGCGCAACGCCGAATTGGGCATCGCCTCGGTCATGTGGTCGGAACATTGTTCCTATAAATCCAGCAAAGTCTGGCTCAAAAAACTGCCGACCAAAGCGCCCTGGGTCATCTGCGGCCCCGGCGAAAATGCCGGCGTCATCGATATCGGCGACGGCCAGGCGGCGATCTTCAAAATGGAAAGCCACAACCACCCCTCCTACATCGAGCCCTATCAGGGCGCGGCAACAGGCGTCGGCGGCATCCTGCGTGACGTTTTCACGATGGGTGCACGCCCCATCGCCAATCTCAATGCCTTGCGCTTCGGTGCGCCTGACCATCCCAAAACCCGGCGCCTGGTCGCGGGCGTCGTGGCCGGTATTGGCGGTTACGGCAATTGCGTCGGCATTCCGACCGTGGGCGGCGAATTGAATTTTCACCCCAGCTATAACGGCAACTGTCTGGTCAATGCCATGACCGTCGGCGTTGCCAGAACCGACAAGATTTTTTATGCCAAAGCCGCAGGCGTCGGCAATGCCGTGGTCTATGTCGGTTCCAAAACCGGCCGTGACGGCATCAAGGGCGCGAGCATGGCCTCCGCCGAATTTGGCGCTGATGCGGAATCCAAACGCCCGACGGTACAGGTCGGCGACCCCTTTATCGAAAAACTGTTGATCGAGGCATGTCTCGAACTCATGGCCACGGATGCGATCATCGCCATTCAGGATATGGGTGCTGCGGGGCTGACGTCTTCCTCCGTCGAAATGGCGGCCAGCGGCGGACTTGGCATCGAGCTTGACCTCGACAAAGTGCCGCAGCGCGAAACCGGCATGACCGCCTACGACATCATGCTGTCGGAGAGTCAGGAACGCATGCTGATGATCCTGAAACCGGGGCGCGAACATATCGCCGAAGCGATTTTCAAAAAATGGGAACTTGATTGCGCCACCATCGGCAAACTGACCGATACGGGCCGCATCGTCATCCGGCAAAAAGGCGTAATCGAAGCCGACATTCCCGTCGCCAAACTGGTGGATCAAGCCCCGCAATATGAACGCCCGTGGGAGCCGACACCGCCGCCCGCTCCCGTCGCCGCGCATGATTATCCCCTGCCCAAAAACATGACCACGTTCGACGTGCTGAAGAAAATGCTGGCCACGCCGGATTTATGCGCGCGCCGCTGGGTCATCGAGCAATATGACAGTACGGTGGGCGGCGATACCGTCCATAATTCCGGCGATGCCGCCGTGGTGCGTGTCCATGGCACGAACAAGGCGCTGGCCATGACATCGGACTGCACGCCGCGTTATTGCTTCGCCGATCCCGTCATGGGCGGCAGGCAAGCCGTAGCGGAAACGTGGCGCAACCTGACCGCCGTCGGTGCTACACCACTGGCCATCACCGACAATATGAATTTCGGCAATCCGGAAAAACCGCGCAACATGGGACAATTCGTCGGCGCGATTCAGGGCATGACCGAAGCCTGTCTCACGCTCGACTATCCGGTCGTGTCCGGAAATTGCAGCCTGTATAACGAGACGCAGGGTGTCGGCATCCTCCCAACCCCGACCATCGGCGGCGTCGGTATTCTGCGCGATATGACCAAGCGCGTGAACAGCGCCTTCAAGAATGCCGGCGACACCATCATCCTGCTGGGCACTTTGGCCGGACATATCGGCCAGTCGCTCTATTTGCGCGAAATCCACGGCAAGGAAACCGGTGCCCCGCCACCGGTTGATCTGGCCGTCGAGAAAAAGCTCGGCGATTATGTGCGTGGCCTGATCACCGGCGGAACCATCAACGCCTGCCACGATATCAGCGACGGCGGCCTGCTGGTAACCCTGGCGGAAATGGCTCTTTTCGGGAATATCGGGGCACAACTTGACTTTACGCCCGAAGCGGCCACATCATGGTTCAGTGAAGATCAGGGCTGCTATGTCGTGACCACGGCAACGCCGGATCAGGTGCTGGCGACGGCCAAGGCAACAGGCGTCCCGGCACAGATCCTCGGCAAAGTTGGCGCCAGCAGCCTTAAAAGCGCCGCCGGGGCGGTTGCCCTCGCGGAATTAAAGGCTGCCTATGAAAACTGGCTGCCGGATTATATGAACAAGGGTAATTAATCATGGCGATGAAAGCCGCCGAGATCGAGCAAATGATCAGGGAGTCTTTCCCCGACGCGCAGATCGAAATCAAGGATTTGCGCGGCGACGACAATCATTATGCCGCTCATATCGAAAGCTGCGCCTTTGCCGGCAGAACCCGGGTGCAGCAGCACCAGATGGTTTTTGCCGCCCTGAAGGGTAAAGTGGGCGATACGCTGCATGCCTTGTCATTGACGACCGCCGCGCCGAAAGAATAAGGGGGAAACTTATGGAAAATCCGATCTTCGACCGGATCAGATCCGACATCATAAGCAACGATGTGGTGCTGTACATGAAGGGCACGCCCGCCTTCCCCCAGTGCGGCTTCTCGGCGGCGGCAGCGCAGATTTTATCGATGTGTGGCGTCAAATTCATCGGCATCGATGTTCTGCCCGATCCCAATCTGCGGCAGGCGCTCAAGGATTTTGCCAACTGGCCCACCCTGCCCCAGCTTTACGTCAAGGGCGAATTTCTCGGCGGCAGCGATATCATGAGAGAAATGTATCTGGCCGGAGAATTACAACAATTATTATTGGACAAAGGTCTCATCACCGCCGCCGCCGCTTAGCGCAGGATCACACGTGCCTTTGTGGGTTGAGCTCTATCTGCTGGGCATTCTGGGCATCGGAATTGCCGAAGTCTGGCATAACATCCACGCGCAGCGCCCGCGCTGGCATGTTCTTCTTGATACGGCGAACAAACTGCTCATCCTGATGACGGGGATCGCCTATTGGCATCCGGGCTTGGGGCAAAGCCTTTCCCCTGCGGCATTCACCTGTTTTATCCTTGGGGTGGCGTGGCTGCCCATCGAACTCAAAACCGAGCTGGCCTCGGGAAAGCTCAATAATCCCGATATATCGCCGACCGGCAACCTTGTGGTTCTTATTTGCGCGCTAACGCTTGCGCTGGCTCTTTTTGCCCCGCTTTATTATTGGGGCTTCCTGTATGCTGTTCAGGGTCTGAGCGCACAGCCATTTTCCTAACAGAATCATCCTTCATGCTACAATCCTTAAGCAGTTATTAAGCATTCCGGTGTCAAAATAACCCTGATCCAAAGCATAAAATACCCTTGGATTTATTTACTAGTTTCAGAGCGTTAGGAAGCATGGATCATGCCAGGTGTTGACGACCGCCTCCCGGAAAAATTCACCAACACGCATCTGACGCGCGGCCATAACGCGCAAACTCCCCACGGAACCTACGACGTCATCGTCCAGTTGGTGCGTCCCGAATATCGTCCGTCCTATATGCGTATTCTGGGGCAGTTTTCACCGGGATTTATGCGCGCCCGTCTTGATTTAGCCGATTTTCCGCAGGCCAGCGCCGATCATAACGTGATTGCTGTCGAACTGCGATCCCATCAATCCCTTGCTACGGAAACCATACAATAGCCCGTCGGCGATAGTGGCGTGAAGTGAACATTTTCGCTTATTGTCGACGCCATGTTTTATTGACCGACGTGCAATTTATGTTTTTATTTCTACTCACCATACTCCTTTGCTTTGGCGGCGCTGCGCCGGCGTTGGCCGCAGACGTGGGACTATTTGACGTCGCCAACAGGCCACAGGATATCGGTCAGCAAATCCTCGACTTCGTTTTTTCCGGCAGTTCCTCATTTTTCAACAGTACGACCGGCACCGGGCTGCACAACGCGCTGAAAATAATCTTTACCTACTACAGCGGCGCGCTGATGGTCTTTGCGGTCATCATCGTCTTTTATCACCTGATCGTCATCGTCGGCGAAACGGCACATACCGGAATCCCTTTTGGCAAGCGCAACAAGCAAATGTGGGTGCCGGTGCGTTTGGTTCTGGCTTTGGGGCTTCTGGTTCCCGTCAACGGCTATAACATCGCGCAATACATGATCATGCAACTGGCGCGGCTGGGTTCCGGGTTAGCCAGCAACGCCTGGGAAGCTTTCGCCGATACGACACAAGTGCAGAAGATGAACCTGCACGGCACGGCAGCAATCGACCCCACAGCAATCGTCGCCAATCTGGTTGCCATCGGCATCTGTGCAAAATCTTACGAGGCCACCGGGTCCGGCATCGCCCCCACCTCGCTGCTCAGCGGCATGAACGATCAGTTCCTCAAATATGTAACTGAGTCTTCGCCACCCGTCTCGCGCATCCTCTTCCAGACCAGTGTCACCGCGATGGCCGATGCCCCCCCGGTCACTTGCGGCAGCCTGACATGGGTCACGCAGAGTGGGGGCATCAAAAAAGACACCACGATCACCCAGGTATCCGCGCAATTATCAAAAGCGCATCTGGAGGCCATCAAAGCCGTGCAGCAGCGGGCTCTTGATCTCGGCGGCAGCATTACCATAAGCGCGCTCGGGATAAACAAAAACACCGACATGCCATTCAACATGGAGTTTGCTGCGCTGGTCAAAGACTATCAGGGTATCTACAACAACGCCCTGCGCGGCGGCTTGAGCCTCAATGAACATAATATGTTCAGCATCCCCATCGCCATCAACGCCAATGTGTCAAACGAGTTCGGCTGGATTGCTGCCGGGGCAACACTCCAGAAATTTGCGCTCACCGACACGGTGCTGATTACGCCGGAAATGGCCACCCCGGTGGTGGCATTCTATTATCCGCTCTATGCGGCGGCCAATGACAAGGCGACGCTGCAAATCTCGCGCAGCCTCAGCATCGCCCACCTGTTGTTGCAGCATTTCGACCCGAAATCCCCGGCGGAAATCTGGTTTAATCCGCAGATTGACCACGCCAAAGGCCCCTTCAAACAAGCCTTGACGCTCTCCGCAAATATCCTTGTCCGGAATGAGGCCGTCAGCAACGGCCGCAATCTGCTCAACCCCGGCGTCGAAGAAGGCGGCTCCGCCAATATCGGATTGTTTCGCCCGATTGCGCTCGGCTTCACCGCGCTCGACCTCGCGGATGAATTTTTTTCCGTGGCCGAATGGTCACCACGCGCCAACAACCCCGTTTTCGGCCCCTCGATCTTGTTCGGGAACATGGCGCATGCGGTTAATCGAGCCTTTTTCTCGGCCAACCCGCATTTTGACTCCACGCAACTGCTGCCGCAGGCAGGCGACCAAATGGATCAACCCGCCGATTTCGCACGTTACCTTCTGATCCTGGTCGCGGCGGCTTTGTTTATTCCCGGCATCCTGCTGGTCTTCATCCTGCCGCTGCTGCCTTTGATCAAATTCGCCATTGGCGGCGTCATCTGGTTGCTTGCGATCATACAGGGTCTGGCGGCGGCTCCTATCTGGGCGCTCACCTTCCTGTCCATGCGCGGCGATGATATGCTGCCGCAGGCGTCGCGCCTTGGAGTCGTGCTTATTTTCAATATATTCCTGCGCCCGACTTTGATGATCGTCGGCTTTATCGCCGCACTGCTCCTGATGCATGCCGGGTTCGGGTTGTTGCAAGCCTCTATGCTTATTTTCACCTTTGACGGCTTACAAGGCAGCAAGACTCTGTATTCCCTGGGGCCGCTTGTGCTCCTGATCGCCAACCTGATCCTGAGCTTCGGCATCGCCAACGCCAGCCTGAAGTGCATCGACATTCTGCCTGAAATGACCATGCGCTGGCTTGGCACTTCGGCCATCGGCGGCGGTGATGAATCCGGCTTGGCCGGAGCGTCAAGCGGCGGTGGTAACGGCGGTAACGGTGCCGGAGTCGTCAACAGCATTGCCGCCGCACAAAGCGCGCAGCAGGTCTGGCAACGCAAACTCCTCACGGTGCTCGAGCAAATGGTCACACAAAGCGCCGCCGCCGCGCCACAGCATAATGCGGGACTGTTCGCCCATATGGCTGATCGTCCGGATCAAAGTGGCCCCGGCGGCGGAACCGGCAGCGGCAGTGCCGCAAGCGGCGCTCCCGGTGCAACGACCGTCAATGCTACCGTCGTCACTGCGGGTGCAACAACACATCTGCAAACCCCGGATTCCCATGCCCATGGCGTTGACTCCGCCACACCAAACAACCGCAACAGCCTGACGGCGCAGACCATCCGCGGCGACCCATCGTCAGATGATAAATCATAAAAAAACCCGCGCTTCCAAAGAAGCGCGGGTTTCCTGAACCATTTTCGCTTAACGCGAATAAAATTCGATAACCAGATTTGGTTCCATCTGCACCGGATAAGGCACATCCGAGAATTGCGGCGTGCGCACAAAGGATCCCTTCATTTCTTTATGATCCACGGTGATATATTCCGGCACATCGCGTTCAGACAGTTGCACCGAAGCCAGAACCACAGCCAACAGCTTGGCCTTGGGGCGCAGTTCAATAACATCGCCATCATTGACCATATAGGACGCGATATTGACGCGCTTGCCGTTGACGGTCAGATGCCCGTGATTGATGAGCTGACGCGACGCAAAAACGGTCGGCGCAAATTTCATGCGATAAACCACGGCGTCCAGACGACGCTCAAGCAACTGGATCAAATTTTCACTGTTATCGCCCTTGCGCCGCATCGCCTCCTGGTAATAACGGCGGAACTGACGCTCGCCGATATTGCCGTAGTACCCCTTCAGGCGCTGCTTCGCCATCAGCTGAATGCCGTAATCCGACGGCTTGGTACGGCGCAACCCATGCTGGCCAGGGCGGCTTTCACGCTTAACAATCGGGCTGCGCGGACGGCCCCAAAGGTTGACGCCAAGACGGCGGTCAATTTTATACTTTGAATTTTCGCGTTTACTCATTGATTTTCCTTTACATTTTTAAGTTGTCCCGATAGTTCATGCGCGCCGACCGATTGCCTGCCGCTGACGGGATAAATCCGCTAGGTTTATCCACTTTTTCAGGAATGGCAGACCTATAGGATAAATGCGCCGCCCATGTCAAATCTCTCCAACAATACGCTTTTGACCGAACTTAAAGGCAAGGATTACGACCGCTATATCCTCTGCATGTTCGGAGCCGCCGAACACCGGGATAACCTGGCCGCCCTGTTCCTGTTTAATGCCGAGCTGGCGCTGGTACGCGACCAGGTCTCCGAGCCGTTGCTGGGGCAAATCCGCCTGCAATGGTGGCGTGATAACCTCAAGAACCTTACGACGACGGGAACCTACCCGCCGCACCCCGTCCTTGACCGCTTTGCCGCAATGATAGCGCGTGGCATCGACCTTGCCCCTCTGCATCACCTTATTGACGCCCGGGAAGATGAGCTGATTGCGCCCTCCTCTCCCGAGCCCACCATCCCTTCTCACAATCCAGAAGCGATCACCCGCCCGCTGGCACAGGTCGCCGCCACGATCATCGGGCAACAAGCGGTAACCGCAGATGTTACAGCAACGCTCCTCGCTTATACGGAAGCGCGACTGTCCCATCACGCAGCAACAGAAAATCTGGTCGTGCTGCAAAAAGAAAAAATCGAGATATTGCGCGATAGAATAAAAGCCATGCCGCGTTCGCTCCGCCGTACCGCAGCACCGCTGTTCATGCATAACGATCTGGCGGCTTATTATATGCGCCGCTTGTGCCGCCGGGGCAGTGCCGTAGGACACCCCAATAGCCCGGCCTCAAGATTATGGCGGCTAACCTACCTGCTCTGGTGTGGCGTCAGGGTCTATTAGTGGAATAATATCCCATCTTCTGCATAGCCCGATAATATAATGTCGGAAACATCTCTGGCGTGGTTGGCCGACGTTTCAAGGGCGGTTTTGATTTCGCATGCTCCGGACGTTTCTTCTCCAGCACATCCAAAGCTCCTATCAAGGGCGTTTCGCGCAAAGACGCACGCGTAGAATCCCAGAGGGGCTGAAGATTATAAGGCGTCGCGTTCCTGCGCTCATACTCCAGGCATTTGACGGCAAGCTGCAGTTTATCAACCTGATGGACGAGCTGCGCCGCATCATTGTCTTGCTCCACATATTCCAACCAGTAATCCCGGATTCGCTTTCCACCCGGCGACATAGACCCAATATGATCAATCGCCATTTTCTCCAATGCGTACTTCTGCCTCGGCGTCACCCCCATATGCGGCGTGATATCGGAAACAATAGCCTCCGTCACATCATGCAATCCACCATAACGCGCGCACAACTCCGCCTTGGCGGCACCAAAAAATCGTTCACCTAAATCCCGTGACATCCGCCTCACATCGCGCAGATGTTCCCAAACAGTCTCGGGGTTCTTGATGCGGTAATCAACCCATCCTTTCCGCGGCAAATTCTGTAATTCGGCGACAATTCCAAAAATATCTTCAACAAGACGCATGATCATCCACACATGAAATTATAATAAGACAAAATCCCGGCGCCTTATATAAACGACAGCGTAAAAATTCCCAAGAGCTTCATCACAAATTTATAGCGGCTTACCACCGCGATATGACGCAAAAACTTCGCGTGACCCCGGGCCGAACAAAAAAACGTCATAGCGCACGGAATTCTCCCCTTCCATGCCTGGCGAGCCCAGCGGCATACCTGAAACCGCCAGCCCCGTCGCCTTGGGCTTTTCTGCCAGCAAACGCTTGATCACTTCGGCCGGGACATGCCCTTCAATGGCATAGCCACCGATTTCCGCTGTATGGCAAGAAAGTATCTCCGGGGTAATACCGTATTTTTCCTTAATCGCGCCAAGCCCGCTGTGAAAAACCTCCGACACGGTAAACCCTGCCTGACGCATCTGCTCAACCCATTTCGCGCAACAGTGACACTCGGGATAGTAGGTCACCTTCATTTCCGGCAAGGCTGCTTTCGTCCGATAAACCACGGTGGAAATGACGAGGACAGCCGCCAGCAGCACGCCAAACAAAGCGCGACGGATGATGGTTCGGGTGCGTAAAAACATGCTGCCTCAAATATCACTGACCGCAACAGAATAGCAGGTTCACCCCGCCTGCGCCAACCGATGTGGCAAGGCCAGATAGTCGGCGGAATGCATCTCGTGCAACCGGCTGACCGTCCTCTGAAAGGCCGACGCATGCTGGCCTTGCGGATAGAGCAGCTCCGGCGGCACAGCGGAGGCCATGATTAACTTAACTTTGGCTTCATAAAGAGCGTCGATCAGGGTCGTAAAGCGCACTGCCTCGTTGCGCTGTTCCGGCTTCATCTGCGGAACGCCATCCAGAACCAGCGTATGGAAATTCCTGGCCAGCGCCAGAAAATCCGCCGCCCCCAGCGGTTGCCCGCACAAATCGGCAAAATCAGCCCAAGCCACTCCCTTGGCGGATTTAGGGATCGTCGTATGCCGCCCGCCGACAGCCAAGGTCACGGGCGAGGTTTCGGCACGGCCGGTCAGATCAGCAAACTGCTTGGCCAGCAATGCCGTGGACGCCGCGCTCAAAGGCGTGTGAAACACTTCCCAGCCGCGCAAACGCGCCATGCGATGATCAACAGCTCCCGCAACCGCCACAACATCAACATGCGCCTTCAGGACATCAATGAAAGGCAAAAACAATTGCCGCTGCAATCCGCCGCTATACAGCGCATCGGGCGCCCAATTCGAGGTTGCGACCAGAACCATCCCCTCGGCAAAAAGCGCCGTGAACAGCCGGCTAAGGATCATGGCGTCGGCAATATCCGCGACATGGAATTCATCGAAACACAACAAACGATGTTTCCCGATAATGTCCTTGGCAATTTGCGACAAGGGATCTGTGCCACGCTCTTCTTGCCGTTGTCGATGCAACGCCGCATGAACTTCCAGCATAAAGGCATGAAAATGCACGCGCCTCTTTGCTCTGACCGGCGCATGGCTATAAAACAAATCCATCAGCATGGATTTGCCGCGTCCCACCGGCCCGTGAAGATAAATCCCGCGCGGCGCCGCTGCCGGTTTCCGACGCCAGGAACGAACCGCCGGAGTCTTGAACCGAAGACATAGTTCCTGCAACGCGGCGATGGCCGCCTCCTGCCCCGGATCGGCATGTAAACCACCGGCAGCGATCTTGTCGGCATAAATATGGTGAAGGTCGGTCAGCATTGCGCTGTAAAATAGCGGAAATCCGCGCCGCTGCAAGCATTGCCATACCGGCATGATAAATCTGCCCCGCGGATAGCCTCTTTCTTACCACGGCGCTAGCGGCTACTCTTGGCGAATCCGCCGCTCTGTCCGGGCTCCCATGACCAAAAGTTTCTTTCATACCGATGAACTCAGCCTCGGCGAAAAGGTTTTCGCCATTAACTGGGGACTGGTACTGCTTATCGTCCTTGTCTCCGGCATCGGTATTGCGTTGCTTTATTCTGCGGGCGGCAAGCAATGGCAGCCCTGGGCCGGACCGCAACTGATCCGTGGCGGGATGGGTATCGTCATCATGCTTGCACTGGCACTGGTGGATGTGCGCTGGTGGTTACGGCTTGCCTACCCGTTTTATTTTGTCACCTTGATGCTGCTGGTTTTCGTCGAGATTTCCGGCCACATCGGAATGGGGGCACAGCGCTGGATTAATCTTGGGTTCTTTGTCCTCCAGCCCTCCGAGCTTATGAAAATCTCGCTGATTCTGGCACTGGCGCGCTATTTCCACGCCTTGCCGATTGAAGATATCGGACGTATCCGCGCGCTCATCCCGCCTGCGGCCATGACGCTCGCCCCCATTGCGCTGGTGCTGATGCAGCCGAACCTGGGAACGGCGGCACTGCTTGGTCTGGTTGCCACGGCGACCTTCTTCGTAGCGGGCGTAAAAAAGTGGAAATTCGCGACTGTTTTCGTTCTGGTGGCAAGCAGCCTGCCCGTCCTGTGGCACTTTATGCATGACTATCAAAAACGCCGTGTCCTGACTTTTATGAACCCTGAAAGCGACCGGCTCGGAGCCGGATATAACATCATGCAATCTAAGATCGCGCTCGGAGCCGGGGGCGTGTTTGGTAAAGGATTTGGCAATGGCACACAAAGTCAGTTGCAGTTTCTCCCTGAAAAACACACGGACTTCATCTTCGTCGTTCTGGCCGAGGAATTCGGCATGATGGGAGCGCTGATTCTGCTCCTGCTCTATGCCTTGATCCTTGCCTATGGGTTCCTGATCGCCACCGCCTGTCAAAACCAGTTTGCACGGCTGGCAGCCTTTGGTTTAACGGTTAACTTCTTCCTGTATTTGTGTGTCAACATCGCTATGGTTACCGGCATGATCCCGGTAGTCGGTATCCCCCTGCCGCTGGTTTCTTATGGCGGCACGGCCATTCTGACGCTGTTGATAGGCTTCGGCATCCTGCTCAGCCTCTCCGTGCATAAGGAAGTACGCATTTCCCGCACGGGGATGACCAACGTCTAACCGACCAAGATTCCTATGAAAGTATATCCCGCATCAACGATTATTGATGGCATTTTCAATAACTTTCCCAGGTTTCTTAAAAAAGGATTTTTTGCTTTCATGATTCCGTGATTTAGTGAAATTAGGAATGTGAAAATGCCTTCTGCGCCGCGACAGTTTCCCGGCACTGAACAAACGAGAAGAGAATGTTACAACTTTCTGCCAAGAGCTATATGGCCCTGTGCGCACTGGTACATGATGCCATGCAAGTGTCGAATGACGCCGCGCCGATTTTGGCGCAGGTCGCGTCAGAGCTTGCCTTGACTGATAACCGACTGCCCATCGACTTACGCAGCGACCCCAAGAAAATGGCGGCACTGCGCCAGAGCGGATTTATCCGCAGTCAAAAAACGCCTGCCGGAAAAACGCCTTTTGCCGCACAAACCAAAGCTCCTGACACGTTTTAAGACCTGTCTTAGCGTGCCAGGTGACGCCCGGGCCAAAAGCGCGCGCGCAGACTGTCATAACGCCCAAGAGCCAGCGATAAGAAATAGATGACGGCAGCGGCAAGGATAATCGTCGGCCCTGAAGCCACGCCAAGATGATACGATACCGTCAACCCGACTATTCCCGCCAACAAAGCGAACAGAACCGCAATGGCCAGCATGGCATCCAGCCGCCGTGCCCAGAAACGCGCACTGATCGCCGGAATCATCATCATGCCGACGGCCATCAACGTCCCCATCGCTTCAAATCCGGCAACAAGATTGAACGTCACCAGCACCAGAAAGACCAAGTGATAAAATGTTGGGTAAGCTCCCTGGCTGCGTAAAAACGCCGGGTCACAAATGGCGATGACCAACGGCCGGTAAATCGCGGCCAAAACACCAAGCGTTCCGATGGCTATGCCGGCAATCATGAACAGGCCGTCACGATCAATGGCCAGCACGGTTCCGAATAACAGATGCATCAGATCAAGTGCCGTTCCCTGCAACGAAATCAACAGCACACCCAAAGCCAGCGCAGTTGGATACAGCGCCGCAAAACTGGCATCATCACGCAAAGGCGTAATCCGGGCGATCAGCCCGGCCAGAAGCGCCACAAATACCCCCGCAACGAACCCACCCAGGCTCATGGCGGAGAGCGAAAATCCGGCGATCATAAAGGCGACGGCAACCCCGGGCAGAATGGCATGCGACATCGCTTCAGCGATCAGGCTCATACGCCGCAGCATCAGCAGAACTCCGAGTGGTGCGCTGCCGCAGGCCACGAAGATCACCGCCGCCAAAGCCCGGCGCATAAAGGCATAATCGGCAAAAGGGGCAATAAAAAAATCATACACCCACGTCATGAGGCCAGACCTCCCCATAACTCGCCTGCCGGAACAACCGCCGCCGCACCACAAACGTGACTCGTGCAAAGGTGCCGTGTTCCAGCCCACGCATTCAGGTCAGTGTCAGTGTCAGTGATGGTGACCATTTCTCGCATCATGGGGCTCAATGATGATGCTCGTGACCATGGTGGTCGTGCGGCGGCAACAAATCGCGGTCGCATTGCGGCGCACTTTCGATCCAGCTCTCCGCCAACAGTCGGGCTTGTTGCAGGTTCGTGGGTTGCAACACCGTTGCTGCGTCGCCAAACGCCACCAGATCACGCGCCAGCAACATGGCGTCGGGACAGAATTCCTGTGCCAGCGCCAGATCATGCACAACCAACAGAATGGTACGCCCTTCATCCCGCCATTGTCGCAGCAAGGGCGCAAGGTCAAGGACAGTCCGGCTATCAATCGGCGCAAAAGGCTCATCAAGCAGAATAAGCCGCGCATCCTGCACGATAATCCGCGCAAATAGCACCCGTTGAAACTGACCGACCGAAAGACTGCCGATTGATCTTTCGGCAAAGGCCGCCATCCCCACCCGCGCCAAAGCATCCTGACTGATCTTTGCCATCTCCGGCATCAGCCTGCCAACGCCCCTGATGCGGTGCCAATGTCCAAAATTGACCAGATCGATGGCACGCAAGGGAAACTCGCGGTCGATCTCACTTTGCTGCGGCATATAGGCGCAATCGCGCGCGGTAACGCCATTCATAAGAATATGTCCGGACATCAGGGGGATCATCCCCATCACGGCCTTCAACAACGTGCTCTTGCCGCCGCCATTTGGCCCAACAATGGCCGTCAGGGTTCCCGGCTTGAATCGCGCTGAAACATGGTGCACGGCGGGATGGCGGTCATAACCCGCCGTAAGATCACAAAGCTCAAGCATCACGACACCGCGGCCAGCGCCAAGCCAAAGAGCAGGACGGCCAACGCCGCCGCCCCCATCAGGCGTTGCCACACACTCATCGACAGCAAGGAAAAACGCATTTTATTCACGGGTGTTCTCTACCATAGGCCGGACAGGCTTTCAAACGCCGTCTGTGACATAACCCAGATTGCATTCAATGCCATAGACCGGTAATTTAAAGCCCCTTTCCTCAATGACCGCAGCGCATGACAGACACCCTGGCACAGTTTCTGGACTGGTTTTCCGCCCACTGGGACTGGTGGGTCGGATTTGGGTTGCTTGGCCAGGGCTTGTTTGCGGCGCGTTTTCTCTATCAGTGGATCGCCAGCGAACGCGCGCGCCAAAGCGTTGTGCCGGAGGGTTTTTGGTATCTAAGCCTGGCCGGCGGCTTCATCACCTTGTTGTACGCCATCCATAAAGAAGACATCGTCTTTATCATCGGCCAAAGCACCGGCACGCTGGTTTACCTGCGCAACCTCCATTTTATCAGGCGCGCCAAGCACGACGCGCGTGCGGCGGCGGCGCCCCAATGACCCCGCTTCCTTACGGCCTCAGCGAAGCAACCGGCGCACGCCTGACCTTACGGGGCTATCTTCTTCTGTTTGCTGTTGCCCTGATCGTCTTTCTGTCCGGCCTTACCACCATGCCGCCGATTGATCGCGACGAACCGCGCTATGCCCAGGCCAGCAAGCAGATGCTTGAAACCGGCGATTATCTTGATATCCATTTTATGCAGGAGACCAGATATAAAAAACCTATCGGCATCTATTGGCTGCAAAGCGCCAGCGCAAAAATTTTTGGCGTGCCCCCTTATGACGATATCTGGCCCTACCGCCTCCCCTCCCTGCTTGGCGCGATTTTTGCCGTCTTGTTGACGGCCTGGGGGGTTGGATATTTCCACGGCGCACTGGCTGGTTTACTGGCGGGTGCTGTTTTGCTTAGTACGCCCTTGCTGAACTTCGAGGCGCGGATCGCCAAAACCGACGCGGTTCTCCTCGCCACGATCTGCCTGACACAATTTATTCTGGCGCGTGCCTATATCCGGCCAGAAGCCCTATCAGGAAAACTGGTCTTGACCTTCTGGGTTGGACAGGCGGCGGGAATTCTTATCAAAGGCCCCCTGACACCCTTGATAACCTTCTGTACCGTGATCGCCTTGTGGATCGTGGATCGCAGACTGGACTGGTTCAAAAAACTACGGCCATGGCGCGGCAGCGCATTATGCGCCGCGCTGGTCGCTCCGTGGCTGATCTGGATCGGTATTTCCAGCCACGGCGTATTTTATAGTGAAGCCGTGGATCATGATTTTCTGGGCAAAATATTCGCGGGACAGGATCGTGGCTTTCTCCCCCCCGGCTATCACCTGGTGCTGTTTTTTATTTTATTCAGTCCCTTCGTCTGGCTGGCCTTACGCGGCTTGGCAGCGGTCTGGCGTGACCGCAGCAATCCCACCAGCCGCTTTATCCTCGCCTGGATCATTCCGGTGTGGCTTATCAATGAACTGATTTTTACCAAGCTGCCGCACTATGTTTTGCCAACATATCCGGCAATTGCCTGGGCAACCGCAGCCTGCCTCCTGCGTCCCGCGTCGTCAGCCCCGCTGGCCTGGTACTGGCGTTTGAGCAATCTTGCCTGCGGCGCAATCATGCTGGGCGTCACCGCCGGCATAGTCTTGATGCCTGAATTTGTGGGCATCCCGATTCACTATAAGTCTCTGGGTCTCTGCCTGCTCGCATCAGTTCTGATCGTCATGCAAATGCATTGGCATGACACGCGCCCGCTTCTGGCTTTGGTTTGCGGCATCTGCACCGCCATCTTCCTCACCAAAGCCGGGTTCGGCCTGCTGCCCCCTTCCCTCAAGCCGATCCTGATTTCCCCTCAAGCCGCCGCAGTCTATGACGAGCTACGCCCCTGTCCTTTCAGCCACCTGATTACCAGCGGGTATACAGATCCCAGCATCGTCTTTATGACGGGAACCGCGACCCGATTTGCCAACGGCGCTGATTATGCCGCGCGGCTTCTGGCCGATGACGCCTGTGCCGTCGCCATGATCGCCGCAGAGCAAGAACCGGAATTCAATCTAAGTCTGATGCTGGAAAATATTGAGGCCGACAGATTGGCGACAATCCGCGGCTATAATTATAACGGCGGCAGATGGAAGAATTTTGCTTTTTACCGATTGCACCGCGAGGCGAGATTTCATGTTGACGAATAATGCGCGCCTTGCGGCTCTTCTCGGCATGGTGATGGCCATCGGCCTGTGCATGCTCTGGATTGATCGCCCCGTCGCGGAATTTTTCAAACTGCTCGACCGGACGACACCACAGCTTGTCGCTCCCTTTAAATTCTTGACCGACGCCGGAAAAAGCCACTGGTTCCTGCTGCCCCTGGCCGCGTGGTGCGCCTACGCCTGGGTTAGCCTTCGCTTCAGGCCGGGTCAAAGCGCCGTGTGGCGGCCACGTCTGGCCGGAGGCGGATTTATTTTCACGAGCGTGGCGGCTTCCGGTCTTCTTACGAACGCCCTTAAAATTCTGGCTGGCAGATCGCGTCCGGTTTTTCTGGACCAGGACATATTCAACCAATTTACGCCACTGGCCTTCGACGCCAAATGGTGGTCGTTTCCTTCGGGGCACAGCACCACGGTCATGGCGCTGGCGCTGGCCGTCGGCGTCGTCGCCCCGCGTTGGCGCTGGCCATTTTTAATCTTCGCCGGAATAATTATGGCGTCACGCGTCATCGTCGCGGCGCATTATCCAGCCGACCTTCTTGGCGGTGTCCTGGTCGCCATCCTGACGCACAGCGTCCTGCTTTATATCTTTGTCCGCCGCCGCTGGGACTTGTGGGCAGCGCCACACGCGCAGCGCCCGCTTCCATAGGATATTTCCCTTGATTGCGGCGATGAAATGGGTTAAATCCCACCCATGACGGCATTGGCAAAAAATCAAGAAAAAGAACCCCGCTGGGTACAAACGCTGTCACGCCTTATCGAAACGCGCGGCATGAACCCCCGGCAGCTTTCACTGATGGCGGGGCTAAACCCCACCGCCGTGCGCGATATGCTCTCCGGGCGCGCCCGTTATCCGCGCTATGACACGCTCCAGGCTTTGGCCAGAGCTCTGGATACGACCCCGGCTTATTTGATGGGTGACCAGAACGCCCATCAAGAACCGGGCACAGAACAGCTTGATCTCCTGACCGAGATTATCGCGCGCTTGCAAGAAGTTGCCGAAGATATGCAACGGGAGTTATCGCCCCGCGAACTGGCCATGATGGCAACAACCATTTATCGGCAAATACAGAACTATCCAACAGACAAAAGCACTCCGACATTGTTGCAAACCCAGGCACGAACCCTTATCGCCTACGCCAGCAACAACAAGCAAATTGTTGTTAAGAAACGGTGAGGTGTAGTGTTTTTTTAAGTTAGGATAGCATCACCATAAAATATCATATTCCAATTCATTACAACTTGTGGTAGGCGATACATGATAGAGTGAAGTTATATTTTAGCACCTGATTTTCTTGAGGCTGATATGGAAGATCGCGGCGAAAAAATCGTAACTCTGGCGCGCGCAATTCTGCACAACCCCGGCCAAACTGCAGACGTTGAACGCGGGTATTATTCACTTAAGACGGTACTCCTTGCCGCCGCGCTCAGCGCGGCAGGCGCAAGTGTCAGCACAGGGTGCATGGTCGAATATTTTCGACCGCTTAATCGTTACGAAAAAGTAGAATTGCTGGCTTTGATCCAGTATGCCGCGCAAATCCGCCATATCAAGCGTGATACAATCCAGGCTGACTTTTTTAAGGATTTTGGGATCAGGTCGCTTGACGAATTGACCCTCGCCCGTATGCAGGCGGCACGCGTCTATCTGCAGAAAGAACTCTAGCCCAAAATGTGGGATTTTTCCCTTGCCTGGAAAGCAGGCATAGGCTACCAGTAGGCGTCAAATGCCTCTGTTCGGCGGGAAATATGGGTCACAAATTTCCAGCATTGCCGCAGCAAGTTAAGGATATGAAGCTGCCCATGCGCCAGGGGCAGCCTGATGTGGTGTTTGATGATTTGGCTGCGATGCTGGAGCTTGAAATTATCCTAGGGCGTCGGCGCGATTTCCGCACCAGACTTGGTCGCGCCCTCGTAGCGGCTTACGATCTAGGCAACAACGTAGCCATCTCCCACAAGAGACCACGCGGTCAACGCGCACGCGCGCATTAACGCATACCCAAATCTACAAGAAAACGAAAAGAGCGCGCAACGCAACCATCTGGCCACATTGCACGCCCTCTTTTGTCAGATACTAACTAGATCAAAGACAGATCAGAACTTAACTCCAAACTGCACCGCGACCTTTTGCGTATCGGTGTAGGGAGCATCCTTAGCATCGTAGTTTGCGTATTTGAGCGCAACATCGATGGTCTTGAACGGCGTCCCTTCGGGGAGCTTAAAGCCTCTTGTGACGGCGAAGTTAAGTTCAGAGCCAAAATTCCCTGTCTTGTCGCCATAGTATTTATGGTAAGCGCCGACCACCTCAATACCATCCACAAAGCGGTGGATTCCGGAGAATTGGTATGACGCTACGCCGTAGTAATCCAACAACCCGTTCGTCGGCGTCGTCAGGAACTTGTCCGCCCAACCGTTAAAGATATGCAGTGTCGCCAACGGAGTCTGGAAACCCATCGTGCCATCGCCGCCCAGATATTCCAAACCGCCCTTCAACGTAGCGCCATGAGCCTTGATGCCCGGGACGACGTGGAAATACCACGCATTATACTTGGTCGTATTGGTCCCATAATCCATCTGCCGCGCGCCTTCGGCTTCATAGAAGAAGGACATGTTTTCGCAAATCGGCGTGCTGCCGGTCAGACGCAGCCCGTAAGTCTGGTTTGACAACGTTCTGGAATTGTCAAAATCCATCCAATAGCCATAGGCCGTCGCCGTCAACCAGTCCGCAGCCTTATAGGCGGCATGCGCGATATGCGTATCAGAATTCAGACGCCCCGTGGCAAAATCCGGCCCCTGAATACGGTTGACGTTCCACAGATAACCATACATGAGCTCAAGCCCAGGAATAGTCGTATTGACGACATTGACCGCATCAAAGGTCTGGTCATTCTGCCGCCAGTTCACCGTGCCGATGAAACGCTGGTTGTCGATATTGATCTTCTGCCGACCGACCTTGACCACCGTCTCTGGCAATGAATTATTGGACAGCCACAGCTCATTCAAAACGGTGACATCCGGATCGGTAACGGCGGGATATGACGTCGCGCCATTGATCGAATCATTAAACAAGCGCGCGCCAATATGCTGCACCGTCTGTCCTTCGATTCCAGCCTGGAACCCCTGATAAACGCCGGTCTTGAACCCAAGATTGACGCGCACCGTCGAAGCCTTGGCATCGCGCGTAATCGGCGCGGGTCCATCCTGATCAATGAACTCATAGCGGTAGCGCACTTCTCCAGAAACCTTGCCGTCCCTGTAAAGGGCTTCCGGCCCATTGCTTGCCGCCACGGGGGTTGGAGCCGCAACCGGCACCGAGGCCGCAGGCGCAACAACCGGCGCAGGAGCTGCCACAACGGGGGGCGACTTGGCTGCACGGTTCTTCTTGGTCTTCTCCGCAGCGAAAGCCGGCGTAGAGGCAACCAACAGCGTGGCCGCAATTAGTGCGATCTTCTTCTGATTTTTCAAATCGACCCGATGACGCATATTAAAGTACTCCCTGCTGCTGTGTTGGGGTGAATCACTAGCTCGCAAAGCTGGGGTACGGGTCATGCCCAGTCAAGAATGGGCTCAAGAATAAATGATTATCACAATACGGTGTGACATCTCTGCAAGCATTTATGCCGCCCCTTGCGGAGCGGCATATCAGAGCATGCGCCACAGGTGTGGATAAAACGGGACTAGCCTGCCTTGTAAACCGAGGCAAGTGACTTGCGCTTTCTGGCGCCGAGAGTCGGGGTGATGAGTTCTTTGTCCACCGCACACTTCAATAATTGAACGACATTGTTAGCACCCAATCGTTTCATCAACTGAAAACGATGCACCTCAACTGTGCGCGTGCTGATATCAAGCGTGCGTCCAATTTCCCGGTTGGTAAACCCCTTGGCCACACCGAAAAGAATTTGTGTCTGCCGAGGCGTAATGTCGGACTTCTTTGAGTTAGTAGAATTATTCTTCATATAAAGCCTCCTGAGCTTTAGAACTGTTTATCGCTCGTTTTGTCGAGAGCGGCGGGTACAGGAATACCGATCCCCGCCCGGCCATGACACCATGAAACAGGCCACAAGAACTACATCATGCGTCATGCCAACAGGTATATAACCAAAGCAGGTAAGCGCCAAAAAGCATTTTACTTTCATGCCGCAATTGACACGGCCACGTGAGGCATCGGCTCTAGCCTCGGTGCCTGATTTACCAAGGCTCTCAAGCGTTAACTTTTAAGCAGCACGGGGTTCCTTGGGCGTCGCGAAGCCTTCCGGGCACGGATTACGGACGCCTACGAAGCCGGAAGCGGTATTTTGCTGGAATTACATAGCGTTATCTCGGCTGTTCCGGTTTTCCCCACCACCAGGAAAACGCGTTCAAACCATAGTCATATTGTATGAATGGTCACTGTAGGGCTGCCCCGGCATGGGCATACCCCGGTGCTGCTCGAGCCTATGAGCAAGCTATTTGGACTCAGTAACAAAGCCTATGTTATTGAGCCCGTGCTTCTGAGCAGCAGCAAGCACATGACTCACTTTTTCATAGGCTGTTTTCTTGTCTGCCCGTAAATGAATGGGGCGCTTTACACCTTCTTTTGCAGCACTTGCCATATTCTGCGCCAGGACTTCGGCTGAGATAAGTTGGCTGTCCCAATAATATTTCCCATCCGCATCAATGGAAACGGTAATAGGCTTTTCATCAACGATTGCTTGCGCGGATTCTTTCGGCAGTTCCAGTTTTACCGCCTGTGTCAACATAGGGGCGGTCACAAGAAATATCACCAGCAGCACCAGCATCACATCCACTAAGGGTGTGGTGTTGATCTCGGCCATCGGAGCCTGAAATTCTTCTTTATCAAATCCGCCGAAGGCCATTAGCTTGCTCCACGCACCAGCTTGAGTGCTTTGGACTCCGGATCAGAATATTGCAGCGTCATTTGCTCCGCAATATGGCGTAACCCCTGTAGGATAAGACGGTTTTTTCGCAAGAACGCATTATAGGCCAACACCGCAGGAATGGCGGCAAACAAGCCGATAGCGGTCGCCACCAGCGCCTCTCCCATAGGTCCGGCCACGACATTGAGCGAAGCGTTGCCAGCTGTGGCAATATCCGCCAAAGCACCATAAATTCCCCAAACGGTGCCGAACAAACCGATAAAAGGCGCGGAGCTGCCGATAGACGCCAGGCTGGTAAGGCCTTTGTCGAGTTCAACCCGAATATTGTCCAGCGTTTGAGAAAGATAGGCGGTGAGAATCTTTTCCCGGCGTTCAGCACTGTCTTCGCTGGAGAGTCCCGCCACATGTTGTAATGCCTCCTTCAAGAGGATGGCCAGACTGCCAGACTTGATATCGGCGGGCGTGAGTCTCAAAGGCCAGTCTTTACTCACCATAATCGCGCGCTGAAATGACTGAATATGCCCCTGCTCTGCACGATGCCTGCCAAGTTTTTGGAAAATCAGATACCAGCTGAACATAGACATCATTGTAAGCACGATAAATACCGCGATTAAGACAACGTCACCTTGTTCGAGCACATGCATGAAGTTCATTGTTTACTCCAATCGAAATTCTATCGGCACCATAACACGCGCCTCGACGGATTCATTGCCGCGCTTTGCGGGAACAAATTTCCAGCGCTTCACGGTATCCAGTGCCGAGGCATCAAGCATGGAAAACCCGCTACTTTGCGCAATATCCACGGATTTAGCCACACCATCTTCTGCCACCAACACGCCTAACATTACCACGCCTTCCATACCGCGACGCTTGGCCTGGGATGGATATTCCGGCGCAGGGTTTTTAAGGTAGGAGGCATCAAAAGATGGCGTAGTCGTCACCATCTGGGTTGCTGGTGCAGCATCAGGCACACTGCCAGCAACAGGACTCACCTGTGAAGGGCTGGTCACTTGTTGGTCTTGGTGACTGGCTTTCTTTTCTTGAACCGGCTTTATCGGCTCCGGCTCTTTTTTCACAGCGATCTTTTTGGGGCTGATTTCTGTCTTCTCCGGCTCAGACTCTATGACCGTTTCCTGAACAGGTTTTTGGACTTTGACTTCCTGCACTGATGGTGGAGCGACCATGCTGATCTGAATAACCTGCTGCGGCAAAATCTCTACGGGCGCCGCAATAAAAGAAAAAAGCCCCAGGGCTGCAACGGCATGAAGGGCGACAGAACCTGCTATCGCCCTTGCATTCTCAAAATCAAAAGCCGTTAAAGTTGCCTGCATGAAACCTCTACTACCATAACGCCACTTTAACGCCCGCCATTACTGTCAGAGGCATACCGGGACGCACACCGGCAGGGCGACGCGCTGCGACATATCTCTCATCAAACAGGTTGTCGACTGTGGCAAACGCGCGGATCTGTTCGGTGAGCTTTATCTCGCCCGCGAGATCGACTGTCCAGTGAGATTCAACAAGCTGATTTGCCGGAATAGCCCCGCGTCCGGCAACCGTACGCATCTCATCGACATATTTTCCGTTAATCGACACACCCCAGTCATCTGTTTCAAGACCTGCGGAAAGATATAGTTGATGTTCCGGGATATAGGGCAGTTCATCACCCGCTGTCACTGTGCCCCATTCTGAGAAGCTGCTGGTAAAGCCGTTTTTGAACTTACCTTGCGTAAGCGTGTAGCTTACGGTCAGCGGCAGACGGTATTTCTGCGGCAGCTTGGCAATTCCTGCAGCGTTATAGCGCACGACGGCTTCAAGACCTTTGACCTCGACTTGGCCGCCGTTGAATGCATCGCCCGTGCCACCACCGCCGGAGGAGAATGTATCGCGTCCCAAAAGATTGTCGTAATCGGTGAAGAAGCCGAAGAGTTCACCCGACCAATTCCCTTGCATATAGCGTGTTCCAAGTTCGTAATTGATGCTCTCTTCCTCACGTGTGAACGCGGCTTCTCCGGATGTGCCCGGCACTCCCGGAGGCGCAAAGCCCTTATGCACACCACCCAGAATTTTCCATGCATCATTCACCGCGTAAGAAACACCCACCCCTGGAATCCACACATTCAGCTCATTTTCAAACACCGTAAGCGCCGCGCCGGCACGGTTGGGATCAGAACTGCCATAGTCTTTGCGTTTCAAATTGATGTGCTCAAACCTGATACCGGGCGTAACTGTCCAGCGATTCCAGCTGAGTTCATTCTGCACGAAACCGCTCCACGCATTGGCGGATTGGATGCGGTTTCCCGCACCGCCCGGAGTCCCGGTGCTGACAAGCGTGGCCTGGCCACCGACCAGATCAAACGTGTCTTCACGCTGGAAACGGTCTTCCTGGTCGCGATGGTAACGCACCCCGATTTCCAGTTTGTTCTTTGTTTCTCCGAGCGCGTAGTCAAAGCCGAGCGTTGACTGTATGCCTTGCGCGTAATAGGTACGCGCATTGTCGCGCTGAATAAATGTCCCGCCCGCAGTATCAGCAGATTTAATGGCGTTGATATAGGCAGCATTCGTGATCGGATCATTGAAAATCGCGCTAATATCACGCCGCACGCCCCCCACACGCACGCCATTCAAACGATACCATGAACGATCCACTTCATTGTGATAAAGCGTCGTCGTGAGATCCAGGTCGAGGCTGAGTTCAATAAAATGCGTTACTGCGGCCTGCCACGCTTTTGCATCCATTTTGTCCAGCTGACTTGACCCATAGCGACGATGCGGATTCGCCGTAAAATCAGCATCGGTCAAGCCGAGATAGGTCTCATTCGAAATTTCATCATAATAGCCGAGTTTTACCTCAAGCTCCTGATAATGCTCTGCGCCCGGATTGGTATGCAGACGGAACTTACCCATCACATCCTGCACATCATATCCCGTATTGCCGCCGACAAAATCAATGTCCTTGAACCCGCCTGTTTCTTTATGAAACGCATTCAGCATCAATCCGCCATTTTCAAAGCTGGTGCCGGTCGTCACGCCGGTTCGGAACGAGCCGTAATTTCCGCCTTCTGCAACAAAGTCGGCTTGCTTCTTGGAGGGGATCGGCTTTGTCACCATGTTCAACACGCCATTGGTCGTGCGTGGGCCGTATTTAATAGCGCCCGTACCTTTGATAATTTCGAGCGACTCCATGCGATCCATCTGCGGGAAGTAATACGCCTCCGGTGCGGCGTAAGGCGCCGGCGCCGCAAGCACACTGTCTTCCATCAACGTTAAATCCGCGCTGCGGTTGGAACGGCCACCGCGAATGGCGATGTTGGGACGCAGGCCATAACCATCTTCTTCTTGAACGATCACCCCGGGCACTTCTTGCAGCGCACGATGCACATCCGTGGTTTGATGTCGCTCCAGCGTCTCTTTCGCGACGATTGACGCCGAACCCGGAACCTCTTCCCGCCGATCCTGTGTGCCTATGACCGTGACGCGCTCCATCACCTTCACGCGCTTGTCTGCAACGCTTTTTTCTTCGGCAAAAGCAACGGGTGACGCAAGCGCCGTGGTAAGAAAAAACGATGCGGCGGTCAGGTGAGGAAGGCTGCGACGGGTTTCCATTTATATTTCCTGAACAATTAACTGCGAATGACTCGCAAGTGTATAGGTCGCCAGGAAATGTATGTCAATAATAATCATTCTCATTTTGGACATTTTATTCCATCTATACAATAGATTAGCCACCCCTCATATCTTTTGGCTCAAAATCCGCCTCGGAGCACCCATTCTGGTAGCTAGGCGGTGGATGCTGTCGACCTATATCCGGGCTCTGCTCTGCGCTGCTAGCCCGCGATGCCCTATCACCGGGTTTTGGGAGTGGTGCTGCAGTTATAATCTGATCAGAAACCGTTGGAAGGTTGACCGTCTGAACAACATTATGATCGAAGTATATCTTCATGCTGAACGCGCGCGGCCTTGTAATGCATAAGCCTCATACCCATATACAACATTGCAGGCAAATCCTTGCCGCATGACCGATGAGGTACTCCAATGACTCAAGTAAACACGCAGCTCAACACGCCTTCTGGACAGAACAAGGTTGCTGCGCCGGGTACCAAGCCGCAGGAATCGGCCCCAGACATGAAACACACAAGTGCCGAAGAGAAGGCCCAAGCGGAGAAAAGCCTTCCCCCTCAGGCAAACACCAACGCAAAACTGTAACTCAGGCTCACGTACGAAAGGGAAGTCGCAAGACTTCCCTTTTTTGTCATCATGCCGGCACCTGCTCTGGTTCTGTTGCGATATAAAAAACCGCGATGCCTCGACTGAACCAGCTGGCCAAAAAACTTAAGGCGTAGCCCTTGAATATCAAATTCTACAAAACTCAGACGCTATAAAACGCCTCGAGACTATGGGAGACACCGGCGGACAAAAGCTGAGGCTCAGAGCCGGGAGAAAGGTCGTGCTTGAACTCCACGGCTCAATTCCCGCCGTTTTGGCCTTTGCCTCGGGGAAAGAGGGGTCAAATCACGATCATACTGTATTAATGGTAGCAGCGGAGGGATTTGAACCCCCGACCAAGGGATTATGATTCCCCTGCTCTACCACTGAGCTACGCTGCCATATCCGTAACGGAAGCGGCTATCAATAAGCGGGCTTTGCGGTGCTGTCAATCACGGTTTCTTGTGGTTTTTCAGCCAGATGGCGGGTTAGACGCGGTAATCCAGCCGCCACCAAGAACGCGGGAACCGTCATAAATCACCCCGGCCTGCCCCGGCGCAACGCCGAACGTCGGCTCATCGAGTTCAATCACTCCTTCGCGCCCTGCCTGCTTCAGCCAAAAGGTGGCCGGTTGCGGCATTTGCGCGGAACGCAGCCGCACCTGCACCCTGATACCCTGCTCCGGGACATCGCCGGCCAGCCAGTTGATTTCGGTCAGATTGACGGCGGTCTGTCCCAGCACCGCACGCGGCCCAACCACAACGCGATGCTGTGCCGCATCAAGCTTCACGACATAAAGCGGTTCATTATGATCGCCCTCGCGCGCACCAAGATTGATGCCGCGACGCTGGCCGATCGTAAAATTGATGATGCCCTCGTGACGCCCCAGCACATTGCCCTGCATATCCACAATGTCCCCTGGCTCAATCGCGCCGGGACGCAGCCGCGCCACCACCGACGCATAATCCCCATTCGGAACGAAGCAGATGTCCTGACTGTCCGGCTTGCTGGCAACGGGCAGCTGAAACCGCTCCGCCAGGGCGCGCGTTTCCGTCTTTGGCATATCGCCGAGAGGAAAGCGCAGAAAATCCAGCTGTTCCCGCGTCGTGGTGAACAGAAAATAGCTCTGGTCGCGTGACGGATCGGCGGCGGTGTGCAGCTCCGCCCCTGCCGCCCCGGCAACACGCCGGACATAGTGGCCGGTCGCTAAGGCATCGGCGCCCAACTCGCGCGCTGTTTTCAGCAAATCGCGGAATTTGACTTTTTGATTACAGCGCACACACGGAATGGGCGTCTCGCCGCGCAAATAACTTTCGGCGAAATCTTCCATCACATCGGCGCGGAAATTCTGCTCGTAATCCAGAACATAATGCGGAATCCCGATACGTTCCGCCACCTGCCGCGCGTCATAGATATCCTGACCGGCGCAGCATGCGCCCTTGCGCTTCGCCATCGCGCCGTGATCATAAAGCTGCAGCGTTATACCCACGGCATCAAAGCCCTGCTCCTTGAGCAAAGCCGCGGCCACGGAGCTATCCACGCCGCCGGACATGGCCACGACCACGCGCGTAGCGGCCGGAGCCTTATCGAAACCAAGACTGTTCATGCCCGGAAACTAGGCGGATTTCACGCTGAAAACAATGATTTTAGAATTAATCCAATTTATCGCGCGGACGGGGGCTGTTCGGGGTCAGGAGCCGGTGCAGGCGCGGTCTCATCCCCCTCCCCGACAAAGCCGATTTTAACTTTATCATCGAAAATCAGCTCGTCATATTGCGCCCTCTGCAGCCGGAACTCTCGCGCTTCGGCAAGATACTTCATCGCATCAGAATACCCGTTGCGCGATAAAATCCGCCCCTGGTAAGGCGAAGATTTCCAGCTCCTGGTCTTTATATCTTCCACAAACATCTGCACGGCCCAGTTACGCACCCATATAATCTCGTTGCGCCCGTCACGGTCAAGATCGACCAGGGTCACGACACATTTGGGGCGGTTCTCCCGGAAATAACAATGATCCAGGTCATACTGGTGAACCTTGACCAGCATATCAAGAAATGCCGACGGCAGATCGCCGCGCCCATGCACCGCCATATAGCTGCGGATATCGCGTAAATCAGTCGCGGGCGTCACAACAGGACGATCCCAGCGCGACTTTTGTTCCTCGGCGCGTTTGATGGCCTTTTCCAAAGCCTCCTGCTGCGGATGGTTTTTAATTTCTTTCAGCCGCGCAAAGGCGCGCGCTCCCGGTGCACCAAGCTCGCCTTTCAAATACCAGAGATCGAATTTCTCCGGGTCGAACTTGCCCGCCGCGATAAGGTTATACTGGCTGGCGGCGCTCATGCTTGCCGCGCCAACCACCGGCAAATGGGCACCAAGCGCCAGCAGTACCGCCACCAGCGCCAACGTAATATTGCTGCGTTGAATCATCGGCGTCGCCTTGGCAGGGCGCAGCGCCGCAATCGCATAGACAACGCCATAGCCCGACATCAACCCGCCAAGCACCATTGCGTAATAACGGTCAACCGTCACGCCATACTGATCAATCCGCAGCCACGTGCTGTAGCACGCCAACACTCCGAATATCGGCAGGATCAGCAGTGCGATCTGCTGCAAACGCCCGTTGATGCGGGTGAAATAATTTTCCGACGCGCCATCCTGGAAAATCGCATTGAAAAAGAACACAGTCACCATCGCAAAACTTAGAAATATCGGCGTCGCCACCCGCGTTTGCCAAACAGGTTCCAGCCCGGCAAACGGCAAAATGACGGCGAAGACAATCGCAAACCCGGCCAGAATAGGGGCAAGGAAACTGCAGAACCCCAGGCACAAACGCCGCAACGCCACAACCATGCCGGTATTCTCGCGCGCAATGGCATAGCCGATGGCTTTGACGGTAAAATATGCTGTGACGGCAAAAAGCCCGTTCCCCATAAGTTTCAAAAAGAAATCAACCTTCAAAATATCCAGCAACCCACCAGCCAAAAACATGACGGCAAAGAACAGACCGGTCAGCACATAACTGCTGCCGACAATCTGTCCGTTGTTCCAGGCATGGTTGTAAAGCGTCGCATAAGGAAATTCCCAGCGCCCGGTGGCCACATAAATTTGCAAGAACGGCAGTGTGATATAGGCAAAGATCAGCGAACAAACGTACCAGGGTCCGATCCACCAGCCATAGGACTCATAATAGTCCCCGCCCGGAGAAGCCAGCCACCACAGAGCGGCGTGCGCCACACCGAAAAAGCCAGCGGCCACCGCCGCGCGCGCCCAATATTCGCGCCGGTAAGAAAGGAAGAAGGCAAGTCCCGCTCCGATCAAAGCAGGAATGGCCACGCCACCCAATCGCTCGCCACGGAAAAAAATCTTTTCCAGGACATCGCCCGTGAACGGGTAAAGGATCGCGTAAGCCAGCAGCCCCTGCACGATCCCGACCGGCACGAAAACACGGATCAGGGGATTATGAATATCCAGCGTCAGAAATTTGCCGAGATTCATCTCGCGCCCTCCCCGCAATAATCACTGCATACTATTCAACATCCATAATGTCTTGTCATGTTCGGCGCGGAACTGGATCATCTGATCCTCCGTGACCTCATCGTCGCAATCGTCGGCAAGCGCGATAACTTTATCAATGCCAATGACGGCACGCTCATGGCTTTTCACCAGATCGGCGATCATGCCTTTGGCAGCGGGCGGCCGCGCCACAGCTTCGGTCACAGTCGCCAGCTTTAACAACTGCGCCATACTGCCGGGGGCGACGACGCCAAGAGCGCGGATGCGCTCCGCCACTTCGTCGGCGGCGGCAAAAGCCGCCAGATACTGCTTGCCAAAAAAATCGTGCAGCTGCGGAAAGAGCGGCCCGGTCACATTCCAGTGATAGCCGTGATATTTGACACCCAGCACATAGGTGTCCGCGAGAACTATGCTCAGCGCCGCCGTAATCGCCGCATTTTTTGCTGATGAACCTTTACCTGCCATATTATCCTCCTCACATCTCAAATTGTTGATACGCGTGCAGACTTCAGAACCAGCTCGCCATCAAACGCCCGGCCCCGCCAACTGTTTGGAAGCCCGTTGAATGCGCGTACATGCATCCTGCAGCGCCTTCTCCGATGTCGCGTAAGAAATGCGGAAATAAGGGCTGAGGCCAAAGGCCGCACCAAACACAACCGCGACACCTTCTTGCGCCACCAGATATTTGGCGACATCTTCGTCATTCTGTAACTTCTTGCCGTCCGGCGTGCTGCGCCCGATCATGCCCGCGCAGCTCGGATAAACATAAAATGCCCCCTGCGGAACCGCACAGGTAATGCCGTCGGTTTTGTTCAGCATATCCACGACCAGGTCACGGCGCTGCTTAAAACTCTGCCGCCATTGCCCCAGAAAATCCTGTGTGCCGTTCAGCGCCGCAACTGCTGCCGCCTGACTGATCGAGGAAGGATTGCTGGTGGAATGACCCTGAATTTCGCCCATGCGCTTGATGAGATGCTCTGGCCCTCCTGCGTAACCGACGCGCCAGCCGGTCATGCTATACGCCTTCGACACCCCGTTGAGCGTCAAGGTACGGTTATGTAATGCCGGTTCCACTTGCGCGATTGTATTGAACTTAAACCCGTCATAGACCAGATGCTCGTAAATATCGTCAGCCAAAACATGCACGCGCGGATGCTTGACCAGCACATCGGCCAGAGCGCGCAGCTCGCTTTCGGTATAGGCCGCACCGGTCGGATTGCTGGGTGAATTCAAAATCAGCCATTTGGTGCGCGGCGTGATCGCGGCGGCCAGTTCCTGTGCCGTCATTTTGAATCCACGCTCTGCCGCCGTGTTGACATAAACCGGCGTACCTTCGGCAAGGTTGACAATGTCCGGATATGACACCCAGTAGGGCGCGGGAATAATGACCTCGTCTCCCTGCCCCACCGTAGCCATAAGGGCGTTAAAAATCACCTGCTTGCCACCGCTCGACGCCATGACCTGGCTGGGCTTATAAATCAAACCGTTTTCACGCTTGAATTTGTCGCAAATTGCCTGCCGCAGCTCCGCCGTGCCTTCGACCGGCGTATATTTGGTCTTGCCCTGATCCATCGCCACCTTGGCCGCAGCCTTGATATGATCCGGCGTATCGAAATCCGGCTCTCCGGCGCTTAACGCGATCACATCCTTGCCCTGTGCCTTTAATTCGGCAGCCAGCTTAATCATGGCAAAAGTCGGCGACGGTTTGACTTTGCTCAAACGCGGCGCAAAGAAATCATCGGTCATAATTACACGATCCCCACATGTGACGCTTGTAATTGAAAAACATTACAACCGGAAGCGAACTCAAGTTCTACGCCCCCAGGCAATATAGTGTCACAACTAAACAGAACGCCACAACCCCAGAAATTTCCCCCCTTGCAAAGGATTTTATTGGAATTGCCTGATACTCATTGTCGTCCTGCTATTGCCATATGTAACCCGCTACGCCAATCACGCCATCGCGATCCGCCGCGCAGGTTTAACGTATTATAAACTAATATTTGGAATTATTGTAATATATAGGCATTCTTATACTCTCAGCCCCCCCCCCCTTCACTCCCCCGCAACACAGACCGAGGTTCTCCCGTGGCATTTTTACAGAACATGAAGCTCAACACCCGCATGTTCCTGACCAGCGTCGCCTTCATGCTGTCCGTTTTGATCCTTGGCGGAACCGGGCTGTAGGAAAACGAGGCGCTGAAACATAGCTTTAACGAGGCCAACACTGTGGCATCCGCACTCCGGCGGCAAACTGAAGCCGATATGATGCATGATACCCTGCGCGCCGATGTGCTTAATGCCATGCGCCTGGCCAAGGAAGACAGTTCCGCGAAAGATGAGGTTTTAAAGGAAACTGCGGAGCATGTGGAAAACATGCTGCGGCTCATGAAAGAGAACAGTGAAGCTCCGCTTTCTCCGCAAGTACTGGCGGCACTGAAAGAGCTTGAAGCACCAGTCAAGCGTTATACCGACAGCGCCAGCAGTATTACCAAGGCCGCTTTTGAGAGCCCCGATAATGCCACCAAAAACTTCTCCGCCTTCATGGAAGACTTTACCTTCCTTGAGGAGCACATGGAAAAATTCTCCACCCTCATTGAAACTTCCTTCAAGGATGTCGAACATAATGTTGTCGCCACAGAAGAACTGGCCAGAGGGATTGTTACAGGCGCTTTAGCGTTCGGTTTCCTTATAGCTATATTGACGTGGCGTCTTTCCTATACCGGCATTATCCGTCCGATTATCAAGATTACGCAAGTAACGACCCAGCTGGCGAACGGGAAATACGATATCGATGTACCTTTTACGGAACAGGCCAATGAAATCGGCGCCATGGCACAATCGCTCGAAGTCCTGCGCAACAACAACAAAGAGATGGTGAAGTTACGCGCCGATCAAGTTGAAAAGGATCGGCAGGCAAAGCAAGAACAACACCTCATGATGAACAATCTCGCCGAAGAGTTCGAAAAGAGCGTTGGCCAGATTATCGGTTCGGTCGCATCGGCCTCTACAAATCTTAAGAACAACGCCGAGAATCTCACAAACCTCTCCGACGAAACCACCCGACAGGCATCCGGCGTTGCCGCCGCAACGGAAGAGGCATCCGCCAATGTTCAGACCGTTGCTTCGGCAGCCGAAGAACTGTCTGCCTCGATCAACGAAATCAAGCGGCAGGTTCAGGAATCGACCCAGGCAACGAACGACGCCGTCGTCGAAGTCAAAAACACCAACCAGACTGTCGTGACTCTTTCCACCAGCGCCGATCAGATTGGCGGCGTTGTAAAACTTATTCAGGACATCGCGGAACAGACCAACCTGCTGGCGCTCAACGCGACGATTGAAGCCGCGCGCGCCGGTGAAGCCGGAAAGGGCTTTGCCGTTGTTGCGTCGGAAGTTAAGTCACTGGCCAATCAGACCGCCAAGGCCACCGAAGAAATTTCGGCAAAAATTTCTTCGATGCAGGGGGTCACGCAATCTGCTGTCGGCGCAATCCGCAACATCGACACAACAATCGACAAGATCAGTCAGATCATTAATGGCATCGCCTCTGCCGTCGAGGAACAATCCGCCGCGACGCGCGAAATTGCCAACAACGTTGCTCAGGCATCGGCCGGAACGGCGGAAGTCGCCAGCACAATCGGTATGGTCACCCAATCGGCACAGGAGTCGCGCGGTGCGTCCTCGGACGTCCTTAACGCGGCGAAAGACCTTTCAACGCAGTCACAACGCCTGAAAGAGGAAATGCAGATATTCCTGAATGATATCCGCAATGCCTCCTAACTTGCCTGCTTGCGTGCCCTGAGCTTAGCCCAATAATCCAAACGCTTGATAATGTCGCGCTCGAAACCGCGCTCCAGGGGTTGGTAAAATTCCTGGCGCGTCATGCCGTCCGGAAAATAATTTTGTCCCGAAAACCCGTCCGCCGCGTCATGGTCATAGGCATAGCCCGCGCCATAGCCCTGTTCCCGCATCATTCCGGTCGGCGCGTTCAGGATATGTTTGGGCGGCATCAGGGACCCGGAGGTTTTTGCTGCCTGCATGGCACTTTTATAAGCGTTATAGGCCGCATTGGATTTAGGCGCCGTCGCGAGATAAAGCACCGCTTGAACCAGCGCCAGTTCGCCTTCGGGACTCCCCAGCCGCTCATAAGTCTGCCACGCGGCCAAGGTCTGCACCAGCGCCTGGGGATCGGCCAGACCAATATCCTCGCTGGCAAAACGGATCAGGCGGCGCGCCACGTAATGCGGATCCTCGCCTCCAGCCAGCATCCGCGCAAACCAGTAGAGCGCCGCATCGGGATCAGAGCCGCGCAAAGATTTATGCAGCGCGCTGATCAGATTGTAATGGCTGTCCTGCGCCTTGTCATAAAGCGGCATGCGCTTCTGCGTCACTTGTGCCAAAGCAGCAGGATCAAGGGGAGTATCTTGCGGCAGGGACGCCAAAACTTCGGCCATCACCAGAAGATAGCGGCCATCACCATCGGCCATGCTCCGCAATGCCTGCCGCGCCGCATCAGTCAGCGGGAAAGCGTGCCCCAGATACGCTTCCGCCCGCTGCAATAAAAGTTCCAGCGCCGCATCGTCCAGCCGGTGCAGCACCAGAACCTGACACCGCGACAGCAAAGCGCCGTTGAGTTCAAAAGACGGATTTTCCGTCGTCGCGCCGACCAGCGTGACGGTGCCGTCCTCAACATAGGGCAACAACACATCTTGCTGCGCCCGGTTGAAACGATGAATTTCATCAACGAAGAGCAGCGTGCCTTGCCCGGCTTGCCGCCGCTCCTGCGCCGCCTCAAAAATTTTCCGCAATTCGGCAACGCCGCTGGCCACGGCGGAGACCGGGCAGAAAAATAATTGCGTCGTCGTGGCCAGTAAGCGCGCAAGGGATGTTTTTCCGGTTCCGGGCGGCCCCCACAATATAATCGAGCCTAGGCGTCCCCCCGCAAGCAACCGCCCCAGCGGCGCATCGGCAGCCAGCAAATGCCCCTGCCCCACGACCTCGGTTATGTGTTTGGGGCGCAGTGCCTCAGGCAATGGCGCAGCAGGCTTCAATGACGCGAACAATTCCATACCTGAATGTACCGCATCCGGGAGAAAGGCGTCAAAACGATACTATCTCCGGTCGTGACGCATTTTGAATGCAGCCTACCCAAACAGATAAGCGTCATTCCGGCGCAGGTTGGCGGACTTCACCGTCCGCCAACCTGCGCCGGTATGACCCCTAAAAATAGCAACTCTGCTTCAAAATGAGCCACGACCCTATTTCCATTAGTTATCCAGATAAACACTCAAAATTCTACCGTCGCGCCGGATCTGGATTTGCCAGCCTCGGCGCGCCTCGGCCAATGCTTGAGTGACATCATCAACCTGAAAAATCTGCCGTTCATTGATCACGGAAAATATATCGCCCGGCCGCACCCCAATTCTTCCCGCCGGGCTTCGCGGCTTGACTGCGCTGACAATAACACCGTCACTATCATCTTCGTGCAACCCCATTTCCTCGACCACAGCGGGAGAAATGTTGACAATCGTGGCACCATTCAAAGGATTGTTTCCGGTCACCGGCGTCACCTTGCGCGGCGGAATTTCAGGCGGCGCAGCAAGTTTAAAAGGCAAACTGGAAACCTGTCCCTTGCGCCAAACCCCCAAGGTTCCCGTACCTCCAACCGGCAAGGTCGCAATCCGGAAACGCAGAGCCTGACTATCTTCGACCTCGTGGCCGTTAAGGGTCATGATCACATCGCCCACCCGTAAACCAGCGGTCAATGGCGGACTGGCGGGATGCATCTGGCGAACCAGAACGCCGACAGGCCGCTGCACTCCGAGGGAGCGTGCCAGTTCCGGAGTCATATCCTGCCCATCCAGCCCCAACCAGGGTCGAACGACACGATCCTTGCCTTGTTCCACTGCCTGCACCACGGCGCGCACCATATTGGCCGGCATCGCAAAACCGATGCCAAGATTACCACCGCTGGGTGAATATATCGCCGCATTAATGCCGACCAGTTTGCCATCCATGCCCACCAGAGCTCCTCCGGAATTTCCAGGATTGATCGCCGCGTCGGTCTGGATGAAATAATTAAGGTCGTTAAGCCCAACCCCGGTACGCGCCAGCGCCGAGACGATGCCGCTCGTCACCGTTTGTCCGACACCAAAAGGATTGCCGATGGCGATGACCAGATCGCCAACCGTCACGCTGTCCGAATCCGCCAGTTCAAGATAGGGCAAATGTTCGCCCCTGGTTTCCAGCCGCAGCACAGCCAGATCGGTCTGTTCATCCTTGGCCAACAGCTTCGCCACAAATTCGCGGCGATCCGCCAGCACGACGCGAATCTCATCGGCGCCTTCGATCACATGGGCGCTGGTGACGATCAGCCCGTCGGCGCGCACCAGGACGCCGGAACCCAAAGAATTTTGCATCCGTTCCCGCGTCATCCCCGGCGGCAAGGTAAGGCCAAAAAATCTTTGAAACACCGGATCGTTGAATAGAGGCGACATCATGCTCTGCCGCACCAGCTTGCTGGTATAAATATTCACCACGGCCGGCGCAGTCAGTTTGACCAGCGGCGCAAAACTCAGAGTGATCTGCGCGCGCGACTGCGGAATTTGCGGCTGAACAACCGCGCTCTGTGCCTTAACCGGAACTGGCGTCAAGAAAACCGTTCCCAGAATGGCAGCCAACGCCATAACGCTCAAATGATGTCGCGACATACCCGGCATGCCTCCTCCGGATCAGCTTTTCCGCTGCAGAAACGCATCCACGCCGCCTGGCACAGGCCGCCGCAGCCAGAAAAGCGACCGCACATTAAGCGGAAATTCCAGCAGCACATGCAATACGCTGGGGAAAGCCAACAAGTAAAACCCGACATCATAATCATAAGCATAAGAGGCAAGCGCGATCAGATAGAATAATCCGATGCCGGCCAATCGGTGCCGCGGGATATGTTGGATCTTGATAAGCGCGACCTTATCGAGCCAGTAAAGGTAATGATAAGTGAAGGTAAAGCCCAGCAGACCGAACAGCTTCGCTTGCGCCCCATCGGTCAATCCGAACGTCAATTGCAAATAGTCAACTGTGGGCTTAAAGAACTTTGTTATAGTCAAATCCTGCGCGGCCATTTCATTCAAGGGCAGAAAAAACGACCCCGCGCCCAAAATGAGCGCAGCAAACGCCAGAAATTTCCCCAGGTTCCGTTCTTGCGCGGCGCTATTCCAGAGCAGGATAGCCGTGAACAGAAAGACATGCGCGATGGTGGGCAGGATCATGGCAATAGCCAGAACCGCCTCTCCATGTCCCACAAGAAGAATGACCAAGAATCCCGCGATAACAATAGCCGCGCGCCAACGCCAGTCTTCCGTAATGACCGCCCCCGCCGCAATCAGGAAAGCCGTCATCAGAATAAGCCCGGCGATGGCATGGTTGCCGCTCAACAGCACGCCAAGCGTCAGCAGCACAAACAAGGGAACAAACCAGCGCCCCGCAACAAAATAGCTGCGGTCATGCAGCCAGGTCATCTGGGTAAAATAATGGATCGGTCCCAGCACGGCATAAGAAAACATCAGAAGATGATAGGGAAAATAATGCGCCACGGCGGCAATTGCGCCGATCAACGCCACATGCAGAAAATCTGGCATTCTCATTCCGGTCATGGATGATACGCGTTACATCTGCTGTTGATGAAAACCTGAAAACTTAGCGACCGCGGCATTTCGGCAGGCAAAGCCGCAATTCACGATCACAGTCCGACCGCGCGCCATAAACGGAGGTCACACCTTCATTGGCCATGCGGCGCGTTGACGATACGTCCATGCAGCGGATATTGGCGTTGTTGCAAGCCTGCGTACAAGCCTCAGAGTTCGACGTGGCACGCCCTGCGGCCGATGACGTCGCCCCCGAGGTCACGCCGGGATTCCCGGTTTCACACGCAACAAGCGTCCCCAGGAGCAGGAGTCCCGCCATTCCGCGCAAAAAAAACTGTCCGAATATTTTCATGCGGAGATACTACCCCATCCTCAAGGACAAAGGCAATGACTTGACGGGAGAACAATCACAAAGGCGTTTAGACCTTTGCGGCGTCCATTTCCTGTTCGGTCTGGGTTTCGGCAACCTGAACCGGGCCGCTATCCTGGCCCTTGGCCGCCGGATCACGATCAACCAGTTCGATGATCGCCATGCTGGCGGCATCACCATAACGCAAACCAGCCTTAAGGACGCGCGTATAACCGCCCTGCCGCTTGCCATAACGTTCCGCCAGCGGCCCAAACAGTTTGCTGACCATATCATCATCGCGCAGCATCGCCAGCGCGCGACGACGGTTGGAAAGCCCGCCTTTTATGCCGAGCGTGATCAATTTATCCATGACGCCACGCATTTCCTTGGCCTTGGGCAAGGTCGTCTTGATCTGCTCATGCTTGATGAGGGCTGCAGCCATATTCGCGAACATCGCATGACGATGTGAGGTCGTGACGCTTAACTTACGGTGTGCCATACCATGACGCATAATTCTTCTCCCTCATCAAAGACGCGCGCACGCGCCCGGTTGCATGAGCCGTTGCCTGAACACCAGTACAACGGCATTATTCCCCGGCATAAACCGGGTGTGATATCAGAACGGTTCTTCCAAACGCTTGGCCAAATCTTCGATATTCTCAGGCGGCCAGTTGGTCACTTCCATACCGAGATTCAGACCCATTTGTGCCAGAACTTCCTTGATTTCGTTCAAGCTCTTGCGGCCAAAATTCGGAGTCCGTAACATTTCGGCTTCCGACTTTTGCACCAGATCGCCGATATAAACGATGTTGTCATTCTTGAGACAGTTGGCCGAGCGTACGGAAAGCTCCAGCTCATCGACCTTCCGCAACAGGTTGCGGTTGAACGGCAGGATGCTGTCCACGGCGTCTTCCTTGACCAGAGCCGTCGGTTCTTCAAAATGAATGAAGATCTGCAACTGGTCTTGCAGGATCCGCGCCGCAATCGCGACCGAGTCTTCGGGCGTCACCGTGCCGTTCGTCTGCACTTCGATGGACAGCTTGTCATAATCCGTGACCTGGCCGACGCGGCTGTTCTCGACCTTAAAGCCGACCTTCTTGACCGGGCTATAGAGCGCGTCGATGGGGATCAAACCAATCGGCTGATCCTCCTTGCGCGACACGGAAGCCGGAACATAGCCCTTACCGGTCTCAACCGTGAGCTCCATGTTCAAATGCGCGCCCTTATCGAGCGTGCAGATCACCAGATCGGGATTCAAGATTTCAATGTCGCCGGGCAGTTCAATCTGGCGCGCCGTGATTTCACCAGGATTCTGCGCCCGCAAGCGGATCTTGCGCGCGCCTTCGTGATGCGCGCGTAACGCCAGAGACTTGATGTTCAGAATGATGTCCGTCACATCCTCGCGCACACCGGGGATCGAGGAGAATTCATGCAGCACGCCGTCAATCTGCACCGAGGTCACGGCGGCCCCCTGTAAGGATGACAACAGCACGCGCCGCAACGCGTTGCCCAAAGTCATGCCAAAGCCGCGCTCCAAAGGCTCAACAACGATTGTTGCCTTGCGATGCGAGTCTTCTCCCGCAAACAAAGACTTGTTCCCTGAAATCAGCGATTTCCAGTTTTTCTGCAACATAGAGGCGGCTCCTTAAATCGAATGTTGGCGCAAGGCGCAAAAGCGGCGGTTAAACGCGGCGTTTCTTGGGCGGACGCACACCATTATGCGGAATGCCGGTCACATCGCGGATCGAGGAAATCTGGAAGCCGACAGTCTGCAAGGCCCGCAGAGCCGACTCGCGTCCTGATCCCGGTCCCTTGACTTCGATTTCCAGCGACCGCATGCCATGCTCCATCGCCTTGCGACCCGCATCTTCGGCACAAAGCTGTGCGGCATAAGGCGTCGATTTGCGCGACCCCTTAAATCCGACCACACCAGCCGCAGACCATGAAATGGTATTGCCCTGCGAATCCGAAATGGTGACGATGGTGTTGTTGAACGTCGCGTTCACATGCGCGACACCCGAAACGATGTTCTTACGTTCTTTGCGCTTGGGGCGGGCAGCGGTGGCTGCGGCTTTGGCGCTTTCCTGTTGCTTGGCCATAATATGTCAATCCGTTGGTTGGTTATTTCTTCGCGAGCTTCTTGCCGGCAATCGGGCGCGCCGGGCCTTTGCGCGTACGCGCATTGGTGTGCGTCCGCTGTCCGCGTACCGGTAACCCCTTGCGATGCCGCAAGCCACGATAGCAGCCAAGATCCATCAGCCGCTTGATGTTCATCGAAACTTCGCGGCGCAAATCACCTTCAACGCGATAATTCGCGTCGATGAATTCGCGGATCCGCAGAACCTCGGCATCAAGCAACTGATTGACACGCTTTGAATCGGGAATGGCAAGATTCGTGCAAATGTTCGCCGCGAATTTCGGACCGATCCCGTGAATATACTGAAGCGCAATGATCACCCGCTTCTGCGGTGGAATGTTGACACCAGCAATACGCGCCACGCAACTCTCCTTATACACAACGACAAAAACCCGGGAGCCCCGATCCCCACGATCGGTTACGGCACGGGTTCGTCAAGTTTCAAAAAAATTCTTCCAGACAGATACTGTCGGGTCGGCGCAGTATAGAGACCGCGACAATGAAGTCAAGCCAAGCAAAATCACCCGCTGTACGGGATAATTATATTATATTTCAATTGGTTATACAGATATGCGGTACGGCACTCTGATCGTGAATTTCGTGCCCCGGTAAATTTCCGATGTCACGGACATCGTGCCCCCCAACTTAAGCACTTCACGCATCACCACTTCCAACCCGACCCCACGCCCAGAAATTTCGCTGATGCCATCGCGGGTAGAAACCCCCCATGAAAAGATGCGCTGGACAATTTTCTGATCGTCCTCGAAACGCCAGCTTCCATCCGGATCGATTGCCGCCAGCTTTTGCCGTACGCGGCTGGGATCAATTCCGGCGCCATCATCAACAATTTCAAGGGTAAGCCACTGCTGCTGCGCTGCATCGGTTTGCAGCTCCGTATGAACGCTGACCAAGCCAGACGAATCCTTGTTGCGCGCCATACGCGTGACCGGCGGCTCAATACCGTGATCAATGATATTGCGGCTCATATGCGTGAGAGAGAAAAAGAATTCCTGCATCGGCAGCGCCAGAACGCGGACATTGACGCCGGTATAAGTCACGGGCTTCAAATTCTTGTCCATCTGCTGCGCCAGTTCGATCAGCTCGCGCTCGAAACTCATGAAGCAGCTGCGGATCGGTAAAGACGCGACCTCGGTCAAATAGCGTTGCATCACCGCCGGATCGACATTGGCGGTCTTCATGAAATCTGCAAAACCGTAAAGGCGATCTTCGCCGACTTCATAAATCGTGCCACGCCGTTCTTCCTCAATACCGATCAGGTCACGCACCTCGACCAAAACGCGGCCGAATTCCGCCGCAATTGCATCATGCGTGGTCGCCGCGATAAGACGCAAATCATTCTCGCTCGAGATTTCCGCGCTGCGAAGCTGGGTTTCAATATCATGAATCAATTCGCCAAACGTCACCAGATTGAAGTGGCGCACGGCGGCCTTCAAAGTGTGCAACTGGCGCAGCATATCGGGAATATCCGCAAGGCTCAGATCAACCCGCGCGGTGAAGGCGATGAACTCGCGGATGTGACTGATCGTCGTGATAAACTGATTGCGCTCCTTAAAGATCTTGCAGATCATATTGGCGAACTGCTGCCGTTGCTCGGCCAGGGCTTGCGCCTCCGTCTCTTCGGTGCGGTCGGTGGCGATCAAAACGATATGCGTCAAATGGTTTTGATTATTCACGATCGGCTTATAGGCCAGCGCAATGTCGCGCCCCCCCGCATGCGGAAAGGTCTGCGGTAAAAATCTGATCGCGTCATCAAACCCAAGCGCATGCGTCGGATCAAAGAGAACTTCGATCCATCCCATAAAATCTTCGCGTGTCTGTTGTGGCATGCGGAGAACATCGGCCAGATTCCTCCCGGCCGGTGCGGTCTCCAGCACGTCCATACAGGCTTGCGAATACATCGGCCCGCACATGGCCGCTCGGTCGAACGTCAAGAACCCCTGCCCGAGCGAGTTGACCAGAACTTCGGTCAGACGCGCCTGCGCCGTCACATTCTTGTGAACGCGGTAATTCATGATGTACAGGACGATCATGCCCGCCAGCGCCGCGACGCCCATGACGACCGCCGCATAGACCTGCGTCACCGGCTCCAACCCGAGGACGGGCAACAGCGCGGCTGAATAGAGCAGCAGAACGATTCCGGCCATGCCGATCAAGGTGGTGTGAATCAGGTCGGCTTGCTTGATCGCGTCGGTCAGCAAGGAATGCCCGACTGTTTTGTTTTTTTCAGGAGAGAGATTGTCCGGCATCGTCGCCCACCTCGCCGGAATCAGGATTTAAGAGGTGAGGCAGGTGCCCGGTGAATAGCGACGTGAACCTGGAACAGCTGCCCTTGATGATAAAAGGGCACGATCATGTAATTGCCGCGGTGGAAGTGGCTTAAAAAATGCCCCCGACCGGTCACGACGCTGGGGATACCGAGTTTTAATTCAAAGCCGCGGCGATTCAGCGCGGTTTTGACATGGCCGAAAATCATGTTGGTGATTTCACCGACGGCATCAACCGCTAGTTCATGCGTGATTGCCACATCCTTGCCCAAAACAATGGGCAGAATATCCCGCATGGTCTCGAAGGTAAAACACAGCGTCAGCGTGCCTTCCAGCTCTTCCTGCACCATGCCGATAATGCCGGACACATCGCCGACCAGCGAAACGATGCCGTTGCCGATTTCATATTTTCCCGTTGTGACGTCGGCGCCAAAAGTATGGCGTATGGCGACAGTCACCGCCTCGCTGATCTCCTGCGAGAGCTTATCGTCAAGCGCCAGCTGCAATTCACGCTTCATGTCAGATCCATAAAATCAGCGGAGCGCGTTGGCACGCTTGCGTTTCAGCCACTCATGTATTTCATAAAGTTTTTTGCTTAAATCTCCCGGGGACACCGGCTTGATGATATAGGATGTCGCGCCGGCCTTGATGGCCTTCATGATGTTCTGCTGCTCGGACTCCGCCGTCAGCATAACGAACGCTGTATCGGCATATTCGGCTTTCGCGCGGAAGAAGCTCAGGACCTCAAGTCCGGAAATCGTCGGCATGTTCCAATCAAGAAACACAATGTCATAAGCCGCTTTGTCGTCCTTGGCTTTTTGAATCAGCTCAATGGCCTCGTTACCGTCGGATGCGGTGGCCACATTGACGATCTTCGCTTCTTGCAAGGTGTTGCGGACAAACTGACGAATCAAGAAATGATCGTCGGCGACCAAAACCCTGAGACTGGTAAGCTGGCTCACGTACTGAACTCCCCGTCGCACCAGACACTAGGCGAGAAACAAGAGGTAATTAGACGTGTGAAGGTCGCACAGATTCCTTGCAATAAGGTTAAATGTGCATGAAGCCAGAGACTTAGCGTTAAATAGAGGAAGATGACCGAAAGGTAAAAGCTGGAACTATCTGATATCGTCCAGAATTTTGCCAATCATCGCACTGACCTGGTCGATTTCAGCCATGCCATCGACCTGCTTGTGAATTTGGCGAGCGGCATAATAGGGTATGATCGGCGCCGTTTGTGCCGCATAAGCGCTCAAACGGGTCTTCATTGTCTCGGCATTATCGTCAGACCGGCATACAAATTCCGTCCCTCCGCACGCATCACAAATGCCGGGCTTGCGGGGTGGCTGGAACTTTTCATGATAACCGGCGCCGCATTTCGCGCAGGTAAAGCGCCCACTGACGCGCTCAACCAGTGCGGCGGGATCGACTTTCAGCTCGATAACCGCATGCAGCCTCTTGGCGTTGCTTTCCAGCATGACGTCCAAAGCCTGCGCCTGCGGCACGGTACGGGGAAACCCGTCAAGAATAACGCCTTTGGCACAATCCGGCGCATTCATGCGCGCCGCGAGCATGCGGATCATCAATTCATCCGGCACAAGCTTTCCGGTATCCATGATCTTCTTGGCTTCAAGACCGAGCGGTTCGCCATTCTTGATCGCCGCGCGCAGCATATCCCCAGTCGAAAGCTGGACAAGACCGCGCTGCTTTTCAATGCGCTTGGCCTGCGTTCCCTTGCCGGCCCCGGGTGGCCCCAACAGGATGATATTCATGCATCCCCCTTGTGCTGTCCAGACTCTCAGCCCTTGCGGCCGCGCAGCCGCGCCTTCTTGATCAAGCCTTCATACTGATGTGCCATAAGATGCGCCTGCACCTTGCCAATCGTGTCGATTGTGACACTCACCACGATCAGCAGCGACGTCCCCCCCATATAAAACGGCACAGAATTATTGGCCGTCAGGAACTCGGGCAGCAGACAGACAACCGTGAGATAGGCAGCCCCCAGAACAGTCAACCGCGTCAGGACAAAATCCAGATACTCGGCCGTGTTCGCGCCGGGCCTGATCCCCGGAATAAAGCCGCTGTGCTTTTTCAAACTATCCGCCGTATCGTCCGGATTGAACACAACCGCTGTATAGAAGAAGGCAAAAAAGATGATCAGCGCCGCATAAGAGAACATAAACATCGGCGTCCCGTGCCCGAGATACGCGACCACATCCGCCAGCCAGCCGTTGCGCCCCACATCGGTGAAACTCGCCATAGTCAGCGGGAATAACAGCAGAGAACTGGCGAAAATCGGCGGAATCACCCCCGAAGTATTGATCTTGAGCGGCATATGCGTGGCATCGCCGCCGAACATTTTGTTGCCGACCTGGCGCTTTGGATATTGCACCAGAATCCGCCGCTGAGCGCGCTCGCACGCGACGCACAGAGCCAAAACACCGATCAACAAAGCCAGCAGCACGAAAAGCAGCCATCCGGAAATTTCACCGGTACGCGCCAATTCAAAGGTATTGCTCAGAGAAACCGGCATTTCGGCGACAATACCGGCATAAATGATCAGTGACGTGCCATTCCCGATGCCACGCGCCGTAATCTGCTCGCCGAGCCACATCAGAAACACCGTCCCACCCGTCAGCGTAATCACAGCACTCAGACGGAAGAAAAGTCCCGGCTCGATAACCGTATTATTATTCGCGTTCTCCAAACCAACAGCGAGAGCATAAGACTGCACCAGCGCAAACAGCACCGTCAGATAGCGCGAATACTGGTTGAGCTTCATACGCCCCTGCTCGCCCTCTTTCTTCAGAGCCTCAAGCGACGGCATAACGGCGCTCAGCAGTTGAACGATGATCGAAGCGGTAATGTAGGGCATGACGTTCAACGCAAAAATCGTCATGCGGAACAATGCGCCCCCGGCCAGCATGTCGAACATGCCAAGGATGCCGCCGGAATGCTGCGTAAACATCTGTGCCAGCTGCACCGGGTCAATCCCCGGCAACGGCACATGGGTCCCCAGACGATAAACAATCAGCGCGCCCAGCGTAAACCAGATGCGCTTCTTTAAATCCGTGGCCTTGCTAAAGGCAGCCATATTCATGCTGGCTGCAAGACTTTCAGCAGGAGAGACCATAATCTTCAACCCTCATTGGCTGGGAAATGCGCCAAAGACACTCGGCGCCTCTTAGAATCACCATAACATCGCCCTTGGGGAAAACCAAGATTTACACGCCCCTAAAAAGTAAGGCAGCGCAATAAATCGGCTCAGGCCGCGGCAGTTTCTTTCGCAGGTGCAGTAACGGTCACTTTGCCGCCGGCCTTGGCGACGGCGTCAATGGCGCTTTTGGAAGCCCCAGCAACTGTCACGTTAATCTTGGCTTTCAGACTACCTTTGCCCAGCAAGCGCACGCCATCGCGCGCCGGCTTGACAAGACCGCGCTCAATCAACATGGCACCGGTAATTTCCTTCGCTGCATCGACCTGTCCAGCATCAATGGCGGCCTGCAAGCGACCGAGATTGATCACGGAATACGCGTTGGCAAAAATATTCTTAAATCCGCGCTTGGGCAGACGGCGGTGCAGCGGCATCTGGCCGCCTTCAAAAGCCTTCAAGGCCACGCCGGTGCGCGCCTTTTGTCCCTTGACTCCACGGCCGCAAGTCTTTCCCTTGCCCGAACCGATGCCTCGGCCAACAATCATGCGGCGTTTACGCGCGCCAGGATTATCGCGAATTTCATTTAATCTCATAATCATCTTCCCTATGCATCGGGCTGCGCGCAACCCGGATTACTCAAGCCTTTTCTTTAACTTCCACCAGGTGCTGCACCTTGCGGATCATCCCCCGCACTTCGGGCGTATCAATCAACTCGCGGGTGCGGCGAATTTTCCCCAAACCGAGGCCGATCAAGGTCTCGCGCATGCCTGGCTTTTTGCGATACATCGATCCGGTCTGTGTGACCAGAAGCGTCTTACCGCCTTTTGAAGCTGCCTTTGCCATTTTTCACACCGTCCGTTATGAGGCTTCCGCAAGCGCATCCGCGCCCTTGTCACCAGATTTTTTGCCAAAAATTTCGTTGACCTTCTTGCCCCGGCGACTTGCAACAAGACGTGGGCTGTTGATCGACGCCAAAGCGGCAAAAGTCGCCTTGACCATGTTATGCGGATTCGAGGTTCCAACCGACTTGGCCACGATATCCTGCACGCCAAGAGCTTCGAACACGGCGCGCATCGGCCCGCCAGCAATAATGCCCGTCCCCGGAGGAGCCGCGCGCAGCACTGCGACACCGGCGCCAAAAATCCCCTGCACATCGTGATGGATCGTCCGTCCTTCACGCAGCGGGATCTTGACCATATTGCGCTTGGCGGCTTCAGTCGCCTTGCGGATGGCTTCCGGAACTTCGCGCGCCTTGCCCGAACCATGACCGACTTTGCCTTTGCCGTCGCCAATCACGACCAATGCCGCAAAGCCGAAGCGCTTGCCGCCCTTGACCACTTTCGACACGCGGTTGATGGCAACAATCTTGTCAACAAACTCGCCGCGCTCCCCATCGGCGCCGCCTTCGCTTTTACCTTCACGCCTACGACGACGGCCGCGGCCATCTTCGCCTTCACCGGTCTTTTCGGGTGTCTTCGCCATTGATATGATCCCCTGTGCTTAGAACGATAATCCGGCTGCGCGCGCCGCATCCGCGAGCGCCTTAAGCCGACCGTGATAGAGATTACCGCCGCGATCGAACGCGACTTCCTTTAGATTCTTTTTCAACGCGCGCTCGGCAACAAGCTTGCCGACCACAGCCGCCGCATCGCGATTGGCGCCGCTTTTCAGCTTGTCGCGCAAATCCTTTTCCAACGAAGACGCGGCAACCAGCGTCGTTCCGGCGCGGTCGTCGATGATCTGCGCATAGATATGCTTTTCCGAACGGAACACAGACAGGCGCGGACGCTGCCCGACCATTGCGAGCTTTGAACGGACGCGCTGGGCGCGGCGACGATGGAGTTTGGTAACTTTTTTCATGGTCATACCTTACTTTTTCTTGCCTTCTTTGCGGAGAATCTTTTCGCGTTCATACTTGATCCCCTTGCCCTTGTAAGGCTCAGGCTTCTTCATCCCACGAATTTCCGCCGCGACCTGACCCACTTTTTGCCGATCAAAACCGGAAATGGAAATCAGGGTCGGCTTTTCCGCCTTGATCGCAATGCCTTCAGGGATATCATATTTCACTTCGTGACTAAAACCGATCTGCAAAACTAAAGACTTGCCCTGCACGGCGGCGCGGAAACCGACGCCTTCGATTTCCAGAATCTTTTTGTAGCCGTCGGAAACGCCTTTGACCATGTTGTTCAGATTATTGCGCGTCGTGCCCCACAGGGTACGCGCCCGCTGGGTAGGCTGCTTCGGCGTCACCGAAAGCGCCGAACCCGCCAGATTGATGACAAGCTCATTCGGGACATCAAGGCTCAACTGACCAAGCTTGCCCTTGACAGCGACGGTCTGACCCTTGACGTCCACCGTAACACCGGCCGGAACGGCAACGGCATGTTTTCCCACGCGTGACATGAACGTAAACTCCCTACAAACCCCTTAGAATACCCGGCAAAGAACTTCCCCGCCGACATTGGCCGCCCGCGCTTCGTTATCCGACATGACACCACGCGGCGTCGAGAGGATCGAAATGCCGAGCCCGTTATAAAACTTGTCAAGATCCTTGATCTTGGCATAGACGCGACGCCCCGGCTTTGAAACACGGTCGATACGCTTGATGACCGCGCCGCCTTCGTAATATTTCAACTCAATGCTCAGCAGCGGGGGCGCGCCCTCGCTCTGGGATTCACTGAAACCGCGAATAAAACCCTCTTTTTGCAAGACGTCCAGAACATGCTTGCGAAAATTCGATGCCGGGCATTCAACGACGGCCAGCTTTGCGGCTTGCCCGTTACGAATGCGCGTCAACATATCGCCGATTTGGTCACTCATTGCCATGCGCCTGAACTCCTTACCAGCTCGATTTCACAATGCCTGGAACCTGGCCCGTCAAAGCCAAGTCGCGCAGCTTGATACGACATAATTTAAACTTGCGATAAACGCCGCGCGGACGCCCAGTCAGCTCGCAACGATTGCGATAGCGGGTGGGTGAAGAATTGCGCGGCATTTTCGCCAGCCGCAGCACGGCGGCAAAACGTTCTTCCATCGGCGTATCGCGATTGGCGATCACTTCTTTCAACTTGGCGCGCACCACGGCCTTTTGCTTCGCCATACGCTTGCGGCGGTTGTTTTTCTCGATTGTACTTAACTTGGCCATAAATCAGCTCCTTATTTCGTGAACGGCATGTTGAAAGCACGCAGCAGTTCACGCGCCTCGTCATCCGTCTTCGCAGTTGTGCAGATCACGATGTCCATTCCGCGGACTTCATCGATTTTGTCATAATCGATTTCGGGGAACACCAGCTGCTCCTTCAGACCCATCGCATAGTTTCCCTTGCCGTCGAAACTCTTGCCCGAAATGCCGCGGAAATCGCGCACGCGCGGCAGCGCAATGTTTACCAGACGATCCATGAATTCGTACATCTTGTCACGGCGCAAGGTGACCTTGCAGCCAATGCCCAGATTTTCACGCAGTTTGAAGGTCGAAATCGCCTTGCGGGCACGGGTAATCACCGGCTTCTGCCCGGCAATCAGCGCCAGCTGTTCCGCCGCCACTTTCGACTTCTTGCTGTCATTGACGGCCTCGCCGACACCCATATTGATGACAACTTTGTCCAGACGTGGAACCTCCAGCCGGTTCGTATAGCCAAACTTGGCCACCATCGCCGGACGGACGACTTCTTCATAATGTTTATGCAACCGTGCCTTCATGGTCCGTTCCTCAATTATCGATCTGCTCGCCCGAGCCTTTGGCGACGCGCACCTTGCGCCCGTCTTTCAATGTCTTGATTCCCACACGTGTCGGCTTGCCGCCCTTGGGGTCGACATGCGCTACATTGGAAATATGAATCGGCGCTTCCATCTTCTCGATGCCGCCAGCAGCCTGCGCCGTCGGGCGCTTGTGCCGGGTGACCAAATTGACACCCTGCACCACGACACGGCTTTCCGCCGGAATCACGCGCACAACCGTGCCACTCTTGCCCTTGTCCTTGCCGGCAATCACGACAACGCGGTCGTTCTTCTTAATCTTGAATTTCGCGGCCATTATAAAACCTCTTCCGCCAACGAGATAATTTTCATGAAGCCAAGGTTACGCAGTTCACGCGTCACCGGGCCAAAAATACGTGTGCCAATCGGTTCCTTATCCTTGTTGATCAGAACCGCCGCATTGGTGTCGAAACGTATTGCCGTACCGTCCTCGCGCCGCAATTCCTTACGCGTCCGCACGATCACCGCCTTATGCACGTCACCCTTTTTGACGCGACCGCGCGGGATCGCATCCTTGATCGAGACAACGATGACATCGCCTACCGAGGCAAAGCGCCGGTGCGACCCGCCAAGAACCTTGATGCAGGCCACAAGCTTGGCCCCGCTGTTGTCTGCGACCTCGAGGGTCGATTCCATCTGAATCATTGTATCAGTCCTTTATCCCAACATTCCTCGGCTGATCAGCCCGCTTTTTTCTTGGTCGCTGCTGCGCCTTCTTCCATTACCATCCAGCATTTACGCTTGCTGATCGGACGGCATTCGATGATCGACACAACATCGCCGACCTTGTGCTTGTTGTGTTCATCATGCGCCGCATACTTTTTGGAACGGCTGATGAACTTCTTATAAATCGGGTGCATGACGCGCCGTTCGACCAGGACGGTGATCGTCTTGTCGCCCTTATCGCTGGTCACAGTCCCCTGCAAAACACGCCGTGGCATTGCTCTACTCCCTTAAGCCGCCGACTTCGCCTTACGGCGCAGTTCGGTCATGATGGTTTGAATCTTGGCGATTTCACGCTTCACCTGGCGCTGACGATCCGTATGCGTCAACTGCCCCGTCGCCTTCTGGAAACGCATATTGAACTGCTCTTTCTTCAGCACATTCAGCTGATCCAGCAATTCCTTTTCCGTCTTAAGGCGCAAATCCTTGCTCTTTACCGTCGCCATAATCTTATGCTCCCTCGCCCAGACGCTGGACGAACTTGGTCTTGATCGGCAGTTTCGCCGCCGCCAGCGCAAAGGCTTCCTTGGCAATCGCCACCGGCACGCCGTCCAGCTCGAACATAATGCGCCCCGGATGCACGCGCGCAGCCCAGAATTCAACGCCACCTTTGCCCGAACCCATGCGGACTTCGGCGGGTTTCTTGGAAACAGGAACGTCCGGGAAAATCGTAATCCACAAACGCCCTTGCCGCTTGATCGACCGCGTGATCGCGCGACGTGCCGCTTCGATCTGCCGGGCCGTAATGCGTTCCGGTTCCAACGCCTTCAGCCCGAAAGCCCCGAAATTCAGCCGCGTCCAGCCCTTGGCCGCGCCGTGAATCCGACCCTTGTGCTGTTTGCGAAACTTTGGCCGTTTAGGTTCCATCATTTTGCGTCACCATTCCTCAAAAACTTAGTGCTGCCCGGCATGTTCGGACGCGCGCTTTTCGACTGCCATCGGATCATGTTCAAGGATTTCGCCTTTGAAAATCCAAACCTTGATCCCGCAAGTCCCCATCGTCGTATGTGCCGTCGCCGTACCGAAATCGACATCGGCGCGCAATGTATGCAACGGCACGCGGCCTTCGCGATACCATTCCACCCGCGCAATTTCCGCGCCGCCCAAACGGCCACCGCAGTTAATACGAATGCCGAGTGCGCCGAGACGCATCGCCGACTGCACCGCGCGCTTCATGGCGCGACGGAACGCCACCCGGCGCTCCAGCTGCCCGGCGATATTTTCGGCTACCAGCTTGGAATCAATTTCCGGCTTACGGATTTCCGTGATGTTAAGGCTGACTTCAGCCTTGGTCATTTTCGCCAGTTCGGAGCGCAATTTTTCGATATCCGCGCCCTTCTTGCCGATAACAACACCCGGACGCGCCGAGAAAATCGTGACCCGCGCCTTTTTCGCCGGACGTTCAATCAAAATCTTGGCAACACCGGCGGCCTTCAAAGCCTCTTCCAGATAAGCACGGATCTGAATGTCCTCATGCAGAAGATCGGCATATTCCCGTCCGGCAAACCAGCGGCTGTCCCAGGTACGGATAATGCCTAAACGCAAACCGATCGGATTGACTTTCTGACCCATGAATTATGCTCCCGCCTGAGCTGTTTTAGCCTTGGCCTTGACAGCCGGTTTCTTGTCGGTCTTTGCCTTCGGCGCCTTGGCTTCAGATTTCTTCGCCGCGACCTCTGCCGCTTCCTTGACCACCACGGTCAAATTGCTGAAGGGCTTTTCAATACCCGCGCTCTTACCGCGACCGCGCGCGTGCCAACGCTTCATCACAAAGGCACGACCGACACTGGCCTCGGCAACAACCAGCTTATCGACATCAAGCTGATGATTGTTCTCCGCATTAGCAACAGCAGCCTGCAACACCCGCTTCACATCCTTCGCCACACGGCGCTTGGTGAAATCGAGAGCTATCACGGCCTCAGCCACCTTCTTGCCGCGAATGACTCCGGCAACGACGTTCAATTTACGCGCCGAAGTGCGAATGGCAGACGCGACGGCTTTCGCGCTATCCGGCCCCAAACGGCGTTGTGTTTTTTGCTTACCCATCCGTAACCCCTTATGCAGCCTTTTCCGCCTTCTTATCGGCGGCCGAGTGGCCCTTGAAAGTCCGCGTCGGCGCGAACTCCCCAAACTTGTGGCCGATCATATTTTCCGTGACCGACACCGGTAAAAACTTCTGGCCGTTATAAACGCCAAAAGTCAGACCAACGAATTGTGGCAGAATCGTCGAGCGGCGCGACCAGATTTTGATAATCTCGTTGCGACCCGAAGCGCGCGACTTCTCCGCCTTCGCGAGCAGATAACCGTCGATAAACGGTCCTTTCCAGATTGAACGTGCCACGTATCAGCTCCTTACCTATTTGCGCCCTGGGCATCACGCCGCTTGTTCTGGCGGCGAATAATCATGCCATCGGTGCGCTTGTTGTTGCGCGTCTTGGTTCCCTTGGTTCCCTTGCCCCACGGCGTCACGGGGTGACGACCACCAGAGGTACGGCCTTCACCACCACCATGCGGGTGATCAATCGGGTTCATGGCCACGCCGCGCACAGTCGGGCGTATGCCCTTCCAGCGATTGCGCCCGGCCTTGCCGATTTGCGTGTTACCGTGATCTGCATTGGAAACCGCGCCGATTGTAGCGATGCAGTCCTGCGGTACTTTACGCAATTCGCCCGAGCTTAACTTGATCTGGGCAAAACCCGAGTCACGCCCAACCAGCTGCACATAAGTCCCGGCGGAGCGCGCCAACTGACCGCCCTTGCCGGGCTTCATCTCGACATTATGGATGATCGTGCCGACCGGGATGCTCTTCAACGGCATCGCATTGCCTGGCTTCACGTCAACCTTGATCCCGCTGACAACTTCGTCGCCCGTCTTCAGACGCTGCGGCGCCAGAATATAGGACAGAGTGCCATCTTGGTACTTGATCAAGGCAATGAATGCCGTCCGATTAGGATCATATTCCAGACGTTCGACAACCGCGGACATATCATGCTTCGTCCGCTTGAAATCGATCAGACGATAGCGCCGCGCATGACCACCACCGATATGGCGGGTGGTGATGCGACCTTTGTTGTTACGTCCGCCCGTGCGGGTCAATCCTTCGGTCAAAGCCTTGACCGGCTTACCAGCCCACAGTTCGCTGCGGTCAATCTGCACCAGTTGCCGCATGCCGGGGGTAATCGGATTATATTTTTTCAAGCCCATGTGTGTACCCTACCCTTAAATTCCTGTGGCCATATCGATGGTCTGGCCTTCTTTCAGCGTCACGACCGCCTTTTTGTAATCGGAGCGTTGCCCCGGACGACCCTTGAACCGCTTCAACTTGCCCTTGACGCGCAACGTGTTAACACCCGTCACACTGACCTTGAACAGATTTTCCACGGCAGACTTGATCTGCGGCTTGGTCGCATTCAACGCCACACGGAATGTCACCTGGCCGAAAGCCGAACCATTGGTGGCCTTTTCCGTAATATGCGGACCCAAAATAATGTCGTACTGCGCCGGGGTAATGGCCGTCGGAGCCGTTTTCTTTTTGGTGCTGGTTTTCTTTTCTGCCATTGTCCTGTTCCTTATGCCGCCTGGCTGCTCAACCGCGCTTGCAACTGCTCAACCGCATTTTTGGTCAAAACCAGCGTTTCGTGCCGAAGGATATCCAGCACATTCGCGCCCTGCTCCGGCAACAGATCGACGAATGGCATGTTACGCACCGCCAACGCAAAATTCTGATCCAGATTCGAACCGTCAATAATCAGCGCCGACGCCGAGCACAGCTTGTTCAACTTGACCACCATCTCTTTAGTCTTGGGGCTCGCGCTCTTGGCCGCGTCTAAAACAATCAGCTTACCAGCCTTGGCTTTCGCCGCCAGCGCCATGCACAAAGCCAGACGCCGGAATTTCTTCGGCAAATCATGCGCGTGGTCGCGCACGACGGGTCCAAAAATAATGCCGCCCTTGCGGAACTGTGCTGAACGCAGGCTGCCCTGACGTGCACGTCCGGTTCCTTTTTGCGCCCAGGGCTTTTTGGTGGTGCCGCTGACCTCGGAAACACCCTTGGTCTTGTGGTTGCCCGAACGCTTCTTGGCCTGATGCCAGAAAACGGCGCGCGCCAGAATATCGCTGCGTTCTTCCACCGCGAACACGGCGTCGGCCAGATCGATCTCCCCGACCTTCTTGTTATCCAGATTTACGACCGTTGCTTTCATCATCATCCCCTAATTTTCAGGCCGCTGCCTGCTTGATGCCGGCCGGAAACGGCGCATCCTTCGGCAAAGCCTTCTTCACGGCGTCGCGGATCATCAGATAACCGTCTTCCGACCCCGGCACCGCACCCTTGACCATCAAAACGCCCAGTTCCGTATCAACCGCGACGACAACCAGATTCTGCTGGGTCATCCGCACCATGCCCATATGCCCGGCCATGCGCTTGTTCTTGAACACGCGCCCTGGATCCTGCCGACCACCGGTCGAACCGTGACTGCGGTGCGAAACCGAAACACCGTGCGTCGCGCGCAAACCACCGAAATTATGCCGCTTCATCGCACCGGCAAATCCCTTACCGATGGTCGTCCCGGTGATATCAACAAATTGCCCCGGCACGAAATGCGCGACGGTCAGCTCTGTGCCCCTTTCCAGAACCGCATCCGGAGAAACACGGAACTCAACCAGCTTCTTCTTTGGCTCGACCTTCGCGCCAGCATAATGGCCGCGCATCGGCTGCGTCACGCGCTTGACCTTCGCCTTGCCGACACCGACCTGCAACGCTACATAACCGTCGCGTTCCATGGTCTTGACTGCCACGACCTGACAATTGTCAACGCGCAAAACAGTCACGGGCACATGTTCGCCCTTGTCGTTAAACAGGCGGGTCATCCCCACCTTCTGTGCCAATAAACCGGTTCGTTGCTTCGTTGCCATGATCCGTATCCTTAAACCTTGATCTCGACATCAACACCGGCAGCCAGATCGAGCTTCATCAGCGCGTCAATGGTCTGCGGTGTGGGGTCAAGAATATCCAAAAGCCGTTTGTGCGTCCGCATTTCAAACTGTTCACGCGACTTCTTATCGATGTTGACGCCGCGATTGACGGTGAATTTCTCGATCAGAGTCGGCAGCGGAATCGGCCCCACAACGCGCGCGCCTGTGCGTTTCGCGGTGTTGACGATTTCCCCGACCGACTGATCGAGCACCCGGTGATCATACGCCTTAAGGCGGATCCGAATCGTTTGCGCTTCCATTCTCTACTCTCCAACCCCTTCAGGGCCCCTTATCTTTTCGTATCGGCTTCCGCGAAAACCGACATCGCGCACGCCCCTGCGTGCGATTAATTCCTGCCTGCGAACGTTACCCCGCCGCGCGGCATCCGTTCCCGCCTCCAACCCGGCCTGAGCCGGGCTGGAAGAACGGGTAGGATTATTCGATAATCTTCGCCACCACGCCGGCGCCGACGGTACGACCGCCTTCGCGGATCGCGAAACGCAGGCCTTCATCCATGGCGATGGGGGCAATCAGCTTCACTTCAACCGAAATGTTGTCGCCAGGCATCACCATTTCGGTGCCCGCGGGCAGCATCACTTCACCGGTCACGTCCGTCGTGCGGAAATAGAACTGGGGACGATAGTTGGTGAAGAAAGGCGTATGACGGCCACCTTCATCCTTGGTCAGAATGTAGCATTCCGCCTTGAACTTGGTGTGCGGCGTGATCGAACCCGGCTTGGACAGAACCTGACCGCGCTCGATATCTTCGCGCTTCGTGCCGCGCAGCAGCGCACCGATATTGTCGCCCGCTTCCCCTTGATCCAGGAGCTTGCGGAACATTTCGACGCCGGTGACGACCGTCTTCTGTGTTGGGCGCAGACCAACGATTTCGACTTCTTCGTTGATCTTGATGATGCCGCGTTCCACGCGACCCGTGGCAACCGTACCGCGACCGCTGATCGAGAACACGTCTTCGACCGGCATCAGGAACGGCTTGTCCTTCGGACGCTCCGGCTGCGGGATGTTGGCGTCGACAGCTTCCATAAGCTTCAAAATCGCCTGCTCGCCCAGTTCCGGACTCTTGTCTTCCAACGCACACAAAGCCGAACCCTTAATGATCGCGGTCTTGTCGCCGGGGAATTGGTACTTCGTCAGCAGATCGCGGATTTCCATTTCGACCAGTTCCGACAATTCCGGATCGGCCATGTCCATCTTGTTCATGAAGACGACGATCGCCGGGACGCCGACTTGGCGCGCCAGCAAGATGTGTTCACGCGTCTGCGGCATCGGACCGTCGGCGGCAGACACGACCAGGATCGCGCCGTCCATCTGCGCCGCGCCGGTGATCATGTTCTTGACGTAGTCGGCGTGCCCTGGGCAATCGACGTGGGCATAGTGCCGGTTCTTGGTTTCATATTCGACGTGAGCGGTCGAAATGGTGATGCCGCGCGCCTTTTCTTCTGGCGCCTTGTCAATCTGGTCATAGGCGGTAAAAGTCGCGCCGCCGGTCTTGGCCAGAACCTTGGTGATCGCTGCGGTCAGCGAAGTCTTGCCATGGTCAACGTGGCCAATCGTGCCGATGTTGCAGTGCGGCTTGTTACGGTTGAACTTTTCCTTTGCCATTGCTTACTCCATCCTCTTCGTTGAACGTCAAAAACTTGTAACTCTACTCACAACTCCGGGGGGTTAGCCCGCCAGCTTCAACTTAACTTCCTGCGCCACCGCATTCGGCACCGGCGCATAATGATCGAACTGCATCGAGTATGATGCGCGCCCCTGCGTCATCGAGCGCAGGTTATTCACATAACCAAACATTTCCGCCAAAGGCACAGTCGCGTTCACGACATGCGCGTTGCCGCGCTGATCCATGCCGCTGATCTGGCCACGACGGCTGTTCAGATCGCCGATCACGTCGCCCATAAAGTTTTCCGGCGTGACCACTTCGACCTTCATCATCGGCTCCAGCAGCGTCGGCGAAGCCTTCTGCATGCCTTCGCGGAAGGCAGCGCGCGCCGCGATTTCAAACGCCAGCACCGACGAGTCAACGTCGTGATAACTGCCGTCCGTCAGTGTCGCCTTAAAGTCAATGCACGGGAAACCGGCGTAAACGCCTGTATCTTTGGCACTTTCCAGCCCCTTCTCAACACCGGGGATGTATTCCTTCGGCACCGAACCGCCAACCACGGAACTCTCGAACTGATAGCCCGTGCCCGGGGGCAAGGGTTCAAATTCCAGCGTGATCTTGGCGAATTGTCCCGAACCACCCGACTGCTTCTTGTGGGTATAGTTGATCGAGGTCGCGCGCGTAATCGTCTCGCGATAGGCAACCTGTGGCGCCCCGACATTAGCATCAACCTTGAATTCGCGCCGCATGCGATCAACGAGAATTTCCAGATGCAGTTCGCCCATTCCCTTGATGATCGTCTGCCCGGTCTCATGATCCACGGCCACACGGAACGAAGGATCTTCATCCGCCAGACGCTGCAGGGCGACGCCCATCTTTTCCTGGTCGGCCTTGGTCTTCGGTTCCACGGCAACTTCGATCACCGGGTTGGGGAATTCCATGCGCTCCAGAATAATAGGCTTGTCCGCCGCGGCCAGAGTATCGCCGGTCTTGGTTCCCTTCAGCGACGCCAGAGCGACGATATCGCCGGCATAGGCTTCCTTGATTTCTTCGCGGTTATTGGCATGCATCAACAGGATGCGCCCGATACGTTCGCGATCATCCTTCACCGTGTTCTGCACATAAGTGCCTGACGACAACGTACCGGAATAAATCCGCAGGAAAGTCAGCGTCCCGACAAACGGATCGTTCATGATCTTAAAAGCAAGACCGGAGAACGGCGCACTATCTTTCGGCTCGCGCATTTCTTCGCCTTCACCGGCAACCTTGAAGCCGGTGACCGCGCCAACATCCAGCGGCGACGGCAGGTAATCAACCACCGCGTCCAGCATCGGCTGCACGCCTTTGTTCTTGAACGAAGCGCCGCACAGAACCGGAAAGAATTTACGCGCCAAGGTGCCCTTGCGGATACATTTCTTCAGCACATCAAGCGACGGCTCCGTACCGCCCAGATATTGCTCCATCGCCGCATCGTCCATTTCGACGGCAGTTTCAATCATCTGCTGCCGGAATTCCTTGGCTTTAGCTTGTAAATCTGCGGGGATTTCGACTTCATTGAACTTGGCGCCCAGGGATTCATCTTCCCAGATCAGCGCCTTCATTTTCAACAGATCAACCAGACCTTTGTGGTCGGACTCTGTGCCGATCGGCAACTGCAAGACCAACGGAACCGCGCCCAGGCGATCCTTGATCATATCAACGGTGCGATAGAAATTCGCGCCGATGCGATCCATCTTGTTAATGAAGCAAATGCGCGGCACACCATACTTGTCGGCCTGACGCCACACGGTTTCAGATTGCGGCTCGACACCGGCGACGCTGTCATACACGGCAATCGCGCCATCAAGCACGCGCAGCGAACGTTCGACTTCAATCGTGAAATCGACGTGCCCAGGCGTATCGATAATGTTGAAGCGATAGGGCTTCTCACCGATTTTCCAGAAGCATGTGGTCGCGGCCGAAGTAATGGTGATGCCGCGTTCCTGTTCCTGCTCCATCCAGTCCATGGTGGCCGTGCCTTCATGCACTTCGCCGATTTTATAGGACTTGCCGGTGTAATAAAGGATGCGTTCGGTGGTCGTGGTTTTACCGGCGTCGATATGCGCCATGATCCCGAAGTTACGATAGTCCTCAATAGGGGTCTGCCGAGCCATATTACACCAACTCCATTTACCAGCGATAATGCGCGAACGCTTTGTTGGCGTCCGCCATCCGGTGGGTATCTTCACGCTTCTTGACCGCAGCGCCGTTGTCGTTCGCTGCCGCCATTAATTCAGCCGCCAGACGTTCCGGCGAGGTTTTTTCCGCGCGCTTGCGCATCGCGTCGATAATCCAGCGCATCGCCAGAGCAACGCCGCGATCCGGACGCACATCGGTTGGAACCTGATAGGTCGCACCACCGACGCGCCGTGAACGGACTTCAACATGCGGACGCACTTTTTGCAGCGCGTCCTTAAAGATTTCCAGCGGATCTTTCTTCGACTTGGCGCGCACGATGTCGAAAGCACCATAAACGATGCCTTCAGCAACCGACTTCTTGCCCTGCTCCATCAAGCAGTTCATGAACTTGCTGACCAAAAGTTCACCGAATTTTGCATCCGGTAGAACTTCACGCCTCTCTGCTCGACGACGACGCGCCATAATCTTTCTCCCTTACTTCGGACGCTTGGCGCCATATTTGGAACGGCGCTGCTTACGATCTTTGACACCCTGGGTATCCAGCGTGCCGCGAATAATGTGATAACGCACACCGGGCAAATCCTTCACACGACCACCGCGGATCATAACGACGGAGTGTTCCTGAAGGTTGTGACCTTCGCCCGGAATGTAGCTGATGACTTCAAAACCGTTGGTCAGACGCACGCGCGCGACTTTACGCAAGGCCGAGTTCGGCTTCTTGGGTGTCGTGGTGTAAACACGGGTACAAACGCCGCGCTTCTGCGGACATTCCTTCAGCGCCGGAACCTTGTCCCGATAGCTGGGAACCTTCCGCCCCTTGCGTACCAACTGGTTAATCGTTGCCATCGCCTTTGCTTCCCTTGTCAAGACCGACATCATCAGACGCCGGAAAAATTCACGACTAAACTCACCGGGCGGATCATGCACTCAAAATTCGGGTGCATTCCGCTCGAAAATGCAAACGCCACCGCGAAGGCGGACATTTCCGCTCCGTGGAGGCCTCATCAACTCTGCGCCGCGCAACCTGCCGCAGGATTTGCCATAAACCTCAAGGATTTACGACATCCGCCGCCGTTCATTGCTTCTGGCTATGTTCCTTTTGCGACAATCAAGACCGCGTCTGGACTGCGCCTCCCAACAAGAAGGCGGGTCCACCACCGGTCTCAACAGGCGGGCGGATACTATAAATATCGCCAAGCGCCGTCAAGCAGTGTTTGTAATATTTTCTTCATTATATCTGCGCGTCACAAAACCGACTCGCGAGACACGCACCGCACGCCACCATACCCGCCGGAAAAACATAGTTAACAACCCGGCCACGCCTTCACCATCACTGCCGTCATTCCCGGCACAAACCGGTATGACGCCGCCCCTTAGATCGGGATAAATCCGAAGCATTTTTATTTTCATGATTTTCGAAATAAGATCAGGCGGCATCAGCCTTCGGCCATTTTTTTACAGGTTACGATAATGTCTGACCGAGATTTATCTGAAATATTCGACTTGGTGAAAGTGGAAATTAACGGCAGGCGCCCGGTGGACGGGTTCACGGCACTGCACATCGCGGCTGAGAACGGATATCACGACATAGTTGAGGCTCTCATCGCCAAGAAAGCAGATGTTAATGCCAGAACACACCATGATGGCAACACTCCGCTGCACCTTGCGGCTAAAAGGAGCCACAATAGCATAGTTCAACTCCTCGCCGCCAATAATGCCAACCTCAATGCCACCAACAATGACCGTGAAACAGCGCTAGAACTGGCTAAAGATAGAGGTCACAAGCGCGCCGTCGAAATCTTGCGACAGGCAGCCAAGGATTTGGAACAAGCAACCAAAGAGGCAGCCACCCACACACCGCAAGCCCTCGCAACCTATATCAAGGCGCTACCGCTCAAACCACAGGCCTGAGCAAGCGGCTGGTAAGTTCTTACTTTCCGCCCCGCGTCGCCAGCTTCCGGATCACCACATAAAACACCGGGGTCAGAAACAGGCCGAAGAATGTCACGCCGAGCATACCCGAAAATACCGCCACGCCCATCGCGTGCCGCATCTCTGCGCCGGCGCCGGATGATATCATCAGCGGCACAACGCCCATGATGAAGGCGAAGGACGTCATCAATATCGGCCGCAACCGTAACCGGCAGGCTTCGATGGCAGCCTCAACGATACCCCTGCCCTGCAATTCCAGCTCACGGGCGAATTCCACAATTAGAATCGCGTTTTTGCACGCCAACCCGACCAAGACGATCAACCCGATCTGGGTAAAGATGTTATTATCGCTGCGATCCAGCCAAACCCCGGTCAGAGCGCACAACAAACACATCGGCATAATCAGGATCACCGCCAACGGCAGGCTTAAACTCTCATACTGTGCAGCCAGCACCATAAAGACCAACAACACGCACAGCGGAAACACAAGCATCGCGGTATTTCCAGCCAGAACCTGCTGGTACTTCAGCTCTGTCCATTCATAACTCATGCCCTTTGGCAAAGTTGCGTCGAGAATTTTGACCATGGCGGCTTCCGCCACTTCCTGTGGCACACCAAAGGCTGCGCTGGCGCTGATATCGGCGGAGCGATAGGCGTTGTAACGCGCCGCACGCTCCGGCCCGAAACTTTCATGTAGGTCAAGGACGCTGCCCAGCGGAACCATCTGCCCCGCTGCATTGCGGGTCTTGAGCGCCAGAATATCCGGCGCGTGGGCGCGGAACGGTGCTTCAGCCTGAGCAATTACTTGAAATGTTCTGCCAAATTTATTGAAATCATTAATATAAAGAGATCCCAAATATATCTGCATGGTGCTAAAAACATCGGCGATCGAAACCCCAAGCTGTTTGGCTTTGGTACGATCAACATCGGCGCGCAATTGCGGCACATTGACCTGATAGCCGGAGAAAACCTGCGCCAAGGTCGGTGTTTGCCATGCTTGCATCAGCACCTGTTGCGTCACCCTGGCGAGTTCGTCATAGCCCGCATCGGCGCGATCCTGAATTTCAAGTTTGAATCCACCACTGGTTCCCAACCCCATGACGGGCGGCGGCTGCAAGACGAACAGAAAGGCATCCTGGATCACCCCCATCTTCATATTGATCTTGCCGGCAATCGCCTCTCCGGTCAGGTCAGAGCGTTGCCGCTCCTTAAAAGGCTTCAGGGTAAAAAACACGATTCCGGCATTGGAGCTGTTGCTAAATCCATGCACGGACAGGCCGGGAAAGGCGACCGAACTTTCCACGCCTTCTTCTGCCATGCCAATTTCCGACATACGACGAATGACGCTCTCGGTGCGGTCAAGCGTCGCGCCCTCCGGCAATTGCGCGATGCCGAGCAGATATTGCTTGTCCTGCATCGGGATGTAGCCGGTCGGAATGATATGGAATAACAGCGCCGTCACACCGATCAAAGCGCCATAAACCCCCAGCGCCCACCCCTTGCGGCCAATCACGCCGACAACATCCTTGGCGTAATTCTCCGAAGCGCGATGGAAAAAGCGATTAAAGCGTCTGAAAAACCAGCCAAACGAAGCATCCATGCCCCGCGTCAAGGCATCTTTGGGCGCGTCCTTGCTCTTCAGCAACAGCGCCGCCAGCGCCGGGCTGAGCGTCAAAGAATTAAAAGCGGAAATGACCGTCGAAATCGCGATAGTCAGCGCGAACTGCTTGTAAAACTGCCCCGTTAAACCGCTGATGAAAGCGATGGGCACGAACACGGCGCACAAGGTCAAGGCAATGGCAATAATCGGACCGCTTACCTCGCGCATCGCCTGATAGGTTGCCTCACGCGGCGACAACCCATGCTCGATATTGCGTTCGACATTCTCTACCACCACGATCGCGTCATCCACCACAATGCCGATGGCCAGCACCAACCCGAACAGCGACAGCGCATTGATCGAAAATCCCATGATCAACAACGGCGCAAACGCTCCCAGAATCGAAATCGGCACGGCCAGCAGCGGAATGATCGACGCCCGCCATGTCTGCAAAAACACAATGACGACCAGCACGACCAGAAGAACCGCTTCCAGCAAGGTGACGATCACCGCCTTGATGGAATCCCGGACAAAGACGGTCGGGTCATAGACGATGCTATAGGCCACTCCCGGCGGAAAATCCTTTTTCAACTCCTCCATCGCCGCCCGCACATCGTCGGAAAGCTTGATGGCGTTGGAACCAGGAGCCTGAAAAATCGGCACAGCCACGGCGGGCTTGTTGTTCAGCAACGAGCGCAAACCGTATTCCGATGCGCCCAGCTCAATCCGCGCCACGTCTCTCAGACGGGTGACCGCGCCATTGTCGATCTTGATGATAATGTCGCCGAATTCCGCCTCGGTCTGCAACCGCCCCTGGGCGTTCACCAACAGTTGATGATCAAGCCCCGGCACGCTCGGTGATGCGCCGACCTGCCCCGCCGCGACCTGAACATTCTGCTCGCGGATCGCATTGACGATATCCGTCGCGGTCAGATTATGCGCCGCGACCTTCTCCGGATTCAACCAGACCCGCATGGCATAATCACCGGAGCCAAACAGCATGACCTGTCCCACACCGTTGATCCGCGCCAGCCTGTCCTTAACGTTCAGCAAAGCGTAATTACGCAAATACAGCTCGTTATAACGCTCATCCGGCGACAATAAATGCACGACCATCGTCAAGTCGGGCGAACTCTTGATCGTCGTCACCCCCAGCTGCCGCACAATGTCCGGCAGACGCGGCAAAGCCTGCGCCACCCGGTTCTGCACCAATTGCTGCGCCAGATCGGGATCGGTTCCGAGTTTAAAGGTCACGGTCAAATTCATGACGCCGTCGGACGTACCCTGCGACGACATGTAAAGCATCTTGTCGACGCCGTTAATCTGTTCTTCCAGAGGGGTTGCGACGGTCTCGGCGATAACCTTGGGGTTCGCGCCTGGATATATTGCCCGCACCACAACCGAAGGCGGCACGACCTCGGGATATTCCGAAATCGGCAGTTGCCGCATCGCGAGCAGTCCCGCGATAAAAATCAGCAGCGACAGCACGCCTGCAAGAATCGGCCGATCGATAAATATTTTCGAGATGTTCATTGTGCGCCCGCTGCCGGCGGTGCTGCGGCTTCGCCCAGCTTTGCCTGATCCATGCTGATTTCCGCCGGCATGACCGGCGCACCGGGCATCACCCGCTGCAAGCCGTTGACGACAATCTTCTCGCCTGCCTTAAGTCCGGATAAAATAATCCGCATCCCATCGACCACGCCGCCCAGTTTGACCTCGCGCGGCATGACCATATTGTCTGCCCCGACGAACAATACCGTCTTACGATCCTGATCCGTGCCGATAGCACGATCCGCCACCAGCACCATCGGCCCATTATGCGGCACAGCCACGCGGATCTTGGCAAACATGCCCGGAATCATCGCCCCGTCCGGGTTGTCCAGTTGCGCCCGCACGCGCACCGTGCCGGAACCGGCATTCATCTGGTTATCAAAAGTTTTCACAAAGCCTTTGCGTACCGCCCCGGCATCTCCGGTTAAAGCAACCTCGACCGCAATCTGTGCTGCCATGTCATTGCCGGTTAGCCCGGCCTGGAGATAGCCAAGGTAAGTCTGCTCATCCATGTCAAAATCAACATAAATAGGGGTATTGGCAACCACGCTGGTCAAAAGCGGCGCATTCGGGAACATTTGCAGAAAATTGCCGACGGTAATTTCCGCCCGGCTGACGCGCCCATCGATGGGTGCAGCGATATGCGTGAATTCCAAATTGAGCTTTGCCGTCCGTACCGCCGCCTCCGCAGCCTGCAACTCCGCCGCCGCAACGCGCGCGGCATTGCTTCGCGCATCATAGTCGCGTTTGGCGACATAAGAGTCCTTCAGCAAAGGCACCATGCGTTCAAAATCGGTTTTCGTGTAGGACGCCTGCGCCTGCGCCGACTGTAACGCCGCCGTGGCGCGGCTCAAGGCGGCTTCATAGGGACGCGGGTCGATGGTGAACAGCGGATCGCCCTTCTTGACCATCGCGCCTTCGGTAAAATGTACGGCGTCGATCACGCCCTCGACGCGCGGGCGGATTTCGGCACTGTCCACGGCACGTAACCGTCCGGAATATTCGCGGAACTCACGCACCTCGCGTGCCACAGCCGCCGCCACAGTAACCTGAGCCGGCCCCATCGCCGCCATGTCCGGCGCTCCGGCCGGAGCGCCAAAGAACACCCGTTGCGCGATCACATATCCGACGGCGCCCAGCGCCAGCAGAAAAAGAATCTTCTTAAACATTATCGGCTCCGGAAAAAACGCTTAAATTCAAATCGACCGCCACTACAGCGCATTGGCCTGAATCCAGCAAGCGGTAAGCTGCGACGCGCATTCTTTAACCCTTCTATACTGATAAATGCCATAATGGCAGCGTAAATAAGGACATACACTATCCCTTCATCTGGTAATTATTCAGTTACCATAACGGCAAGTAGCGTAAGGATCTTGCATGCGCCATCCTGTGATATGGGCTGAATTTATCATTGTTTATATAGGGTTACCAACCGCTCTTGCCTTGATGCATGTCCACCGCCCGGTGCTTTATCTGGCACTTTGGATCATGACCTTGTCAGGTCTGCTGGTGCTGAAACGCTGCTACGGCCTGAACTGGAAAAGCTTGTGGCACGGCCAGGGCTGGTCGGAGGCTCAGAAAAAAGCGGCTTTGCTGCGCTTCTTTGGCCTCTCCATCCTCGCTGCCACTTTCATGTACTTTTTCTTTCCGGCATATTTTCTCGGCTTCCCACGGCAAAAACCGGCGATGTGGGCTGCCGTGATACTGCTGTATCCAATCTTGTCGGTGATCGCGCAGGAATTTATCTTCCGCAGCTATTTCTTCCGCCGTTATGCCACGCTGTTCCCGCACCCGACCTGGATGTTCGCGGTTAATGTCCTGGCCTTTGGCTATCTCCATATCGTGTTGCACAACTGGGTCGCCCCGGTGCTGTCGGTCTTTGGCAGCATTTTATTCACCGCCAGTTACAGCCAGCACCAATCCCTGAAATGGGTCAGCATCGAACATGCCGCCTATGGCTGCATGATCTTCACGCTCGGCTATGGCTGGTTTTTCTTTTACGGAATCAAGATGTAGGTAGAAATATCCGCCGCACCGGATAATCCAGCGACAACCGCCCAGCTCCAAAGCACAGCAGCAAGCCAAGCAGCATCGCCCAGTAATAATGGTCGGCATGGTCAAGATAAGTAAATTGAATAACCCCCGTCATCCCCAGCAAAGCCAAAGCCGCCGCCCGCGTTCCCAACCCCAGCACCAGCAATACCGGGCATAACAATTCCGCAGCCGTCGCCATCACGGCCGCCACGCCAAACGGAATGATCGGCACCTTGTATTCCTCGGCGAACAGGAACAACGTATTGCTCCAATCATTGAACTTGGTCAGGCCTGACAGAAAAAACACCTTGGCCATAAAGACACGCGGCACCAGCAGCGCCACATCACGCAACCGCTCCAGTCCGGTCAAAATCTTCGCGATAACGGCAATAACCTTCTGCGGCATGGTAAACTCCAACTTGCGGCTTGATCAGGATCAATCTATTGAGTGACAGGTTCCCTAACCACTTCGGGCAAGCTCAGATTGTGGTTACATAGGCGGCAAAGACTATGCACAGCGGTGATACGGACGCTCCGAGCCTGGAAGTTTTGATGGCGCGCGCTTTGACGGGCGACGGCGCAGCCTATGCCCAGGCCTTGCGTCGCGTCCTGCCCGAGATCAACACTTTTCTGAATGGCAAGGTACTCCCGAAAGACCGCGAAGACATCGCGCAGGACATCCTCTTGTCATTGCATAAAGCGCGCCACACCTACGACGCCACACGCCCCCTTATGCCCTGGGTAATGGCCATCGCGCGTTTCCGGCTCCAGGATCACTGGCGCGGCTATTATCGCCGCCGTGCCGATCAGACAAGCTGCCTTGACGATATTCAGGAGTTACCCGGCGCGGATGTAACCAAAGACCGGGAAGCCAGCGAAGATATCCGCAGGGTGGCCAAAGATTTGCCCCCGAAACAGCAGGAGATACTCAACCTGATGTACGGCCATGATAAATCGGTACAGGAAGTCGCCACCGCCCTGAATATGAGCGTCTCCGCCGTCAAGGTAGCCGCACATCGGGCCTATAAAGTCTTTCGTCAACGATTGAAAAGCAAATGAGTAATTTGGAAAAAGTGATCAGCAGCCTCGCTGCAGACTGCAAACCCTCCGCTCCAATGCTGCACCCGGCATGGGCGGTCGCTTTATGGCTCGGATTGTCGTGCAGTGTCAGTCTGTTACTGATCCTTATGATTGATCTACGTGAAGATTTGGCGCTCCAAATGACCCAGGGTCTGTTCTGGACAGAGGTCATCACCCTGACGACATTGGTCATCAGCTGTTGTATCAGCGCCGTCTGGCTTTCCTTCCCCGACATGCGTCAGCAGCGCTGGGTCGTTTTGATACCTTTGCCTATACTGCTGTTCTATATATCTCTTCTGATCTATCGACTCCGTGTTCCCGAAACCACCCTGCCGCCACACGGAGAGATTCATGAGCTGACGTGCAGTCTGTGCGTCACGCTCTTCGCCCTGATCCCCGGCATCTCTATCTTCCTGATCATGCGGCGCTATGCCACGGCGCATCCGCGCATCGCCGGAGCTCTTGGCTTACTGGCCTCGGCCAGCATCGGCCAGCTGGCACTTAAGTTCGCGGAAGCCAGTGATTCCGTGCCGCATCTTCTGGTCTGGCATGTCCTGCCGATTATTGCCCTCGGTTTGGTCGGAAGTTGGCTGGGACAAAAATTTTTATCATGGTAATGTAACGGAACTGGCCGGTACGGCGAAAGACACTATGCAGGCCGTCCGGCTTGTCACGCAACCATCCACATCACGAGGACAATATGAATAAGACAATCCTGACCGCAGCCCTTGCTGGTTTGATGATCTCCGGTGTCGCCGCGTCGGCATCCGCCGGCGAGGCCGCAGCCCCCGCCAAAGAAAAGTGCTACGGCATCGCCAAGGCCGGTAAAAACGACTGCGCCTCCAAGGACGCCTCCCATTCCTGCGCCGGACACGCCACCAAGGATAACAGCCCGAACGAATTTGTCCTTGTCGATCACGGCACTTGCGAAACCAAAGGCGGCAAAACTGCCACAGACCATAAAGACATGATGCCTAAGTAAGGTGGAAAAAGCATGGCGTCTTCACCGACGCCATGCCTCTCCTGTGGTGCGCTTATGCCCTGCGACATGACGTCATATCCCCTCCTTGGCTTCGGCCTCGGCCTGCGCGCACCGCATTATGATGCCATCCTGCGTGACCGTCCCGACGTGGACTGGTTTGAAATCCTCACCGAAAATTACCTTGATGCACACGGCGGCTACCGGGAATTCCTGACCGACCTGCGCCGTGACTATCCCCTGGTCATGCATGGCGTCGGGATGTCCATCGGCGGCGACGATCCTCTCGACCAAGCCTATTTGCAGAAACTTCGGGGACTGGAACAACAGCTGCGCCCTTCATGGGTCTCCGACCATCTCTGCTTCACCACCCACGGCGGCCACAACACGCACGACCTGCTGCCAATTCCCTACACGGAAAGCATGCTGCGCCATGTCGCCGCGCGGGTGCGGCAGGTACAAGATTTTCTTGGCCGCCCGTTGGTGCTGGAAAATCCCTCGACCTATCTCGCTTTCAAGGATTCAACCATCCCCGAATGGGAATTTCTGGCACGGTTGGCGCAGGATACGGGCTGCGGCCTGCTGCTTGATGTCAATAATGTCTATGTCAGCGCCTTCAATCACGGCTATGACGCGCAAGCCTATATCGATGCGATACCGGCGACACATATCGCGCAAATCCATCTGGCGGGGCATTGCCACAAAGGCACGCACATCATCGACACGCACGATGCCCATGTCGCCGATCCGGTCTGGGAGCTTTATGCCACTACCATCCGCCGCAAAGGCCGTATCAGCACGATGATCGAATGGGACGCGCAAATCCCGCCGTTTGCAACGATGCAAGCCGAACTGGCGCTGGCACGTCGTCACGCCGCCGGAGTCCTTGATGCAGCAGCTTGAAAATCTGCACCGCGCCATCGTCACCGCCAACGCGTCGGTGGCCAACGATGACATCCTGCCCCATGCCCGCCTGACCCCGGCGGAACAAATCGGCATCTATATCGATGCCTATCGCCTGCGCTTGATCGACGCGGTAACCAGCACCTTCCCTTGCCTGCATGATTATCTTGGAACTTCGGCAATGACGGCGCTGACCAAATCCTATGTCGAGGCCGTACCGCCACGCTCATATAATCTGGACTTCTACCCTTTCGGCTTTGCCGATTACATCCGCGCAAAAATCCCCGCTCCCGCCGCAGCCCTGGCCGAACTTGAAGGCACAATTGCCGAAATTTTCATGCGCCCCGACAGCCCGCCGCTGGCGGCGGATATTCTGACCCGGTGCACGCCAACCGAACTGGGTGATAAAGTCTTTCACGTCCGCCCGGCATTGCGTCTGCTGCACCTTTCCCACGATGCAGAAACTTTTTGGCAAAACCACAAGCAAGGACACAAACTGCCCGAAATAGCGCCACAGCCGGTTTTTCTTTGCGTCTGCCGCCATCACCACGATGTCCTGCGTCATCGGCTTGATCCAGGCGCTTATGCGCTGTTACAAGAATTGTACGACGGCAAGAGTTTCAACGCCGCCATCGCGACCGTGCTTGACCGCGGCATCATCACCGAAGCCGAACTCGCGCAAGAGATCAGCCTCTGGCTGCCACAGTGGCTTAACGCGGGTTTCTTCCGCGCCTGACCCGATTTTTTGCGCCGCACAGCAAAAACTGATACAGCAAACGCCATGCCCCGCGACGACTGGAAAAAACTGCCGCGCCTCTACGTGACCGAAGCCTTGCGTAAAGGTCAGCATGTGCCGCTCGACACGGCGCAACAGCATTACCTGACCCACGTCATGCGCCGCAGCGCCGGATCGCAACTGCTGCTTTTCAATGGCCAGGACGGCGAGTGGCTGGCCACGCTTGAACCTCGTAGCAAGAACAGCGCGGCGGCGGCATGCACGGAACAAACCCGCCCTCAAACGCCCACGCTCGATTTGCGCCTCCTGTTCGCGCCGATCAAACGCGAGCATCTGGACTACCTGATCCAGAAAGCCAGTGAACTCGGGGTCGCGCATCTGCAACCCGTGCTGACGCAGCATACGGTTGCACCGCGCCTCAATCCATCGCGCCTGCATGCCATTGCCCGCGAAGCCGCCGAACAATGTGAACGTCTGACCCTGCCCACACTGGGCGCGGCCATGCCGTTGGACATAGCTTTAAGCCAATGGGGGAACGATCAACCACTTTTTGCCTGCCTTGAAAGCGGCACCGCTCAACCACTGGCCACAGCAATGTCGGGCAAAACTGCTGCTACATCCGCCGCCATCCTTACCGGCCCCGAAGGCGGGTTCAGCACCGACGAAATGGAACTGATCCGCCGCCACCCATCCACCATACCGGTCAGCCTCGGCCCACGCATCCTTCGGGCCGACACGGCGGCGCTGGCCGCGCTGGCCGTCTGGCAAGCCCTTCTGGGCGACGGGCGATAATCCGGACAGCCTGAATTGTCTTGCCTTATCAGCACGCACCGTCAATGCTTGCCATGAATCAACCTGCCGATTCATTTTGCTTAGGAATTTCCGATGGAGCCAAGCGGTTTCAACGATTCAACGCCGATCACCGATCCGCGGCAATTGCACGACTATTTCACCACAAGTTGCAAGCCCAAATCGGACTGGACCATCAGCACGGCACACGAAAAATTTCCTTTCCGGCTTTCGACGCAAGCTCCCGTGGGTTATGACACGCCGAAAGGCATTCGCGACCTGTTTCAGGTTTTAAAAATCTTCGGCTGGCGTGAAATTCTTGAAGGCGACAATATCGTCGGTCTCAAACGTGGCTTTGCCAGCATCACCTGTGGCCCCGGCTGTCAGGTTGCCATGTCCGGCGCTCAAGTAAAAAATCTGCATGAGACGGCTGCCGAAATCGATCAGCATTTTCAGGAGCTGAAAGAAGTCGCGCAACTTCTTGACCTTGGTTTTCTCGGTCTTGGCTGCCACCCGACAGCCCGTAACGAGGAACTCCCGCGCGCGCCGCTGGCTGTGCATCGCATCATCTGCGCTGCCATGCCGCTCCAAGGAAAATCCGGACTCGACATGATGTTGCGAACATGTGGTATCCGGGTGACGCTCGATTACACTGACGAGGCGGATATGATCCGCAAAATGCGTGTCGCCACGGCTTTGCAACCCGTCGCCACAGCCCTGTTCGCCGCCTCACCCTTTACCGAGGGCAAGCCGAACGGTTTTCAATCCTGCCGCATGCAGCTTTGGCAGGATACGGATTCCGCGCGTTGTGGTTTTTTGCCTTTTGTCTTTGCCGAAAATTTTGGATTTGCGCGCTATATCGCGTACGCGTTTGACGCGCCGATGTATTATGTCTTGCGCGACGGAAAATATCATGACGCCACCGGCCAGAGCTTCGGGGACTTTATGACCGGAAAGCTCCCCGCCCTGCCCGGTGCAACACCAACCATAGCGGACTGGCACAACCACCTGACCTGCTTGTTTCCTGATGTGCGCCTGAACCAAAATCTGGAAATGCGCGGCGCGGATTGCGGTACGGCTGAATCCATTCTGGCACTTCCCTGTTTCTGGACTGGCCTCCTGTATGATGACGCTGCATGCGAAGCCGCCCTGAATCTCGTGCAGGACTGGACGCTTGAAGAACATGTCGCGCTCAGGCGCGATGTGCCGCAACAAGGATTGCGACTTTCCTTTCGGGGAGCGCCGCTGTGCGATATCGCACATAAAGCCTTGCGCCTGGCGCAACACGGGCTACGGCGCCGCGCCATCCGCCTGCATGGCGGCGCTGATGAAACCCGCTATCTTGACGGGCTTTTCATGATCACGGAATCGGGCGACAGCTATGCCGATGCGTTACGAATGCGCCTGGAAAACAACTGGCAGGGCAATATCCTGGGCGTCTTTGCCGATGCACGGCTTCAGGCCTGAGGACATGGGCGATTCACCCCAACAGGTTGTAGAAAAATGTTCCATCCATTACATGATGTTAGACAATATAAACCATAAACGGTTAGTTGAATTTTAGCACCCATTGATTTATAATCAGGTCATGGCCAAAAAACCTCCATCTGCCCCCGTCGTTGCGTCGCTCACTGGCAGCAGTATGGGGAGCGCCGCAGCGGCTGCGGAAACAGAGGTCAAAGCAGTTGTTGCATCGCTCGACGGTACGACAGCATCCGCATCCGGAAGTAGTTACTACGATACGATGCTTTTAAGTTCGGAAGACAAGAATCCGTACGGTGGATTCCGTTCTTCTGCCGACAGTTTCAGCTCCGGTCATGCCGAGCCTAAATTCAATGTTACTTATGGCGGCGCGGAAGGCATCAAAAAGAAAAATGAAGAAGAATCCTCTTACCATAAAATGGCCAAAAAACTGGCAGCTGAACGCGCCGAGCGCGACCGCATTGTGGCCTATCAGAATGCCGTGGACGAAAAGATGACCTTGATGACCATGTTTAATAACAGCTACGATCATGAAACGGGCACTTGGACCATGGATGCTAACGCCTATAATGGCCAGATGGTTGGCCTTAATCAAAGGATCAACGAACTGGCCAGCAACAAGCAGGAAGAATTTTTCATCACCCATGGTACGGTATAATTTTATTACGCTTGAAGATAACCGGGTTTTCTTGTTTTATTTCTTTGTTGTCTTGCGAATTTACAAAGGATAACGCGCATGGCCATACCCCCACCTCCGCATATGAGCCGGCATCGCAAAGGTAAAAAAGCGACTCCGGAGACAAACAAGGGCTTGATCGCCGACGTCCACGGCGCAGTGGTTCTGCCTGCCGACGTCAAGGCACAAAGCCGTCCTCTGGTTCCGCCACCTCCCGATGAGAACGCGACCGTCAGTGTCGGCGTTGCGGGACAGCGCGGTATTCCTGTCAGTGAAGCCTCCCAAGGCGGTGCGGGCAGTGAATCGTCCTACCGTAAGGCAGCCGAAACCAGAGCCAACGCCGTTGCCGAAGCCAAAGCCAAAGCCGCGGCTGACGCCAAGGCCGCCACCGAGGCCAAGACGAAAGCGACCACCGAGGCCAAAACGAAAGCTACCGCCGAGGCCGCTTTGGCCGAGGCGATGCAGTTAAAGGCCGCCGCCGACGCCGCGCTGGCGCAGGCGCAAGCCATTGCGGCAGCGGCAAACGCAAAACTCAACGAGTAATTCAGGAACCGGCGCGGATCATTCAGCCCGCAATATCCGCGCCGCCGACCGTCATGCTTTCCAGACGCATCGTCGGCTGGCCGACGCCGACGGGGACACTCTGTCCATCCTTGCCGCAGGTTCCAACTCCGGCATCGAGCGTACTGTTATTCCCCACCATGCTGATTTTCTTCAGCGCCTCAAACCCGCTACCAATCAAGGTCGCGCCTTTGACGGGACGTCCGAGTTTGCCGTTCTCGATCAGGTAGGCTTCGGATAAGGAAAAGACAAATTTCCCGTTCGTGATATCAACCTGTCCACCGCCAAAATTCGCGGCATAAAGCCCGCGCTTGACCGAGGCCAGGATTTCTCCTGGATCATGCGTCCCGGAACGCATGATGGTGTTGGTCATGCGCGGCATGGGCTTATGCGCGAAACTCTCGCGCCGTCCGTTTCCGGTGGATCGTTTTCCCATCAAACGCGCATTGAGCCTGTCATAAATATACCCCGTCAGAATTCCGTCTTCGACCAGAGTCGTGCATTGCGTCGGCGTTCCTTCATCGTCAATGGTCAGGGAACCGCGCCGCCGGTCGAGCGTCCCGTCATCGACAATAGTCACACCGGGAACCGCGATCCGCTGTCCCATCAGCTGTGCAAAGGCGGATGTGCCCTTACGGTTGAAATCTCCCTCCAGGCCGTGGCCGATCGCCTCATGCAGCAACACGCCGGCCCACCCCCCATTCATGACAACCGTCATTTCTCCAGCCGGAGCCTCAACTGCTTCCAGATTGACCAGCGCCTGCCGCAATGCTTCATCGACTTGCTTGCGCCATTGCTGTGGTTCAAAATAGGCTTCATAGCCAGTGCGCGCCCCGGCGCCGTCAAATCCGGCTTCCATACGTTCGCCCTGCCGCGCGACAATCGAGACGTTCAAACGCACCAAAGGCCGGATGTCGGCGACACGCACACCGCCTGGCCGGATAATCTGCACAGCTTGCCACAGCCCCTGCAACGAAACGCTGACCTGCTGCACACGTGAATCACGCGCGCGGGCATAGGCGTCGATTTCCTGAAGCAACGCAATCTTGGCGGAAAATTCCTTACCCAGCAGCGGATTATCTGCGCTGTACAACATCCGGTTGGTTCCGGACGGCGCTTCGGCCAGCGTACCACTGTACCCGGCGCGCACGGCGGAAACTGCCTCGGACGCACGTTGCAACGCGGTGGGATCAAGCACCGAGGCATGCGCGTAGCCCACGGATTCACCAGCCACGGCACGGAGCCCGAACCCCTGCGTCGTATCAAAACTGGCGGATTTCAGTTTACCGTCGTCCCACGAAAAAAATTCGCTCTGGGCATATTCGAGATAAAGCTCGCCATCATCCGTGCCACGCAACGTTTTAGCCAGAGTCTGCTCCGCACCGACACGATCAAGCGCGCCGGATTTGAAGAACAAAGAGTCGGTAATGTTCAGAGCCTCAGTCATGTATGGCCTTATTTCTCCGCTTCCAGAACGTCCTTAACCTTGCCAGCCAGTTGCTTCAGTGTAAAGGGTTTCCCAAGGAAATGCACCACCTCGCCAGCCTTCAGCTGGTCGCGGAATTTATCTTCGGTATAGCCGGAAATAAAAATCACCTTTATGTCGGGACGCATCGCGCGCACCTTGGCCATCATCGTCGGCCCGTCCATTTGAGGCATCACGACATCGCTGATCAACAGCTCGATGCGCGCGCCTTCCTTCGCGACGACGGCCAGAGCCTCCTCGCCATTCTGCGCCTCCAGCACAATATACCCCTTGTTCCGCAGAGCACGTGCCGAGAAAACGCGCACGGCATCTTCATCTTCGACCAACAGAATTGTGCCGGCTCCGGTCAAATCCGCGCTGGACTTTTCCCTGATCTCCTCATGATCAATTGTCTTGACCACCGCGCTGCCCTTATGGGCAGGCAGATAGATCGTGAAGCGCGTTCCTTTTCCAACCTGGCTCTCGACATCGACGAACCCTCCGGTCTGCCGGACGATGCCATAGACCGTGGACAGCCCCAGCCCCGTGCCCTGCCCGACTTCCTTGGTGGAAAAAAACGGCTCGAAAATCCGCGCGATAATCTCCGGCGGAATACCGGTTCCGACATCGGTGACTTCGATCATCACATAATCGCCGGCGGGCATATCGTCCTGACCATGCACGACCGGTTTTTCCTGATGATAATTGGCGGTGCGAACCGTGACTGTCCCGCCCTGCGGCATAGCGTCACGCGCATTGACAACAAGATTAATGACCACTTGTTCCAATTGCCCCTGATCGACCAGCACCTGCTTTAAATCACGGCCATGCACCATATTCAGCGTAATGCCCGAACCAATCAACCGCCGCAGCAGATTTGACAGTTCGGCCAGCACATCAACGAGACTCAAAACTTTTGGCTGCAACGTCTGTTGCCGCGAGAATGCCAGCAGTTGTCGCACCAGATTAGCGGCGCGATTGCCGTTCTGCTTGACTTGCATGATATCGGCAAAACTCTGATCGCCGGGCTTATGCCGCTGCAGCAGCAAATCGCAGAATCCGATCATGGCCGTCAGCAGGTTATTAAAGTCATGTGCAATGCCGCCCGCCAGTTGCCCGATGGCCTGCATTTTTTGCGACTGCGCGAACTGCACCTCCAACTTCTTCTGTTCCGTCACATCGATGAAATAGAGTACCAGCCCCGTTTCTGCGGCTCCGTGCGTTGTCTGTTTGGCCACGGCGGCAAATTGCTTGGCGTAAATCAACGTCATCACGTGATGCCGTTCATTGACCAAATGCGCCTCAATCGACCGCAGCAACTCTTTGCCGCGCGATGCTTCCTGCAATTGCTGGATCGTCGCGGCACGCATTTCAGCATGCAGCAAGCCGCTCAATTGCGCGCCGATCAAATCGTTGCGGGTGGAGCGCATAAGACCGGCCAAAGACTCGTTGCATTCGATAATCCGCAGCGCGGGGTCAAGCAAGGCGACGCCAATCGGCGCCTGCGCGAACAAGCGTTGAAACCTTTGTTCAGAAACGCTCAGCGCCTGCTGCCATTCGCGTTCAGGACGCAAATCGCGCACCACCGAACGGGTGCGCAATGTCCTGCCGTCATCGCCGGTGACAATAGTCTGCGTAATCGCCACCGGGAATTTTTCACCGCTGCGATTCCGCATGGTGGCTTCGCCATTCTGCGCCCCATAGGCTCCGGTCGCAAAAGCATGCGCCGGCAAATCCTTGAGTGAATCGGCGATCACTTCATGCAGCCGCACGCCGTTATTGATGAGGTCTTCCGGCGCACATCCCAACCAGTCGGCCAGCGTGCGATTGACAAAACGAAACCGGCCATGCTGATCGACAGAGTAGATACCGACCGGAGCATTAGTCATGAAATCGACCAGCTTCGCCTGCTCCTCGCGCATCACCCGTTCCATGCGGCGGCGCTCGCTGACATCTTCCAGCCGCCATTGCAAATAGCCCGGCCATCCGGCCAGCTGCCGCGTCGTGATCCGTCGCCATTCAACGACTTTCCCGCCACGGATCACGGGCAATTCCGCGACGGCGACCTGACCGCTGCGCGCCGTCTGGCATAGTTGCTTGAACTCATTGGCGGTCGCGGTATTTTCGGAGAAACGCGCCATCAAGGCGGCTTCAGCATTCTGATGGCTGATATCGATCCAGCCGACAAAAGCGCGGTTGCTCAGAATGGCATTGCCGCGCGCATCGGAAATCAGCTGCGGCGTCAGAACGCTGTGAAACGCCTCGCGCAGCAAAATTTCCTGCTTGGCCGATTCACGCGCGCGGCCGAGCATCCAAAAGGTCGCGCCTATACTGCCAAGCAGCATGACCATCACCGGCACGACGACAAGGAGAGACCCGGGCCCTTGCGTCCCCAACAAAGGCAAAAGCACTTCGTAAAACAGCATGATGACCGCGATAACCATCACGCCCCATTGCGCGCGCGTCAGCCAGCGCACAACAGGCAGATTGCCTGCAGCAGCCTGCATCTGCGCCGTATTCGACGGCTCGACAAATTGCGGTTCGGTTTTTACGGGAGCGGACATGCGGAATTGCGGCCTAAGTCATTTTCAAATAATGGATTTCACGCATAAACCCTGACAACAAAAGATTAAAATATCTTAACCGCGCGAAAACGCAGGATGTGATTCGCGATACATGCTTCGGAGATTATACCCGTCTCTTGCGGTCAATGCATTTTCTTTTGCCGCAGCCTGAAAACATAGGAAATAACTTCCGCAACGGCGCGATAATGTTCCGGGGTAATTTCTTGGTCAACTTCAACAGTCTGATATAAAGCACGCGCCAGCGGCGGATTAGCGACCAGGGGAACATGATGCTCGGCCGCGACATCGCGGATACGCTTGGCCACCAGATCGGCTCCTTTTGCCACCACGGTCGGCGCGTTCATTTTCTGGGTATCATATTGCAGGGCCACAGCATAATGCGTCGGGTTGGTCAGCACGACATCGGCCTTGGGAACGGCAGAGATCATACGTTTGCGTGCTTTTTCCATGCGAATCTGACGGATCCGCATTTTGATCATCGGATCGCCTTCGCTTTGCTTCAACTCGTCTTTGACCTCCTGCTTGGTCATTCGCAGGCTTTTAAAATATTCATAGCGCCGGTACATGAGGTCAAGTAAGGCGATGACGGCAACGATGGCGATCAGAACCAGCAGCAAATTGAACGATTCTTCTAGCAAGGAGCGGCCAAAATCGTTCAGATCACGCCCGATCAGAGTGTCGATTCCGGTGAAATAAGGCAGCAAGATAACGTAGGCGACATAACCAACCACGACAATTTTCAAAAATCCTTTGCCGAGTTCGACCAGAGACGCTTTGGAAAAGATGGTTTTCAACCCCTTGATGGGGTTTAGTTTTCCCCAGCTGATTTCAAGTGGCTTGGTGGTAGCGAAAAACCCCGTCTGCACCAATGTCCCGGCAATCGCCGTCACCATCAAGGCCACAAAGGTCAGCAATAACGGAACCATAAGGCTGAGAAATATTTCGCTCAAAATCCGCTGCAACCCGGTTCCGCCTATGGAGAAAGCGTGCGGCATCTCGATCAACACACGCAGATTTTGCATCATGTTGCTGCCCAGCAGCGGAGCCATAATCCCCAGAACCAGCAAGATACCGAAGAAGAGGAACCAGTTGCCGACCTCGCGGCTAATGGGCAAATGGCCGCTATCGCGTGCCTCGCTCAGCTTTTTGCCGGTCGGGGCTTCGGTTTTTTGTTCTTCATCCTGTTCTTCGGACATCGCAACCTATCGTATCAACAGGGTACGCAAAATCTGGTCGAATTGCTCCAGCCAGTACATCATGATCGTGGCAATGGTCACGGCGAGAATGATCAATCCGACCCAGATCTGTAACGGCATGGCCACGGCCAGAACCTGAAGTTGCGGCATCATCCGGTTCATAACTCCGAGCGGCACATAGGTCAGCAAACCAACCATCAGGAAAGGAATAGCCAATTGCACGGCCAGAGCAAAAACCTTGCTCATCAACTGCGCCATCATTCCGGCAATATCCTCGAAAATGAGCGGCACGCCCGGTTTGAAGGTGTCATAAGTCCCGACCATCCCGCGAAGCAGCATTTCCTCCATCCCGGTCATAAACAAAAGCAGAACGGCAATGGTGCTGAGCATCGCCCCCGGCAACGTACCCTGCGTCGCAAAGGCCGGATTAAACATCGTGGCGTTCGACAAGCCGATCTGCATCGAAATCAGCAAGCCTGCGGTCTCCAAGGCGCTCACCAGAAAACGCAGGATCGTGCCGAAAAACAAACCGACAATAACTTCAATAAAAAGCAACCGCGCGATTTCAGCGATATGCTCAGGCATTTTCGGCAAATCCGGAGCCATCACCGGCAACAGCAAGAAGCTTGTCGCCACCGCCAGCAGCAGGCGCGCCCGTGCCATGACAAAAGGTTCGCCAATCCCCGGCAACAGCATGAAAACCGTGCCGACCCGGGCAAAAACAAGAACAAAGCCAAAAACGTGTCCGGAAAGCAAGGCGCCGATATCAAACGTCATGGATCAACCGCCGCCACGGCCGATTTGCACGATCCTCGTCGCCAGGGTTTGCGTAAAATGATCCAGTGAACTCATCATCATGGGCAACATCCACAAGCCGATCAGGAATACGGCAAGTATCTTCGGCACAAAAGCCACCGTCGCCTCTTGAATCTGTGTCACAGCCTGAAACAATGAAATGACCACGCCGACGACCAGAGCCACCATCATGATGGGTCCCCCCAGCTTGATGATCAGCCAGATGGATTGACGACAAATTTCAATAACTTCGGCTTCATTCATGAAGGCGCACCGGGAACAGAAAGGAGAATCGCGGAACCAGACAAGAATGCCACAAACCTGACGTCCCCGCCATGCGGCGGAACTGCTTCAGGCCAGAGGCATTGAATTCAATAAATACAAGCCTGACGCGAAGCCTTCGCGCCGCGCAGCGTCATTCACGCGCACCCCAGCAATCTCTTAAATACCCATGCGGGTAATTTCCTGATACGCCCCGATCATCCTGTCGCGAATGCTCACCAGCATCTGCAACGATGTCTCGGCGCCCGCGACCGCGGTGGCGATCTCGACCGGACTCGTTTTTCCCAGCACACCCAGCTGGCTTACCTGCTCGGCATGTTTCAGGCTCGCGACGGTTCCCCCGGCAACCTGCTGCAGAATATCGGCAAATCCGGCGCCTTCGGACGCACCCACGCTCCCTGCCCCGCCGCTGCCCGGCGCAACGGCACCTGCCTTGCGGTAAGCCGAAACGGCATCAATGAAATTAACGGCCATATGTCGTCTCCTATTTCAATAATTCCAGGGTACGCGCCATCATCGTGCGTGATGCTTCGATGACGGTCAGATTCGCTTCGTAACTGCGCTGCGCCTGGCGCATGTCCATCGATTCAATTAAAGGCTTAACATTAGGAACCTGGACATAACCATTCTTGTCAGCAGCCGGATTAGTGGGTTCAAAGCGCTTGCCGAACGGACTTTTATCTTGCACGATCCCGGCGACGGCAACCTTGTTCGTCCCCTGGACGCGATCAAAGACATTGCGGAAGGTCACGACCTGCCGCTGATACGGGCTTTGCGTCGGCGACAGCGCCGTCGTATTGGCGTTGGCCAGATTTTCCGCAATCACGCGCATCCGCTTGGTCTGCGCCGTCAAGGCAGAAGCGGAAATTTCCATCACATTGTTCAAGTCATTTGCCATTGTCGCTACCTGTTATCTCCCAAGCGCCGTCCGCATCATGCCTTGCCAGTGTTTCAGCAAGCCGACCATTTCCTGATATTCCATGCCGGTCGACGAAACCTTCATCATTTCGCTCTCAAGATTGACCCCATTACCCGAAGGCATGGTTTCATCCGATTTGGCTTTAACAACCGTAACGCCCTGTTTTGGCTGATGCGCGGTGGGGATATGATTCACCTGCGTCAAAGACGGAGCCACCATAGTTTGTTGCAAAACCGATTTGAAATCGAACGGCGCCAGATCCTGCGGCTTGTAATTCGGTGTATCGACATTGGCGACATTCTGCGCCAGCAGACGTTGACGCTCATTCAGCCAATTCATTTTCTGAGTTATCAGCTTGGTCAGTTCGGTCTGTTCAATGCCCATTCCGTCATCCTCAATTTTCGTACTCCGCGACGGGCGCCTGATTTTCAGGCCGTAACCTGCATTTTCAACGCAGGTCGCGCACGATTTGAGGATTTTCTTCCCTGCGGTTTTAAGGAATAGTAAAGAAGCTAAAATTTTATCGAATCCGACTGAATCACAGTCGCTAAAGAATTTTTAACCAATGCCCCCGGAAATGGCAGAGAAGAGGCTTTTGATGCCAGCATCGCCCGATACCCCTAAGAATCAACGGCAAGTCGCCGTCGCTCTGCATCATTCTGGTGCGGCGCACAGCCTGCCGAAAATTATCGCATCGGGACGCGGCAAGCTTGCCGAGCAGATCCTCGAACTTGCTTTCCAGAATGGCGTCCGCGTCCGCCAGGACGCCGATCTGGCCGAAATCCTTGCCCAGCTCGACATCGACAGCGATATCCCCAGCGAGGCCGTGATCGCGGTCGCCGAAATTCTGGCACGAGTCTATGCCGCCAACCAGCAACATGATAAGCAGATACCCGACCCCAACCTTGTCACAGGATCGCAGCCCTCATCATGACGACCCCCACGGTTTTTCAGGAACTCGCAGATTTACGCGCCGCCTTTGATGCCACGCGCACACTGCTGGCCAAAGGCATGCGGGTCGATCTGACCGGTATGGATGACAGAGTGCGCGACTTCTGCACCCTTGTGCAGGCGGCGGACGCCACGACGCGGCAGAAAATTGAACCAGATTTCGTCGCCTTGCTGGGCGTGCTGAATGACCTTGAAACCGAATTACGGCGCCTGAACGATCCTACCGCATCCCCAACCGATCCCCAGAAGCGATGAGCGATTTCATTCCCATCATTCATGCCATTCTGGCACTGGCCTTTGTCCTTGGCCTGATCTGGCTTTGCGCCCTTGCCACGCGCCGTTTCATGCCGGGCACGCTGCTGGCCGGCAAAGGGCGGCGGCTGCAGGTGCTGGAGATCGCCACACTCGACACCCGCCACCGCGCCGTCTTGCTTCGCTGTGACGCGCGCGAGCATCTTGTCATCGTCGGCGACGGCAAAACCTGTCTGATCGACCGCGACATCCCCGCCGTCCCCGCGCCGCAGGAAATCAAGCCATGAAATTTTTCCACTCTGCTTTTCGGCACTTGCTTGACCACCGCACCTTGTGGGGCGCCCTTCTTGCCTTGCTGATCGGCATCGCTGCCGGCCCCGCGCTGGCGCAAAGCGTCACCATCGATACCGGCAGCGGCGGCAACGCCTCTGCACGCGTTATTCAGCTGATCATCCTGATCACGGTGCTGTCGCTTGCACCGTCAATCTTGATCATGGTCACCTGCTTCACACGGATCATCGTTGTGTTCAGCTTCCTCCGCAGCGCGATGGGCACGCAAACCTCACCGCCCAACGTCGTGCTGATCAGTCTGACCCTGTTTATCACTATGTTCGTCATGCAACCGGTCTTTGAAAAGGCCTGGGATAACGGCATCAGCCCCTATATGAACAGCAAGATCGAGGAGAAAGAAGCCTTTGATAAAACCCTCGCCCCGTTCCATGCCTTCATGCTGCGCCACGTGCGGGAAAAGGATTTGCAGCTCTTCATGGATCTCGGCAAGGTCAAAGCGCCTGCCGAGACCAAAGACACGCCGATCCGCGTCCTGATCCCCGCCTTCATGATTTCGGAACTGCGTCGCGCCTTTGAAATCGGTTTTCTTCTGTTTCTCCCTTTCCTGATTATCGACATGGTGATCGCCTCGATCCTGATGTCGATGGGCATGATGATGTTACCGCCGACACAAATTTCACTGCCGTTCAAGGTCATATTTTTCGTGATGGTCGATGGCTGGTATCTCGTGGTCGGCAGCCTGATACAAAGCTACGGCGCCATCTGACCTGATTTCACCGAAACTTAACCGGCCTCGGGCATAAATAAGCCGTCACGTGCGGTGTTTGATGTCGATGAAGCGAAAATTGCCACCCGTTCCTTCTCCCAGCGGCACCCCCGGAGAATTTTCGCATACAACCGTACTCATCATCGACGATGACCCGACCTATCGCTTTCTGCTGCGCGGTCTTTGTACGAAGCTCGGTGTCGGCATAATTAAGGAAGCCGAAGACGGCGAACGCGGCATAGAATCTGCCCACAGCCTCAACCCAGACATGATCCTGCTCGACATCATGATGCCCGGCATCAATGGCATCGAAGTCTGCCGCGCGTTACGCGCACACCCGGAAACCGCCAACACGGCCATTCTGATCCAGACCGGTGCCACAAGCGAAAAAGAACGTATGGAGGCATTCGCCGCGGGGGCAACCGATGTGGTGACAAAACCAATCAACCTTACCGAATTTACGGCACGCGTTCGCACTCATTTGCGCAATGCCATCTTCACACGCGATCTGGCGGATTATCGCGCCCGTCTCGCCACGCATATTGAAATCGCGCATGGCTTCATGGAAGGCGTGACACAAGACATCACCACCGCGCAAGAATGCGCGCGGCGCAACGGCTTTGAAATACAGGCCGCCCAGCGCACGGCAGAAGAAATCGGCGGTGACATCTGGTACCTGGACGAAATCGCACCGGGCAAACTTCTGTTGCTGCTCATCGATGCCAGCGCACACGGGCTCGCGGGCGCGATCAACGCATTGCGCGTCGATACTTTGTTACGTGAATTGCGGTTACACCACGCCGACCCTAAGGATCTCCTGCTCGCACTCGACCGCGCGATGGCACAATCGCCCTGCGGCCGCCTCTTCGCCGCCGTCACCGCCGCCATCCTCGACAGCAATGAAAACGCGCTTTGGTACGCCGCTTCCGGCAATCCCTATCCCATCATCTATCACCACAACGACGCGCAGTCTTTGGCCAGTGGCGGCCTGCCGCTTGGTTCTGGATTTGTCACACTCGAACTGAATAAAATCAGCATGGAATACGATGATGTTCTCGTGCTGCATACCGACGGATGGCCAACGCAAAATGACGTCAATCCGGTTCTTCTTATTAAACATGTCTTAAATACTGGCGCACTTAATCCTGACGCATTGATCGGTTCCGATCCGATAAATGACGACATCACATTGTTGACGATCAGGAGAGTTCGGCCATGCACATCACCCTCAAGCGCGACAATGACGACCTGATTGTTCAGGTTGATGGCCTGCTGTCTTTCCATCATCATCGCGAAGGCGATGAACTGATCGACGGCATCAGCAAGGCAATCACGGATTACAAGCCGAAGCATCTTCGCTTTGATATGAGCAAGACGCTGTCGCTGGACAGCCATTGGCTCGGTATCTTCATTCGTATCTTTCGCCGTGCCAAGGAACAGCAAATCGGCATGTCAATTGAAAAGGCCAGCGCCGACGTGCAGCGTTTGTTCAGCATTGTCCAGATTGACCGCATTATCGAAGTTCGCGCCTGAACGGCATGCTGGCGATCATGGGAACCATTGCCGAAGACGTAAAGAGCGTAGCCGCTGCACAAGCGGTGACACGCCACGCCGTCCTTGCCGCGGGCAGTGATTGTTTTGATGATCCAGCTCTGATCACGCGCATCATGGATCTGGTTTCAGCGTCAGAATCGGCCTTGTTCAACATCCGCATCGTCGTCACCGAATGCATCGCCAATGTCGTCATGCATGGTTCCTGCCGTGCCCTGATCATCGGCGTTGACAGCAATCCGCACGGCTTGTCGCTGCACTTCACGCACATACCTCCCATGCCCACGGCAGTGCGCGACGCCATCGAACGTTCCCGCACAGCTGCCCTCCCCGACTTCAACGATCCTTTTTACTTCGGCACCGGTCTTGGCTACCCGCTGATGACCCGGCTCTGCAAACACATCAGCCTCAGTCCAGACAATGCCTGTCTTGAACTCTCCTTCCCCATCGCTGCCTGAATTAAGAGGCGTCCACCATGCACATGTCCGCAAATATCTCCGTCGAAACCTCATCATTGCATGCACCGTTCATACGCGCCGAAATGGCGATTTTACTTTGTTTCCTTGTCATCTTTAACGGCTTTCTCTTCGATGCGCCGCTCTGGCTGATCAAATCTGCTGCACTATCTGGCATCATTCTTACCGGCGGGATTATATGGTGGCTGCAACGACGCGTCGCCACCCCGTTGCATGCGGTGGCGCAAGCCATGCAGGCCATGGCCGAGCACCGGCATGACTGCAAATTACCGGAGCCAGGTTATTGCCGTGCCATCAACGGCATGATTTACAACCTGTCCGCATTCAGCAAAACCATCCGTGAGCATCATCTTGCCACGCAAATTCTGGAACAGGCGCCCTTGCAGCTGATCAGGATCGACCCGTCCGATAATTTCCGCATCACCTATGCCAACAAGGCCGCACGCGATGCCTATCAGGAAAGGCACGACAAATTTCCTGGCCTTGACGCAGATATCTTAAAAGCCGGTCTCGCCTTGTTCGGTAACGACGCCGCGCAGTACGCGCAGCTTCTTGGCGAAAACAATAATCTGCCCTGGAAAACCAAAACCCGTTTCGGCGACGAAGCTATAACCCTGAATTTTGAAGCACTACGCGCCCCAAATGGCGGCTATGGCGGCTGTCTGGCCAGCTGGACGTTTGATACATACATGGTAAAACTGATCGACGATTATCGGTCACAGGTGCAACCGGTCAGCACAACAATTCACGATGCGGCCAAGCGCCTGAACGACGCTGCCAATGCCGTCAATATTTCAGCAAACAGCAGCAAAACAATCGGCGCCGACGTCGCCGCAACCACAGAAACGGCGCTCAACAACATCAAGCATGTCGTCGATCTGGTCGCACAGATGACGCTGGATACCGACAGCATCGCCGAAAATGTCCATCGCGCTGCCACGGCCACCGCCGCCGCCGATACGCGCGCCGATGAATCCCGCACGGCGATCACTGCGCTGAGCGATGCGGCAGACAAAATTAGCACCGTCGTCACGCTCATCAATAAAATTGCCGGCCAGACCAACCTGCTGGCACTGAATGCGACCATTGAAGCGGCCCGCGCCGGCGAAGCGGGTAAAGGCTTTGCGGTCGTTGCCAGTGAAGTCAAAAGTTTGGCCACACAAACAGCCAAGGCCACGGAAGAAATATCAGAACAAGTTGCTGCCGTGCAGCAACGCACCCAAAGCGCCGTGATGGCCATCGGTAAAATCACGGAGAGCGTCAGCGAAGTTCGCGCCATTACGGCGGATATTGTTCAGAAAATCGGCGCGCAGAGCCAGACGACCGCAACCATCAATAACGGCATTGGTACGGCACGGGGCAGCATCGAGGATATCGGCCAGAAAATCGCCACCGCACACAGTGCGACGCAGCGCACCGATATGGTCGCACGCGATGTTCTCAAATCCTCAGGAACCGTCGTCGATCAGTCCCTGGAATTGCAGAGCCAGGTCGATATGTTCATGGTTGCGCTGCGCGCCTATTAATCCTGTTCCACCAGATATTTACCTGATTTATCCGCCACCCTGCCGTAATTTTACCCCACAAACCGCGAAATACGCGCTATACAAGCCATGTATAACATTCTTCATTTGGTGTGTAACGCATGGCCGCAAAACCGACGCAATGCCCCGATCCCGCCTCGGACAATAATTTTGAAGTCATCGGCAAAAAAGTTCTGACAGCGGAAAGCGACGCGCTTCGCGCCCTTGCCAACAGCCTGAACGGTGGCTTTTCTGAAGCCGTCAAATTGATTGCAGCGGCCAAAGGCCGCGTGGTTGTTTCCGGCATGGGCAAAAGCGGCCATATCGGTCGCAAGATTGCGGCGACCTTGGCATCAACCGGCACGCCCGCCATGTTCGTGCACCCAGGCGAGGCCAGCCACGGCGATCTGGGCATGGTGACATCGGATGATGTCGTTGTCGCGATTTCCAACTCCGGCGAAACGCACGAGCTTTCCGACCTCATCGGCTATACGCGGCGTTATGATTTGCCGCTGATCGGCATCACCTCCGGCGCCAAAAGCGCGCTGGCCGAAGCGGCGGATGTGCTTCTCCTCTTGCCGCCGGTGGCAGAAGTTTGCCCGATGGGTCTCGCCCCCACGACCTCCACGACCATGACTCTGGCGCTGGGCGATGCTTTGGCTGTCGCCGTGCTGGATCATAAAGGCTTTACCCCCGCAGACTTCCGCAACTTTCACCCCGGCGGCAAACTGGGGAGCCGGTTAAAACGCGTTGCCGATTTGATGCATGCCGGTTCGGAGCTGCCTTTGGCGCGTCCCGACAGCCTGATGTCCGAAGTTCTGATGACCATGACCGAGCGCAGCTTTGGCTGCGTCGGCATCGTCGATGCGCAGGGAAAACTGGCGGGCATATTCACCGACGGAGATTTACGCCGCCATATCGGTCCTGACCTGCTGGGTAAGAAAGCAGCCGACGTCATGACCAAAAATCCGCTGACGATCGAAGCTCACGCCCTGGCCGCGGAAGCTCTGAATATCCTCAACGCCAAACGCCGCACGCAACTCTTCGTCGTCGACGCCGACCACAAACCCGTCGGCATCATCCACATCCACGATTTGCTGCGAGCCGGGATTGCCTGATTTCACGCCGCCAACGGATTCTTCTTCGCCAGCGCATCGAATTCCAGCAAAGTCTGCAACAATTCCGGCAAGGCCTTCAACGGAACCATATTCGGCCCGTCTGACGGCGCGACATCGGGATTTTCATGCGTCTCGATAAAGACCGCCGCCACCCCGACCGCGATAGCGGCGCGCGCCAGTACGGGAACATATTCGCGCTGCCCACCGCTGCGATCCCCCTGCCCGCCCGGCTGCTGCACCGAATGCGTCGCGTCGAACACGACCGGATAACCCGTAGCAGCCAAAACCGGCAAAGCACGCATATCGGAAATCAGCGTATTATAACCAAAACTCGTCCCACGTTCGCACAGCATGATCCGTTCATTGCCAGTGCTGGCAATTTTCGCCGCAACATTCTTCATGTCCCACGGCGCGAGAAACTGCCCTTTTTTGACATTCACCACGCGCCCCGTCGTCCCGGCCGCCAACAGTAAATCAGTCTGCCGACACAGAAAGGCCGGAATTTGCAAAACATCCACCACCTCGGCCACGCGCGCGCATTGCGCGGCATCATGAATATCGGTCAGAACCGGCAGATTGGTTTTCTCCCGCACCTCGGCCAAAATCGGCAAGGAAGCCTCCAGCCCCAAACCACGCGCCGTCTGCAACGAACTGCGGTTCGCCTTGTCGAAAGATGTCTTGTAGATCAGGTTGATGGAAAACTTCCGCGCGATCTCCGCCAGCGCCGCGCTCATCTCCAGCGCATGCGCGCGGGATTCCAGCTGGCATGGCCCGGCGATGACGGACAACTTCCTGTCATTCGCAATCACCATGTCAGAGCCGTCCGGGCGGCGCAAAGTCATTTGCCGTGGTGCCGTCATAAGGTTTCCTCCAGTCGCGACCGCTGGCGGAATTTATACCAGCTTATCGGCAGTGATATTGAATAGATAATCCCGATAAGACCGAATGTCCGCCACGGATTGGTCACCAGTTGCGCCGCCATTAAGGTCAACGCGACCAGGATCGGCACGACCCAGGTGCGCGGCACCCGATGCCCCTTGATGGCAAAAGTCGGCAACCGGCTTACCATCAACCCGCCGAGCAGCATGAGCCACAGGGCAATCAACTCCGGAATTTTAAAATAATCGACATCAAACGCAAAGCTCCAGTACATCGGCAGCATCGCCAGCCCCGCGGCAGCAGGTGACGCCAGACCGACGAAATACCCCTTGCGCCATGACGGCAGGTTGGTGTCTTCCAGCATCGTATTGAATCGTGCCAACCGCAACGCCGCGCAGATCACATAGGCCAGCACCGCCAGCCAGCCAATCTCGTCGCCGCCATGCATGGCCCAAAGATAAAGCGTGATCGCCGGAGCCACACCGAAACTGATCATATCTGACAGGCTGTCCAGTTCCGCGCCGAATCTACTTGTGAGATTCAACATCCGCGCCACGCGCCCGTCCAGCATATCAAAAATCGAAGCCACGATGATCGCGGCCACGGCGGATTCCCATCGTTCCATCAGGGCAAAACGGATCGCGCTCAACCCCGAGCACAGCGAAAACAAGGTCAAGACGTTCGGGATCAACCGCGTCAGCAGCATGCCGGGCTTTGGCCGCTCCGAAGGGTTATTCTGTAACGCCTCACCTGTCATCGGACAACTCCTGTACGCGCGGTCTCGGTGCTTAACGTATCGGCCAAAACCGTCTCGCCGCCAATCATGGTCTGCCCCACGCACACCAACGGCGCGACACCGTGCGGCAGGTAAACATCCATACGGCTGCCGAACCTGATGATGCCATAACGCTGCCCGGTCACGACCGCAACGCCTTCGCCGATGTCGCACAGAATACGCCGCGCGATGAATCCAGCAATCTGCACCTGGGCATAATCCCCCGTCGCGCCGTCGATCGCCACCACCAGCGACAAACGCTCATTATCTTCACTGGCCTTGTCGGCGGCTGCATGCAGGAACTTACCGGGATGGTATAGTTTCTTACGCACCTTCCCCGCTGCAGCGATGCGGTTAACATGCACATTAAACACGCTGAGAAATATACTGATCCGCACCCGCGGCTCGGCGCCAAGTTCCAGCGCGGCGGGCGGCACGACGGAAACAACCTCCAGCACGCGGCCATCGGCGGGACTGACCATCACCCCATCACGCTGCGGCACGGCACGATCCGGGTTGCGAAAGAAGTAAGCGCAGTACAAGGTCGCCAGAAACCCGATCACCCCCAACGGCGTCGCCACCCATCCGAGCAGCGCCGTAGCGACGGCAGAACCGATCACAAAGGGGTATCCGGCGGGGTGTATGGCAGGAATCGGAAAATATGCTGACATTTCAAGGTCCAGTTTTCAGGTTTTTGAGCTATTATTAAACAGCTGTTAAAGAGCGATGGTTTATAACACCTATTGGTGCCCCCAATCCAGAGCTGCCGATGCATACGGAATCAACCGACGCTATCCCCCACATCCCGGGTTCAGAGGCGGCTGTCTTGACCGATGAACTTATCACAAAGCTGGAAACTGCGGAAAGCCAGGGTATTTCGACGCTCATCACCCGCTTCGAGCGTGGTGATTTCGAGCTTGATGGCCTGCGCTTCACTTTCACCAAACAGGAAGATTCCCAAGGCTCTATACTGCATGTTTCGGCTCAGGTTGGCTATATGCCTTATACGGCAGAGTCCCGGGATAAACGGGCTAACCTGAACAGAATCTTGCTGGGAGCGCGCGCAATGCGCCGCGCCAAACTGGCGCTCGACAAGCAAGGCTACATCGCCCTGAAAAGCACCATCAGTCTCAAACCTGAGGCCAATGATATCGATGCGATCATGGGGTTGAGCGCGCTTTATCAAGAGGCGAGCCCAATTTTACGCCTTATAGCCAAATACTTATAAACGAATCTTAACCAATCCTGTGCTAAAGTCATTCCTCGGTTGTCTGTCATTCACTGAAAATCATCAGGATCCCGCGCGTGACAATTAATTCAGTATGCGTTTATTGTGGCTCCGCGAATCGCGTCGCCGAACCGTATAAACAAATTGCCCGCAGTGTCGGCCACGCGCTGGCGGCAAAGCAGAAGCGCATCATTTATGGTGGTGGTCGTGTCGGATTGATGGGAATTGTCGCCGATGCCGCGCTGGCCGAAGGCGGAGAAGTCATCGGCATAATTCCCGAACATATCCAGACCCGCGAAGTCCAGCATACCGGTCTGACCGAATTGCACGTCGTCGAAAACATGCACACGCGCAAACGCATGATGGTGGAACGTTCTGATGCGTTTCTGGTGCTTCCCGGCGGCCTGGGCACGCTGGACGAAACTTTTGAGATTTTGACCTGGAAACAGCTGCAACTGCACAACAAGCCAATCGTGATTTACAACACGCAAGGCTATTGGGACAAACTGGTCGAGCTGGTGCGGCAACTGGTCAACACCGGCTTCGCACAGCCCGGTAATCTTGAACTGTTCACGGTGGTGGACAATCTCGACGCAATGTTCGCCGCCTTCGATGTCCCCTACATGCCCCAAAGCGATCTTGCCGCCAAGTGGATATAGGAATTAGCGCCGCAGCGCCCGCAAACGCTGCGCCGCCAGACGCCCGCCCCGTGACAACTTCGCGCGATGTGCGGTCACGATATCAAGAACCGCCGCGCCATCTTTCACCACATGCACACGGGGATCGGCCAAGACTGCCTCCGGCATATTGTTGATCACCACGTCATAATAACCGCGCTTCCGACCGGGAATTTTCGGATTCACGATCACCATGATCTGATCCTGCGGCAACACGTGCGGCGCGGCCTCATTTTTGACCTGACCGAGCATAACCGCCAGCATCCGGAACTTTTCCGACAGGGCGCCGCTGCCTCCCGGTGTGATGATGCCACAATTGGGCTGGCCACAAAGCTGTTCCTCGCGCGTATGGATATTATCAGTCAGAATATAACGCTGCAGATTCTGGCGAATATTGTCATTGCCCTCCAGAAACTGAACATGCGGCGTCGTGATACCCGTATGATGCACGTCATATCCGGCGCTATGCAGCCGGTGCACAGTACTGGTGATCGCCCCCATACTGCCGTTCAAGCCACCACCGGAAATGATTCCCATACCCTGACGGCACACCCCTTCGGTTATTTCCTCCGATAATCCAACAATATAACGCGACTTCATATGCGCCGATGTAAAGCTGGCGACGTTATAATCAAAAGGTGACTGGCTCCCCTGATCAAGGAGAATTTTTTCCCCATGGGCATAGGAATAGGCAGGATAGCGCAGCGAATAAGCTTTGCGGGCGGCACCGACATTCTGGGCAAACTCGTCAATATTTTGCGGCGTCACCATCAGTTTGTGCGGCTCCTGCGGGATCCCACCCAATTTATGCAAATCGTTCACCATGGCCATGAAACGCTTTGCGATGCCATGCTCATCATCAAACAATCCCAGCAGCTTGTTCAGCATAAACTTGTCACGCACCTGCTTCGCCACAAAGGCCGGAAAAAATATCGTCCCGGCCTTGATAAATTCTCCCACCGGATCGGTTTTATAATTCCCGGCATCAAATTTGAAGCCAACAGCGTCAAAAGGCGCAAAAATATGCCTCTGTACATCTGAGAGTCCGTTCCGGAACATTATGAAGGATTACAAAGCCGCCTGAGCATAAGGCGGATTGAGGCAAGACGGATATAGGCGAGAGCTGTGCGGGTGAGGTTTTCCCAGTCTTTTGCGAGGCGACGGCAA
>JBASFQ010000019.1:0-28302 GCA_049653105.1 Alphaproteobacteria bacterium
GCGTAGGGTTGTGCGTAGATTTTTATTGCCCTGAATAAAGATTTATTTGTATCAATAGGCTATTCGCTTCATTAGACTGCCTCCGTCCCGCCAACCTCTCCGTCGCGGACGAAGCCTGCACAGTTGAGGCACCGCCAAAAAAAACATGGCTTAGACCTGCTTTTACGCGCCCACCAATTATTTTGCTCTGCAACAACGCCGCGTCTATCATGGACGATGAAACTATTGTAACGCGCGTTTCTATTCCCAAACTGTGCCCACTCTGATAAAACCGGTATTAGGTAATTAACTACAAAATACAACTAATTGCTGTAGGGAAGTGACGACCGGACGGGCGCACGCGATGAGCAGACGGCTCAGATAAATCCTCGCAGCCAGATTTTAACGATGGGTTTGACCCAGTCGCGGAGCATTAAAATGCCAAGAATCTTCCGTCTCAGCAACCGCTTACCCGATGAACGCCAGGATATTGTCGATCGATTCATACTCGCCAAGAATATGGCCACCTCACGAGTCTTGGAGGTGCGCCTTAGGGCTCAGACGGAGTTCCATCGTCTCTTTCTCCAAGCCCCGAAAACTGCTCCCTACATTGCCGCTGTGCAACAAATCGTACTGACGCATGACCCAAATCGCGGTGTCCGGACATGTGCGCGTATTATAAGTCATGATCTTCAGGAAGAATGCGGGGCAAAAATTCTCAAACTGAATGTCCGGCACGACCCCTCATTGGAGCGGCTGAAATCATCACTTGATGCAGTGCTGCCACCACCAAATCGCCGTAGCAGAATGGCATCACCCTGCCCCAAGCAATAACCGGCACGCCGGTATTAAGCCGGTATGGCCGCCATAAACCACACGATCAGGCCTGAACCCCGCGCCGCGCAGCGCATATCCTTCACAGAAACCGCTGGTCACGACGCAAGTATTTTAACGATTGTTCCTATTCCCAGCCCCGACCTTTTTCTGATAAAGGTCAGCTGCACGCATATTACGTCATAAATTTTAACCGACAGTGGAAAATGAATATGTCAAAGGTCGTCAGTCTCGTCAGCCGTCTTTCCGGTCAACATCCGGATATCGTCGATGAGTTCGCACATGCCAAGGGTATGGCCACCATGCCGGACGAGTCCTCGCGCCTTATTGCCCAGACAGCGTTCGTACACATATTGAACCATGCGCCGCAAATCACACCTTACGTCGCCGCCGTGCTGCAAACGATTATCCTGCATGATCCGAGCATCGACGTCCGTTCCTACGCGCGAACCACAGGTCGTGATCTCCAGGCATTATGCGGCGCGGAAATTCTTAATCCCAACGTCACGCCGGAACCGTCTCTTGAACACCTGAACTCATCCCTCGCGGAGCTGCCGTTGCCGCGCCGCAGCCACGCCACAACGCCCTACGGCTTGGTACGCCCCAGCCCCGCACAATAACGCCGGTAACCGGCGCGCCGTAATTGACACGCCGGACAGCGGCCACAGCCATAACCCCAATCATGCTTGTGCGTGCGATCCCCCAGATAGCATGTATGCGTCGCCGTGCGGATCAAACGCACGAAGGCCTTCCCGCCCAGCGCCTCCGCCATCCGCCAGGTCGCCGCTTTATCTTCCCACATCAAGGGCGTATGCAGCACGCAGCGCCGCCCCATCCCCAGACTCAACGCTACCTGCAACGCCTTGAGTGTATCGTCGCGACAATCGGGATAGCCGGAATAATCCGTTTCACACATGCCACCAACCAGATGCCCGATGCCGCGCCGGTACGCCACCGCCCCCGCCAGTGTGAAAAACAGCAAATTGCGCCCCGGCACGAAAGTGTTGGGCAACCCGTCTTTTTGCATCACGATGGCCGTCGACCGCGTCAGCGCCGTGGCGCTGATATCATGCAGCGCATCGACCTGCAGAACGCGATCGGCTCCCAGTTTTTTTTTCCATTCCGGTTTCAGCTCCGGCAACCGCTGAAGAATTTTCTCCCGGCATTCCAGCTCAACCTTATGCCGCTGGCCGTAATCGAAACCGATAGTTTCGACCTTGGCAAACCGCGTCAGTGCCCAGGCCAGACACACGGTCGAATCCTGCCCACCCGAAAACAACACCAGCGCCTTATCTTGTTGCATTACGGAATCCCCAGATACTTGTGCGTCTGCAAACTCACGCGCCAGCGTGGATGCTCCAGGCAATAAGCGACGGCACGCGCGATATTTTCCGCCCGCTGCGCCCCATCCATCGGTTGCAGCCAGAAATGCGTAAAATCCAACGCCGCAAAGTCCGCCGGGTCAATGCCATCCTGCGGATAAACCAGTTTCAATTCCGTGCCATGCCGCTGCACCAGCGGCGCATCCGCTTTGGGACTCACGCACAGCCAGTCGATGCCCGTGGGCGCGGCCAGCGTGCCGTTGGTCTCTACCGCGACGGCAAATCCCGCTGCCTGTGCCGCCTTGATCAAAGCTGTGTCGAGTTGCAAAAGCGGCTCACCACCTGTCATCACCACCAGCCGCCTGTCTCGTTCCGTCCCCCAGCATTGCGCCAGCGCCGCCACCAGCGCCGTCGCATCGGCAAATTTCCCGCCGCCCGCGCCATCCGTCCCGACAAAATCCGTATCGCAAAACCGGCATAGCGCGGCATCCCGGTCAGCCTCGCGCCCGCTCCACAAATTACAGCCCGCAAAACGGCAAAACACAGCCGCCCGCCCACTCTGCCCGCCTTCGCCCTGCAAGCTCTTAAAAATTTCTTTGACGGTATAAGGCACGCCGCATCTCCTACCCCACGCGCCCCTTCACCAGCGCCTCCACCACAGCAGGATCGGCCAGTGTCGAAGTGTCGCCCAGATTGTCCAGTTCATTAGCGGCAATCTTCCGCAAAATCCGCCGCATGATCTTCCCCGACCGCGTTTTCGGCAGACCCGGTGCCCATTGAATAAAATCCGGTGTGGCAATGGGGCTGATCTGCTGCCGCACCCAATGCACCAGCTCTTTCCGTAACCCATCATCGGCGCTCACCCCGGCCTTCAAAGTGACATAGGCGTAAATCCCCTGCCCCTTAATATCGTGCGGGAAACCGACCACGGCGGCTTCGGCTACTTGCGGATGCGCGACAAAGGCGCTTTCAATCTCCGCCGTACCCAACCGATGCCCGGCAACATTGATCACATCATCGACGCGCCCGGTGATCCAGTAATAACCGTCGGCATCGCGGCGACAGCCATCGCCGGTGAAATATTTTCCCTTGAAGCTGGTGAAATAGGTCTGCACGAACCGTGCATGATCGCCATAGATCGTCCGCGCCTGCCCCGGCCAGCTGTCGGCAATGCACAGATTACCCTCGCACGCTCCGGTCAGTTCCACGCCCTCATTATCGACGATCATCGGCTTGACGCCAAAGAACGGCACGGTCGCCGACCCCGGTTTCAACGCCACAGCACCCGGCAACGGCGTAATCATATGTCCGCCGGTCTCCGTCTGCCACCAGGTATCGATGACCGGACACCGCGAGTCACCGACCACGCGGTAATACCACATCCAGGCTTCGGGATTAATCGGCTCACCGACGCTGGCCAGAATCCGCAAACTGCTGCGGTCGGATTTTTTCACCCAGCTTTCACCTTCGCGCATCAAAGCGCGGATTGCCGTCGGCGCGGTATAGAAAATATTGACGCGATGCTTATCCACCACCTGCCAAAAGCGCGACGCGTCCGGATAATTCGGAATCCCCTCGAACACCAGCGAAGTCGCGCCATTGGCCAAAGGTCCATAAACGATATAGCTATGCCCGGTGACCCAGCCAACATCGGCAGTGCACCAATAAACCTCGCCGTCACGGTAATCAAAAACATATTTGTGCGTCAGCGCCGCGAATAACAGATAGCCGCCGGTTGTATGCAGCACACCTTTGGGCTTACCGGTCGAGCCGGAGGTGTACAGAATAAATAGCGGCTCTTCCGCCCCCATCGGTTCCGGCACGCAATCACCGGCATCAACCGCCATTTCATGATACCAATGATCGCGCCCCGCGACCCACGGCACGACATCGCCGGTTCGCCGCACCACAATCACATCGCGCACGCCTGCATGCCCCGCCTCAACACAGTGTTTGAGCGCCATATCCGTATTGGCCTTCAGCGGAATTTTCTTTCCGCCGCGCACACCATAATCGGCAGTGATGATCAGATTCGACCGGCAATCGATGATCCGGTCTTTCAAACTCTCCGGCGAAAAGCCGCCGAAAACCACCGAATGCACCGCGCCAATTCTGGCGCAGGCCAACATGGCATAAACCGCCTCCAGCACCATCGGCATGTAGATCGTGACGCGGTCGCCCTTCTTCACCCCCCGCGCCCGCAGCGCATTGCCGAACCGGCATACCTCGGTATAAAGCTCGGCATAGGTGACCTGCTTCTGGGTTCCCGGATCATCCCCTTCCCAGATCAGCGCCACTTGCGCCGCCCGTTTGGGCAAATGCCGGTCAACGCAATTGACGCAAACATTCAGCACGCCATCTTCAAACCACTTGATCCCGACATCGCCGTCAAAGCGCGTATTCTTGACTCTGGTATAAGGCTTGATCCAGTCCAGGTACTTGCCCTGCGCGCCCCAGAATTTTTCCGGATCAGCCAGCGACTCCGCATACATGGCGCGGTATTTTTCCGTATCCAGCGCCGTCGCCGCAATCTCTGGCCTGATCGGTATCACCTGCGTGTCGTTCATCTTCTTGATCCCTTCTCCAACAATTCCGTCACTATGTCTGTGTCTGGCTCAGACAAATTGTGGCACAGCGACCGATCTGGTCCCGCGCGCTGCCATAATCCTGTCATACATCCTGCACGCCACGGGGTCGTCATGCAGCACACCGCCGGGCCGTTGCCAGCGGAAGAGATTCTTCTCCGCCTCCTTGTTCCTGCCGCTATGGGTCAGAGCCTTAAGATAAATATTCAGGCTGACGGGATCGCGCGCCAAAGCACCCTCCGGCTGCACCAGGGGTCTCAGATGTTGCACAGCCTTCGCGCTTGCCCCGCTTTCGATCAGGGCGTTGGCATAAGTGTTGTGCGCAACAGAGTTACGGTACAAAAGCTCCCCGGATTGGATCAAAGGTTCCAGATGTCCGGCGGCATCATGGCTACGACCATTAACGACCAGAGCATCTGCATAAATATTATGGCTATGGGGATTGCCATGCAAAAGCCCCTCCGGCCTAAGCCTGGGCTCCAGATAGCGCACAGCGTTTATACTCTTGCCGTTAAAAATAAAGGCCTTGGCCAGAGTGTTATGCGCGGCCTGGTTGGAACGCAACAGATCCTGATCCGTCCGGAGCAAGGGTTCCAAATGCCGTATGGCCGCATCGCTCTGGCCACTGACGATCAAAGCATTTGCATAAATGCTATGCGCAAAAACATTCCGATGGAGCAGCCCTTGCGCCTCCACATGACGTCTCAGATTCCCTACCACCCGTGGAGCCCAACCGACTTTTGTGTACAAACTGGCACGAAAACATATCAGTCGCGCCCAGTCGGAATCCGTTGCTTCCGCAACCGTCGTGGGCAGCGCCGTTTTCTCAAGCAGCCGGTTGAGTGGGGGAATTATCGCCCCGACGATACGCCCCGTATCTTTTCTTCCGAGACATTCTTCCTTCACACTTAAAATCCACGCGTGGACATCCATATAAATACTCCTGATCCAATTTTCATTGACCAATGACACAAAAGCCGCCTGCCCGTCTCCGACATCGCTAACCGGCGGCAAAGGCGATGCTGCTACGCGCCACGGGCGAAAGCAACCCCATCACTCCTGCAAGGCCAGCCACGCTTCCCGCGTCAGCTTAATTTCAATCCCGGCCAATTCCGTCTCCGGAAAGGCATCGGGTTTCAACATGCTGATTTCGGCGCTTAAAACCCGTGCATCAGCAAAGATTTCTCCGAACAAGTCCAGAGCCAGCGTCTCCAGCAAATCGGTATGCGCCCGCCGGGGCCAGTTTTGCTGCACATAGGTGCGAATCGGCTCATAATCCAGCGCAGCGGCAATGTTACCCGGTCGGGCGGGGGCCAGCCCCTGCGCTCGCACGCTGACGATCAGATCCTGCGGCGCAATTTCATGAGGATGGATTCCGACCGAAAGCGCCACCCGCATTTTGTGCAACACATAAGTCACCGGTAACAAAGCTTCATGGTTTGGCATGTTAAGACTTCCCGCCCGCTGGCTCCTGTCGCCTGACCCATTCGGCCACAGGCCGCCACAGCAAGTCCCGCGCCGTCGCACCGACAATCATCCCGATATGCCCCAAAGGCAAACGCAGCACTGTCGCCTCCGGCAATTGCTGCCCCAGCGCCGCCGCCGCCGCAGCCGGCACGATATGATCCATCTCTGGCACAACAACCAGTGCCGGAACAGTAATATTCCGTGGTCGCAACAAAATATCCCCCACCCGCCAGGCACCGCGCCAGGGTCGGTTCGCCCCGTACCACTCCTCGACAATCTCGCGGCAGACCGGCCGGGTCAAAGGCACCCCGTCATTGAGCCAGTCTTCGACCAGCGCAAAACGCCGTAAATTTGCTTCATCCGGTGGCGCCTCGGAAAGTTGCCGGAATTTCTCCGTCACGGCCATGGGCTGCAGCAAAGTAAACAAGCTCTGCACAAATTGCGCCGGAACCAGCTCACCCTCCGGCAGCATCTCTGCCGCCACCCGCCAGGACGCCGCAGCATATTTTCCCAACCGCCGGTCGCCCGCATGAAAGTCCCACGGCGTCGACAGCAAAATCAGGCTCCGCACCAGCGCCGGTTTTGCTGCAGCTAGCCCCAGCGCCAGATTTCCCCCCAGACAATGCCCCAGCACATGCACCCCGCGCCCCCCCGCGATGTGCTGCGCCCGCCGCGTCAGTTTTTCCAGCCGGGAAATATAATCCGCGATCCCCATCCCGGCTTCATGCCGCGCCGGCACCCCCCAATCGACCAGCAGCGGCCTGACCCCCTGCGCCACCAGCCAGCGCAGCATGGATCGTTCCGCATCCAAATCGAGAACATGGTAGCGGTTCACCAGCGAGGGCACGACCAGCAGCACGGGCGCAGCGGTTAGTTCGGGAGCGTAATCAAGCAGGCGCGAAGTACCGAAAGTTCCACAGGGCACCGCATCCTGTGCCACCCTCTGACCGCTCAAGCGTCGATATGTCGTTACGCCAGCAAGATAATCACGATACCGCGACAGACCTTCTTTGGCCAAGGCCGCAGCAAACAATTCCGGATCAAGTTTCCCGATTTTTTCCAGCAGCGCGGCGCGCCTTGGGCGCAGGGCCTGGCTCCAGTTGTTGCTCCAGCCGCCGTTCGATCCGGTCGATTTTTGCTGCAAGCTCTGCAACAGCAGCGGCCAGTTGAGCCAGATCTGCCCCGCCAGCGCCAGATGCAGCAGCAGCGGGCGCGGCCCCTGTGAATTTTGCTGCATCATCGCCCCTCCTCTGTCTGCCTGGTTCTGCCTGCCTGATCTGCTGATCCCAGAAGGCGACATTGCGCCCGAGCAGTTCGAGCATCGCCTGAATATTTTGCTGCGCTTCGGCATCGCCGGTCAGCAACCGCCATTGTTCCTGCCAAAGCTCATAGGTCGCCGCAGCAAGCTGCGCCGCCTCGCGCTGCGCTGCGGTCTCTGCGTCCGGTTTTGCCATGCGCCCTCCGTATGCAGCAGATTTTTTTGCTGCAAAATTTCACAAATTATGCTGCAATGACTGGCGCGGCGATTTGCCTATGCTGCGGCGCTGCAATGCGGCATTATTCTCCTTGGATGATAGCCGCCCTTTCTGTTATAGGCGATAGCGTAAATCAATTAAGTGGAATGCGTAATGACGATGAACCCCAGCAGGATCGTATCGATGACCGCGCCGAATAATGACAATCCCGAAGATCCCAACTCCGGCAAGCCCAGCGTCGTCATCAAGAAATACGCCAACCGCAGGCTTTATAATACCGAGACCAGCTCCTATGTCACGCTCGACCATCTGGCGGCAATGGTTAAGGAAGGGACGAACTTTAACGTTTATGACGCCAAAACCGGCGAAGATTTGACCCACAGCATTCTGACCCAAATTATCGTCGAAGAAGAAAGCAAGGACGGCCAGAACCTGCTGCCGATCAATTTCCTGCGCCAGCTCATCGGCTTCTACGGCAAGAACATGCAATGGCTGGTGCCGAAATACCTTGATACCAGCATGCAGTCCCTGACGGAAAATCAGGAGAAATTCCGTTCCTATATGCAAAACGCCTTCGGCGGCATGTTCCCCTTTGGCGGGATCGAGGAAATCAGCAAGCAGAACATGGCCATGTTCGAAAAAACCATGCAAATGTTCACCCCCTTCAGCGAAGGGGCCAAACAGGCACAACAAATGATGCAAAGCACGGCGGAACAGCAAATGCACCTGCTGCAAACCCAGCTCACCAACCTGCAACGGCAGATGACCGAACTCAGCAACAAGACGAAATAGACTTAGGCGTCATACCGGCGCAAGCCGGTATCCATCTCCCGCCCACAACGACACGTCCAACATTTTGGCAGGCATTCGGTCTGCGACACAGGAAACCGGCTACCCGCACGCCGCGTCGGTCAATTTACTTTTGGGGTGGCAGCAGCAGCAGCCATAACTGCGGGCGCGCCTGGGCGGCAGGGCGCAAAGTCCTTATCATTTTCTGCCATAACGTAACATTGCCCGCCTGGCGTATCGATCTGGAGCGTCCCGGAAACCATAAGTGGTTCAGAACGCGCCTCCTTCTTTATCCCATGAGCAAGCTCATACGCGCGCATTTTACGATCAATTTTCGCAACCTCAATTCTGCTCGTTACCTGTGCCGCCGCGCGCTGCAATAAATCCACAGGCCCGAGTCTTTCAACAACCGCTTGATATCCCAGCACGGCGACAAGACCGGTTGCGGCGACCAACGCTTTATTTGAAATGAACCTGTTGCCATTTTTCTCTTCTGAAGAATTGATCATATCCCTATCCTTTTCATCAACATCCCGAATAATACAGCGTCGTCATTGCCGCGCGCTCCGCTGGATTGTAATGCCTGTTTCCGCCTGCCCCAACAACGATAAATAGTTTCATGCAGTCTTGTTGCATAAAACTGCCTGGAAAACACCGTCGCGGCCAGCATATCTACTCCATGCACCGCCCGCATTAACCAAAACGCAGCCCTGCGGCATCTTTCGCTCAATACTTTCATGATTTGCGGTTAGAAACGAAGGTAGGAGTCAGCAAACCAAAGCGGTATTCACGGAAGGGAACGCATTATGTTGAACGCGATTTTTGGGACAGGATCGAAGCAGGCTACGCCGCTCGACATGGCCGAAGCAGCCATTGAGAAGAAAGATTACCCTGCTCTGGCGCAAGCCGCGAAGGATATTGCGATACTTGTCCCCGAGAACCGGTATTTGGTCGAACCGTTGCTGATCGTGGCCGACCGGCTGGCGGAAAATAAAGCATTTGTTCCGCAAGCTATCGACGCGGCGAAGGTGGCGGCAGGCAATTCCCCGTCCGGCTCTGACCTTGAACGGCAGGCGGTGCGCACGTGGGTGAAGCATGTGGACGCGCTGCCTGATGCGGCGCAGCGGATCAACGCGGCGAAGGGGGCGGCAGGCTATGCCCCGTCCGGCTCTGACCTTGAACGGCAGGCGGTGAGCACGATCCTGAAGCATGTGGACGCGCTGCCTGATGCGGCGCAGCGGATCGACGCGGCGAAGGTGGCGGCACGCTATTCCCCGTCCGGCTCTGACTTTGCACGGCAGGTGGTGAGCACGTGGGTGAAGCATGTGGACGCGCTGCCTGATGCGGCGCAGCGGATCAACGCGGCGCAGATGGCGGCAAACTATGCCCCGTCCGGCTCTGACCTTGCAGAGCAGGCGGTGAGCACGTGGGTGAAGCATGTGGACGCGCTGCCTGATGCGGCGCAGCGGATCGACGCGGCGCAGGTGGCCTATGACTATGCCCCGTCCGGCTCTGACCTTGCACGGCAGGCCAAGATGAAGCTTGATGAAGAAAAGACTGCGTCTCCGACGATACCGACTGAAATCGCAGCTAAGAGTTTTGCGAACAAATTCAAGCCTTCTTAAAAGGAAAGACTTAACACAAAACCCGCCCGGTTCTGAACTGACCCCCGAAAGTTGGACACAACTTCGGGGGTCAGTTCATTCTCCGAGGCGGGTTTTTGTTTGTCTGCAATATCGGCATAATGGACAAAAGTGGGTGGCTGTTTTCAAGTATTTGAGAGCAGGAACCCGCGGCTCATTCCGTTGTTCCGCACGACGTTTGACGCGCGGGACGTGGCCGCGCCGGAGAACGGGAAGCCGGAGAGAGACGCAGCATAAGAACCCCATGCACCGCCCGCATTAACCACCACGCCCCAACACACCCCCATAATCGCATAGACATTCCGCCCCCGCTCCGGCATTTTCCCCGCGCAGCCTTTATTTTCAGGAGTCCAGCTTGTCCCCCACAACCGCATCCCCCCCCATCGCCCCCGGCTCTGCAGCCACGGGAATCTGCGCCATCGGCAACGCCATCGTCGATGTCCTCGCCCACGCCACCGATGATTTCCTCGCCGCCGAAGGCATCGCCAAGGGCACAATGACCCTGATCGACGAAGACCGCGCCGAAGCGCTCTATGCGAAAATGGGCAGCGCGGTGGAATCCTCCGGCGGCTCGGCGGCGAACACGGTGGCGGGCTATGCCAGCCTGGGCGGCAAAGCCTCCTTCATCGGCAAAACCCGCGATGACCAGCTGGGAAAAATCTTCCGCCACGATATGCAGGCGCTGGGCGTCACTTTCACCACCCCACCCGCCACCCAGGGCCCCACAACCGCCCGCTGCCTGGTGATGGTGACACCGGACGCGCAGCGCAGCATGAACACTTTCCTCGGCGCCTCAGTAGAATTCGGCGTCGCCGATCTCGACCCGGCGCTGATCCAATCCGCCGCCATCACTTATCTCGAAGGCTATCTGTTCGACAAACCGCAGGCGCAGGAAGCCTTTTTCCAATCGGTGAAAATCGCCCGTGCAGCGGGACGGCAAATTGCGCTGACCTTGTCCGATCCTTTTTGCGTCAACCGGCACAAGGATGCGTTCCGCAGCCTGATCCGCAGCGGCATCGACATCGTCTTCGCCAACCAGCATGAATTGGTCACGCTCACCGACACGCAGGATGTCGCGCAAGCCATCGCCGCGCTGCGCAATGAATGCAAATTGCTGGTCGCGACCATGAGCGAGAACGGCGCCTTCATCTGTCCGCAAAACCGCGACCCGATCCATATCAAGGCCGAACCGATCAAGAAACTGGTGGACACCACCGGTGCCGGTGACCAATACGCCGCCGGCGTCCTCTACGGCCTGACCAACGGCTATGATCTGCCGACCTGCGGCAAACTCGGCGCCCTCGCCGCCGCCGAAATCATCACCCATTTCGGCCCCCGCCCCGAAACCTCCCTCGCGGAATTGGCCAAACCGGTGCTGGGAAAGGCGTAATTCTATCCCGCCTTGAAAAATGGGAACTAAAACCCAGCGTCATCTCCGTGCTGGCTGGCGAACAGTAAAATCCGCCCCCAAGAACCTGCGTCATTCCGGCGTAAGCCGGAATCCATCTCCCGCCGACAGCCACAGCCACAAACCTCAGATACTGGATTCTGTCTCAATCCTGCCATTCCCGCAAAGGCGAAGACCCGGCCTTTAATTAAACACAAATCATTCCCGCGAAGGCGGGAATCCAGTCCTTTACGCATTTGAACGCCGGGGAGGCGTTCATGGCGCGGAAAAAACCAACGCAGCGCACCACCTCAATACAGACAGACAAAATTTATCCGCCTTCCCTCACCCAAACACCTCCCTGAACTCCGTCCGCAGCGCCGCATCCACCGTCGCCATGCCGGGATTTTTCCCCAACTCCGCCAGCGACGTCACCCCATAATCGCGCAGCCCGCATGGCACGATGCCGGAAAAATGCTCCAGATCCGGATCGACATTCAGCGCCACGCCGTGAAAGGTCACCCAGCGCCGCACCCGCACGCCGATGGCAGCGATTTTCTTCTCCGCCCCGTCAGGCATCACCACCCAGATGCCGACGCGCCCCTCGCGCCGCGCCCCCGCGACACCGAGATCCACCAGCGTGCGGATCAGCCATTCTTCCAGCCGCCACACATGCGCCCGCACATCGCGGTCGCGCCAGCCGAGATTTTGCAGCACATAGCCCACCCGCTGCCCCGGCCCATGATAGGTATATTGCCCGCCGCGCCCCGTCGGATAAACCGGGAACCGCTCCGGCACGACCAGATCATCCGCCTGTGCGCTCGTCCCGGCGGTATAAAGCGGCGGATGCTCCAGCAGCCAGGTCAGCTCCGGCGCGGCATCTTCCCCAATCGCCGCCACCCGCGCCACCATCACCGCCAAAGCCGCCGGATAATCCACCGGCTGGTCGCTGATCTTCCATTCAATTGGTAAAGCGGGCAAATCCACCATCCCCGATATGTCGCACACCCGCCTTACCCGCGCAAATCTGGCTGCGCTGCGCATGTAAACCATTTTGAAATAAGCCTATCATTATGTGGCATCATACCGGCGCAAGCCGGTCTCCAACACTGGAAAGAGCCGCTAGACCAAACGACCTGGATTCGCATGTCATGCCCGTGCAAGCGGGCATCCCGTTTCCTAATATAATTGCAAAATTGAAACAGCCCCCCGCCTTCCAGCCCTGATCCGCCGCCGCAGCCCCCAAAAAAACCACCCCTTGCTTGCCTGCCCCGCAATCTGGTAATCCTACGCGCCTACCTCAAATGCCCCAAAAGACGTGCGGTCGTGGCGGAATTGGTAGACGCGCAGCGTTGAGGTCGCTGTGGGAGAAATCTCGTGGAAGTTCGAGTCTTCTCGACCGCACCAATACCTCATTTAAGCAATCCATTTTTGTCTGAACGGCTCATGAGTGCAACGCGCACTATTTGGTCGCGTACAAAATACAACCGTCAAGAGATTATAAAATACAAAAAATATGGGACTTAGTGCGTTTGAATATGCTTTCTACACTGCCGTTGCCAATAATAACAGCGCCCGTGAGTTGATGCAGAACGATAAGCTACGAGAACTGGCGGTTATCCTGACTCAGCGCGTGCGCGAGAATGCTTCTATAGACTGGACGATTAAGGAGAGCGTCAAAGCTAAATTGAAAGTCATCATCAAGCGTACTCTGCGCCAGTTTGGTTATCCGCCCGATATGCAACTTCTAGCAACGGAAACAGTGCTGAAACAGGCGGAGATGATTGCGAATGAGTTGGCGAATGGATAGATGGCTGGCGAGTGGCTCTTACCCATCTTAGGGAGATTATGATACCTGATATTTGGTGCGTCCGTGCGGATTTCGGAACCTATGCCAAGCAATTTGTTGATGGTGGTTATGTGGCCATCGGCTGGAGGTTGGCCGATACCGATTTATCGAACATAAAAAGCCGTGATGAAATCAATGCGCTCTATCGCGCTGACAATCCCGAAGAAACCAGCAACATCGTAATTGGACAACAGGTAGGGCAGATTTCCCGTTTTCTATGCGAAATGCAGGCGGGAGATTACGTCATAACGCCTGATAAAGATACGGAATGGTTGCATTATGGCAAGGTTGCTGCCGACCCATCTTATTATTACAAGCCGAATGACGAGGCCTGCCCATACCCGCACCGCCGCCACGTAGAGTGGGGAAAAGACAGGCTTAAACGTGCCAACTTTTCAGTACCATTTCAAAATACTATGCGCTCTTCGCTTACGGTATTTGGCGTTTCGCAAAGAGATGAATTTCTGGCGGCTATTGGTAGGAACGATTTGGTTTCACCGCCAGTTACCAAAGCATACGATCCCTATCGCGTAGTGCTAGAGCAAGTCTTAGAACTTGATGACAAAGAATTTGAAATCTTAACCTCGCATCTGCTGACTGCGCTTGGGTTTGAAGGATCAGAAGTGACTGGTAGGTCTGGTGATGGCGGAGTAGATGCCACGGGCGAATTAATTGTAGCCAACCTTGCCAAGGTAAAAGTGTTTGTGCAGGCCAAGCGTTACAAAACGGAAACCAAAATTTCAGCCTCAGTTGTGCGGCAGTTGCGACAAGCTATACCATTTGGCGGACAAGGAGCATTTATAACCACTGCGGATTTTCAGGCGACGGCAACTGATGTTGCGCTAGAAGCAGGCTTTCCAAGAATTGGCCTAATTAACGGACGGCAACTTGTCGATCTGCTTATTGAACACTGGCTGGACATCCCACAAGAATTTCGAGAGCGTTTAGGACTTAAAAAAGGTCTAGTCAGGGCTTAGCGGCAGTTCGCCGGATGAGAATGGAAGAAGAGGAAGAGTGACGCACGAAATCTTACTATTTGCGAAGGCCGCGCATTTCGCTGCTGTTACGGCATTATTCCCGGCAGCATGGGCACACGCAGTTATATCGTGCGCGGCAAGGGCAACAAGAACAGCTTCTGCTCCTGTTCACATGGTGCAGGACGGCGCATGAGCCGCGGCGAAGCCAAACGTCGCTTCACCGCCGAAGATCACGCCAAAGCCACGCAAGGTGTCGAATGCCGGAAAGACGATGATGTTATCGACGAAACGCCGATGGCTTATAAGGATATCGATGCAGTCATTATGGCGCAGAAGGATCTGATTGACGTGCTCCATACGCTGAGGCAAGTGGTTTGCGTCAAAGGCTAGCGCATTACGTTGCTGTCGATTACGACACCCCATCAACCGGCGACTGATAGCGGTTACCGGCGACACAAGACCCCGGAGAACCTGCACAGCGTGACGGTGAATTTCGACCCGGCGCATGTGTTTTTTCCGGAAGCCAGCCCAGAACGTTGCACGGCATCGACCTTGTTCCTGTGCAAGCAAAGAAAGTGGCTCTTGTCGGCGCGCGCGCTGCGGATTACCCGCGCGCGATATTGATCGCCTGGCTGCGGAAATCATAATATTCCGGCTTTGGCTCAATCTTCTCGACTTTGGCGGCGGCAACTTCGGGGATCTTTTCCGGCGCGCGCACAGGCGCTTTCTCAAGCGTTTTGGCGGCAGGCTTTTCAATGGATCTGACTTCCGTCTTCGGCGCGGGACGGGTTTCGGCTCTTTCTTCAACCCGGGTTTCAGGCCGGGATTCCACCTTTGTCTCGGCACGGCTCTCGGCACGCGCCTCGCTTCTGACTTCACTGCGGGTTTCAACCCGGGCAGCGGGGCGCCCGGCCTTTTCCGCTCGTTCGACGCGCTCACCCCGCGGCTCATTCCGTTGTTCGGCACGGCGTTCGACACGCGGTTCGGTGCGCTGGTCAGTGCGTTGCTCAACGCGCAGCTCACGCTGCACAGCCTCGGCAGGCGACGGCGACAATTTGCTCTGCGGCGCGGGCTTGGCTGATTTCCGCTGCCGTGCCTCGGCGCGCGCTTCTTCGCGCGCGGCGGCGGAACGCGCATCGAACATCACCACGGTATCGCCGTTCCCCGCGATACCATCATCCTGTTCGGCGATCAGCATTTCCATCATGGCCGAAGTCGCGGTGGCGATCTTTTCCTCGGCGGTTTTGGCCTGCGGTTTGAGCACCGGACGCACAGGGTACAACGTCTCTTCGGTCGCCTCGACCGGAACATATTCCAGCTGCTCAGCCGGTTCGACATGCATGACGGCTGTCGGAGCCCGCGGCCGGGTGGCCAAAGGCGCGGCGGCGGCGCGGCGGGCGGCGGCCGAAGGCCGATAGACCCGCCCGGTCACTTCGACCGTCTGCAAATTGCCCAGAGTTTCTTCGATATGGTCAATCAGCGTGAACAGCGATTGCTGCACCCCGACGGCATCGCTGCGCGCCGGATCGCCATGGTTTCGCGGCGAGTAATACTGTGCATAATCGGCAAACTGGCCATAAAGCGACGCAACCTTGCGCGCCAGATCGGCGCCCAGCAGGCCGATACGCCCGATCTGCGCTCCATAGACATTGGCGCGCAACCGGGGCCACAGGGTACTGGCCTTGCCGTTCAGCATCTCGGCGTCATAGGCCAAAGCCTCGGCACGGGTGGTGCAGATAGCGCGCGCCGCCAGCAATTCACCGCGCAAAGCCGCCGCCAGCGCCCGCCGTTCCTGCGTATATTCATAGCGACGCAGCGCAATCTGGCCGAGCGCGAACAGAATCATGACCAATGCCGGAGTCATGCCGGCAAACCATAACCATTCAATCATCTGATCCTGGCTTAAAGGAGGAAGCGGACGGGACAAATCGGACACAGGTAACTGATTCGGTATATCAGAAATTTGATTCGCGTCAGCCTCATTTTTCACCGCGGCAGGCATCACGGCCACGGATGCTGGCACGGCGGCCACAGGTGCGGACACGCCCACCGCCGCAACGGCACGCGACGGTTCACTTTTCGCTTCCGGAATGATGACCGGCGGCACCGTTTCGGCAACAACCGGCGCCGTGGCCGATGCCACCACGGCGGATGCGCCGGGCGTCAAAGTTTCAGCCTTCGGTTCCGCCGGTTTGACCTCCGCCGGCGCCCACAATCCCAATTTCTGCACCTGCGCCTTGTTCTCGGCCGCCAGATAAAGGTCGGCATACTCCGTGCCTTGCACGACGCTGCGCGTCACCAGTGCCCAGCCCTGTTGCAGCAGCGCCAAACCGATATCCTCGATTTTCGTGCTACGGCAAAGTGCCAGAAGACGGAAATTACGATCGCGCTCCAGCACCCGGCAGCTCAACCCGTCTTCGGCCATCATGCGGCCGAGCGCCGCCCGCGCCGCCGGTCCATGCGTCCCGCCCTGCTGCGGCACGGCCACGCCGAACAGCCGTAAATCGGTGTCGCCGACCCGGATCTTGTCGCCCTCAAGCATCTTGAATGTGCCGGTGACCACGCGACCGCTGTTGACCGGATCATTATCCAGCCGCTGCTGCGCCACCTTGGTGCGCGGCGCACTGCGCGGCACAGGCATGTCGTCCACAGCCGCCGCAACCGGATCAGCCAGCAGCAGCACACAAGCCAGAGCGATCAAATGGCCAGAAATCCGTTTCACGTCATTCCCAGTTTCTTATCCTTCGGCGCCGCCCCGTCGGATACACATCCGATACACCGGCAAAATCGGGACACCGCCCAATGAAGACAGGGAGATAACATATTCAATTTCCGCACAAATTTCCATAAAAATCCGGATCGTCGGCGCTTCTTTCCCTCGCAGGCAGGATTTGCACAATTCCGGCCACCTCTATATATCTGGACGCGCACATTAATTCTGGCCGTCAGGATATTAACGATGTTGGACAAGATTCCCGTAACCATACTCACTGGGTATCTGGGCGCTGGAAAAACCACCCTGCTGAACCGGATTCTGTCGGAACAGCATGGCAAAAAATACGCCGTCATCGTTAACGAGTTCGGTGAAATCGGCATCGATAACGAGCTGGTCGTGAATGCCGACGAAGAAATCTTTGAAATGAACAATGGCTGCGTCTGCTGCACCGTGCGGGGAGACCTGATTCGTGTGCTGGCCGGGCTGATGAAACGCGCCGGCAAGTTCGATGGCATTCTGGTGGAAACCACCGGCCTCGCCGCCCCCGGCCCGGTGGCGCAGACATTCTTCGTTGATCCCGAAGTCGCCGCGCGCACCAGATTGGACAGCATTGTCACCGTCGTCGATGCCCGCCACCTGCCGTTGCGCCTCAAGGACAGCAAGGAAGCGGAAGAGCAAATTGCCTTCGCCGATATTATCCTGCTCAACAAAACCGATCTGGTCACGCCGGACGAGGTAAAAATCATCACCCACGCCATCCGCAAAATCAACGCCTTTGCCCGGATTATCCCGACACAGCGCGGCGTTGTGCCGCTGGATCAAATCCTCGATCAGGGCAGCTTTGATCTCGACCGCATCCTCACCCGCGCCCCGGAATTTCTGACCCCAAAGACGCATGACCACGACCACGACCATGATCACACACATGGGCACGATCACCACGCCCATGATCATGATGCTCTGGATGATGATGACGGCCACCCGTGCTGCGGCCACGCCCATCACGACCACCATCATGATCATCATCATGACCACGGCCATCATCACGCGCATGATCATGCCGCCCCCAACCCGATCCATGCCAGCGACATCACCAGCATCGCGCTGACCGAGGACAAGCCCCTCGATGCGGCCAAATTCGACGATTGGATGAGTGAGCTGCGCGCGACCAGAGGCCAGGATCTGCTGCGTTACAAGGGCATTCTCTGTTTCAAGGACAATCCCGACCGCATGGTGATCCAGGGCGTCCATATGATGCTTGACGGCAATCAGCTCGGCCCCTGGAAGGCCGATGAAAAAAAACAAAGCCGCCTGGTCTTCATCGGCCGCCAGCTCGACGAAGCCGCCCTGAAAAAATCTTTTGCCGCTTGCGCCGCGTGATGAGAGAAGCCGGGCGTCATGCCGTTGAAAAACGGCATCCATCTCCCGCTGCCAGTTTTGGTTCCCTTCCTCGCCACCGCAAAGGGAGGGGATAGAATTATTGGCAAAGGGTCACAACAACGGTTGGTTTGATAACAACGCCTCAGAGCCTGTTCATGATCTTGTCAAGCCGCAGCGAAAATACGGATTTTCGAGAGCCGGCGCGCAGCGTACAATTTAAGCACGTGCGTACCGGAAGCGAAGTAAACCGGCATTTGCAGCCGGCATCACAAGATCATGAACAGGCTTTCAACCCATGACCCAATTTCCATAACGGTTTTTATTCGATGACCATGACCCCGCCTCCCTCCGCCATCGCCCAGCAATGGACGCTTCCCGCCCCGATCAACGCGTTGGCCACCAACACCCCCGACACGCACGGCGCGGCAAGCCTGGGCGACGGCACCATCGCCATCTTCACCCTCGACGACACGCCCCCCGACCCGCAAATCTGCCCGGTTCATGACGGCGTGAGCCTCAGTCTCGTGGCTTGCGGCGCAGATTTCATCTCCGGCGGCGATGATGGCCGCGTCGTCCGCATCACATCCGCCGCCGACCCCCAGATTCTGGTGCAGCACAAAGGCCGCTGGATCGACCATGTCGCCGCCCTTCCCGATGGCAGCCTGATCGCCGCCGCTGCCGGAAAAAACCTTCACCTCATGGATGGCGGTGGCCAGGCGCTCGGCACACCTCACCTGCATGTCAGCAGCATCGGCGGCCTGGCCTTCAGCCCCAACGGCAAGCGCATCGCCGCCAGCCATAATAACGGCCTCAGCCTGTGGTGGACAAAGGCACAGGAACAAAAACCGGTGATCCTGCCATGGAAGGGCTCGCACCTTGCCACCATCTGGCATCCCGACGGCAAAACCGTCCTGACGGCGATGCAGGAAAATGCGCTGCATGGCTGGCGCCTCGCGGATATGAACGAAATGCGGATGCAGGGTTATGCCGGAAAGATCCACGCCCTGCGCTGGACGCCGAAAGGCAAATGGCTGGTGACCTCCGGCGCGGCGCAAGCCGTCTGCTGGCCGTTCTTCGGCGGCGGCCCGTGGGGCAAAGCGCCGCAAGGCCTCGGCCTCGACCGTGGTGTACTGGTCAGCACGGTCGCGCCTCATCCGCATGATGATCTTGTCGCCATCGGCTATGCAGATGGCATGATCGAGCTGGCTCCCCTCGATGGCCGTCCCGGCATCATGGCGCATCCCCCCATCGACGAGCAGGACCACGCCGTCACCGGCCTGCTCTGGAATCAAGCCGGTGATAATCTGTTTGCCGCCAGCGGCACTTACCTCATGCGCTTCACCCCCGACAGCCTCGCCGCTGCCGTGCGCCAATAAATATAAACCCCGCTGTAACCAACTCGGCGCAGGCTACGAATAGACTTATATACCGTCTCCAAGATCGGAGGTTGTCATGGAAGTCTGCGCTTTATTTAGCAGCCGTACGCTTACCGAGCATATCATACGCGGCATTCTCGCGTTCGGCGCGATTGCGCTGGCGGTGCGTTATGAAGCTCTGGTCTGGCCGCTCTTCGTCTTCCTGCCCGCCGCTTTTCTGCTCTGGCGCGGCTGCCCCGCCTGCTGGGCGCTTGGCCTCTATGAAACGGTCAAGAACAAGTTCGACCGCGCCACAAATTCTCCTCAGGACTGGCAAACGCTGGTCTGCGCCGCGCTGCGGCGTAGAAACAGGAAATAGCGCGCTTTCATGATTGCCATAGCTCCACGCGCTATGATACGGCGGCGGCCTTCTTCGCCTCTTCCTCGAGCAGCAGCTTGCGCGACAATTTCCCGATCAGTGTCTTGGGTAAAGGCTGATCACGGAACTCCACCTGCTTCGGCATCTCAATCGGCGAAATTTTATCGCGCAGAAAAGCGATCAGTTCATCCTTGGCCAGACTCTGCCCCGCCCGTAATTTGATGAATGCCTTGACCGTCTGGCCGCGATACGGGTCGGGAATGCCGACAACGATACATTCCTCGACGGCGGCATGCTGGTAAATCGCATCCTCGACATTGCGCGGATAGACCTTAAATCCACCGCACATGATCATATCCTTGATCCGGTCGGTAATATAGGTATAGCCGTCATCGTCCATATAACCGACATCGCCGCTGTGAAAGCGCACGCCATCGGGCGTCGGCGTCATCACCAGCGCGGTTTCCTCGGCATTGTTCCAATATCCGGTCATCACCTGCGGCCCGCGAATGCACACCTCGCCGCGTTCACCGGCAGGCAGCACGGTGGTGCGATCTTCCAGACTGACGATTTCGATGCAGGTGCCCGGCAGCGGCAAACCAATCGACCCGGCCTTATTCTCCCCTTCGGTTGGGTTGGCGGTCGCCACCGGCGAGGTTTCGCTCAGCCCATAACCTTCAACCAGCACGCAGCCCGTCAAATGTTCAAATTCTTTCTTCACCTCGACCGGAAGTCCGGCGCCGCCGGAAATACAAAACCGGATTGACGATAAGTCATAGCGGTCCAGCGCCTTAAACTGATTGATCGCGGTATAAATGGTCGGCACGGCGGGAAACAAAGTCGGCTTCTTGCGGTCGATAATCTTAACCGTCTGTGCCAGATCAAAGCGCGGCAGACAGATGATCTCCGCCCCGATCCGAATGCCGACATTAAGCACGCAGGTCAGCGCGAAAACGTGAAAGAACGGCAACACGCCCAGCATCTTTTCCTGCCCCATGCGAAAGCCCGGAAACCACAAACAGGCCTGCTGCGTGTTGATGGTAAGGTTGGCATGCGTCAACATCGCGCCCTTAGGCACGCCGGTGGTGCCGCCGGTATATTGCAGCACGGCAATGTCGCGCAGCGGATCGATGGTCACCGGCGCATAATCCCCGTCATTGGCGATTAGCTCCGCATACATGACATGCCGCGCATCTTGCGGCACAGCCGCCAGATCCTTGCGGCGCAACAACCGGAACAGGATATTTTTCGGAAACGGCAGGATATCGGCCATCCGGCACACGACCAGCCGTTTGAGGCACGTCCGTTCCAGCATCTTTGCCAGTTTGGGATACATCACCGCCAGATCAAGCGTCACCATCATGGTGCAGCCGCTGTCATTGATCTGTTTGGCCAGCTCCTGCTCGGCGTAAAGCGGATTGAAATTGACGACGGTCGCCCCGGTTTTCAGAACGGCAAAATACATGATGACGTAATAAGGCGTGTTGGGCAGGAACAACCCGACCCGGTCACCCTTGCCGATGCCCAGCTTCTGCAACCCCTTCGCCGCCCGCGCCACCTGCGCCGCCACTTCGGCATAGGTATAATGCTTGTCGAGAAAGTCCAGACAGCGCTGCGCGCTATACTGCGCCACCGCCGCATCGAACATCTGTCCCACCGGCATGGGCGTCAGCGTCGCATCCCACGCCACCGACGGCGGATACTTCTTAAGCCAGGACAGATTTTGCTTCATTGAAGAACGCACCACCACCCTCACTACAAACGCGCCATACCGGCGCAAGCCGGTATCCATCTCCCACCCTCGCGGCAAAAACAGACTCCGCGGCCATCCTCACCCCCACCGTCATCCCCGCACAGGCGGGGATCCAGCCCACAGCCGCGTCCGCGGCGAAAAACTCCCACCTCATCACCAGGCCGAAGCATCACTCGCCTCTACCCCGCCTTCTTCAAACCCTTCATCTCGCGCCGCAACCGTCCGACCGCAACCCCGACCCAAACCAACCCGATCATCAACCCGCCGCCGACCGCCGCGCCGACATACCACAACATGTGATCCGCCGATCCGCCATCTCCTGCTCCTCTCCCCTCTCGAGGGGAGAGGTCGGGTGAGGGGTTCTCTCCACCAAAACCGCCATTGCCATTGCTCTTGCCATTCCCGTTCCGCAGCGCCTTAACTTCCGCCCGCAGATTATCGTTCTCGGCTTTCAATTCCTGAATCGCCTTGATCACGACCGGCACCAGCTTGGTGTAATCGAGCTGCAGGTACTGAACCTCCCCATCCCCGATTTTCTCTTGTTCAATCGCTTCGGGGATCAATTTCTGCACCTCTTGGGCGATCAGACCGATGCTGTGCGGCTGCCCCTCAAAGCGGGAGATCAACGGGTGATGCTTCAGGATTTCCGGATCGTCATGCCGCCAGTCGAACGACACGGGATGCAGCTTCATCAGGGTATCAAGCGAGTAATCGATGTCCTTGATATTCTTTTTCAGGCGCATATCGGATTCGTTGGCGATACAGGATGAGGCATTGTCGTCATTGTCCGTATCGACGCAGACCGATCCGCCCTTGACCTCAACCTTGCCCTGATTTGGCGTACTCGTCCCAACCCCGACATTCCCCGCCGGGAACACGGCCGCGTAATTATTCGTCCCCCCGGACGCGCTGGCATACAGGGCGACATTGCTCGACGACGTCCCGGTATGCGTGTTATCTATATAGGCGCCATAGGTCGTCTGCGTCGAGGTGGCGTTCGCGCCCCGCGTCCGCACCCACAACCCTGTCTGATCGTTCGCCGCCGCCCCCGTACTGTTGACGTCAAGTTGCATCAGATTACCAGACGTCAGCGAGGTCGACGTCGCATAAAAACCGTCACCCGAGGTCAGCGAATTGGCGGTCAGATTCATGGCACCGCTGGCTGATGTGCCCGTGGCATTGCCTGAAACGACGCTCAGGGTTCCTCCCGGCGACGTCGTCCCGATCCCGACATTGCCGGAATTATTCAACACCAGAAGCTTGGTTGAATCATATCCGGTCGAATCTGCCGTCGGGATGCCCATATAGGCATAATCCGGCGTCGCCCCCGACCCATAAGCGCCGAACACGCCGCCATCCTGACCATTGCTATCATTGCCCCGTGTGACGCGGAATGCTCTGGCCCACCCCCCGGCCGCGCCTTGCGCGGTCAAATCGAATGAGACGGAATTCGCCAGGACGCGCGTGCTAGAACTTACCGCAACATCAAGTTTCTTCAACGGCGTACTCGTCCCGATGCCGACATTCCCCTCCGGGAACAAGGCCGCATAATTATTCGTTCCCCCTGACGCGCTGGCCAGCAACCCGACATTGCTCGACGCCGTCCCGGTATGCGTGTTAGCGAAATACCCGCCATAGGTCGTTTGCGTCGCGTTGGCGTTCGCGCCATAGGTCTCGACATTCAATGCTGTCTGCGCGTTCGACGCCGCCGCCGTGCTAAAGACGCTAAGATTGACCAGACTGCCGCTGCTCAGAGTGCCGGAACCCGCATAAAAACCGTGACCCGTCGTCAAGGAACCGGCATTCAGATTCAATGCGGCGCTGGATCCTGTGCCCGTGGCATTGCTTGAAGTGATGCTCAGGGTTCCCCCCGGCGTATTATTCCCGATCCCGACATTCCCCGCCGGGAACAAGGCCGCGTAATTATTCGTCCCCCCCGACGCGCTGGCATACAGGGCGACGTTAGTCGAAGCCGTCCCGGTATGCGTGTTTTCGAAATACCCGCCATAGGTCGTTTGCGTCGCGTTGGCGTTCGCGCCCCGCGTATCCACCACCAATGCCGTCTGTCCGTTCCCCGTCGCCGCCGTGCTGTCGACGTTAATTTCTACCAGATCGCCACTCTCCAGCGAGGTCGACCGCGCATGAAAACCATCACCCGACGTCAGAGAATTGGCGGTCAGATTCAGTGCGGCGCTGGATGATGTGCCCGTGGCATTGCTTGAGGTGATGCTCAGGGTTCCCCCCGGCGACGTCGTCCCGATCCCGACATTCCCCGCCGGGAACAGCGCCGCGTAATTATTCGTCCCCCCCGACGCCTCGGCATAAAGCGCGATGTTGGTCGATGCCGTCCCGGTGTGCGTATTCCCGAAATATCCGCCAAAAGTCGTCTGCGTCGCGTTCGCGTTCGCCCCCTCCGTCGTCACCACCAGTGCCGTCTGGCCGTTCCCCGTCGCCGCCGTGCTGTTTACGGAAAACACTCCAAGATTGCCGCTGGTCAGAGAGGTAGAGCCCACATACAATCCGTAGCCCGTCGTCAAAGAATTGGCGGTCAGATTCAACGCGCCCGAACTTGTCGTCCCGGTGGTATTGGTGGAAACCACGCTCAACGTCCCGCCCGGTGCCGTCGTCCCGATCCCGACGCTCCCCGTCGCGGTGACGCGCAAGGCTTCGGTTCCAAGTGACGCAACCGCCACCACGCCCGTCGCCGGACTGAACAAACCGGTATTCGCTTCACCCGACCGCTGCGGACTTGTGGCCGCCGCCGAAGCCCCCAGTGCGCTGCTGCCGCTGCCGGCCGAAACTATATTCTGCCACGCCGCGCCGTCATAATATTCCAGTACCCCTTGCCCGGTCGTCGTATTGTACCGCAGCATCGCCTGCAACGGCGTTCCCGGCCGCTGCGCCGTCGTCCCCTTCGCCAGCCGCATCGAGTCCGTCGCGCTGCTCAGATCAAACGTCACCCCGGCACTCGTCGTCGTCAGCCCCGTCCCGATCGCAATCCGCTTGTTCGCCAGATCACCAAACACCGCCCCGCCGATATTCAGCCAGCTGCTCGTCCCCGCCGCCGGCGTTGTGATACTGTGGCCGATCATGATATTGTTCGATCCGGTGGTCAGCGTTGCCGCGCCAACATCAATCCCCAGCAGCAAATTCCCCGTCCCGGTCGTCACCGAAGCGCCGCTGTTATAGCCAAGCGCAATATTATCTACCCCCGTCGTCGTCGCCGTCAGCGCAAAAGCGCCAATGCCGATATTGTAACCCCCGGTTGTATTGGTATCGAGCGCATTGCTACCAATCGCGATATTGTAAACGCCGCTGGTATTGGCGTTCAGGGCATTAAGCCCCACAGCGAGGTTCTCATCTGTTATATTATTTGCAAGCGCGTTATTACCCACGGCTATGTTGTTGCTGCCGGTCACGGTTGCAAAAAGAGCACTTACCCCGACCGCAGTATTATTGACACCTGTTGTGTTACTATAAAGCGCGTTCATACCGAACGCGCTATTGCCGCTGGCTGTCGTGTTGGAGCTCAGAACATAAGACCCGACCCCAGTATTGCTGCTCCCCGTCGTATTTGCCACCAACGTCCCCGGGCCAACGGCGGTATTCTCGACGCCGCTTGTATTGGCCGTCAGTGCCTGAAATCCCACCGCCGTATTATATAATGCCGTCGTCGTCGTCGCCAGCGCCCGATACCCCACCGCCGTCGTCTGGGTTCCGGTCGTATTGGCGGTCAACGCCTGATACCCCACCGCCGTATTGCCGGTCGCCGTTGTCGCGGCGCGCAGGGCATCGGTACCAATCGCGGTATTGGCGTCGCCCGTGGTATTGGCCGTCAAGGCATTCAACCCGACAGCCACATTCCCCGTCGCACTCGTCGCCACGAGCAACGTGTTATACCCCAGCGCGGTATTGCCATGCCCCGCCGTGGTAATCGCCTTCATCGACTGATACCCGATGGCGGTATTCCCGGTTGAGGTGCTTGCCGCCAGCAACGCCTGCGACCCCACCGCCACCTGCCCACTCACCGTCGTCGCCGCGCCCAACGCATCCTTGCCGATCGCGACATTATCCGTCCCGCCGGTATTGGCGTCCAGCGCATCCGCGCCCAGCGCCGTGTTCCAGAACCCGGTCGTCGTCGCCGTCGCTGCCCGATAACCGACACCAACATTCCCCGTCGCCGTCGTCGCCGCGTTCAGCGCCTGGACTCCTAGCGCCGTGCTGAACGACCCTGTCGTATTCGTCGTCAGCGAATTTGTCCCGACGGCCACATTCGAGCCGCCCGTCGTATTCGCGTACAGAGAACTCGTCCCTACGGCGGTATTGCTGGAGCCGCTGGTGTTACTTCTAAGTGTGGTCACACCCAAAGCCGTATTCAGGGTTCCGGTGTTGCTCGATGCGGTGATGCTGCCGCGCAGCGCTTCAAAACCAAGGGCGGTATTGTTGGTATTGGCTGCTCCTGCGGTGCTGTTGGCATAACGCATGGCATAATAACCGATCGCTGTATTCTGGGATTTTGCCTGATTGGTATAGAGCGTCCATGCGCCCAGCGCCGTATTATATGATGCATCAGCTGAAATAGATGTAAAGTAACCAACCGCCGTATTGCCGGATCCCGTTATATTATTCGTCAAAGCCCAATTACCCACCGCAGTGTTATCTGACCCTGTCGTGGTGCTCGCCAGAGCTATGGTGCCAATGGCCGTATTCCCCATAGATTCAGCCGCGAACAATGCAAGACTTCCGACAGCAACATTTTCCGAGCCTAAGATATTTGTTGCCAACGCGCTGTCACCAATTGCCACATTCGCCATCCCGGCCGTATTCGCCACCAGCGCCTGATACCCCACCGCCGTGTTCTGGAATCCCGTTGTGGTTGCCGCCAGCGCCCGATGCCCCACCGCTGTATTTCCCGTCGCCGTGTCCTGCGCCACTGCCAACGCCTGGTGCCCGACGGCCACCGTCCCCGTCAGTCCTGCCGCCGCCCCCAGCGCGTCCGTGCCGATGGCGACGTTGTATTGTCCGCCCACCGTCGCATCCAGCGCATTTTTTCCGATCGCGACATTGTCCGTTCCCGTCGTCGTCGCCGTCAGCGCCGCATAGCCAATGGCGATGTTGTTGTCGCCCGTCGTGACCGAATCGCCCGCCGTCTCGCCGATGGTCAGGTTATATTGTCCGCCCGACGCAATCGCCCACGGATCCGCCGCCGACCCGATGAACAGATTATGATCCGTCACATAATCCGCCTTCGCATCCGTCAGCCCGTCCAGCGCCGTCGCCCCGCCGCCAGCGCTCGTGCTGACCGTCTGCCACGCCGCGCCGTCATAATATTCCAGTACCCCTTGCCCGGTCGTGCTGTTGTACCGCAGCATCGCCTGCAACGGCGTTCCCGGCCGCTGCGCCGTCGTCCCCAGCGGCATCCGCATCGAATCCGTCACATTGCCCAGATCAAACGTCACCCCGGCATTCGTCGTCGTCAGCCCCGACCCAATCGCAATCCGCTTGTTCGCCAGATCCCCGAACACCGTCCCGCCGATATTCAGCCAGTTGTTCGTCCCCGCCGCCGGCGCATCCACCGCACTCGACGTCCCGATCAGGATATTCCCCGTCCCCGTCGTCAGCGTCGTGCTCGCGACATTGTAACCCAGCAACAAATTGCTGGAGCCGGTCGTCACTGCAAGACCGGAGTTATAGCCAACGGCAACATTATTGCTCCCGGTCGTTATCCCCGCCAGAGCGTTAGTACCGATAGCAATATCGTTACTATGCGAATTGCCCGTGACACCAGACAAAGCCGAATAACCCAGGGCAACGTTAAAACTTCCGGTCTGGTTATAAAGATTAGCGTTCCATCCAAACCCCACATTCCCCTGGCCGGTGGTATTATTCAATAATGCCGCCCGCCCCACCGCCGCATTATTAGCGCCGGTGGTGTTGCCCTGCATGGCAATTTCACCCACGGCGGTGTTGGCTGATCCGGTTGTATTGCCGAGCAAGGCTCGGTAACCAAGGGCTGTATTTGATCCTCCCGTCGTCGTCGCCGCCAGTGCCTGATGCCCCACCGCGACGCTGAAGGTTTCCCCCGTCACCGCCGCCAGCGCATCGCGTCCGATCCCCACCGACAGCGGCGCCAGACTGGTGCTCATCGCCGTATTGCCGACGATCGGATTCCCCGTCGCCGTCAGCTTCAACCCGTCCACGCCGCCGATCTGATACGCACCGGATGTCAGGTTCAGATTCCCCGTTCCCTTCGGTGTGAGGGTAATTCCGATATTCGTGTCGCTGCCGCCTGCCGCGATGACTGGTGCTGCCGTCGTCGCCGCGCTGCTGAACTGCAGATAATTCACATCGCTCGCCGTCCCGACGAACCGCCCGACTTCCGCCCCCAACCCGCCGATATTCACGATGCCGC
>JBASFQ010000020.1:0-9143 GCA_049653105.1 Alphaproteobacteria bacterium
GGTAAAACGCTTTGCTGTGTTTATGTTGCTACGTTGGCTCCAGCCCAACCAGCCCCTACCCCAACGCCGTCGCCAACCCGAACGCCGCCGCCGCCGCAGCCGCGCCGATGGCCATAGTTTGCAGCGCGGCACGGACAATGGGGACGCCGGTGAAATACCCCTTCGCCCCGCCGAAAAGCAACAGCGCCAGCAAGGTCATGCCCGCCGAAACCACCAAAGCATCCTGCACATCATGCAGATAGATATAAGGCAGCAGCGGGATCAGCCCACCCACGATATAGGCTGTCCCGATGGTTAGTGGGCTGCGCATAACCCGACGCGGATCAGGCTTTTCCAGCCCCAGTTCGAACCGCATCATGAAATTGACCCAGCGCTCCGGATTCTGCCGCAAACCTCCGACCACCACCTCTGCCTGCGCGGCATCCAATCCATATTGCTCCAGAATCCCCACGACCTCGCGCGCTTCCTGCTCGGGAATATCCTTGATCTCCTGCCGCTCGCGCGCCAGCTCGGAAGCGTAATGTTCGGCTTCCGTCTTGGCGGCCAGATAACCACCCAGCCCCATCGCAATCGCCCCGGCCGCAATCTCCGCTGCACCCGCCGTGACAATCAGACCGGTTGAATCAATCACACCGCTCAATCCGGCAGCCAGCGCAAATGGCACCGTCAGCCCGTCCGCCATGCCAATGACACTGTCGCGCAGAGCTGGACTGGACTCAATATGCTGCTCATCATGCTGGGACATATCACGCCGCGTTCTTAATGACGGCGCACAGGCTTTCAACCAGAGCGCGCACTTCTTTCTCGTCGTCGCCTTCGGCCATCACCCGGATCACCGGCTCGGTACCGGATTTGCGGATCAAAATTCGGCCATTGCCCTTGAGCTTCTGCTCCGCTTCGGCAATCGCCTGCTTCACCGGTGGTTTTTCCAGCACGGCGACCGAGGTCACACGGACATTATTCAACACCTGCGGCAAGGCCTTGAACACGTTCAGCGCCGCGCTGGCCGGTTGGTTCTTCTGCTTCAGCACCGCCAGCACCTGCAGCGCCACCATCAACGCGTCGCCCGACGTGCCAAAATCGGTCAGCAGCATATGCCCCGATTGCTCGCCGCCGACATTACAGCCGGAACGACGCATTTCTTCCAGCACATAGCGATCCCCGACCGGCGTGCGGACCAAAGTGATGTTTTTCGTAGCCAGAAAACGTTCGAGCCCCAGATTGGACATCACCGTCGCCACGACCGCGCCGCCGCGCAATTTGCCGCTATGCGCCCAGTCCGCGCCGATCAGCGCCATCAGCTGGTCGCCGTCGATGCGGTTGCCCTTTTCGTCGGCGACGATCAGGCGGTCGGCATCACCGTCAAGGGCAATGCCGAGATCCGCGCCATGCAAGACGACGCTTTCCTGCATCATCTGCGGCGCGGTCGCGCCACAACGGTCATTGATGTTCTTGCCGTCGGGATTCACCGCAACAGGAATCACCGTCGCGCCCAGCTCCCACAACACCGTCGGCGCGGTGCGATAGGCCGCACCATTGGCGCAATCGATGACGATTTTCAACCCTTCCAGACTCATGCCGCGCGGGAACGTCGCCTTGACCCATTCGACATAGCGCCCCAAAGCATCGTCAAGACGGCTGGCGCGCCCCAGTTGCGCCGACGCAACCGGGCGCAGCTTCTCGGGCATCTCCATCAATGCTTCAATATTCGCCTCAATCGCGTCCGAAAGCTTATAGCCATCCGGCCCGAACAATTTGACGCCGTTATCGGCATAGGGGTTATGCGACGCGGAGATCATGACGCCGAGATCGGCGCGCAGGCTGGTGGTCAACATGGCCACGGCGGGCGTCGGCAAAGGGCCAAGCAAAATCACATCCATCCCCATGCTGATGAACCCCGCGGTCAAAGCGGGTTCGATCAGATAACCGGACAAGCGCGTATCCTTGCCGATCACGACGCGGTGACGGTGGTCGCCGCGCTGGAACATCGCGGCGGCGGCGGTGGCGACACGCAGCATGGTGGCGGCCGTCATCGGCTCGACATTTGCCGCGCCGCGAATGCCGTCAGTGCCAAATAATTTGCGAGTCATGGTGTGCTTTCCGATTCTTGAGTTTCTGCTTTCTTATAGCGCCGCTGCGCCGCCTTCGCAATCAACGCACGCGATAAAGCCGCCAATGCGAATCGGGCAAAGGCAGCGACATTAACCACACCGGAACATCCCCGGCGCTCAGCCGGTCGATCAGCACCCGTTGCCGATCAACAGCTTCTGGAGGTTCATGCCCGTGCTGCCGCATTGCGGCGGCAATCAACGCCGCACTCCGCGCCGCGTCATCGGGGAAATAGTTCCCCGTATAGGCATCACAAACCAACACCAGATCAACTCCCTGCATCCCGGCCAGCCTGCGCGCCGCGTCAAAATCACGCGCCGCCATAAAATCCGCCACCATCCGGTTTCCCGGCAAATCATACGGCGCGGAATAAACCCGATGCCGGGTGCGGAACAATAATTCCGCGCCGCCGGTCATGGTGGTCATGATGTTGCGCGGCCGATCGCCCAGTCCCTTGGGATCGTCGAGAATATGTGCCACTTCCCGCAAATCGCAGGGTTTTCTCTGATGCCACGCCGGATAGAGCGCAATCTGCACCCACGGCACCTGCAGCGTCAGCAACGGCGTCACCACGGTCGGCAGGACGAGCAGCGCCAGATAGGCCGGGCGCACAATCCACCCGACCTCGCGCCTTGTTCTCTGCACCCGCCGCCATCCCGCCAGAGCCAGCCACGCCACCGGCAGCAAGGCGTAAAGCTGCATATAGGTCATCACCCGCGACTGCCAGCACCAGCCGATCAGGCAGACCGGCAGCAAAAAGGCCAGTTGCACCCCCCAGAGTCGCCGCCGATAGCCCCGGCGGCGCCAAACCTGCACGACCACAATCATCAATGCCAGCGTCGGCACCACCAGGGTATGCGCCAGTATCGGCCAGTGCCGCAGCAAAGATGCCCAGCTCGCCTGTAACCCACCCAAACGCGCCGCGAAAGACTGCGCCTCCAGCACATGGCCAAGGATAAGGCGGCGATTCTCCGCCTGCATCCCGGCATAAATGCCGCCGCGCAGGATTTCCGGCATAAATGCCAGCAGCGCCGCCATAGCCAGAATACCGCCACTGCCCAGCAGGATCAGCCGCCAGCGCCGCGCATCGGCGGCCGCCGCATGCAACAGCAGCAGCAGCCCGGCGCTCAAAACCGCCAGCACGACATGCGGCAACGCCAGCCGCGTCAAATGATGCGCCCCCCATTCCGCCACCGGACGCACCGTGGGCAACAGCACCAAGACACCCAGCAACAGGCCCAGACCAAATAATGCGCCATGCCGCGCCGTGCGCCCGCCGCGCCACGCACTGTCCAGCGCCACCCAACCAAACGCCAGCCCACTCCACAGCAACGCCTCCGCCCCAATTGCCCAACCGGCGGCACAGGCCAATCCGGCCCACAGGCGCAGCATCGCCCGTGGCCGCAGCGCATAACGCAGCAGTGCCACATAAGCCAGCAGCGCCAACAGCAGCTGCCAGCCATGGTGATCGACCCGCATCGGTCGCATTTCGCGCAGAATTGGAAAAGACGTCAGAAGAACGACAACCAACATCCATGCCTGCACCTTGGGCAGCAGCCCGCGCCCCAGCAGCGGCAACGCAAAAACAAACGCCGCCAGCAGCAGCAACGGCACCATAAAAGCCGCAACGCCGGCCGCCGCCATGCGCCCAACCCACGGCTCGGCGAACAGGATAACCGCCGCCAGCGGCACATCGACGAAGCGCGACCAGTCGAGGATGAAATTTTCCCCCGGCCCAAGGCGCGGCTGCCGCAGATCAAACCAGCCCTGCCCATCCAGCAGGCTAAAGACCTGCACCATCCGCATGTAATCGTCGGAATCATTGAATTGGCCGCGCCACATCTGGCTGGTGGACACCAGCGCAAAGGCCACCCCGACAAAGGCAATCACGAAGCTTGCCCACCGGACACGCCGGTTCAAATCGGCGGTGGCTGCCGGAACCGCCGTTCCCATCTTAGGCAACGCAATCGACAGAGAAGCGCGTCACGCCATTGACCTTCTCGACAATCAGACCGTGAATGTCGGCTTCAAAACCAGGAAATCGTTCGTTGAAGGCATGGACGAAGGTCAAATACTGCACGATGGTCTTGTTGAAGCGCTCTCCCGGAATCAGCAACGGAATCCCCGGCGGATAGGGCGTCAGCATGGTCGTCGTCACCCGCCCTTCCAGTTCCTCAATCGGCACGCGCTCGATTTCCTGGTGCGCCAGCTTGGCGAAGGCGTCGGACGGCTTCATCGCCGGCTGCATATCGGACAAATACATTTCGGTGGTTAGTTTGGCGATGCTCGCGGCGCGATAGACGTCGTGAATCTGCTGACTCAAATCGCGCAAACCGATCATCTCATATTGCGGATATTTCTGGCAGAAATCCGGCAGAATGCGCCACAGCGGTTTGTTCTTGTCGTAATCGTCCTTGAACTGCTGTAACGAGGCCACCAGCGTATTCCACCGTCCTTTGGTGATGCCGATGGTGAACATGATGAAAAAGGAATAGAGCCCCGTCTTTTCGACGATCACGCCATGTTCAGCCAGATATTTCGTGACGATAGCAGCGGGAATGCCGGTCTTGGCGAATTTTCCCGACACGTCCAACCCCGGCGTAATCACGGTCGCCTTGATCGGATCGAGCATATTGAATCCGCCCGCCAACTTGCCGAACCCGTGCCAGGCCGCGCCGGGTTTCAGCATCCAGTCCGTGCGCGAACCGATACCTTCCTCAGCCAGCTGCTCCGGCCCCCAGACCTTGAACCACCAATCGGCACCGAATTCTTCATCCACCTTCCGCATGGCACGGCGGAAATCCAGCGCTTCAAGAATGGATTCCTCGACCAGCGCCGTCCCGCCCGGCGGCTCCATCATCGACGCGGCCACGTCGCACGAGGCGATGATCGCATATTGCGGCGAGGTTGAACTATGCATCAGATAGGCTTCGTTGAAGGCGTGCCGGTCGAGCTTGCGCGTCTGTGCGTCCTGAATCAGAATTTGCGACGCCTGCGAAATCCCGGCCAGTAATTTATGCGTCGAATGGGTGGCGAAGATCAGCGTATCTTTGGCGGGAAGACGATCTTTGCCGATGGCGTGCATGTCCCGGTAAAATTCGTGGAACGTCGCATGCGGCAGCCAGGCTTCGTCGAAATGCAGCGTCTCGATGCTGTTGCCCAGAATTTCCTTGAGCATTTCAACATTATAAACCACGCCATCATAGGTGCTTTGCGTCAGAGTCAAAATTCGCGGCTTGCGCGTGCTGTTCTTGGCAAAAGGGTGGGCGGCGATTTTCTTACGGATATTTTCCGGCTTGAATTCGTCCAGGGGAATCGGGCCGATGATACCCAGATGGTTGCGCGTCGGCGTAAGAAAGACGGGGATCGCCCCGGTCATGATGATCGCGTGCAGGATTGATTTGTGGCAATTACGGTCAACGACGACAATGTCGTCCGGCGCAACATTGGCATGCCACACCATCTTGTTGGATGTGGACGTGCCGTTGGTGACGAAAAAACAATGATCGGCATTGAAAATCCGCGCCGCGTTGCGCTCGCTGGCGGCAACCGGGCCGGTATGATCCAGCAATTGCCCCAGTTCATCGACCGAATTGCACACGTCGGCGCGCAGCATATTTTCGCCGAAGAACTGGTGGAACATTTGCCCCACCGGAGTTTTCAGAAAGGCAACACCGCCAGAGTGACCGGGACAGTGCCAGGAATATGACCCGTCCTGGGCATAATGCATCAAGGCGCGGAAGAAGGGCGGCGCCAAACCATCAAGATAGGCGCGCGCTTCGCGGATGATATGCCGCGCCACGAATTCCGGCGTATCCTCGAACATATGAATGAAGCCGTGCAACTCGCGCAGGATACCGTTCGGAATATGCCGTGCCGTGCGCGTTTCGCCATACAGGTAAATGGGGATGTTGGCGTTGCGGAAGCGGATTTCCTCGATGAACGTCCGCAGCTTCAGCACGGCGGGATCAAGTTCCGGCCCCGGCGTGAATTCTTCATCATCGATAGAAAGGATAAAGGCTGAAGCCCGGCTCTGCTGCTGCGCGAAAGATGACAGATCGCCATAGCTGGTAACGCCCAGCACATCCATGCCTTCTTCTTCAATCGCCTTGGCGAAAGCGCGAATACCGAGGCCGCTGGCATTCTCGGAGCGTAAATCTTCGTCAATGATGACGACAGGAAAACGAAATTTCATAACCACCCCGGAACCGACAGGAGCGGCTATCAATGACACAAAGCCGGAAGAATTTTAAGAAGTTTTTACAGCGCCCCTATCCGGCTCCGGCAAATTCCGGAACCGCGTCACCCTGCGGCGGGAATCGTCCCCGGCGGCAAAGCTCCGACATCGCCGGCATGGCTGCCCGGCACCGAGGCCTTCTTGGTCACCACCGGCGGCGCTTTCGGCTTCTGATCGGGGTCGTCCCGGACGATGGGTTCGCCGCGCAGCAGCGCCTTGATTTCATCGCCGCTCAAAGTTTCATATTCCAGCAAGGCCAGCGCCAGTTTTTCCAGATCGCCGCGATGCGCGGTCAGAATCTGGCGTGCCTTGGCTTCACCCTGCTCGATCAACCGCCGGATTTCCTGATCGATGATCTCGGCAGTCGCTTCCGACACGTTCTTTTGCTGCGAGACGGAATGGCCGAGAAAGATTTCCTGTTCGTTGGCGCTATAACGCACCCGCCCCAGTTTGTCCGACATGCCGACCTCGGTCACCATACGGCGTGCCGTATGGGTTGCGCTCTGGATATCGCTGGCCGCGCCGGTCGTGACATTCTCCGCGCCGAAGATCATTTCTTCCGCCACACGCCCGCCGAAAGCAATGGCCAACCGTGATTCCAGCTCGGTTTTCGTGACCGACAATTTATCCCGTTCCGGCAGCGACCAGGTCAGTCCCAGCGCCCGTCCGCGCGGAATGATAGTCACTTTGTGCAGCGGATCGGCCTGCGGCACATGCAGAATCACCAGCGCATGCCCGGCCTCGTGATAGGCGGTTAGCTCCTTTTCCTTGTCGGTCATGACCATGGATTTACGTTCCGTGCCCATCATGACCTTGTCTTTGGCGGCTTCGAATTCCGCCATGCTGACTTGGGTCTTGTTGAAACGCGCCGCCAGAAGCGCCGCCTCATTGATCAGATTGGCAAGATCCGCACCGGAGAAACCGGGCGTGCCGCGCGCGATCACGCGGGCATCGACATCGGCCGCCAGCGGCACTTTGCGCATATGCACCTTGAGGATCTTCTCACGCCCCAGAATATCGGGATTCGGCACAACCACCTGACGGTCGAAACGCCCCGGACGCAGCAAAGCCGGATCAAGCACATCGGGACGGTTGGTCGCGGCGATCAGAATGACGCCTTCATTGGCCTCAAACCCATCCATTTCGACCAGCAACTGGTTCAACGTCTGTTCGCGTTCGTCATTGCCGCCGCCCAGCCCCGCGCCGCGATGCCGCCCCACGGCATCGATTTCGTCGATAAAGACGATGCAGGGCGCATGTTTCTTCGCTTGCTCAAACATATCCCGGACGCGGCTGGCGCCAACGCCGACGAACATTTCGACGAAATCAGACCCGGAAATAGTAAAGAACGGCACATTGGCCTCGCCGGCCACGGCGCGCGCGGTCAGAGTCTTCCCCGTCCCGGGCGGACCGACCAGCAGGACACCCTTCGGAATCTTGCCGCCCAGTTTCTGGAACTTCTGCGGATCTTTAAGGAATTCAACAACTTCCTGCAATTCACCCTTGGCTTCGTCAATGCCCGCCACATCATCAAACGTCACGCGTCCGGATTTTTCAGTCAGCAGCCGCGCCTTGCTCTTGCCGAATCCCATCGCTTTGCCGCCACCGCCCTGCATCTGGCGCATGAAGAAAATCCACACGCCGATCAGCAGGAACATCGGGAACCAGCTCAACACAATGCCCCACAGGCTGGGGCCATTATCATCCGGCTGAGCGATAACCTTGACGTTCTTGGCGATCAGCTTGTCGGCGATGCTGGTGTTGTCGGGCAGATAGGTCGTACGCGGCGCCATCACGTCTTTCAACGAATAGCGCACATATTTGCCCTGAATATTCACATTCGTGACTGCGCCGTCATTCACGCTGGCCATAAAATCGGAAAATGGCGTGACATTCTGTCCCGTCATCTGCGCCGGCTCTTGGAAGAAGCGCGCCAGGAAAACAAGGAACAAGGCGATCACGATCCAGAGTGCGAGATTTTTTCCGAACTGATTCAAGTTGTTCCCCGTTGTAAGTGTGGCACCACATGCCACTGGATCGAAGAGGGCGACCTGCCGTTTATGCGGCCGTCTACTATAGTATCTTATCTATTAAGATAATACGAATCCGCCCTATTACAATCAAATCCGGTGACAATATTATTCCGCCGAAAGATCAAGACGTTACCGCGCGCATCCGGGCATAATCCGCCGTCCTGCCATAGCCCGGGACACCCACACGCATCTGGTCATGAAAAAGCGTCGGTAATGTGGCGCGCACACGCCCCATGCCGATTCTCTGCCGCAACCCCGGCGCCAGCCTGTCGGTCTGGTCATGGGTCAATGGGCCTAAAGGCCCCAGCGTAAGATTTTCCGGCGCGGTCACGGACAAGGCGACATGAAACCGCCCGTCCCAGACCAGGCTATGCCCCGGTGCCAGCGCCGGACGTTCCAGAATCGCCGCATATTCACGAATCACGCGGCACGTCGCGCCTGCCACCGCGATTTCGCACCCCTGCAATGTCCGGCGTAAAATCCGGCGCGGGGAATCAGCTTGGCGCATGCCCGCCAGAACTTCCTGCAAAGCCTCCTGCTTCGGCTGATACGCCGCGCCGCCGATCTCCCGCAGCAGAACTGCCAGTACCCGCAGCTGAATTTCCTCCGGCTCATCCTGGCACAAACGTAAATCCAGCTCCGCATAACCGGCGGGATCATAACGTGCCGCCCGCGCCAGCAACCGCCGCGTATACTCTGCCAGCGCATCCCCGGCCAGCGCCGCGCGCGCCGCCAGAGCGGCCAGCCGCGCCGCAGTCATCCCC
>JBASFQ010000021.1:0-10904 GCA_049653105.1 Alphaproteobacteria bacterium
TAGTGATAAGGAATATTGAATCATGGAAAACCAGGGTTGGAATGTGCGGTATGGCCATATGTTAATGGCGCGTCAGATGCGCCTTTTCAGCCAGGGGGATCGCGTCAAAATTTCTCCCGACGCCATCACGCATGTGCTGTTCACGACAGCGCCCCTTGGCGGGGGGGCAGCCCCCCTTAGCAAGACGGATGAGTCCCCCGGCAGGAGGATTTATGTCGCCAATGAAAAGCATCCCTTCTCCGGAATCATACCAAATTTTAACTATGCTTCCGGACTTGGCGCGGCCGGCGTTCCTCTTGTGAAAATTGACACGCAGTGTCTTTCCCTGACGGGTCACGTCACGCAGTACCCCACTCTTGTCGCCCCCAGATTGGTGAATTACATTTTTGTCCCGACGGATGCGGATAAACGGCCTGTACTCCATCTGCATGGCGGCGAAAAACTTACCGTTACTGCCACGCCGGCAGCTGTTCTTGCAGAATTCGAGAAAGCAAAGGTAGAACTCCTCCAGGTTCCCATGCTCGATAACCAGGGTACGGCACATATTGTGACCGCGCGCGTCAAGACCATTACCGAAGAAGGGTATGCCCCCCTCTCCGAGAGCCTGCGTGCAGATTTTAAGCACGTTTTCTCGATAAACGCTGATGGCGTTAATCCACTTACCCCCCACGCGCCGCGACGCGCGCTGCAATTTCTCGACGGCTCAAAAGTCGCCGCCCCGATGAGTTGGGATCCCGGTGCAATCACCAATCTCGAAAGATTAAAGCCCGTCAGCCCAGCCCTTTGAGAAGCCATCGTCTCAGCACAAAATGGGAAGCAGCCGGAATGGCAGTAAACGACACAGTCGTATAACTTCAAATGCTTATATTTCAGGAGCAGAAAAATTATGCAGGCCATTATAACCGCCCACAAAAAATCCTGGTGGCTTTCTCAGCGGAAATCTTTTTATTCCATTCCCGTTTCGGCCATCACGCGTACGCATACCGATCCGGACAAAAAAGTCAGTGTCTATGTGGTTGGCAATCCGACTCCTTATAAAACCACGATCAAAAATGAAGAACTTCAGAACGCTTTCAAAGCTGCGGATATTACCCCTATAGTCATGCCCTACCCTTGGATCAATGACATCACCAGACAGGGAACCACACACATCAACCCAAATTTCGTGAATTATATATTTGTCCCTAATGACAATAAGCGCCGCCTCACATTGCATCTGCACGGAGGAACCAGACTTGAACCAACTTCCGGCACGCACAGAAGCATCCTCGACACATTCACGGCCGCGCAAATAGACCTCGTCCCGGTTACCTTGTCCCAACACAAAGCTACGGCGCACATCATACCGTCAAACGTGAAGGCCATTACAGACAAGCCTCGTGCCCCATTTTATACACGCTGGGCCGCCCTCTATAGGGTGACATCCGACCTCCTCATCGGCACACCTGTTGTCACATTGGAACGCGATGTTGATCAACTCAAAACCGCCACATCCCCAAGACACGTCATCATATTCGCCGACAACGCACGCATTCACGTGCCCAATGGCCTGGATTGCAGCACACTCCTCGCCCCCCATCGTGCAAGGTATATTCCGCCGCCGTTCAGCCCATAACCCTGCCTTGAACAGGTGCCCCATCACCTTTCCGTCATAGGATCTGCATTTTCAAGATGTTACGCGACGGGTGCGCGCGCCATGAAACTATTGTTGCGCTTGCCTTTACCCCCAGGAAAGATAAACTTAAGGCCATCACTTAGATACTTTGATGGGGGGGCGCATTATGGTCGCGATTATAGAAGGATATAAAATGTTGTCCGGATGGACGTTGCGGCGGAACCCCCCATCCCACATTTCTGTGCCCGCGATAACGCATGTGGTTTTTAATGATAGATCCCTGGGCGCCAATCCCAAGAGCGCCGAAATTCATGTAGCCGGAGAACCGCACCCCTACGCGGCCACGATGGAGAGTGATCAATTCAAGGAGATATTGAAGACCGCAGGCATCGCCCCATTCCCGACCCTGCTTCGTCCCCAGGTGGATGGCGTCGGTCGGTACGGTGCCCTGATCACTCCCGAAGCCGTCAATTATATTTTTATACCACAGAATACAAACGACAACGCCGTACTGCATTTAATCGGCGGCAAAAAAGTGACATTAACCGCCGAAAAACCGGGTTATATCCTTCCTGAATTTCAGACCGCGAAAGTTGATCTTACTCCGGTTCCCTTGCTTAATCGTGAAGGCACGGCGTACGTCGTCGCGTCAAAAGTCGCGACAGTCACCGAAGAACCATTTGCCTCTCTCTCTGAACGCACAACGGCGGGTCTCTCCTGCATTTGGATGCGAAAGTCCAATAGAGCAGGCAGCCGTCACCTGACCGAAGTTCACGCCCCAAGAAAAGTTATCACGCTCAAAGACGGCACGGAAATTCTCGGCAACTTCAACTGGAATCGCGCCGCACTTACACCCTCCAGTCGGGCAAGCGGAAGATTTGCTTCTCTCCGGCTCTAGGATTCTTGCCGTTGTTACCCCGGCACCAGCGCAAGCGCCGAAATCAGACTGCCGGTTCCCTTGACCTGTTGCAACGTGTTGCGGCGATAACTGTAATATTGATCCTGATGGGCAAAGGTGCTGGCGGGTGACGCCACCACCTGCACAACACCGGCGTCTTGGAGTTTGGCCGTGACCAGCCCCGGCAGATCAAACATATGATGCCCGGCGCGCTGCGCCGGAATAAAAAAACGACTGTATGCCGCATCCTGCGCCAGAAAAAGCGCCGGGAACTCCGGACCGACCTCATAGCTTTCTTGCCAGATGCAGGGGCCAAGCGCAGTCACGATGCGCCCCGGGTCTGCCCCAAGTTTCTGCATCGCCTGCACCGTATTTTCGATCACACCGCCGAGCGTCCCACGCCATCCGGCATGTGCTGCACCGATAATGCGCGCCACAGGATCGACAAACAGAACCGGCACGCAGTCGGCGGTCAGTATCCCCAGCGCAATCCCTGGACGGTCGGTGACCATCGCGTCGGCCTCGGGGCGCTCCACCGGATTCCACGGCGTCGTGATGCTGATAACCGTGGCGGAATGGATTTGCTGACAGGTCAGCAACCGTTCCGGCGTCACGCGTAAAATCGCCGCCACCCGGCAACGGTTTTCCGCCACTTTCCGCACATCGTCGCCGCTTTTCCAGCCACAGTTCAACGACGCGAATGTCCCTTCGCTTACGCCGCCCTGCCGCATAAAGAACGCATGGGTGATCCCGGAAATATCGGCAAAATTATCTGCAGTCGTAAACATATTTCCTGACCATGAGTCCTATTCCCATCCCGCCGGAACCGGATTATCGGACGGCGTCACGCAAAAAACTTTGAACAACGTGCCCATCTGGACAGAATCCGTCAAGCGCCGATGCGCCGCCAGCAGCGCATCGCGCTGCGCCGGTGTCGCGCGTGCCACCAGTTGCGCGCAACGCGCGTCGATGCCCAGAGCGCGTAGAAAATCGCCTTGCGTCACTAACGGCCAAACCTGCATCCCCTGCTCGCGTGCGGTCGCGGCCAACGCCCCAAAATCGACATGCGCGGTCAAATCGGCTTGACCTGGGTCACGCAACGGATCGGCATAGTTGTGACGCGCCAAGGCCTGAAAAGTTGGACTTCCCGGCGCCGCATCATAGCCGTAATCGATGGCAAGCATCGCGCCGCCATGAGCGGCCAAATGCCGGGACAAATCGCGCATTATGTTTGTTGCGGCAACGGAAACTTCAATAATCGCCCCGGGAGCAGCGGCGGGCATACCCGCCGCGACCGGCACCGCCGCCCATTGCAATTTCCCCGCGACACAGCTGATACAATTTTCATACCAGTCATCTTCGCGGCGGATATATTGCCGGATCGGCAAAGCATCAAAAAACTCGTTCGCAATGACCAACGCAGGGCGCATCGGCAACGCGTCAGGCTCTTCAAGCCATTGCGGCTGATAATCCGCCAGCGCCGCCCCCTGCGCCGTCCGCAGATCCACGTTGCTTTCCACCAGCACCACACGGCACGCCGTGGTGAAAGCAGGCATCGTGCCCGCCGCGCGCAGGGCATCGCGCATCAATGTCCCTCGTCCCGGCCCCAATTCGCAAAGCGTGAAAGGATCGGGACGCCCCAGCTTGTCCCACATATCCACGCACCACAGGCCGATCAACTCACCGAACGTCTGGCTGATTTCCGGCGCTGTGATGAAATCACCGCGCGCGCCCAAAGGATCGTGACGGCGGTAATAGCCATATTCCGGATGCTGAAGTGCCAGTTCCATATATTGCGCGATGGTCAAGGGCTGCGTGGCGGCGGCGCGCGCAATGATGGCCTGCAGCGCATCACTCATAACGGCTTCTTCGCCCGGATGATCAGCCAGACTCCAAACACCACCATCGGCACAGACAACAGCTGCCCCATCGTCGCCCCGGCAAACAGGAACCCCAGTTGCGGATCCGGCTGCCGGAAAAATTCGCCGATGATACGCGCAATGCCATAACCAGCCAGAAACACGCCGCTGAGCAATCCGGATCGATGCTGCCAATCGGCTTTACGCACCACCAGCAGCAGGACGGCGAACAAAATCAGCCCCTCCATCCCGGCCTGATAAAACTGGCTCGGATGGCGCGGCTCCGGGCCGCCATTGGGAAAGACGACACCCCACGGCACATCTGTCACGCGGCCAAAAAGCTCGCCGTTGATAAAATTCGCCAGCCTGCCGAAGAACAACCCAATCGGCGTCGCCACGGCTGCCAGATCGATGAAACTCCAGAACGCGATTTTACGCCGCCGCGCAAACAGAAAGGCAGCGCCAATAACCCCCAGCATGCCGCCATGAAACGCCATGCCGCCTTGCCAGACCTTCAACGCATCAAGCGGCGCCTCAAAAAAATGCGGCAGATTATAAAATAGCACATACCCCAACCGCCCGCCGAGAACCGTGCCGATGACCGCCCAGACCAGATAATCATCATAATGCTGCGGCAATGGCGGCGTCGTGCGCCGCTGCGCCAGATGCATGCAAAGCCGCCAGCCAAGCACGAATCCCGCCAGATACGCCAAGGCGTACCAACGTATTGCCAGCGGGCCAAAACTAAACGCAACCGGATCAATATCAGGGAAAGTCATTGCGAGGTTATAGCTTTCTGCCGTAATTTCGTCACGAAGTTCGTAAACATATATACAGGGAGACCATAACAATGCGCGAATCCAGATTTTCCAGCCAGTTTCTTGGCGACATGGGACAAGTTCTCGCCGCACTTCTCGGCACGGCTGTCGCGTCACGCCACCAAATCCGCGATCAGGCGCAGCAACGGGTCAGTATGCTGCTGCAACGCCTGCATCTGGTCGGACGCGACGAATTCGACGCCCTGCACGATATGCTGAAAACCGCACGCATGGCGCAGGTCAAGATCGAAGCACGGCTCGACGCGCTGGAAAATCCCATCCGCGCCAAAGCCGGAGCAGCCACGGCAAAAACCCGGGTTAACAAGCCCTTAAGAAAAACACCCCCCACAACGAATAACTCAGTACGAAATCGTACCAAAGCGAAGGGCAGGTAACCGGGAACATCCAAAAAGACTCGTCTTTTGAATCACTTGATTCATTTCATCCCCATGCATCTGCTGCACCGCACTGTGACTCAAAGAACACGCGCCGGATTCCGCGTGAATCCTTGGATTCACAAGTTCTTGCCGCCGGATTCCCGCTTGGAGTAATTGAAATCCCGTCGCCAGTTTTTGCTAACGGGGTTGGGTATGTCTTTTATCACTGCCGTCGAATCCGGAGTTGCGCATAATCCGCTCGACATTATCGAGGAAATCGTTGTCGCCAACGAATGGTTGTTCGAGCGCAACGCCAATGACGAGTTGATTGTCGAGTTATCAGGCCGCTGGTGTCACTATCGCCTGTTCTTCGTGTGGCAACGCGAAATTTCCGCGCTCCAGTTTTCGTGCCAGTTTGATCTGAAGGTTCCGTCCACCCGTCGCACGGTCGTGCACGACCTGCTGGCAACAATGAACAGCAAGATGTGGCTCGGCCATTTCGAGCTGTGCCCCGACGATGCCACGCCGATGTTCCGCCATACATTGTTAATGCGCGGCGCGCGCGGCAATGCCGTCGAGACGCTGGAGGATTTGGTTGAAATCGCCCTGACCGAAAGCGAACGCTTCTATCCAGCGTTCCAGTTCGTCATCTGGGGCGGCAAACAGCCTGCCGAAGCCCTGGCCTCGGCGATGATCGATACCGTCGGTCAGGCTTGATGGACATCCTGCTGGTCGGATGCGGCCATCTGGGACAGGCATTGTTGCGTCGCTGGCTGGAAAAAATCCCCGGCCTGAATTTTACCGTGATCAAACCCACGCCGCTGCCCGACGATCTGGGAACGCAGCGCCATGTGCGCTGGCTTTCGGCGCTGCCACCTGATTTGCCGCAGCCGCAGGCGATTGTTTATGCCATCCGCCCCCAGATCATGGCGGATACCCTGCCTGCCTATCGCGCGCTGGCGCAACGAGCGACCAATATCTCTGTCGCCGCCGGATGGACGATCCAGAAACTGGCGGCACAACTGGGCGACGGCGCCATCATCCGCACCATGCCGAATGTTCCGGCGCAGATCGGCCAGGGCATGACCCCAATGTGCGCTAACGCCGCCTGCGACCCCGCCGCGCGCCGGATTGCAGAGGATTTGTTTCGCGCGGCGGGAACCACCGTATGGATGGAAACCGAATCCCATATGGATATCGCCACCGCCGTCTCCGGCAGCGGCCCGGCCTACCTCTACCTGCTTACCGCCGCAATGGAAGCAGCCGGAATATCCCATGGCTTGCCGCCCGCGACGGCGGCACTGCTGGCGCGTACGACGGCGCGTGGTGCCGCAAACTATATGGAACATAGCGGTCAAACCGCCGAAGCGTTATACAAGGCCATGCTCCTGCCCGGCGGCACAACCGAAGCCGCGTTGCAACGCTTGTTAAATGACAGCGGCATGCCGACAATCGTCGGCGACGCCATTGCCCTTGCCACCGCCCGCGCCCGACAAATCGGCGCGGCGTGACGCATCCTGAATGCAGCACATTTCATGAATGCACGCGTCACTCCGGCGAAAGCCGGAGTCCATCACCCGGTGGCTCAATCATGGCAAATCATTTGGTGAAAGCTCCCAGCACCAATGTGCCTGATATGTACAAATATTTTTGGCGTCACTCCGGCGAAAGCCGGAGTCCATCACCCGGTGGCTCAATCATGGCAAAGCGTATGGTGAAGGCTCTCATAATCAACCTGCCTGATTTGCAGAACCCCTCCGGCAGGCTATAGTCGCCGCATGATCGCCAAACACAATAAAACCGCATCACTGGTAACCGCCGCCCTGACTCTGGCGGGCAAACAAGGCTGGACAGCGGTAACACCCACCAGCCTCGCCAAAACCGCCAAAACCACGACCAAAGAAGCTGCGGCCTTTCTGGCCAGTCCGGCACAGACCATGCGCGCCATCGCCGACCACGTCACCACAACCGCACAACGTGATTACCGGCACGATCCACGCAACAGCCCGCGCGAAGCGCTGTTTGAAATCCTCATGCTGCGCGTCGATGTTCTGCAACGCCACCGCGCCGGTTTTCTGGCGCTGCATGATGCGGCGCGCCACGATCCACGTTTGGCCACCGCCATCGCGCAGGCGCTTTATCCACAAACCGGCGCGCTCTTGCGCGCCGCACATATGACGACCGGCGCGCCGGAAAGCATCATGATCCGCGCCGGACTGAGCCTCATCTACGGCGCGACGCTCTGCGTCTGGCGCCGCGACGCCACTCCCGACATGGCCAAAACCATGGCGACGCTGGATCGGAACTTGCACCGCGCCGAAAACCTGATGCGCTTCATGGAACGCCGGACGGGTTAAGCCCCCCGTACTCTGGCCGCACCTTAATCACCTGCACACCCCGTCCTGCATTGTCCCGAACTCCATAATGATCTGAACATACGGCGGCAAACCTCTGGCGTAATGCAGATAAAACCGCGTGACAAGCCCGAAAAATCAGCGCATAAATTATTTCCCTCCCTTGCGCCGCCTTCGCGGCGCTGTTTCCGTGTTTTCGCACCTTCCATGTTTTCGTACGAGGATGGACAATGACAAAATCAGCCAACACCCCCTTTCTCGGCAGCGATTTTATGAAATTTATGGATTTTTCAAAAATGATGGAAATGCCCAAAGCGTTCCAGGACTTCAAAATGCCGGGCATGGTGGATATGGAAGCGGTCATGGACGCCCAGCGCAAGAATATGCAGGCGCTGGCCGCCGCCAATCAGATGGCGATCGAAGGCATGCAAGCCGTGCTGCGCCGTCAAAGCGAGATTATGCGTCAAGGCATGGAAGAAAGCAGCAAGCTGATGAACGGCGTCGCCGCTTCAGCCTCGGCGGAAGAAAAAATCGCGAAACAAGCCGAATTGACCAAAAACGTCCTCGACCGCACCCTCGGCAATGCCAAGGAACTGGCGGAAATGCTGACCCGCAGCAATTACGAAGCGCTGGAGGTCATCAGCACCCGCGTCGGCGAAAGCCTGGAAGAACTACGCGGCATGATGAAGGACGTCAAGCCGCCCGGCAGAGAACGCAGCCGGGATTAAACTTCCGCACGACGTCGCGTTTATTTTTGTTCCAACATGTCACGCATGTGACATTCTAAACAAGCAATCTAAATGGGCAGCCGGATATAGGCGCGCAACCCACCCATCGGGCTTTGATCCAGTAAAACCTCGCCGCCGTGCAAACGCGCAATGTCGCGCGCGATGGTCAGCCCAAGCCCGACACTGCCCGCCGTCGTGTTGCGCGATTCATCCAGCCGGACAAAGGGACGGAAAACTTCCTCGCGTTGCTCCGGCGGAATCCCGGGACCATCATCGTCAACACAAATGATCACCGTCCGTTCCGTTTGCTCGGCGCTGACCGCGGCATTATGCCCGTAACGCGCCGCATTGTTGATCAGATTGGCGAGACAGCGCTTCATCGCCTGGCGTCGCATCGGCAAGGTAATCGCCTGCGTGAGAGTCAAGGTAATGGACGGGTTGAGCTTACACGCCCCCGCGACGACCTCCTGCAACAAAGTCTCCAGATCGACCTGCTGCACCGGCTCGCCTTCCTCGCCGCGCACAAAGGCCAGATAGGCCTCGACCATCGCCGCCATTTCCTCAACATCGGTCAGCAGCTCGGCGTTTTCCGGCGTCTCCGGCATCAAGGCGAGTTGCAGCTTCATTCGCGTCAGAGGAGTCCGCAGATCATGCGACACCCCCGCCAGCATTGTCGTGCGCTGCGTAATCTGCCGCCGCAGCCGGTCGCGCATCAGCAGCAGCGCGGTGGCGGCCTGCCGCACTTCGACCGCCCCCTCCGGCTTAAAGTAAGCAACGTCGCGCCCCTTGCCGAATTCTTCGGCGACAATGGCCAAACGGCGGATCGGCCGGATCTGATTGCGCATGAACATCATCGCAATCACGGACAGGATGATGGACGATCCCAGCATCCAGCTGATGAAAATATAAGTCGTCGGGGTATAAATACGCCGATCCGGCGAATGCACGGTCAAGCGCCCTTCCGGCAGCTTGATGTGAATATCCACCATTTCCTGTTTCGAACGAAAGCGCACGACAAAATTTTGTTCAAGCCGGTCGTGCAGCGCCCGCTCCAGGGCGACGCGCAACGGATCGGGCCAGATGGAACCCTTGGTCGGCAGAACTCCCCCCGGCTGAAAATCCAGCGTCAGATCCATCTGCCGGTCGGTACGCGCCGAAAGCCGCTTGACCGCCTCGGCACTATAATCCGCCTGCACCAACTCGACGATCATGCCGACATCTCCCGCCAGCGCGAAGCTCAGCCGGTTGGTCATGGTTGACCAGTGCCGATCGAAGAAGACGAAGGTGGCCACCAGCTGCGCCAGAATAACCGGCGTCACCAGGATCATCAGCGTCCGCCCATAAAGCGTGCGCGGCAGCAACCGCTTAAGCCACGAGAACGACGGCATCACAACGGTTCCCCGTCCGGCAACAGCATATAGCCCGCGCCGCGCACCGTGACGATATAGCGCGGCGCTTTGGCATCGGCCTCAATCTTGCGGCGCAACCGCGTGATCTGCACATCGATGGTGCGGTCATTGATTTCAGATTTGCTGCGCACCGCCAGTTGCTCGCGGCTGATCGCCACGCCCGGCTCGGCGGCAAGAATCCGCAGCAACTTGGCCTCCATCTCGGTCAGCCGGACAAAATCGTCCCCGGCGCGCAGTTCGTCGCGCGCACTGTCAAAGCGCCATTTCCCCAGACTGATCTCCGGCAAGGCGTCCCGCCCCGGCGGCGGCGTAATCCGGCGCAGAATGGCATTGATCCGCAGCAGCAATTCGCGCGGCTCGAACGGCTTGGGCAGATAATCATCCGCCCCGGCCTCCAGCCCGGCAATCCTGTCCTCGGCCTCGCCCCGCGCCGTCAGCAACAGGATGGGCAGGCTGCGCCCCTGCCCGCCCCCAGACGCGCTCCCGCGCCGCAAATGTTGCGCCAACTCCAACCCGCTTTCGCCCGGCATCATGATGTCAAGGATCATCAGGTCAAAGGCCAGGACATCCAGCATCTGCCGCGCCTCGCCGGCGTGCGCGGCGGTAGTGACCAGAAATTCGTGATCGGCCAGATAGCGCCGCAACAACTCACGCAGGCGAATATCGTCATCCACCACGAGAATATGAGGCACCTGAGCCAGTTGAGGCCTGGAAGGCAACGGAGCATCCATGCCCTGTTCTTAAAGCATTTCGCAACAGGGTAGAAGGCCGAAGTCACGCCCCACGGTTCATTATACAGCGTCATACCGGCGCAAGCCGGTATCCATCTCCCGCCAGCAATCGCGG
>JBASFQ010000022.1:0-78146 GCA_049653105.1 Alphaproteobacteria bacterium
TAGCGCGTCGCTCATAAAATCCAAGCTCCAGACCTGATTGAGACTGTCCGGCTTCGGCAACGGCAACCGCGTTCCTATCGCACGTTTGCGGCCTTTTCTTCGTCTAACCATAAGACCTTCATCGCGATAAAGCCGATAGATTTTCTTGATATTGTGATCATACCCGTCGCGCTTAAGCATGACAGCCAGTCGTCCATAACCAAACCGTCTGCGTTCAACGGCCAGCACCTTCATCCGCTCGCGCAGAGCGTCATCGTTCTTTTTAGACCGATAGCTCACGCGCCGTCGTGACACCGACAACGCTTCGCACGCCCGTCGCTGGCTCACAGCAAACACTTGTTCAACCAGAGCCACGGCTTGTCGCCTGACGGTGGGCGTTACCATTTTTTTGAGAGAACTTCTTTGAGCATCAGCTTATCAAGCTCTGCGTCTGCCAAAAGCCGTTTCAGCTTCGCGTTCTCTGCTTCCAACGCTCGTAACTTCTTTGCGTCGGACACATCCATCCCGCCAAACTTCGACTTCCAGTTATAAAACGTTGCTTCGCTTATCCCGTGACGGCGGCATAACTCACCCGTCTTAGCCCCAGCCTCAGCTTCCTTTAAAACGCGAATGATCTGTTCTTCCGTAAAGCGCTTCTTCATCAGTCTGCTCCTTCTTCAGGTTGCAGACTCTACCTCAAACCGGCGACACTTTCAGGGGGCAGGTCACTTGGAGCATAGAAAAACGGCATTTTTCTTATTTTCTTACAGGCAGCGTCTTATTCATTAGCAGTCAGCCTGATTCCCACGAGTGACAGCAGACATTCGTATATATGCTCTCGTGAAATCCTCAGTCCAAATGCCGCTATGACTGCATCATCAAAAGCCTTGCGATCTGCTTGTTCTAACTCATCGGCAACACACATCACTTCTCTTCCTAACAAAGGAAGAAGCTTCTCTTTAATCTTATCTATCCACTGTTGATCTAATTGCTCCATGTCAAGGATGTGCATGTAGTTCTCAATTCGGTCTTTGTTCAAATCTAACGCGCCAAGCCCTCTACCGAACCCCATCCCCTCAATAATAAACATGCTGATTGTGCTGTTCATCAGTGCGTGACAAAGCTCGATATCGATGTTGCCCAATGGCTCAAGACGCACTAACCGTTGATCGGCAAATGCAGGTGGATCAACCCTAGCCACGAATAGCCGATCACCATAGTTGATAAACATTACCAAGTCAGTCAGCGTCTCAGCTTTCATCTCATACCAGAGTGCATCACTTTTGCTAAGCTTTCTGATATTTTCTTGAGTTTTGAATCGTCTGATCCAATTGAGCGCGCCAGTATGGCCTAGTGTTTCCAAATCCTCTTCTGACCGTGAACATGAGAAAGCTGCTTTGACCGCTTGTCCCCGAAGACGCTTGAAGTCAGTTGGGCTCTTGGCTAGTCAAAGCGGCAAAGCGAATTATATCTTGTTTGATAATCCTGCTCCTAAACCGCGTTGGATTCAAAATTCCAGAAAGTTTCTGGTGCAATGCCTGTCGCTCAATAAGTTGCTTATCAATCACAGCCTGTGCCTGTTCTCTGTGACGCGCTAGGCAGAGCGCGGTTTTGCGCTCATTGATTGCCCGTATCCGTTGGTATTTTCCGGTGAGGCGTTGCCATAAGGCGGCAAGACCTTTGGGAAGGCGTTCAGCGCGTTGCCGTGTTTCTTCTTGCCACCGTTTTTCTAGGGCATTCTTAAGTGCCTGCCGCTCTTCCTGGTGTCGTGTGACCATTTCTTGTCGCGCCTGGATAAGTGGCGCGGCGTCTTTCTTCTTTTGGGCTGCTACTTCCTGGATAAACCCATCAAGTTTTTGCGTCATGCACTTGGCGATTGCAGCTTGCGCTTCAATAACTGACGGCATCTCCTGCATATCGCCTAGGCGGGTTTTCAGTTCTTTGGTGCGGACGCCAACCCACTTGCTGAGGGAATAGACCTCGCCGCGCCAATCAACGGCGACAAAGCCACGTTTGTCACCATGGGCGAGGTAATAGCCGTTTTCCTCTAACGCTTGGGCAAACGCTTTCTTACTGTCTGACTTTTGCCAGCAGCCCTGGAATGTGGCTTTGACAGTTTTGGGATCATCACTCTTGCGTTTGGCCTGTTGCCATTCGGCCAGGGTAAAATTGAGCGGGTTGCGGTTCTTCTTGTCCAGAAAACCGGCTGGCATTTTCCAGCCATGTTCCAGATAAAGCTGTTTTGATACGTCTGTAAGCTTCAGCTTGAAGTGTGGCAGATTGATTGCCGTCATGGTGTCAGATTTAATCCGCGACCAGACGCAATGAGCATGGCGGCGACCATGCTTTTCATGGAAGACGATAACGCGGGGTTGGCCTGTTAGCCCCAGCTTTTCTTCAATTTGTTCAATCGCGGCCTCGAAAGCGTCAATCGGGACGCTTTCATTCTCTGGTGGATTGAGGCTCAGAGAAAACATGAACTGTTTGCATTTCGTGCCACGGCTTACGGCGTAGATTTCTTCCAGGGCGTGATCCAGCCTATCGGACACGAAGCCCTTAACCTCATGCAGTTCTACATGCTCGTTTTCAGTCATTTTGAGCAAATGCGCGGCCAGTTGCCTTGCCCCGCTGCGCTGGCTGGCTTTCAGTATCATGGCTGATCTTCAGGATGCAGACCAAGGGCAGCAATCAGGGTTTGCCGCATCCAGGTGACGCCAGTATAAGCCTCATGAATTGCTTGGACAGTTTCATCCGTCACCGGCAGAGAGCCGCTGTTAACCGCTTTGGCAAGCTGGTTGAGATTGTTTGCCAGTCGCGCTTTCCCCAATTCAGCCAGAAGCCGCCCCAAGGTCACGCGATCCCGCACCGGACGTTTTTCCGGGCGGCGCGGCGTCAAGATTGGCGTGTCAAAAAGCCGAGAGCGAACATATGCACCCAATGGCATATCACCGGCATCTTGTTCTAATCGGGTGCGTTCTTCTTGCGACAAACGCAGACAAAACGGCGACGGAATTTGCGGCTTCGCAATAGCTTTCAGGGCGGCGTATTTGCCCTGTTTTACTGTACTATTGTGAAAAACCGCCTTCATATAAATCAAGCCGTTATCCTGTTGATAGTTTCCTATCAATAGTACGGTTTGAAATTATAACACCTTGACAGACAAAGAGAAAAACGTTGTGGTGGAACCGCCTTGTAAGCGGTAGGTCGCGAGTTCAAATCCCGCAACCGGCACCATTTCCCCAACCCTCGTGATCGGCACAATTGTTCATGCTGGTGGACTGGTCAATCAATGCCACGCCTTAATGTGCCTCTGCCCAGTTCCCGGCCTGCCCGACTTCGGCAATCAGCGGCACACTGAGCTGCAGCGCCGGATCGGGTGCAGATTCCATGATGCTTTTCACCAGGGCTGCCGTGGCGGCGGCTTCGGCTTCCGGAACTTCAAACAACAATTCGTCATGCACCTGGAGCAACATGCGCCCCACCAGACCGGCATCCGCCAGCGCGCGCGGCACACGGATCATGGCGCGTTTCATGATGTCCGCCGCCGTGCCCTGAATCGGCGCATTGATCGCTTGCCGTTCGGCAAAATTGCGGCGCGCCGCCATTTTGTCTTTGATGCCGTTGATATGGATGCGCCGCCCCAGCAGCGTTTCGACATAACCATGTTCCCGCGCGAAATTCTTGGTTGCCTCCATCCAGTCGCGCAATTCATGAAAACGATCCAGATATTGCTTGATAAACGCATTCGCCTCGCCCGGCGTCACGCCAATCTGTTTGGCCAGACCAAAACCACTGATGCCATAGATAATCCCGAAATTGATCGCCTTGGCGGCGCGCCGCCGTTCCGCCGTCATTTCTGCCAGCGGAATGCCGAACACTTGCGACGCCGTCAGCGCATGGATATCCACCCCCTGCCGGAAAGCCTCGGCCAGCGCAGCGATGCCCGCAATATGGGCAACCAGACGCAACTCAATCTGCGAATAATCGATCGACAGCAGCACATGCCCCGGCGCCGCAACGAAAGCGCGGCGGATGGCACGTCCATCCTCGGTGCGGATGGGGATATTCTGCAAATTCGGCTCGGTGGATGATAAACGCCCGGTAGCAGCCCCGACCAACGAGAACGACGTGTGCACACGCCCTGTTTTAGGCGCAATCTGCTCCTGCAGTGCATCGGTATAAGTGGACATCAGTTTCGCCAGCGCGCGCCAGTCCAGCAATTTGGCGACAATTTCATGCCCCTGCTCGGCCAATGGCTCCAGAATATCGGAACTGGTGGAATAAGCGCCGTTCTTGCCTTTTTCGCCGCCGGGCAACCCAAGTTCACCGAACAGCACCTCCCCCAACTGCTTGGGTGAACCGACGTTGAACTCATGCCCCGCCAGACGGTGAATATCGGTTTCCAGCGTGAACATGCGCTGCGCGAAATCATTGCTCAGCCCGCGCAGCACGGCGGGATCAATGCACACACCTGCCGTTTCCATTGCCGCCACAACGGGAACCAGCGGACGCTCCGTCCGCTCATAGACCCGCGTCACATGTTGTTGCGCAATCTGGGGCTTGAGTCGTAACCACAGGCGCAACGTGAAATCGGCATCTTCAGCGGCGTATTCGCAAGCCTTGTCCAGCGGCACACGGTCGAAGGTGATCTGACCCTTGCCACTGCCCGCTACATCCTTGAAGGCAATCATCTGATGCCCGCAATGCAGCTGTGCCAGCTCGTCCAGCCCATGGCCATGCGCGCCCGCAGCCATCACGAACGACAACAACATCGTGTCGTCATAGGGCGCGATGGCCAGCTCGTGCTGCGCCAGAACTTGCATATCGAATTTCAGGTTATGCGCGATTTTAAGGAGCGCCGGATCGGCAAAAACCGGAGCAAGAATTGCGACTGCGTCGGCAAGCGCCATCTGCTTGGGCCGCGCGCCACCGAAATCAAAGCTGTCGCCGTCCCCAGCCTGCGGATCGCGGTGATTGAGCGGGATATAACAGGCCTGTCCCGGTGCGCGCGCCAATGAAATGCCGACCAAGGTCGTCGTCGAAGGCGTCAGGCTTGTCGTTTCCGTATCGAGCGCCAGATAACCCTGCTCTGCCACTGGGGCCAACCATTCCCGTAAATCCGCCGCATCCTGAATCAACATATAATGCTGCGCCACGGCGGGCGGCGGTGGCGGGGGATCGGCCTTGGCCGCACCGACCTCATGCGGCTTTTCGATCGTCACAAAATTTTCGCCCAACCGCGCCAACAACGACTTAAAACCCTGCGCCAGGAGAAAGGTCTGCAACGCCGCAGAGTCCTGTTTGACATGCAAATCATGCACCGGGATCGGCAACGGCGTTCGGTCGTCAAGCTGCACCAGCCGTCGGGAAATCCGCGCCAGTTCGGCATTCTGCTGCAACGCCTCGCGGCGCTTGGGCTGCTTAATGTCCCCTGCCGCCGCCAGCAACGCATCCAATGACCCATATGTCCGGATCAGCTCCGCCGCCGTCTTGACGCCGATGCCGGGCACGCCGGGAACGTTATCGGTGCTGTCACCCGCCAACGCCTGCACATCCACGACTTTGTCCGGCGGAACGCCAAATTTTTCCTCGACCTCCGCCACGCCAATGGGCTTGTTTTTCATCGGATCATACAGCTCGACCCCGTCGCGGATCAGCTGCATCAAATCCTTGTCCGCAGAAACGATTCGTACCTGCCATCCCTCGTCCCGCGCGGCACGGGCATAGGCGGCGATCAGATCATCGGCCTCATAATTGACGGTTTCCAGCGCCGGCACGCCGAACGCGCGCGTTGCATCGCGGATCAAGGCAAATTGCGGAATCAAATCCTCCGGCGGCGGCGGCCGATGCGCCTTATATTCCGGGTAAAACTCGTTACGGAATGTCTTACGTCCGGCATCAAAGATCACCGCCAGATGATCGGCATGCAATTCGCGCAACAACTTCGCCAGCATATTGCAAAATCCGGCCACCGCACCAATGGGCATGCCGTCGGCACGCGTCAGGGGCGGCAGCGCGTGATAGGCGCGGAAAATATAGCCCGACCCATCGACCAGATAGAGCGTACGCACCGTCATGCGGAGGCGGGTGTGCGGTGAACAACCAGCGGCCCTGGTGCCTGCGAGACCGACATCATCTCAATCCGGTTGATATTGACATGTGCCGGCATGGTCGCCGCCCAAAAGACGCTTTCGGCCACATCTTCTGCTGTAAGTGGATCAGCGTCAGCATAAACGGCAGCAGCCCGGGCGGCATCGCCTTTGAAGCGATGTAACGAAAATGGTGTTTCTACCATGCCGGGTTCAATATTGGTGACGCGGACATTGGCGCTGCTGAGATCGCCGCGGATGGACAGGCTGAACTGCTTCACAAAGGCCTTGCTGGCGCAATAGACATGGCCGCCGGGATAGGGGTACGAACTGGCCGTCGAACTGATATTGATGATATGCCCACGCTTGCGCGCCACCATGCCGGTCAGCGCCAGCCGTGTGCAAACCACCAGCCCTTTATTATTGGCATCAATCATGGTTTCCCAATCATCGAGATCGGCGTCTTGTGCCGGTTCCTGCCCCAGCGCCAGCCCGGCATTATTGATGAGCAGATCAATGGCCTGAAACTCCGGCGGCAGCCGGGAAAACATCTGTTCAAGAGCCGCGCGGTCGCGCACATCGACCGTAACCTGATGCACCGGAACCTGCAGCTCCCGCACCAACGCGGCTAGTTCGGTCGGCTTGCGGCTGGTCAGAACCAGGCTGCACCCTGCGGCGGCAAAGCGTCGGGTAAATGCCTGGCCGAAACCTCCGGTCGCGCCGGTAATCATCACGATGCGTGGTAAATATCCCGTCATGCGTCAATGTCCGGCTGCGGCAGCCACGGCGGTATCCAGAACGAAACGCCGCCCGCAATAGGGGCAATCGACATGGTCGGCATCGGACGGAATGGTCAGAAATACACGCGGATGTCCCAACGCACCGCCACCGCCGTCACAACCGACGACGCGATCCGGTGTGGTGATAATCTGTTGCGCTTGAGTCATGCGGGAACCTGCTGAAAGGAAACTACCCCAGCATAATTGAGTTGCAGGCGCGGCGCAACGCATTGCGAAGTTTTTGCCCGCCGGCGGCTTCAACGCACCACGCGGCGGAAAATCGGCATAGGGCAAGTGTTGGTACGGATCAGAACAGGGCAAAACACTGATGAACGCGCCTGTGATCACAAGCAGAAGAGAATTTATACCCAGACCTAAGCACTGAAACGGCTGACGGATACCCCGCGCCTAATATTTCACGCTGCACCCATAGGCCTTAATATGTTTGTCCTCGGGAACCCCGCCGGTCACCAGCGCATCAAGCGCGGCCAGAACATAGTTCTTCGCAGTTTTAAGATCAGTGGGATCAGTCGTTGGCTTGTCATCAATCGCGCCGGAATAGGCAAGGTTCCCCTCTTTATCGATCACGAACATATGCGGCGTCGTGGTTGCACGATAAAGACGACCGATCCGACCTTCCGGATCAAGAATATACCCATCCACCGAGGCTTTACGCTGCTTCACCATCACCTCAGCCTGTGCCGGGGTCATATACCCCTGCTTCCCCGGTGCGCTGGAATTGATGGCAAGCCAGATAATGCCATGCGAACGCGCCACTTGCTGCAACATCTGCATTTTGCCGCTGCTGTAATGCTTATTGACAAAGGGGCATTCCGGATTATTCCATTCCAGGACAACAATTTTGCCCCGATAAGCGGCCAAGGCATGCTCATGCCCTGCAGCATCCTGCGCCGTAAAATCCGGCGCGATATCATTGGCGTGCGCCGACGAGACCATCATACCCAAAGCCAGAACAAGAACAAGAACCAGAATCCTGTATCGCATTGATACGTCTCCAGGAGAATGACGGCAGCCGTTATGCCGTCTGTTGAATTGCGGAAAGTAGCCAGTTACCGCCACGTGCCCGCGTCACGGTCCAGATTTCTTCGATCTCCTCCGGCGTGGAGGCATCACCCTCGACCACGCGCTGGTTATCCAGCCGCACCATATAATCCAGCGCGCGCCAGCGCAGCCGCGCCGTCGCATATTCCATATCGTATTCCGCCCATGATTCCAGAATCTCCGCCTGCAGCAACCGCACTTTTTCAACCTTGTTGGCGAGGCCGCGACTGTTGTTGGCGGCCAGCGCTTCGCTGAAATATTTCTGCATTTCCGATGTGGTCAAAGGCCGAAGCCGTTCCAGGTCGCCACTATCCCATGCCGCCTGAATCCGGAGTAACAGCGCGCCGATAGCCTCCTGATCTGCGGCGGTGATCGCCAGCGGCGTTTCACTTTGTCCCGCGCCGGACGCGCCATAGCCAAGCGCCGCCGAACCAAGCGGTGCCGTATAATTCGTCCGCTGCCCCGGTATCAGGGTGCTGAACATGGAACTAAAAGGGCTGGCCGCATAGCCCGTACGCCGCCGCAGCATCCGCCAGCCCAGCCAAATCATTCCGCCAAAGAACAGCAGCTGCAGCAACCCACCAAACGCCTGCCCGGCATTGCCGCTGCCGGATACCGGCGCGCCGGTTCCGGGGGTCGCCATGCCGGAAGCATGCCCAGGATAAGCCGGGCCATACATATTGCTATGCCCAAACAACATGTTGGCGATCCCCATCCCCAGGAATCCTCCAGCCATGCCGCTCCAGAACGGACTCCAGCCGCTACGTGGCGCCCCATATCCCATCTGCGGTTGCGGTGTAAAGGCGGGTTGCGGCTGACTCTGGTAATTCGGCGTCGACTGCGGCCGTGGCGCGGTGCTGCGCTGCAACGGCTGGGCATGATAGGATGGAGGAGTATAAGTCTTCGCCCCGCGACTGCCCATGCTGCGCCCACTTCCCGCCCGCGCCCAGGCTATGTCAGGGACAAGCAGCGCCATACAGGCCAACAAAACCAGGGTCACGCATAATTTCACGCCTTTTCGTACCATACCCGGCCTCTCCCACTGTTGCCAGCATTCATGGCAGCAAGTTTTAGACCGGGGGATTATAGCATATTCCCGCCGCAAGCATGCCAAAAATTCACAACGGTCAATTGACCTGCCCTCCCTATGGTGAATATACCTTTCCGAGGCATGGCGAGTCGCACAGATTGATTCGCGTCATGCAGCGAACACTACCCCCCACTAATCCCTACATTTTTCAGGAGGAAATTATGCCGTTCAAATCTCCCCCCCCCAGACTCTTGCTTGGTATCGCGGCCATGGCTCTGGCCTTGACATCCGGCAGCGTCCAGGCAGGTACGCCCGACCGGAGCGCCACCGCGCTTTGGGGGTCATCTTCCATGCTGTGGTTAACAGAAAAGCCAACGACTGTCGCTGAAGCTCCGGCTCCAGATGCCGCGCCACGCACGACGGTTCAGGGCGAAAAAATCTCCGGCTCGGGACACACCATCAAATGGTGTTCTAAAAAAGGGAAGTGCTGTAAAGGCATGGGTGCGATGCATGCCCAGGCGGCGACGGCCAACGCACCGTTACACGCGCGGCTGGAGACACTGCGTCAGGAAGCAAAGGCAATCTGGGTCGCCAAGACCTTTGACCGCGAAGCCTTTCTGAACAAGCGGGCGGAAATCCGCGATCTGCATAACCAGATCATGCAGAACAATGATGTTGCCGCCGCCAACACCGGCGTACAAATGTCGGCGGCGCAACGGGCAAAAATGCAGCCCCCTTGTGCACAGGACATGAAGACCGGCTGGTGCGCAAAGAAAATGCAACGCCACGCGGATCATGCCAAAGCAAAACCGGCTCAAGCAGCCGCGCCGCAGCAGTCCGGAACAGAAAAGCAATAAACGCGACGGCCTAACAGCCATTCTGCGTTCGACACACCCCGCCCGGTTAGCTCCGGGCGGGGTTTTTTCTTGCCGGATTGCCTCTGAAAACAGGATGCAGCTCCAGATCCGGCAAGCTGCCGTCCCTAACCGGGAACATATCCGATAAATTTAGAGCGCCCTGATCAGGCTGCATCCCGCAGGCATTGCTGCCGCACATAGGACGTGAACGCCGCACGCAACTGCGTATAAATCGGCCCTTGCACCGTCGTCGCCAAATGGTGATCGTCAATAACGCAGGCGGGCATCAGCTCGATGATGCTGCCGGTCGTAAAAGCCTCGGTCGCGCGGCGTAAATCATCGGGGCGCAGATCACACTCGCGCACAGAAATTCCAGCCTGCACCGCCAATTGCAGCAGCACCTTACGCGTAATGCCCAGCAGCATATCGCGGCGCGGCGTGCACAGCGCACCATCAATCACGCAGAAGAAATTACTGCGCGTTGCCTCGGTAACATAGCCGTCGCGATGAGTGAAAAGAATATCATCCCATTCCGAACCGGCAAAGCGGCGAACGGCATAATATCCCAGCATATAATTGGTGGCTTTAACGCTCGGCAACTCGCGTTCAAACGGAGCAATCCGCAAACGCTGCCCACGTTGGTACGCTTCTTTGCCGTAAGGCGCTTCAGGATCTTCCGGTTTCACCGCGTCTTCCATGACCATCAAATGCTGGGTAAAATTATGGCAGTCATTATAACTATGCCAGGCCGCATTGCCGCACTCTCCGGCCGTCAGATAAATTTTTACCGCGCTGTGCGCAAAGCGGTTGCGCCCGATGATATCCCGCACGATGTGTTCCAGTTCGGGTAACGGGAGCGGCACTTCAATCCCCAGCGCCTGCGCGCCCTGCGCCAGCCGCGCGAGATGATCCTGAAGATGGAACGGTACGCCGCCATACACACGCACCAACTCAAACATCGTGAGACCGCGCGCAAACCCGAAATCGGCCGGATTAACCTTGAGCTCCGCCCGCGACACAAATTTTCCACCAATATAGGCGTGCGTCATTCACGAAGCCCCTTTGTCAAAACAACAAGGTATAGAGTATATAACAAGCTTGCGAAGCTGCAAGACGATACACCATGCCTGATCACATAACCTGGCCCCTGTTTCTCATCGGCGGTCTCGGATTAGCACTATTGCTGGTCTGGATCTGGCTGCGCCGCAACCACGCCCAGCCGGGCCGATGGACGCGCTTTGGCTTCTGGACTTGCCAGGCGGCGCTGGGCGGGTTGAGCCTGTGGTTTTCCTGGTGGCTGGGATCACCGATCTATTTCCTGATCTTCGCCGCCATGATCTTTCCCTTGTTGCGGCTGTGGCAGGATGCCGCCGTCCAGGCCGTAACGCCGGAGCACACGGCAACACGCACCGGGCGTATTTCCGTTTTACAAAGCCCGTGGCTCATTCTTCACATCGACCATGACAGCGGCGCATGTTCGGGTCAGATGCTGCGCGGCACATTGCGCGACTGGCAATTGCATGAAATGGACGGCCACGATCTGCAACAAACCCGGACGGAAATTCTTGCCGCTGATCCTGTCGGCAGTGCGCTGCTGGATTTCTGGCTTGACCGCCATGGGCCGTTGCACTGGCGCAAGGATTTCGACGTGAACGCCGCAGCCCCGGCGGCAGAAATGCCGCGTCCGACGCGCGACGAGTCCGCAACCATGCTGGGGCTTGATCTCAAGGCATCAAAGCCGGATATCGAAACCGCTGCCGCGCGGCTGCACACCATTATGGGCAAGGATCCACGGCATAGCCACATCACGGCATGGATCAGCGCGGCGCATGACGTCCTGATCCACTAGAAACTGTTCAACAGCCTGTCGATATAGTCCCGTTCTTCCTGCGGGCGGCCATAATCACCGGAACGGCGCCGCAGTTCATCAAGAATTTCGCGCGCGCGCTTGACCTTCTGCTCCGGCGGCACCTTGATACTGCCATCGTCCTCGACAGAGTCGGTCGGGCCGGGCTGCGCGAACGGGTCGGGGCGGGCACCCTTCTGGCCTTCGCGCCGCATGGGCATACGCAAGACCTGCATTTTTTTCATCTGCTGCTGCATGGATTTTGATAATTCCTTCAGCGCCGCCAGAGCCTTTCCCTGTTTCGATTGCGCCTCTGGCCATGCCCCGTTCTGTATATCTTGCGTCGCGCCTTTCATATTTTGGTCGGCGGTCGCCAGTTGCGGCGGCATATCGGCATGACGTTCGGCCAGACTGCGGACGATTTCACCCAAATTCTCGCGCAAACTATCTTGGTCGCGCGCCAAGGCTTCGCCATCGGCACTACCGGGTTTATGCTCCGCCATGGCGGTGGCATCCTTCAATTTCTGCTGCTTGTCGATCAAGTTTTTTAATTCCTTGAAATCGGCCATATCCGCCATTTGCTCCGGCGTCATCGGCTTAGCCTGCGCCAGATCCTGCAGCATTTTCTGCAGTTCCTGCAATTTCTGTTGTGCAGCCTCGCGCGCCCCCGTCGCGGAAAGATCCTGAATCTGCTGCATCTTCTGCACGATATCCGCGACAATATCGCGCCCTTCCGCTTCGTCCATCAACTCGGGCGGAATCTCGCCCTGCGTTTCGGCAAGATTTTCGCTCAGCGCCTGCATATACTGCGCCATGGCCTGTCCCAGTTGCTGCGTTAACTGCCGGACGGTTTCAGGATCGGCCTCGCTGGATAGGGCGTCTTCCAGCGCCTGCTGTGCCGCCCGCAACGCATCCTGTGCCGCGACCAGCCCTCCGGTTTCCAGTCGCAGCGCCACTTGCCATATCGTCTCGGCAACCGGGGTCAGGCTGGTATGCTGCTGATCCAGATGCATCCGCATCGCCACGCTGCGAAGTGCGAGCAGCACGACATAATCGCCGCGATACGCGGGGGGATTGTTGGCAATTCCGGCCATCAGGTTGCTGGTCTCGATCCAAGCCCCGTTCGGGTTGGACATAAGCTTTTTACGCGCCGCGACCAGAATCTTGGCCACCGGATTATCAAATTTCCGTTCAGGCAGCGTAAGCGTCGCCGTCGTGGTCGACGTCACTTGGTCAATCTGATCGACGGCTTCGATCCGAAGCGTGACCGGCATGCCCGCCCATGAGGTGGTGGTCAGATCAAGCGGCGTTTTGATCTTGGCCGCCTTCTGCCCCGCTCCGGACAAGGCGATCCGGCGGGTGCCGGACGACAATCCCGGCGCACTGACGGCCAGATCAAGCACGACGTTCAGACGGGCGATGCCGTAATCATCATGGGTTACAAAATCCAGCACGACATCGTGTCCGGAAACTTTCGGAGTCTCCTGCCAGCCGATTTCCGGCGCACGGTCAGGCAAAGCATCCAGCCGCCAACCAGCCAGTTTCCACCAGCCCCGGCGCACATCGAAACGGTGCGTTTCCGGCACCGGACCATCCAGCGTGAAACCACCATCACCGGTGGCCTTAAACGGCATGTCAGCATCGGCATCCGTACGCAAAAGCGGGGGTGTTTCCTCAGCCTCCGGCCCCAGATTGATGCGCAGCGCCATGGTACTGCCGGCAGGAACCTGCACGACGCCCTCGCGCAAAGCGCCGCTTTCGCTCTGCGCCAGCATAACCGGCGGCAAATGAGTATAGGCGGGTGGTGTGATCCAGGCATCGAGCATGACAGGCGGTGCCCCCGTATAAGGGGAGCGCACATCGGGCACGGTCAGCGCCTGCACCACGCGCGGACCCAACTGTCCCCACCCGAAGATCGCCGAAGCCACCACCATGACCGGCGCAACGTAAAGCAAAAGACCGCGATCTGATCCGGCACGCGCCAGACGCAGTCGCGGCAGCCGCAGCCGTGTCAGCGCCACCCGCGCCCGCGCCTGATGCTGCTTCCACAATCCCCGGATGGACGATTCTTCCAAGGGCGCGGCCGGATGCGCCAGCAACGCCTCGAAGGGACGATGCGCCAACCGACTGTCTTCCTCCAGGCGCCGCGCTGCCGCCGCCTCGGACGGCCAGCGCCAGCCCGGCCCGGTATCGCGCAAGGCGAACAACAACGCCGCGGCACCGATCACCAGCGCCGGGATATGAAGCCAAAGCGGCAAAACCTCGAACAGACCGAACCAGATTGTCGCCAGCACAATCCCGGCCACGGCATAGAAACGCCAGCAAAAATGGCCATGCCGCTCGACAAAAATTATCCAACGCGCCAAGCTGAGATAAAACCGTCCCGGCAGGGAGTTCGCCTGCTGCTGGTCACTGAGAATGCTGCGATACTGGTTGGGCATAGGCTTAATATAGCAGAAAGAACAAACTTTTCAGTAGCGCATTAACGCGCCCATACCGGCGGTACATCCCAACTTAACTGTTCGTCAATCTTGACGGCACGCCGGATCAACGCGAAACGATCCGCATCAACCATAATTTCGGCGATCAGATCCCGGGCATTATACGTCGAGGACATGCTGGCGCCATAAGCTCCGGCATCCATCACGGCCACAACATCGCCCGGCGCAAGGTCGGGCATGGAACGCGCCTGTCCGAACAAGTCGCTGGTTTCACAGATCGGCCCGACGATATCCCATGACGTCACGGCCTCTCCCTGCCTGATCGGCAGAATATTATGGTACGCATCGTACATTGCCGGACGCACCAGATCATTCATCGCTGCATCGATGATCAGGAAATTTTTTCCCAGGCCGCGCTTTGCGTAAATCACCCGACTGACCAGAATCCCGGCTTCACCAACCAGAAACCGTCCCGGCTCCAGCGCAATCTCCAGATTCAAAGCTCCGAAATGCCGCCGTACCAGCGCCGCATAGCCCGCCAGATCGGCGGCTTCTCCGCCGGTATAGCGGATACCGAGGCCACCGCCCAGATCGACCCGCCTGATATCATGTCCGACGGCGCGCCATTCCCGCACCAGAGCGGCAACAACGCCGAATGCCTCATCGAACGGCTCCAGTTCCATCAATTGCGAGCCGATATGCACCGCAATACTGCAGAGATCGACATGGGGCAGGCGCCGGATCACCTCCAGAGCTGTATTTGTTTGTTCGGCTTCGATGCCAAATTTGGTTTCTTTCTGCCCGGTGGAAATCTTGGCATGCGTGCGTGGATCAACATCGGGATTGACGCGCAAGGCAACAGCGAGCCTGCGTCCTGCGGCACGTCCAACCGCATCGATAACTTCAAGTTCCGGAATGGATTCGACGTTAAACTGATAAATTCCGGCGGCAGCCGCGGTAGAAATTTCATCCCGTGTTTTGCCAACGCCGGAGAAAATAATCTTGTCGGCGGCAACCCCGCCTGCCAGCGCCCGCCGCATTTCGCCAACGGAAACGACATCGGCTCCGGCGCCCAGTTCGGCAAAAGCACGGATCACGCTCAGATTGCCGTTAGCCTTGACCGCAAAACAGATGCGGGACGCCACGCCCTGCAACGCTCCGGCAAGCGCCTGATAAGACGTGCGCAATCCGCCGCGGCTGTAGCAATAAAAGGGCGTCGGCCAAGCCTCCGCCAGCCGTGTCACCGGCACAGATTCAACATGCAGCACACCGCCGCGGTAAGAAAAGGCTGGATTCATGGCTCGCGCGGATTGGGGTAAGTCCGCGGGAAAGTATCGGTTCCGCCATTGGCGGGCGGATCGACATGCGGCGGCTTGACGCCGCAGGCGCTCAAAAAGCCCGTCATCACGATCATCAGCGCGAAAAAAGCCATGCGTTGCATATTCTCGTTCTAACCTTAATCGACGCCCGTTGCCAGTACCAAAATATTAGTCCAAGGAGTAGGCAGAGGGAGACGGAACAATGCGGCACATCGGGCAATGGATCATGATAGCGGCGGTTGGCGGAATGCTGGGAAACCCCTTAGCAGCGGCGGCAGCTACGGCAACCGCGCCCTTTACCTTGCCCGAACCCTTTGTGCCCACCGATCCCCCAAACACTGTGCCGAATCTTGCCTTACGCGATGCCGATGACGCCAAAACAGATCTGGCCGCATGGCGCGGACGTTATGTGCTGCTCAGCTTCTGGGCGACATGGTGCGCCCCCTGCATCGAAGAAATGCCCAGTCTAAACACCTTGCAGAATGATCTCGGTGGCCGAAAATTCCAGGTCGTACCGGTATCGGTCGAGGGGCGCGCCCGTATTGCCAAAACGACGTGGTTCATGCGTAGCTATCGCCTGGATGAATTACCGGTGCTGGTTCTGGAGAATAAATCCGACCAGCGCGCCTTTAGCGTGCGCGCCGTGCCGACGACACTCTTAATTGACCCGGAAGGTCGGGAACTATGGCGCGTCTTAGGGCCGCTTGACTGGGACAACAGCGCCGTACGCGATGTGCTCACACACTATCTGGATGGCGCACGGGAAAAATAAAAGAACACTCTGTGCCGCGAAAGCTCAGAAAGCAACGTTTGCTGCCCGGCCTGACATCGTGAGGCGCGGCACCTTACGATGTAATATCGTTCGGACTGTTATAGACGTTCTTGACCTTGCTTTCATCAATCGGCGTATTGCCGAGATAAAGCGTGTTGCCATCGACACCCCGTTGCACACCGGTGACTTTAGCAATCATCGTCTGGCTCTTGACGTCAACCGGGTTGCCAGCGCTGTCGGTGGCCGTAATTTGCAGCGTGTAAGTCCCGTCGGGAAGTTGCGTACCGGTGTTGTTGCGCCCATCCCACGATACTTTTTGTACGGCGGTGCCGCCGGAACCGTTAAAGGTTGCAACCTTCGCGCCCGAACTGTCCAAAATATCCAGTGTGACGGCGCTGGCGCCGCTCTTGAGCTGATACGTCATATTAGCAACGCCGCCTTGCAGCGCCACCTTGCTGCCGTCAATAGCTACATAATGGCCAAGGTAGTTCAGCAATGCGACATTGCTGTTCGCATTGGCTTTCGTCGCGGCCAAGATTGATCCCAAGTTATCGTTGGTCTTGATCTGCTGCTCAACCTGCGAATAGCTGACCAATTGCTGCGTATAAGTCGTCGCGTCAGTGGGATTCAAGGGATCCTGATTCTGCAACTGCGTGGTCAGCAGCTTCAGGAACATCGTATAATTCCCGCTCAATTGCGAAGCAGCATTGCCGGTTGTCGTCCCCGTCGTCGTTTTGGGCAGTGCCGCCGCAAGTGGATTGATCGCATCGGTCATGATCGTGGCTCCTTAAACCCGTATATTCACGCGGTTCAGTTCAATGATGGCGACATCCTCATCGTCCGCAGCTTCCGCCAGCAGCGATTCGGACGCCTCGAAGTTATGCGTACTGCCCCCGGCGCGGCGCTCATCCTGCGGCGTCGCGTGGCCGCCAGGATCGCGTAACTGGAATGAAAGCGAACCGGGGTCGGCGCGCAAACCTGCATCCTGCAGGGCGCGCTCGAGACTACGCGAATCCTTCGCGAGTATATCCAGCGTCGTCTGACTCTCGGCGATAATCAGCGCGGTCACCGCGCCGTCCTGAAAATTAAGTTTGATATCCACGCGCCCAAGATCGGCGGGCCGCAACTGGATGGTCATCTGATCCAGACCATTTTTAGCCTGTTGGTTTAACTTGACCGTCACCTGCTCGATGACTTGCGCCGCATTAGCCGTTGTGGATCTGGCACTTTTCGGCGCCGTCAGTTGGGCAGCCTGATCATAACCTTGGGTCAGTTTCCCGGTCGACTCATACGACCGCACTCCCGAACTGTCGATTTTCGCAGCATTTCCGGAATGCTGCGCCGCAGAACTGGCCGAGGCCTCGACGGGTTTGGGCACAGCAACAAGCGTCATCAACGACGGCGACATGCCGCCCGAAGATTTCTGATCCCGCGCCACCGGCATGTCCGTGGATTCAAGAACAGATTCTTGCTCTGACGTCGCTTCAGGCTTGGCTTTCAGCGTCGGATCGACCGGCGCTTCACCAACCGGTGCGGTATCCTGCAAACCAGTGTCGCCATTGATCATGGCGGACTGCATGTGATTTTTACGTCCGGAGGATTGCTCCTCCCCCGACGCGTTCGGCGACGACGCCAGCGGAGTCGGCGCATCCGGCACAATTGTGGTCGGCATATTGCCCGACGCGCTCTCGACTATATCCCCGTCCACCTGCTCTTTTACGGCATGCTGCGCTTGGTGCGGCAAAACCTGCAGCCCGACAGATTCAGGCACGCGCGCCTGAGACGCAACGACATCATTAACCTGCACGACCGGCACTTCGCCGGTTTCTTCATCCGTCTGTGGCGTATCCGTCGTGATGATGGTTGTGAGTTCCGTAACCTCTTCGACATCTGCCGTGTCGGCCGACACAGCAGCGTCCGATACCCGGGCACGATCTTCAACCCGGACATCATCGTCAGTCTTGGCATCGTCTTTTTTCCTGGCATCTGTCTTTTTCGACGAATCATCTTTGGCCACGACACGTGACGACGGGTTAGGCTTGTTCTGAAGCGCCGCATCACCGGAATCCGGCATCGTTTGATCATCGTCAGCTTGCGAACGTCCTGATTTCGCATCGGCCTGCGCTTGCGCGGCATCGGCCTGGTCAACATCAAACTGCTGCAGCAACGCGGAGAACCCCTTGCTGCCGTCGATCATGCTGAACAAATCGGTTTTTCCCTGCAACGCCGCCTGCAATGCGTTGGTTAGAACCGGATTAGCCGCGACATTCGTGTTCGTGGTTGTCATGGTGAGCCGTCCTTTGCAATCAAGCCGTCGTACTGAAAAACAGCGAAGGCGCCTGAATTGGGGCGTTCGGCTGCACCAGATGCTTATAACCTTGGCGTTGCAAGCTCTCGGCACGCACGCTGTTCATGATTCCCTGCAACAACCGCTGCGTCGCGGTCATGGCAACACCAACGATCCGCGCATTGCGCGTGGTCGCTGCATCAAGTTTCTGGCCGGAGCCTCTCAGCGCTTCCTGCTGCTGCTGCGGTAATTCCTGTAACCACTGCGGCCGCTGCAGCACGGATTTGAATTCGGCCTGATAATCGACCAGCAATTTCTGTTTGCGCAGCACCAGATCCGGCAACTGCTCATGCAGATGTTCTTCTACGGCGTCGGTTTCGCGCTCCAGGACATCGATCAGTTCACTCATCAACTGGATCAGGCGCAGATCAGGCGGCATGGACGCAAGTGTCGTGGGTGTAGATGTCGTGTTCATGACAAGCTCTCCTGAAGTTTCAGCATTTCACTGCGAACCTGCCCCGCAAGTCCGAAACTGTCGTCGGCAGCGGCGACCTTGCCGTATTCCTGTAACAAAAGGCCGCGAAAAACTTCTTCCCCGTGGCCGCCGCCGAAATATTCGTTGACATCAACGCCTTCCCACATCGGGGCCAGCATCTGTGTCGCAAACATAGCGGTAAAATCCTGCGCCGCCGCCGTTGCCTTCGTAACCTGCAGCGATGGCAGTTGCGATCTCGAAGCTGCGGCGTGAACGGCGTTGATGGACATCAGATCACCTCAAGATCGGCTTGAAGTGCGCCGGCGGCCTTGATCGACTGCAAAATCGTGATCATGTCACGCGGGCCGACGCCCAGCGCATTTAGGCTTTGCACCAGATCCTGCAGACTGACTCCTGTCCGCAGCACGGCCATGCGTTGTTCGCCGCCCTCGTTGATATCAATGCTGGTGCGCGCCACGGTTTGCGTCGTCCCACCTTGAGAAAGCGGCGTCGGCTGTGATACCTGCGGTGTTTCCGTGATACTGATGGTCAGGTTGCCTTGCGCGATCGCGACGGTATTGATGCGGACATTCTCGCCCATGACAATGATGCCGGACTGATCGTCGATCACGACGCGGGCAATCTGGTCAGGCGTGACCTGCAATTGCTCAATCTCGGTCAGAAACGCAACCCTGTCGTCGCGCTGCTCTGCCGACATGGATAATTTGACAGTCTTGGAATCAATCGCCGTGGCCACGGCCTTGTGCATATGCTTATTGATGACATCGGCCACACGCTGCGCGGTGGTGAAATCCGGATTCTTCAGGGAGAGTTTCATTTCAACGAGATCAGCCAGACGGAAGTTAATCTCACGTTCGACGATTGCGCCGCTGGCAATCCTACCGGCGGTCGGCACGCCTTTGGTCACGCTTTGCGCCGCGCCTTCGGCGGCAAAGCCGCCGACCGCGATTGCGCCCTGCCCGACGGCATAGACCTCGCCATCGGCACCAAGCAGCGGCGTCACCAGTAATGTACCCCCGGCAAGGCTCTTGGCATCACCCAAAGTCGAAATCGTTACATCAATCTTGCTGCCCTGCGCCGAAAAAGCCGGCAACGTGGCGGTCACCATCACGGCCGCGACATTTTTGGTTTTCAGTGTGTCGCCCCGCGTATTGACGCCCAGACGCTCCAGCATGCCGATCAGGCTTTTGGCCGTGAAGGGTGCGTTGGTCAGACTGTCGCCGGTGCCATTCAACCCGACGACGAGCCCATAACCGATCAGCATATTGTCGCGCACACCCTCGATATCAACGATGTCTTTTAACCGCGACGCACCAAAAGCCGGCGACGGAATAAGGAAGAGGACGAAAAGAGCAATAACGAGACACAGCCCCGGGAAGGCCGCTGGGCGGGGTTGCCGGCGTGCGCGTGCGAACTTCACGGCCGGTTGGCGGGATATGGTGGAAATTAATGAACTTATATGGGGCGTATGCATGGTGCTCTCTCGTCCTCCGCTGTCACTTAATGCGAAAGCCATGCCAAACCCCACTTTCATCACAATCAATTGAATCATATAACCTTTTTCGTCACGAACCCCGCTGAAACCGCAACCAAAGCCGTCAAAACAACGCATCTTGCCGGGTCATAAGGGCAAAAACTGCCTGGGGAATTTTTTTTAAAGCCGCCCCCGGTAACAAATCCTTCACCTGCTGCACCGATATTGACCCATATATGGGGAGCCATCTTGATCGATAAAATCGAAGGTCCAGGAACATTACGCGGCGTTGCAGCCTCGCGCGAAGTTCGGCGTCCTGCACGCGCAACGGGTACCGGATTCGTCAAACATCTTGGTTCAGCACAGGAAAGCAGCGGCGTCAGCAGTATGGCGGCCTTGGGTGCGATCAGCCCCATGCTCGGGCTGCAGGAGGTTGACGATGCCTTGGAGCGCAGCAAACGCGGCCAAAACCGGGCGCAGAGCATCCTTGACCGGCTGGAGGATATCCGTTTGGAACTGCTGATGGGCGGGCTAAGCCATGGCCGCTTGTTGCAGCTGGCACACATGGTTTCCGTGCGCAGACCCGAAATCGAGGATCCGCATCTGGCGGAGATCCTGGACGAAATTGATCTGCGTGCCCAGGTCGAACTGGCAAAACTCGGCTATTAAGACTATAATGCCTTGATACAGCGATACCGTTGCGCCCCACCGGACAGGTTTATATACTCGGGCGCGATTCGCGGCATGAAAGTTTTTCGGAGTAATGCATGACCTTGGTAACTTTGCCTCCCAATTATCGCCCGACAGAAAAAGAACCCTATATGAGCCCGAATATGCTGGAATATTTCCGGCAGAAGCTGCTGCGCTGGCAGCATGACATCCACCACGAATCGTCCGAAGCCTTGCAAGAGCTGCAAGAAGAAGGCGGTTTGCAGGAACCGGACATCGCCGACCGCGCCGCAATCGAAACCGAAGTCGCGCTGGAAATGCGCGCCCGCGACCGGCAACGCAAACTTTTATCGAAAATCCAGGAAGCCTTGGCGCGTATAGAAGACGGCAGTTACGGGTACTGCGAAGAAACCGGCGAACCGATAGGTATTAAAAGGCTGGAAGCGCGGCCGGTAGCAACCCTTACCGTGGAGGCACAGGAACGCCATGAGAGAAAAGAACGCACGCAGCGCGATGAGCGCGAATAAGCTGCTGTTTGCCGCCGCATTGCTGACACTCATCTTGGACGCGCAGGCGCAAGCGGCCACCGGCAGCGTCGGTGGCGCAACCGCGCAGCCTATGACGTCGCCCCAGCATCAACCCGCACAAGAGCAGCAACCGCCAGCCAAAGTCTATGCCACGCCGCCCTTGTTTATGCTCAAGGAAGTTTTCATCGATTACCCCATTCTGGTGGATCCCAAAGTCTCCAGTGATTGCGGCCTGACGCGCGAGTCCATGCTGACGGCGCTGCAACGTAATTTGCAGGATCCTGGTCTGGACGTCATGGCACTCCACCCGACCCATGCACGCTCAGGCACGCGCGTTGCGCTGACGGTAGAAATCATGTCGGTCAAACAAGGAAGAAACTGCATTTCGTGGATCGACATGCCCTTCACCGACAAGGCGCCGGTGAGGTTGCCCCCTGTCAATGTCCCGCGCAACATGACGCTCCTGTTCTGGCAGCAAAAGAAGGTTGTCACTTCAACCGATGAACGCCATCAACCTACCGTCAATGACATGCTGGCCTCCATGGTGCGGCAGTTCCTGCGCGACGTTAAGCTGGCGGCTCCCAACGCCATGCTCGAAGAAAGTCCCGAAGAGGATGATGAAGAACGAGCACGGGCTGAACGAAACAACGCCCGCATGAAATCACTTAGTGAAAGCGTCTCGCAAAGATTGATTATGGAACAGCTCGAGCCCGAGGTTCCGCTGACGGACGCGCAGATAAAATCCGCAAAAGAAAAGGCCGAACAAAACCAGGCCACGTCGGACGAAGTCACCGGCAAGAAATGACCCGCGACACTCTGTGGCCACGACATCGTGGCCACAGAGTTTCCGGAAGAGCCGTGAACGTCGCCGCGACGGATTAGAAGGGGAAGACCACGTCATAAAGCTGTTGCCCATAACGCGGCTGCTGGACGTCCATAACCTGGCCACGGCCGCCATAGGTGATGCGGGCTTCGGCAATCTGATCATAATTCACGGTATTTTCCGAGCTGATATCCTCAGGGCGCACGACGCCGTTGATCTGTAACTCCCGCATATCGAAATTGACGACCATCTGCTGTTTGCCGCTGATGACGAGATTGCCGTTCGGCAACACCTGTGTGATCGTTGCCGCAACACGCAGATTGATCTGCTCCTGCCGCCCTACCGAGCCTTTCCCTTCGCTGCTTCCCGTACTGTTGAGCTTGACCAGATCATTGGTGCCAACGGCGTCAGGCAGCCATTTTTTCAACTGCTGCTCATAACCGAGAAAACCGTCAAGCGTGCTATTCTCGCCGTTCGTGCGCGAACGCTTGGTCTCGTTCTGCATCTGCGCCTTGTCATTGATCGCAATGACAACAGTCATGATATCGCCAACGCGCGTCGCGCGCTGGTCACGAAAGAAAGCGCGCGATCCCGTCTGCCACAGCGAGTTGGCCTGTTTTTCTCCCGCCTGCGTTATCGGCATCGGCATCCGCACGGGTGTATATCCCGGCCGACGCGTCGGATCTTCAACCGGCGCCATCTGCGGCGGACGGCCGATTTCGCTGATGCGATCCAGCGCGTTGCAGCCCGTTAAAGCGCACCCCAGCGCCACCATGGCGCAAGCGCGCAAACTTGTCCCATACGGGGATTTGTTCATTTGCATGGCTTTATCCTTCATCATGACATCATTCCGCGCTGGCTACTTTTTTATGAAACATGTCGATCTGCACCTCGCCGGCGGCGACAATGCGCGCCTCAATGGTGCGGTTACTTTGCGTGTTGCTGACGCGGATCACTTCACCGACCGCACCATCCTGCAGCGCCCGCCCCTGCGCGGTCAGCACCATGGCAGGATGCATGATTTTCATCATCACAAGCGCACCGCGCTTGATCACACGCGCCGCCACCACATCCTGCGCGCGCAGCGGGGATTGTTCCGGCATCTGCCGCCGCAACTCCATACCCATGATACTCTCGGGCGCACGCAAATAGTCATTGGCGCGATCGGCAGGCATCTTGATCCAGTCGAGATCAGCTTTGCTGATGATCGTCCCCTGTGGCAGCACGCGGCTCAACACGGGCACGGTGACCGCCGCTACAGCGCGGCCAGTTACTGTAACCTGCTGGAAAGCGGGCGTATCGACAGCTGCGAGTAGTTCGGCGCGGAATCTTTGATTGGCTGGGTCATAAGTAAAGTCGCTCAGGTTAAACTCCGCCTTCACATCAGTCGGCAGATTGATTTCCAGAGCCCGGTTATCAAGCGCAATATCGATATCGCCGCTAACACCCCGATTCTTCAACTGCGTGGCCAGCGCCTCCTTGATCATCTGAGTGTCAATCTTGTGCGCGGCACGGGAAATGACCGTCTTGTCAGCGAGACTACCGGCCTGCCAGTCCAGACTATAACGCTGTGCGACCTTACCCAGCACCGAATAATCATAGGTCACGCTGCGTCCCGGCGCGGGCGCAACCGCTATTTCGATATCTTGCGCGGAGTTCACTCCCTGAAAGATATCGCTGAGCCGGATCGCGCCGCGGTCAACCTTGACCTGAGGCACGGTTGTCACCACCCCGGCCTGCACCGGCATCGCGGCCAGAACCAGGATGATCACAGCTCCGTACAGATACTTCATCGTTACTCTTGTCATTTATCTAACCCGTCTTAACGTAACTGGTTCAGCGACGACATCATGTCGTCCGCGCTCTTGATCACACGTGAGTTCATTTCATAGGCGCGCTGCGCCGTGATCAGGTTGGTCAGTTCTTGCACGATATCGACGTTGGACTTCTCCAATGACCCCTGCAGCAACTGGCCGAAACCGCTTGATGACGGATTGCCGACCGTTGCCGTTCCCGACGCCGGAGTCTCACGCAGCAAGTTGTTGCCGATGGCTTCAAGTCCGGCAGGGTTGGCAAAGTTGGCCAACTGAATCTGTCCTAAATTCGTCAAGGTAATCTGACCGTCGATCTTGGCAAAAACCTGGCCGCTGGCATTGACGGTCAAATCGATCGTATCGGCTGGAACAGTAATGTTCGGCAAAATCGGATAGCCGTCGCTGGTCACAATCTGGCCGGTGGCGTTAAGCTGCAATCCGCCAGCGCGGGTATAGGCCGTCGTTCCGTCGGGAGTCTGCACTTGCAGGAACCCGCGGCCGCTGACGGCAACGTCCAGGGAATTTCCGGTCTGTTCGATGCTGCCTTGCAAATTGATGCGATAGACCGATCCGGTCGCAACGCCGTTACCGATTTGGATACCGGTGGGAACAATCGTTCCCGTATCGGAAGATTGCGATCCGGGACGCCGCAGATTTTCGTACAACAGATCCTTGAACTCGGCACGCTGCCGTTTGAATCCATTGGTCGCGATATTGGCGATATTGTTGGCGATGACTTCTACATTCATCTGTTGAGCCAACATGCCCGTCGCACCGATTGCCATTGCCCGCATAATATGCCTCGCCTGTGTTTAACTGTAAGAAACTCTGCCTAAAGTCCGGATCGCCGTGCGCATCCGCTCATTCTCGTTTTGCATCATGCTGACGGTCTGCTGATAGGCGCGCACGACTTCCGACACGCGCGTCATCTCAAGCACCGGCTTGACGTTGGATTGTTCCAGCGCCCGCTGCACTACCCGGGTATCAGGAGCCGGCTCTCCGGATTCCTTGGTCTGATACAGGCCACGTCCGGTCTCGATCATCTGCTGTTCATGCTTGAAAACCTTGACCTGCAATTTTCCGACTTCGCCTTTGTCGGTCAGAATGCGTCCGGTCAGGTCGATTTCAACTGTCTTCGCCTCAGCCGGGATATTGAGCGGCTGACCCTCGAGACTCAGGACGGGATAGCCATCCTGCGTCACGATATCGCCGCTGTTACTCAGGCTGAACGCACCAGCGCGGGTATATTGCACCCCTTGCGGCGTCTGCACGCCGAAATAACCGTTACCTTGCAACGCAATGTCCAAATCATTACCGGTCACGGTCGTCGCGCCCGTCGAAGTATCGCGCAAGGTCGTGCGATCCACGACAAAATTCATTTGTTCGCCGGATACAGGCCGCGTGACATAGGTCTCGAACAGCACCGACTGCCCTTTGTACCCCGACGTGTTCACATTCGCGATATTGTTCGCCAGCACATCGATCTGCTGCTGCAGAGCGGTCTGACGCGACAACAATATCAAACTTGCGGCTTCCACGACGGTCCTCATCAAGGTTATGGTGCATTGTTCCGCCGCAGCGGATGCCGTCTTACGCGGCCTTCACGTTCAGGTATGCATAAGTCATGCCAAAGAAAGACGGTTGGATTTCAATCTGTTGCGTGCGCCGTGCCGCATCCCCTTATGTCAAACAGGCACAAACCGTCGGTAACACCGGACAATGCAAGGAAGATTTTGCCGGGAGGCACCACACAACCCGTTGCTGCCGCATGCGCCTTATCTGGCAGGTTCTGAAACCAATGCCGCTTTGGGCGCTTCAATTAATTCTTAACTATCGCGGACGTAGTTTGAGGCTCGTCGGCATTGCGGGCGCAAGCGCAAAGTTGCGTCGCACCGCCGCATGCGTCGGTCTCGATACGTAATCGAAATCAAGGCGCGTGGATCAGTTTCTGCCTGGTCAAAGGAGTTGACGCGTGGCTAAGGAAAAAGCGGCAACCAAAGCCGCTGAAGAGGAAACGGAAGCAGCCGAGACCCCCAAAGAAGGTGGGGAAGGCGCGGCTGCGTCCGAAGGCGGAACTTCTGCCGAAGGCGGCGGTGAAGCCGATGCAGGAAAAAAGCCGATCTGGAAAAAGAAGAAATTCATCATCATCGCTGGCGCTGCACTCGTGCTGCTTTTGGCCGGCGGCGGCGCAGCTTTATATTTCATGGGCATCGTCGGCGGCACCAAGGCCGAAGCAGAAGGCGCCGAAGCTGAACAGGTGGTCAAGAAAGACGATAAAAACCGCAAGCATGTCTTTTATGATCTCGGCGACCTGATGGTCAATTTGTCGGGCGAAGGCAAGCGGCCGAATTTCCTTAAACTCAAAATCAGCATCGAGCTTGATGAAGAAACGGACAAACCGAAGCTGGAACAGCTAAAACCGCGCATCCTGGACGATTTTCAGACCTATCTGCGCGAATTGCGCGTCGATGACCTGAAGGGGTCGGCAGGCATTTACCGTTTGCGCGAAGAACTGCTGCTGCGCGTTACCGAGGCTGTCCACCCGGCGCGCATCCGCGACGTTCTGATTACGGAAATGTTGGTGCAATAATGGCCGACGAAAAGGAAATGTCCGAAGAAGAAAAAATGGCCGCAGAATGGGCGGCGGCGGCGGAAGCTCCGCCTGCCGATGCCGGCGCGGCGGCGAGCGATGACCCGATGGCTGCGGCCATGGCCGAGGAATCCGGCGGCGCGACGCGCATTCTAAGCCAGAACGAAATTGACAGCCTGCTTGGCTTCGGCGGCGGCGGCGGCGCGGCGGAAAATTCCGGCATCATGGCGCTGATCAACAGCGCGCTGGTCAATTACGAACGCCTGCCGATGCTGGAGGTCGTGTTCGACCGCCTGGTGCGCATGATGTCCACCAGCCTGCGCAATTTTACCTCGGACAATGTGGAAGTCAGCCTTGACCAAATCACGAGCGTCCGGTTCGGCGATTACTTGAATTCTATCCCCTTGCCTGCCATGCTGACGGTCTTCAAGGCCGAAGAATGGGATAATTCCGCGCTGATGGTCATCGACAGTGCGATGATTTATTCAATCGTTGACGTTCTTCTCGGCGGTCGGCGCGGCACGGCGGCGATGCGGATCGAAGGCCGCCCTTACACCACCATCGAACGCAATCTGGTGGAACGTCTGGCGCGCGTCGTGCTGGCGGATATCAGCGGCGCATTCGATCCTTTGTCGCCTGTGACGTTCCGTTTCGACCGGCTGGAGACCAACCCCCGCTTCGCCACCATCGCGCGTCCCGCCAATGCGGCTGTGCTGGCAAAATTGCGGATCGATATGGAGGATCGTGGCGGCAGGATCGAGATCATCATCCCCTACGCCACGCTGGAGCCGGTGCGCGAATTGCTGTTGCAAATGTTCATGGGCGAGAAATTCGGGCGCGATTCGATCTGGGAAACCCACCTTGGCAATGAATTGCTGCTGACGGAAATGCCGGTGCATGCCGTGCTGGACGAAATCGACATGCAGCTTGGCGACGTCATGAACTGGAAAGTCGGCTCGCAGCTTCTCCTCACGGTCAAGGCCGACGATATGGTTGAATTGCGTGCCGGCGAGATTCCCCTCTTCCGTGGCCGCATGGGACGGCATAACGACAACATCGCTGTGCGTGTTGAACAAGCGACGGTCACCGACGCCAAAAACGGTATAACGTAATGGAAATTCTTAAACTCATACTCGACATGGTGATCATCGGTCTGCTCGGCGCCGCTATTTATTACGGCGTCCGGTTGGAACGACAATTGGCAACACTGCGTTCCAGCCATACCGACATGCAACGCTATACGCAGGACTTCGCCCGCGATGTCAGCCGCGCCGAATCAGGCATCAAAAACCTGAAACAGGTCGCCCGCGACGCCGGTGATGATATGGAAAAGCTGTTGGAACAGTGCCGCGTCATGGGTGACGAACTCCGCTTCGTCATCGACCGTGCCGATCACATGGCAGCAAAAATCGGTAATGCCCCGCTACGACAGGCCGCCGAACCGCCCCCGCCCTTGCGGAGCGTTGCCCCAACGGCAGTTGCGGAGACCCCTGCGCCTAAAAGCCGTGCCGAGCGGGAATTGCTTCAGGCATTGCAAAAAATCAAGGGAGGCGGAGCATGAAACGCCCCTGGTGGCACCCGCGCTACTTCGTGACCACACTCATCATCGCCGCCGCCATGGTCATGGGCGTACGGATCGAAGCGGTGCGCGATACGCTGGTCTCCGGCAAAGCTTTCAAACCGATTGAATCGGCAACCGCCGAAGATACCGCCGCCAAAGCCTCCGACCTCGCCCCAAAGCCGGAGCCAAAACCCCCGGCACAAGCACCGGAACAAGCCGCCAGCGACGCGGACAAAAAGGCGATGGATAAAGAAGCCAAAGCCGCCGAAACAGCCTCCAATGATGATAAAGCCGCCGCCTCCGGATCATCCGAGCATAAGGAAGCCGCAGTACCTGCTGTCGATGTCCCTTCGATCGCGTCCCCTGCCCCGGAAGAAATGAGCGCCGGAGAAATCGAGGTCCTCAAGCAGCTGTCCAGCCGCCGCGCCACGTTGGACAAGCGCGAACAGGACATGGCTCAAAAAAGTGCATTGCTCCAGGCTGCTGAAATCCGCGTCGATCAGAAAATCAAACAAATGGAAGGGTTACGCACCCAATTGCAGGGCATGCTGACCCAGCTCAATGAACAACAACAGGCGCAAATCGCCAATCTGGTCAAAATTTATGAGACCATGAAACCCAAAGACGCCGCACGCATCCTGCAAACTCTTGAAATCCCGGTTCTTCTTGGCGTCATGCAGCAGATGAAACCGGCACGGAGCGCGCCGATTATTGCCGAAATGGACGCCGTCAAGGCCAAGGACATCACCTTAACGCTGGCCAAACTGCACGAATTGCCGAATGCGAAGATCGTCAAACAATAACCATTCGCAAGTGCCCGGAAGCGCCATACAGGCATATTATTATGCTTAGGTAACCATTTTTTCAGCTTCTTGCGTGAAAATCGACTTTGCTTTCCAGATTTCCTGCATAAAACCACCTGTCAATCCTGCTGCACGCTAAAAAACCTTAAAGGAGTCCCCAATGGCCGTCGATATGAACATGAACATCCTGATCGTCGATGACTACAAAACGATGCTCCGGATCGTCAACAACCTGTTGAAGCAATTGGGATTCAAGAATATCGAAGAAGCGACAGATGGCAGCGAAGCCCTGCGGAAACTGCGCGACGGCAGTTTCAATCTGGTCATTTCCGACTGGAACATGGCGCCAATGACCGGCCTGCAATTGCTGAAAGAGGTCCGCGCTGACGCCAAGCTGAAAGCTGTGCCCTTCATCATGGTCACGGCGGAAAGCAAGACGGAAAATGTCGTCGAAGCTAAGACCGCAGGCGTCAGCAACTATATCGTCAAGCCGTTCAATGCCGAAACCTTGAAACAAAAACTGGTCACGGTGCTGGGCGCATTCTAGTCCGCACGGCATCTATCGGGAGAGCACGGTCATGGCGCACACGAAACAGCAAACAGCCGGGGATACGTTGCAAAAGCAGATCAGCCTTGCGCTCAACGGCGCGCGCGATCCCCTGACCCGCGATCAGGTCTCGGATATTGTTCGCCAGGTTCTCGGAACGATCGAAGGCGACATCTCGAGCACCGATATTAAATTCTATCGTGAAATCGAAGGTCTTGCCCGTTTCATCCGCAATGCCAAATCGGAAATCGCTGCCATCCGTCCCAAAGACATCACATCCGAACATATCCCGAACGCGACCGACCAGCTCGACGCTGTCGTGGGCGCGACGGAAGAAGCCACCAACAAAATCATGGATGAATGCGACCGCGTCAGCGCCATCGCCGGAACGCTGCCTCCTGAGCAGAACGAACAGCTCACAGCTTGCGTCACGCGTATTTTCGAGGCCTGTAATTTCCAGGATCTGACCGGGCAGCGCATTACCAAAGTCGTTTCCGCCTTGAAACATATCGAAGACAAGATCCAGGCGCTTCTGCTGGCGCTGGGCGATGAGGTCGGCATCCATGACGCCCCGCCGCCTGTCGAAAATGAAGATCCGGAAAAAAAGCTGCTCAATGGCCCGCAAATGCCCGGCGAAGGCGTCAGCCAGGACGATATCGACAAATTGTTCGGTTAGACCCACGGCCGCGCGCAGCCCGGATTTTTTGCTTTTCCTCGACCGCCCCAGACGGGTATGATGTTGACCCGCCTTGTTCCTGGCTTGTGACGTGATCGCCCGGATGCCACATACTTTGACCTTTGTTCGCGGCGTCGCCCTGACCGCCGCCTTGCTGCTGACTCTGCCCGCAGCGGCAGCCGATACTCCCGCACAGGTCAATCTGCGCGGCGGGGTGCATAGCAGCTTTGACCGTTTGGTCTTTGACTGGCCGCGCAATGTTTCCTACCGATTGACCCGCAGCGATAACCGGGTGACACTCAGCTTCAATACCCCGGCGCGGTTCAATACCCAGAATCTGACTCGCAACAGGATTACCCGCGCCGGCGGCTACACCCAAAGTTCTGATACGGCGCGCAGCAGCTTCAGTTTCACAGTCGCACCGGAAACGCGGCTGGTTGAATCCCGCAGCGGCACCTATGTCATCGTCGATTTGGTGAATCCCAAAGCCGGGACGCCCACCGCTCAAGCTCAGACCTCGACACCAACACCAGCACCAACGCCGACATCATCAACGGCATCCACCCCTGCAGCGCAGGCGGCCATTCAGACCACGCCCCAGCCGGAACCATCGCCAATTGCGCCATTGGCTTTGTTAGCCTTGCCATCATTGCCGGTCGTGACCGCGCTGGAACCCCCGGAGCCAGTCCGTCAGACTGTTGCCCTCCCTGCACCTGCAACTCCCGTCGAACCTGCGGCTCCTGTCGCGTCTGCCGCAACTCCTGCCGAACCCGCAGCCCCCATCACGCCTGCCGCAATCCCCGACTCCTCTGTGCCCAAACCACCACAGACCCTGAACGATGTCGCTCCGCTGTCTGCAAGCCCGATCAAATTGCCAGGGCCGGACGAACCGCCGCTGGCCATCTTGCAACTTAATCCGGGCATGCAACTGGCGCTGGCCGCTTATGCGCGCGGCGGATACGGATATATCATCCTTGAGCGGCAGTTGACGCTTGATATGAAACAACTGATCTCGGGACAAAATCCACTGCTGGTTCTGCAACCGCTGCATTTGGCTGGAGCCACAGGATTTCGTTTTCTTCTGCCCATTAATGCTGATCTGCGCGTCAGTCGTACCGGTAATACCTGGGTTGTCTACCTGGCCTCGGAACGGCGTCATGTTCCGGTATCATTAGGTCTTAACGCCGAACCAAACTACGCACTCGGCCCGCGCCTGTTACTCCCGATTGTCAACCCCTCCAACGTTATCCGCTTCATCGATCCCGTCATCGGCGATACGCTCTCGATCGTGCCGCTGCTGCGTGCCGGCGACGCCATGACGACACCACGTCATTATGCCGACCTGACCATCCTGACCTCGGCACAAGGTATGGTGGTCAACCATCTGAATGACCAACTGAATGTTCGCAAGGTTGCCAACGGCATTGAAATCTCGGCCACCGGCGGCCTGCGCCTGTCATCGACCGAAGATACCGGCGTCCTCACCACCGGCGATAATATCGGCAAGGACAGTTTGACGATGCTGCTGGATTATCGCGGATGGCGTGGCCTTAAAGGCGAAACTTTCATCGACGCCCGGCAACGTCTGTTCCAGAATATCGCGGATGTTCTCCCCGCCGAACGCGATCGGTTACGGATTGAACTGGCGCGTCTTTATTTCGTGCACGGTTACGGTACCGAAGCATGGGCCTTGTTAAATCATATCGGTGCAAAACTGCCGGATTTATTCGCGCGTCCCGAGTACCGCATTTTGCACGGCGCGGCGCGTACATTGGCCGGCGATGCCGACGGCGGCCTCGAAGATCTGGCGATGGAAGAACTCGCCAATGTGCCGGATCGGATTCTGTGGGAAGCGCTGGCCTTGGCCATCAAGCGCGATTATGTGGCCGCCGCGCCGAAATTCAACGCCTCAATCAACCTGATCGACAAACTTCCGGAACCCCTGTTCACCCGTTTCGCCACCCTGGCTTTGGAAAGTCTGATCGCCACCAAGCAGACGGCCAAAGCCGAACAATGGTTGGAAAACTGGCGTCTGAGCCGTAACCATGACACGTTTCTCGCCACCCCGGCAGCCAGCTATCTGCGCGGCGCAATCCTGTACAATACGGGAAACCACGAACGCGCGGTCAAAGAATGGCGCGTGGCCGCCGCCAGCAACGACCGGCTTTATCGCACCCGCGCCGAACTGGTTCTTGTCGATTACGATATGGTCAAAGGCAAACTGACCGCAGCGGCAGCGGCACAACGTCTGGAAGGCCTGCGTTTTGCGTGGCGTGGCGATGCGCTGGAATGGGATATTTTGCACCGTCTCACCCTCTATGATTTTCAGGCCGGAAAATTCCGCGACGGCTTCGCCAATTTCGAACGCGCCAATAAACTCTATCCCGATCTGGCCGACAGCGGCACGTTCAAACGCGCGATTGCCGACAAATTCCGCGATATCCTGACCACCAATCTGGGTGCGGGACTGACCGCACTCGAGGCTTTGTCCCTGTATCAGGATTACCGTTACCTGATCACTGATCCGGTCGAGGCACGTCCGATTATCCGCGCCTTGACCGAGCGCCTGGTGGCGATTGATCTGCTGGATCAGGCGACACAATTGCTCGAGGATCTTTTGCTTGTCACCAAAGGCGTCGATAAGGCACATCTTGGCGCGCGCCTCGCAGGCATTCATTTGCTTAACCACCAGCCTGATAAGGCGCTGGCCGCCCTGACCTCCAGCCAGTCCGACGGCCTCGACGAAACCCTGATCCAGGAACGGCAACTGCTGCAAGCGCGGGCGCGCTCCGATCTCCACGATACCGCCAGCGCCAAAAGCCTGTTGGCCAACCGCACCGATCCTCCGGCCTTGCTGTTGCTGGGCGACATCGCCTGGCGCGCCGCGCTTTGGCCGGAAGCCGCAGCGGCTTTCTGGCGCGCCCTGGGCACGCCTCCTGCTGCCGACAAGCCTTTAAGCGGCGATCAGGCCGCTTTGGCCGTCAAAACCGCCACGGCGCTGGCCTTGGCCGATGACCGGCCCGGGCTGGAAAAACTCGCGGCGCAATTTGGAACGGGAATGGCGGCAACGCCGCAGCATGAAATTTTCGTGATGCTAACCCACCCCGAAGACAGCGCGAACATCCGCGACATCGCGCAAGCCACTATGCAAGCCAGCGACAGCGACCTGTTCCGTAAATTTCTCGACCGTTATCGTGGCGCACCGGCGCCGGAACCGGCGAAGGCTAAGCCATAACAACCTGATGCCGTTGTTCGCCCAACCCGGCTCCACCCAGGGTGACGACATCCCCGACCTTCAGATAACATGGTGGATTCATCCCCTTGCCGACCCCATCCGGCGTTCCGGTCGCAATGACATCACCGGGATTCAATGTCATAAATTCGCTGATCGTCGCAATTAACGCGGCGACGGGATGCAACATCTGCGCCGTCGTGCCATTCTGCATCGTCACGCCGTTGATTTTTGTCCAGAGCGCAATATTCTGCGGATCACCACCTTCATCTGCGGTCAAAAGCCACGGGCCGAGCGGACAGAAACTATCCGCGCTTTTGCCCTTGGTATGTTGTGCGCCGCCCCGTTCGAGCTGAAACGCACGTTCAGACACGTCGTCCAGCAAACAGTAACCGGCGACATAATCCAGAGCTTCGGCCGCCGTCACATTCCGCGCCGTACGCCCGATCACGACGCCAAGTTCAACTTCCCAATCCAGCTTAACCCCGGTGGGCGGCATGGTAATGGGATCGTGCGCCCCGGCCAGCGCCGAGGTCGCTTTCATAAAAATATGTGGTTCCGATGGCAATTTTGCCCCGGTTTCCACCGCATGCATACGGTAATTAAGCGCCACACCGACGATCTTGCCAATCCGGGCAACGCAGGGGCCAAAACGCCCTGGCGTAACCAGCACGGGCAAGTGATCCAGCGTTCGCGTCTCCAGACGGCGCAGATTCTCAGGGTCAAGCGCCGCGCCCGCCCAATCATCAACCCAGCGCCGCGCATCGCGCGCGCCGCCGTCACCATCGATGATGACAGGAATTTCCTGTCCCGAATCACCTAAACGTGCGAGTCGCATGCGCTTCCCCCTTTAACAGACAAGCAGTAACGGCTATATAAGCGCGATGGTCTCCGACTGGCAAATACAGGGCATCGCGCGTGCATTATTTCTCACGAAACACCCCCGCGTTTCTTAGTGATCGTGTCGATTCACGCCATCCGGAACGACTCATCCTGAAACAGGTTGGCCATGCTGCGTAACATAGCTGCTGCACTTACGATCTTCGCCCTCATTACCGGGATTGCCGTCTGGGTTGCGCGCGTCCCGGACAAAGCCGCCATGCCGGCAACGCCCGACCTTGCCCGACCGCCCGACGTCATCATGCTCGAACCCGACGGAGATTTTGCACCCCACACAACGGCACCGGTCTTTAAAATACGCGCCCCGGCACTGCAATCCGTTTATGCGCGCTTTTACCGCCTGCGCGACCGCGCCTTAATGCTGCGGCTTTACCGTGGCATAAGCCAGGGATCGTTAAGCCCTATCGCCGTGGCGCGGCTGCTCACCGAGAGCACGGCACCCGAAGCTACGGCTTGGCTGACACTGAAAAACGGCGTCCAGGAAGTCCTCTGGCCGGGCCTGGCCACCGGAGGCACAATGCCGTCCGGATTTTATCTGGTGACGGTCGCTGCCGACACCGAGACTGACGCACAAGCTGCAAGCTGGTTTATACGCTCCGACCTGCATGTCATCGCGCTCAACGACAATGATGGCTGGCATGTTCTCTGCCAGGATCTGCACGCGCGCCCGATCACCGCCACACTCACCTGGTTCGGCTTTGACACCGCGCCGCTGTTGGCCGATGAACCTTGCAGTGCGGCGGATCAAGTCCCGCCCGCCGCGAAAATCCCGGCCGATGCGCCGCTGCAACTGTTGTTGGGCGAAGATAGCAGCGGCAATCTGGCCTTCGTGCCCTTGCGCGGCGCACCCCGACCACCGGCAGACCCTGCGGCAGGCGATTTTCTAACCACGGAACGCGCGCACTATCTGCCGGGACAAACCATCATGGCGCTGGCGCATGGCCCAATCCTGACCGGCGATAAAACCGTTCTTTCCCTGATGCAACCCAATGGCTTGCGCGTTCAGGAGAAAACCGTATCCGGCGCGACAGCGCAGTTGGCCTGGATTGATTTTCCCTTGCCCGTCGAGGCCGCGCCGGGAACCTGGCGTTTGCGCGCACAGAAGGATGGCGTAACATTACGCGATATTCCCGTCCTGGTGGGCGAAGAACCGGCCGCACTACGCACCGGCCTGCGCCTGACCGAACGGCGCGACCGGAACGTTACTCTAACCGCCCGAATTACCGACATCAACGACACGCCCTTGCCCAATCGCGCCGCGACCTTGCAAATCTCATGGATCAGCGCGCGGCACTTGCCGGAGATCAGCCCTGATTACGCCTTCGGCAGCTATGACGCCCCGGAACAACAGCCACAAACTGCAGCCAGTTGGATCAGTGGCGCCAGCACGACGCTCAACGTGCACCTGCCGCCGCCCCCACTCGCACCTTATCCGGTGCAGGCACAACTGCGGCTTGAACCATGGCCTGTCGCAAAGATCGCAGCGGCACAAACCACCAATGTTGTTTTCCCGACCCGACCCTGGGCGCTTGGCATCCGCGCGAATTTCGGCGATGCGCCCGTCCCCGACGGCAGCGAAGCCGGATTCAAGATCGCCTTGTTCAAGACTGCGGCAACCACAGCCGCGCCACCGGAGCTCCGCTATGAACTGGTCGCCGAGCGCCGCAGTTTCCGCTGGTTCTTCGCCAATGGCGCATGGAAATATCATACCGATGTCGCCGCCGCGACCATTGCTCAGGACGCGGTCAAACTGGATGACGGCCATAAGGGTCAAATCGGCATCACTTTGCCCCGTGGGCAATACCGTCTTGACGTCGTGACGACCGACCGCAGCCTGATCAGCAGCTGGAGGTTTCAGGTTGGTGTGCCGGTGCCCGAAGCAGCCGCGCCAACCGGCCTTTCCTTACGTCAACGCACAACTGATGATGGTAAACAACAAATTACCACACGCGGACGCGGATTAATGACCATGATCGCCGCCGACACCAAACTTCGCGCCGTCAAAACCGATGCCGGTAGTGCCGAACGCGATATCGCCTTTACACTGGACGCTCCAGCCGCAACCGGGCTGAATATCCTGACGTTAGCGGCTGACACGGAAACGCGCGGTCTTGGCGAAACCTGGCTCCCGCCTCAAAACCTTCCTGATGCCTTGGGTCAAGCGACGCTGCACGTGCCCGCAGATCTGACAGCCGGAGCTCCCGCCAAAATCGGTGTGCAATTTGCCGCCGGTAAAGGCCGCCCTGCTTTTGCCCAGATTATCGCGCAACCCGTGGCAGAGCATCGGGATGTCCCGCTTTTGACTGCCGCTCTCCATACGCCGCAACCGCGCCGCTTCACCTGGACCAGCAATATCCTGCCGCCGCAACCCGCAACATCCTTGCCCGAAACGACGCAACCACCCTTCCCCCTTGCCTCCGGCAGCAGCCGTAGCGCTGCCGTACCCATCGGAACGGATGGCTCTGTCGCGTTGACGCTTTCGATGCCCGACCACACCGGTTCGGTTGCCTTGCATCTCTTGGTATGGACAGAGAATGAGGTCCATGCCCAGATTCAAAATGTCACTCTGGCGGCCGGAAAATCCGCCCTCCGACGACAATCTGAATCCTTGCCGCCGATTTTCACAGCACCGAGAGGTTGGGCGTGTGCAGAGCCTCTGACCGCCAAACATTCGACAGTGCGCCTGCCATCATCTTCCGGCAAACACGCCGCATCCACGCCGATTTTCGCCGCGCTATCTCCGGTTGCCCTGCCGGATTTACCCGAGGCGCTGACGGAGCTGCTCAATCCGCGTTATGTCCACACGGAAACGGCAGCGCACGCGCTGCGCGCCTTACAAGATTTTTCCGGCATCATGATCGCGCGCGGCATCTCTTCCTCCGTCGTACAAGAACGCCGCGACGCTTTGTGGAATCAAATCTGGCAACAACAGCAAGGCGACGGCGGCATCGCGGGCGTTCCGGATACGACCGTCAGCGACCTGAGCGCCACCGCACTGGTTCTGCACGCCTGGAATCAGGCCGCGCCCACATTGGCAGATCCCGCGCGGCTGGAAGCGATGCAGAAGTTCTTGCAGCGACGGCTCGACAATCCATGGAATGCCGAGAACGAATTGGCTGGTCGCGCCGACGGATTCTATGCGCTCAGCCTGTTTGGACAAACGGACGCCGCCGCACTCCGCTATTTCGTAGAAAAATTCGGCAATCAGTTGCGCGACGCCGTGCGCGAAGCCAAACTGGCGGCAGCGCTGCGGCACATTCAGGATCACGAGAAAAGTCAGGCCTTCATCGCCCGCGCCCAGGCGCAATTGACTTCTCTGCGGCACGACGATCCGGGGCGCGCCTGGCAAGTTCTGGCGATCATGGCGCAGCACAACCTTGTCCCGGCGGCGGAACTGGCCGCACAGGCGCATCAGCTTCCACAAACCGCACCCCTGCCATGGTTTGCCGCCATCAGCCTGCACGCGCGCGCCGCCATCGCCGCCGCATTGCCGGTCTGGGAAACCGAACGGCCGGGAGGCCAGGTGATGCAGGAGCGCGGCGTGCAGGGCCTGTTCATGCCGGACAAGCCCGGCACGCAGGTCCGCTATAAATCCGGCCCGCCGCTCTATGTGTGCACGGATCATGCGGGCACCTCCCCATCCATCGGAGCATCTTCCCGGAGCGGCGCAAAAGCCCCGGTCACACTCACGCGGACGTTTTACACGCCGGATGGAACCCGGATCGCCGCCACATCCCTGCGTCGCGGCGCGCGCTATATCCTGGTGATCAGCGGCAAAAACTGGCGCACCGGCTCCGGCGAGATTGATGTCCCCCTGCCGCAGGGGCTCACTTACCAAACCATCATTCCCAGTGCTGCCAATGCCGGCACTCTCAAATGGCTGGTGCGCACCGACAGCGTCACAGCAGCGACCCGTCATGATCGGGGGGTTATCCTGGCCATCGCGCGCACCCAGAGCGGCGACGGCCGCGTCGCCATTTTGGTTGAAGCCCATGCACAAACCCAGACGGCCTGGTCGCCGGTCACACTGACGCAGTCACAGGGCGCGGCAGCCAGCTCTAACAGCAGGCTGATCATCCACTAAATGCACGATGGGTATCAGGATTTATTCTGCGAGAAGTGCAATCCAGGTTGCTTCGCGACCTTTAGCAGCCGAAATCACCCGCACCTTGACGCGCTGGCCGCTTTCAAGATCGGGGATGCTTGCATTCCGCAGCAAACTCTTATGAACAAAAATGTCCTTGTCGCCATCATCGCCGGCGACGAAACCAAACCCTTTGTCAGGCTTGAACCATTTCACGGTTCCTGTCACTTCAACCGCATCGCCCGCAGGCACATGACTCGCGCGGTCATAACCGCCGCGGCTTTCAGTCGGGCCGGGACCAAGAACATCAATGATGCGTGTGACCTGACGCCCCTTCGCGCCGGGCGCGACCATACAGAGCATTTGTGTTCCATCGGCGATTTGCTGCAGACCGGCGCGATTAAGAACTGAAATATGCAGGAAGGCATCGCCGCCGCCATCCTCGGGGGCAACAAACCCGAATCCCTTCGTCACGTTAAACCATTTTACGGATACTTTTGCTTCAAAGCCTTCGTCTGCCGACATGGCTTGATTGGGTGCAACAAAACGTGACAAGGCAGAATTCCTTCAGCTAGTGATCCAAGGGCGCTGACCTTACCCCTATTCTTCTACACCATTCATGGCCGCACGGACAATCAGGATTTTCCGTTGCCGGCGCTGCCGGCGCGCAGGCGCGCCACGCCACACCTGGAACGTCATAAAATAACAGCACAACCAATTGATTTTATTACCACAACCATGACATGCCCCGCCAATTCACCCCTGATTTCTTCAAGGTTTATTAGGGCATCATTGCGACAATAGACATCTGACCCCGGGTCGGTTGAGGCGGAAATGCGTGGACGCGATCAGTTATATAGAAGGCACGCCAGAATATGGTTGAGTGGTGGCGCCCTATGCGTGGCCGCTTTATATTGCGGCGGATTGCTGGCGGCCGCGCACGCCGCCGAATCCCTAACGCCGCCACCGCCGCCAACAGCAGAAGTCGTCGCTGGACCATGGGTTAAAATCGAGACCTTTCTCCGCGATCCGAAGAATCATAGCGCCCCCAATATCACCGCCGATTCTGCACCGCAGGAAACCTTCACTTTGCCTTCTCTGGGACATGCCGAAATTTTCTCCAGTCCACGCGATCTGACCCCTGCGGCCACGCACAGCGTCAACTTCTCGGCTATGCCCGCAATGTTTGAACGTCGCCGCGCCGCGCCGCCGGCTGTCACAAAACCTAAAGCCACATCTGTTCCCGCAGCGGTAACGCCGCCGATCAAACCGACCCCTCCGGCAACAGCGGCAAATTGCGTGAAACCACCGGCGGCTCAGTCCAAACAGGACGCGGCATTGGCCGATGATCGCGCCACATTGAACGCTTTACGCCAAGCGGTGCAGGATTTGCGGTTAGAGAAAGATCTGGATTTCATGATGCCGCAGAAAGCCGGCGTTTCACAATCGACCGCGGCACCACCTGCAATTCCGGCACCATAAGTATCAGGCTCACCTTCGGAAACCAGGGTCTGATGAAAGCTGCGGATTATTGTGCGCCAAAGCGCCGTGCCCCTTGCAGGATCCGGACACCAGACAGCAGAAGGCCGCGCCTTTTAGCCTGAAATAGCGGGATGATGGATAGGTTCTTAGACCGTGACCTGCGTATGTGCTTCAGCGTCTGACTTACTAAACCCGTCGGCGGTCAGACCGGCGCGCATATAGGCTTCCGCCGCGAAGGATGGCGACTGCGTTTCCACGCGGCCGGACGAATTGAGGAACTGGATAATGACGCCCACCACCGGATCCACGGTAATCTGCGGCGACCCTTTCGGCGCAGAAGCGCCAGACGCCGGTGCATCCGCCCCTTGAGGAGCAGAGGAACGCGCGACCGGTTCCGGCCGCGTACTGGCCGGAGGCGCCGTCACATTTTTCTGCACAACATCTAACATGGCAATCGGTTCCCCGTTTATTGCCCGGAATCTGCGCTGTAATAATATATGCGCCAGATTCACGTCGCGGCACAGCCGCGTTCATTTAAAATACCGCCACCGCCTTACGGCGTGACCAAATATACTTCTTACTGATCTTATCATGTCACCAAATGGTTACAATTTGATTACCAGGCGCAAGTTTTTTTGCCACGTCCCGGAAAATATCATCCTGGGTCTATAAGGATTTTTTAAGGTGGCGGCGCTAACGGTTAATTTCCGGAAACCATACGACACCCGCCTCATGCTTGAATCTCTTGGCATCTCATGGCCCCTGGCCACCGTTTCCGGTTATGGCATCACCGGTATCGAGATCGCACAAAGTTTTTTCCGGCATGGCGGTAAAAGACTGGCACTGACCAAAAGACCGGCAACACTGGCGCTGCCGCCGCTGCTGGAATTGCGGCTCGCAGGTGCGCTGGAGCTGGCGCGCAAATATGACGCGCTGCTCGCACAGAACCCTCAGGAAAGCGTGGCATTCGAATTCCCCGTCCTGCATGGCGTCGGCAATGATTTTGCCGGTTTCAGCGGCCAGGATCAGGTGCGCGGCCAGCCTAATATCGGTTATGCTGCAATCGAGCATCTTTATTGTTCGCCGCATGGACGTGCCGTCGCACAATCCTATACCAGGCTCATTGCCATCTCGGAATTCAACGCCGCCTATTTACGCAGCCTCGATCTTGCCCCGGTGCATCTCTGTTATCAGGGCATCGATAGCGATCTGTTTTTCCCTCAAGAAAAACGCAATCTCTGGCCAGGACGATTTATCGTGTTTTCCGGTGGAAAATTCGAATTTCGTAAAGGCCAGGATATCGTGTTGGCGGCCTTTAAACGCTTTGCAACCAAACACCCCGAGGCGTTGCTGATCTGCGCCTGGCAATCCTTTGGCGTCAGCGACCCGGCCATGTTCCAGATGGCGGGCCATGTTCAGACCACGCCGCAAGCCGTTCCCGGCAGCGGCCTCGACATTGTTGGCTGGCTGCAACAGCAGGGGCTGGAACCGCGTCAGTTCATCGCGCTGCCCTTCACACACCAGATCATGATGCCCAGCGTCCTGCGTGAATGTGACGTCGCGATCTTTCCCAACCGCTGTGAAGGTGGAACCAATCTGGTTGCGATGGAATCCCTCGCCTGCGGCATTCCGACTTATGTTGCCGCCAATACGGGACAGGCCGATCTCGTCAAATATTGTGGCGCGCTACCTCTGACACATCAAAAGTCCTGTGCCGTCGCGTCCGATCCACGCCTGACCACCACAGCATGGGGCGAAAGCGATGTGGAAGAAATCGTCGCCGCCTTAACAAGTATTTACCATGACACGCAAGACGCGCGGCAAAAAGCCCGGACAGCAGCCGCGCAGATGACCGCATGGAATTGGGATATTCTTAATCAAAAATTATTCGCCGCATTAGCCTCATAAGAGAAAGCGACTGGGCAAGAATTGCTGGACGCGGCAAAATTTGCCGAACGGAACCGGCAGAAAATTCCCGTGACTTCGCCGCGCCCGGTGCGACATCCAATTGAATCAAGCCCCTGGCTACCCGGCAAGTTTGGCACGCTTTTCGCAACTCTCCTGAGCGTGAGTTAAGCCTAATTTCACGGAAGTGAGTTAGTCTTACGCACGTTGAAACCGCGGAAGGAGTCCGCCTAACTGGGAAAGGAGTTCATCCCATGGCTCTTAGTAACGTCTCTCTTACCGCCTCTGCCCGCGCCAACCTGGTCTCGCTGCAACAAACAGCAGAACTGTTAGGCGTTTCGGCGCAGCGTTTGTCTTCGGGCAAGAAGGTCAATACCGCGATTGACGACGCTTCCGCGTTCTTCAAATCGCAGTCCTTCTTGAACCGCGCCAGCGACCTTTCGGCCATTAAGGACGATCTGTCGACGTCGTTGCAGACCGTGAAAGCGGCCTCGAACGCCATCGATGCGATCACCAAGATCGCCCAACAGCTGCAAGGTCTCGTGAACAGCGCCCAGCAGACCACAGACACCACGACCCGTACGAACCTGGCGACGCAGTACAATTCACTGCGTAACCAGTTGGACGCACTGGTCAACGACGCGACCTTCAACGGTACCAACCTGTTGAAGAGCAGTGGTGCGCTGAAAGTGAAGTTCAATGAAGACAACACCAGCACGCTGACCATCTCGGGCGTTGACCTGAGCGCCACTGGTCTGGGCCTCACCGCCCCGTCCAATGCGTTCAACGACGCTGACTTGACAGAGCATACACTGCGGTTGCAAACGGCTCTGAATACGCTGCGTTCCAACGCCAGCACGTTCGGTACCAACGCAACTCTGGTGCAAACGCGTGCGGACTTCACCAAGAATCTGGTGAATACGCTGCAGATTGCGTCGGATAACCTGGTTCTCGCCGACATCAATGAAGAAGGCGCGAACAGCCAGGCCCTCCAGGCTCGTTCACAGCTTGGTATTTCGGCTCTGGCGATTTCGGGTCAGCAGCAGTCAGCTATTCTGAAGTTGTTCTAAACCTACGGGGGGCGGCGGTAACGCCGCCCCCTTACTTTATTTAGTACAGAGTTCACAACATTGTATTCGTTCTCGAAGGAGTCGGGAAATGCCCCTCAAAATCCGCGTCAAGCCAGAGCAGAAGTTTTTCGCCGGCGGCGCCGTTCTCAAAAATGTCGGTACCAGACCCGCGGATCTCCTCGTCCTGTCGGACAGCCCGGTTCTGCGCGAAGGCTATATGATGAATATCGCGCGCAGCGAAGAATCCGACGCCGCGACCGTCTATTTCCTGCTGCAAATGATTTATCTGTTCAAAGGCAAAGGCCAGCCGTTGGACAATCTTGTTATCGACACCATCGACAAATTCGCGCTGCTGTATCCGCATCTGGGCAGTAGCGTCAACGACATCATCGCGCTGCTTCGCGCCGGTGAGAGCTTCAAGGCGCTGCGCCTTGGGCAGGAACTGCTTTCCGACCATGAGGCAGCCAAACTGAAGCAAACACCATCCCCCGCAACCCAACAAATATCCGCCGTCTGAAGGAGGTCAGATTATGTCATCCAGCACCTATCAACAATTGAGCGCCTATACCAGCACGCAAAAAGAGGGCGAGTCATTACGCGAAATCGAAGCGCGCGCCTTGCTCAACTGCGCCAACAAAATCCGTCAGGCTCAGGAACAAGAAGGAAATTGCGAGCTTTATATCGACGCGATCAAGAACAATCAGCGCCTGTGGACAGTCTTTCAGGTCAGCCTGTGCGAACCGAACAACGAGCTGCCGCGTGACCTCAAGGTGACGTTGTTGAATCTCAGCCGCTTTGTTGACAAGGTCAGCCTGCGCGCCCTGGCGGAGTATAACCCGGGATTGCTCAGCAGCCTGATCGAGATCAACCGTAATATCGCAGCAGGTCTGAGTGTCAAGAACGTCGAGACGCCGCTGCAGCCGCCGTCAGAGTCCATGTCGGTCTCGGCCAGCGCCTGATCACAAAAAACACCACCACGCCTGGACAGATTTTCTGTCCAGGCGTTTCTTATTCCGTAAAATCCGGCAGAACTGCCGCGCCTTGCAACTGACGGCGCGGCAACGGCACCTTCCAGACCCCGGGCGCCAAAACCGACCTGTCGCCATCGGCAAAACGCGCCAGATCACGTCCGACAGCGGCAAGAACATCCGCCCAGGCACCCGGCGCAGGCTGCCGGTAGAGTTTCGCCGTCGGATACCACGGCACATCGTGCCGCTCCAACTGCCAGCGCCAGTCCGGATCGAAAGGCAGCATAATCCACACCGGACGCCCCAGCGCCCCGGCCAGATGCGCTACCGACGTATCCACCGTCACCACCAGATCAATGTGCTGCAACAAAGCCGCCGTCGCCGCAAAATCGTGCAGCAGCGGCGCGGCATCAACAATCTTCAGGCCGGATGCCGCCAATTCACCGATTTGCGGCACCTTCTGCAAGGAGACCATATGCCCCGCCATCGGCGCACAAATATCTGCGAATTGCGCCAGACGCAACGACCGATTGGCATCATTCAGATGTCCGGGATTTCCGGCCCAGACCAGCCCGACGCGCGGCGCAGCACATGATGCCAGAAGTTCCGGCAGCGGCGTCTCCGCCACCCGTAAATAGGGTGCAACTCCGGGAATTTCATCGTCGATCAGCGGCACATATCCCGCCAGATCAAGCAACCGGCAACGCCGAGTCACTCCGGACGGCAGCTGGTCCTCTGGCGTCATCACGTCAATATCGGGGAAGGAAGACGTCATCAACTCTCGCAACGGCGTCGGTACTTCCAACACAACGCGCGCCACCCGCGCCGCCGCCCAGGGCAACAGACGCGCAAATTGCACCGCATCACCCAGTCCCTGCTCGGCCTGTACCAGCAGCACACATTGCGGATCAGTACGCCCATCCCAGGCCGGCACATGCGCCACACGCGGATCGATCTTGCCGCGCTGGGCAAAGAGTTCCCACCCGCGCGCGAAATCACCGATCAGCAGGCACGCCAGAGCCTCATTGATCCCAGCATCAGCCAATCCCGGATCATGGGCGGCCGCTGCGGCAAAAGCCGAACACGCGGCATCCGGATAACCCGCCGCGCGCAAAATCTGACCTCGCGTATTATGCAATTCCGGCATAGCCGGAGCCAGACGCAAGCCCTGCATCGCCGCCGTATAGGCCGCAGAAAGATGCCCAAGCCGCCGTTCCACCAGCGCCATATCATTCAAAAGCGCCGGATTATCCGGCTGCAACCGCGCCGCCGTCTGATAATGCCGGCGCGCGTCCTCCCAGGCATGCATCGCCTGCAACACGCCGCCCAGGGCAATGTGCGCTTCGGCATATTTCGGATTAGCGCGCACCGCCGCCTCGGCCTGGACCCGTGCCTGTGGTAAATCTCCGGATTCCCGCAACAGAACCGCATGGTTGGCCAACGCCGCCGCATGGTGTGGATTGAACTCCAGCGCCGTCACCAGCAAGTGCAGCGCCAGATCGCGTTTGCCCATTTGCCGCGCGACGACGCCCAGCAGTTGATAAGCGTCAGCGTTGCGCGGATCGCGGTCAATAATGCTTTGATAGATTTGTGCCGCAGGCCCAATCGCGCCGCGCCGATGCAACGCGACAGCCTCGTTTAATTGCGCGGCAATAGAACCCGGCTTGACCATCCCCGGAACATATCAGGCGACGTCAAGAATACCAAGTGCATACCATCCAACCATGTTCGCCATGCAAACTTCACGAATCAGGTTTTCGGCAAATTCTGGCGCAGGATTCTTGCCGACGGTAAAGATCAGTCGGGCTTGCGCCGGATTTCCCGAAACCCGCACCAGTTCACTCATCAACGAGTCGGCGGACTCGGCAAAGCCGACCCGATCGACGGCCTGTAACACCAGCGCCTCTGGCAAGTCGAGCCGCAGCGGCCGCCCGGCCACTGGCGAAGCCAGCAAGGCGCACGCACCGTCAATGACCATGCCGCGCAATTGCTGATTATATTGTCCAAGCAGACGCGGATAATGATGATCGGCCTGACCCATGCCGCTGAAACTGCCGCGCATGGGCGCAATGACCCCGCACGCAACCAGAATTTGTATCGCCATGACGGTTTCGGTCGGCTTGAATTCTTGCCCAACCTCATGAGCCAGGAAATCCCCAATCGTAATGGGCATCACCTGCATCAGTTTCAGCAACCGCGCCACCAACGGTGTTTTCAGATCAACTTCTTGTTCAGCCACCGATAGTTTCTCCGGCAGTGCAACGCCAACATCGGTCATGCCGTAATAAAACCCGCCGAACAGCTGCGCCAGGTTGCCCGACAGAACCGCAGACGGCTTGACCCAGATATCGGTACGGAAGGCACGCGCCGAAGCAAAGTCCTTGATAATTTCATACAGCAAATGCTCGCGCAGCCCATACACGATCTCCTGCGCGGCGGCGGGAACCATCATTTCAAGATAATTGGCAGCGAATACGGCATCGCCGACAAAACCGAAATGATGCTGGTTCATGCCGACAATCATGGATAATGTGTTTGAACCCGGATTGCTGGTACCAAAACCCTTGAGGAATTGTTCTGGCTGCTGCATACCCAGCGCCTGATTCAAAGCCAGAGCCTGCTGGGGATGCGTTGAAAAATATGTCTGCCCGATTTGCTTGAGTTCGTGCAGGAATTCAACATGCTGCTCCGGCGGCAATTCAGGCAAGAATTCCGTAACCATAAACCGCAAACTGTCTTCCGGTGTCGCAAAAGGTGCGTAACGACACGCGAACAGCCCGCCCGGCGCCGTCAACACATCAGCCAGCGCCATGGCATCCTGATGCGTCGATCCCGGCCGGTCATGCGTGCAGTCAATGCAGACATAATCTGCCGTCGCCAGTTTCTGCGTCCCGTCCGCAACGGCACTCCGCAAAGCGGCCAACGACATGCCGAGAAAAGCAAGATTGGACAGCCGCAGCGCGCGGGCGCGTGCCTGCGCGGCATTGGCCTGCATCGAATCGGGAAGCACGAAAACAAATTCGCCGTCAGGATTGCTGGCCGCAAGCCCCAGCATCTCCTGCACATCCATCGCGCCACAACGGATATAGCGGAAGGGTACACCGGCTGCCCGGGGCACGATTCCACGTAACGCTGCGGCATAACTCAACTCGATGGGGCCAAGATCGATATGCTGCTTCATCGCAATACTCCTCAGGTCAACGTGACATGCTTACAGGTTAGGCAGGAAATTCAGAATGGAAAGGCTGGCAAGTTTCCCGGTTGCGGCATAGGAAGCCTGTAACTGGGTTTGATAGAAGCTGATTTTCGTCGCCACTTCATTAATATCAATGTTCTGGATACTTTCCTGTCGGCCGCGGAGCAAAGCAAGCGTGGCGTTATGATCTTTCGTGGTCTGGTTCAAGACCTTCTGATCGCCCGCGACCTTGGCTTGCAGACTGCGGATGTCGGTGGTGGACGCTGTAAGATATTGTTTTGCCTGCGCCATATAGGAATCATAGTTCGCGGAATCCTGGCTCGCAGCATAAGCATAGCGCAATCCCTGAATCAGGTTCTGCAGTCCTGTGCTGGTCGAGGGAATGCCGTAATCCAGGTGCAGGTTATCATCAATTGCAACCCTATCCTGGGTAAAAGCGTTGACATCGGTTCCCGGCGCCTGCGTGTCATAAGGCGGCAAATTCGGAGATACCACCGGAAATGTTCCGCTCGGCGGCAACGGCAAAGCACGCAAATCCGCAACGGGTTTTGTCTGATAGCGCGTGCCGGAATAGATATAGCGCTCGCCGACTTTCTGGTTCAGGTAATAGCTCACCTGATCCAGTGCCGAAGCCAGCTGCTGCGGCAAGCCGGTATCGAGGGCCGAAGCGTAATTTTGCGCGCCATTGATCAATCCCTGAGCCGTGTTGCCGATTTTCTCCAGCGCCGCCAAAGAACTGGAATAAACGCTCATGCGCGGCTGCACGCTCAGGATCGCGGCTTTATAACTATCATATTTTGTGATCAAACCCTTGATGTCGATCAACGAACTGGCCTCAGCCGGCGTATAGCGCGTCAGGTCGTTGCTCCTCACGCCGGTTGACAACTGCTGTGTCATATCCGCCATCGTCGCCTGCTCCGTATTGAGCGCCGCGATGGTCTGTGCGAGAATACTTGCCGAGCTGATACCGCCGATCATTTACCGCACCATGTCTGTGATGGTCTGATTCATCTGCTGAACGATGCCGATCAAGCGCGCTGCCGCCTGATAAGACAACTGCAGAACCTGCAACCGAACCATTTCCTCATCAACATTGACGGAGGTCTTGTCCGTAAACAATTTGCTGTAATAATCCTTTTGATTTTTTGCGACTTCCGCGCTGGAATTGATCTGCGTTGCCGCCGTCTGCCATTGCGACACGATGGACTGGGCATAGGACGCGTAACTGACATTGCTGATCGTGACGCCAGCGGCCGTGAAAGACCGCGTCTGGTTGGACATCGCCGTCGCCACCGGCACGGACGCAAGTTGTTTGACTTTCGAGGTGCCGGCGATCAGAGCGCTGTTGACCGTGATATTGGTGCGATCCGTTCCGGTAAAGAATCCCGAAGCCAGTTCTCCCGTTCCGGTACTGGCGCTGTTATAGGCCTGAGCAAAGCTGTCCGGACTTGTCGTCGCGGCCAGAAACCCGTTGGCCAGCTGATCCAGCTGGTTCCGGAGTTTGCGGATAACTTCGCGTGTCGGATCGGTATTCGCCGCCGCCGGAGATGAATCGGCGCGCAGATTAAGCAATGCCTCCAGCTTGCCGCCTGTCAGGTTGGCCGATACCGAGGTCGAACTTCCCACCAGCGTCAGATTGACGCCGTCATAGGCAAATTGCTCAGGATCGCCATTCAGAAGATTAAAACCTTGCGGCGTGAAAATCGCGATCTGATCATTGCCGTTCTGCATCACGCGGATATCAACGAACTGCGCGATAAGGTTGATGGCCTGATCGCGCTGATCCTGATAGTCCCCGATCGGCAACCCCGACGCCTTGGCGTCCGCAATTTGTGCATTCAGCTTTTGGATCGACTGCAACGCCGAATTCAGCTGGGAAATCGTGCCGGAAATATCGGAAATAATGCTGCGGTCAAGCTGCTCAATCTGATTGGCCACACTCTTGATGGTATTGGCAACGGCTGTACCGTCACTGATAATCTGGTTCTGTAACGCGACGCTTTCCGGCTCGGCTTGCAACAAATTCCAGTCAGCGGCAAAAGTCTGGATCGTGTTGGTCAGCTGCACATTGTTGCTGCCTGTTCCCAGAATGCCCTGCAACCGCGCCAGATATTCCTGCTGCGTTGCAACCAGACTTTCATTCGATGTAGAGATATTCATAGATCTCTGCAGCGTCTCGTCATTGGTGCGTGCAATATTGCTGATCTTGACGCCAACCAGGGTGACGCCGTTGCCGACCGATTCGGTCTGCACCGTCTTGCGCGTATACCCTGGTGTATTAGCGTTATTGATATTGTTGGAAATAACCGAAATCTGCCGCTGCACGGTTTGCAGGGACGATAACGCGCCGCTGAGTGCTGCATCAAGTGACATGCGTTCGTCTCCCTCTCCCGTAACGCCCGATTACCGGACGACGCTGATAATGTCGTCAAGCATTGAGCTTGCCGTACTGATCACGCGCGCATTCGCCGAATAAGTTCTTTGATACTGGATCATCTTGGAAAATTCGCTGGCGATATCCACGTTCGACGCTTCCAAAGCGTTGCCAGTGATCGACCCAGCCCCCAACACGCCCGGCGCGCTGTACCGCGGCGTACCGCTTTCAATCGTCTGCGAAAAGGCGTTGCCGGGTTCGCGTTGCAGATTGCCTGAAGCAAAGAACTGCACCACCGGAACCTGATAGAATATCTTCGACGAGCCGTTGTCGTAATTCAGACTGACGAACCCGTTTTTGTCGATGCCCAGAGATTTGAACGAGCCGCGCGGAATACCATTCTGCTGCAAGGTCGTCACCGACAGATCGGTGGCGGCGAACTGCGTAATACCGCCGGTCTGGCCATAGGAACCGAAATTGATCGTCATGGTCTGCGTGCCAGAGCCGGTGAAGTTAGAGGTGAAGGACACCGTCGCCTGCCCGGCTGGTGTCGTCGAGGTCGGATCAACAACCGTGTAGCCCGATCCGGCGACAATGCCCGCGCCCGCGCCAACCCCATAGGCCGCCAGCGTACCGGCGGTTGAACCTGAGGTGCTGAAATTGAAGGGCACGGTAAATGACTGGTTTGTGCTGCCATTGCCTCCGGCAACGGTGACATCGAGATTCCACAACCCCGTCGTGGCGGTCTTGCTCCAGGTGAAGGTCATGCCATGCTGGACGCCGATCTGGTCGATCAGGTTGATGGTCGAAGGCGACGAGACAAAAGTCGATGCCGCACTGGCCGGAAGGTTGCCGGCATAGGTTAATGATGTCGTTTCCACGGGGTTATCCAGCAACTGAGAAATCAGCACCGGCGCCACTGCGGCAGTATTCACGTTGCCAGACTGATCGACCGCGTAACCGGTCATGTAATAGCCCGAGCCGTTCACCAGATAGCCGTCTTTGTTCAAGGCAAAATCGCCGCGCCGCGTATAAAGCGTATCGCCACTGAAACTGGTCGATCCAGATGCACTCACAACCGCTCTCTGCACAGCAAAGAATCCGTTGCCGGAAATCGCGAGTGATGTCGCGCTATCGACCTGGGTCAAGTTACCCTGAATTGAGTTTTGATAAATGGGGGTCGCGCTCACACCACCGGGGTCATTCTTGGCGGCGTTCGACTGCGTCACCAGCGACTCGAAATTGGTATCGACGCGCTTGTACCCGACGGTCTGCGCGTTGGCCAGATTGTCCGACACGTTGGCGAATGCCGACGATTGGGCACCAAGGCCGTTCACGGCGACGTTCAGGGCTGAAAAAACGCTCATCTTTTATCTCCTCTTGCTTTGCGCCGCCTGTCCTGGGGATCAGACCACGTCAAATTTCCTTAGCTTCGGAGCAAGCGCCGTGCCAAAATACAACCCATTGATTTCACTAGTATTTTTATGATGTCGCGCCGCCAAAGGCTGCCAACCGGCAAAAGCTACCCGCCCCAGATGATCCTCAAGGGCACGATCTGCCGATCACATCGGCCGCCCCGGGCGCTCACGCCAGGCAAGATAAATGCCCGCAGCCATGATGATGGCCGCGCCACCCAGAATCTGCGGCGTCGGCCGTTCGTCCCACAACAGATTGCCGAAAATCACGCCCCAGAGCAGCCCGGTATAGTGAAACGGACTGACCGTCGCGGCAGGCGCGCAGATAAAGGCTTTGGTCATGAACATCTGGCCGATGAAAGCCCCCACCCCGGTCAGAACCATCAGTGCCAGATCAAGAGCCGATGGTTGCCGCCAGAACCACGGCAAGAGCAAAACCGATACGCCAAGAGAAAAGAAAGAAAAAATGAACACAGTCGTCAAAGGCGATTCCGTGCGTCCCAAACGCCGGACATGCATCTGGGACACGCCGTATGTCAGGGCTCCGCCCAGCGCAACCAGAATCCCGATCCAGTTGACGGTACCGCCACCCGGCTGCGTCATCACCAGCACCCCGGCGAACCCGGCCCCCAGCGCAATCCAGTGCTGACGATGGGCGGGCTCGCGCAAGAATATAATGGCGAGAAGAATAGCAAACACCGGCCCCATAAAGTTGATCGCGATCGCATCTGCCAGCGGCAACAAATGAAAGGAATAGAACCAAAAAAACATGCCGAGCGTCCCAATCAGCCCGCGCCAGAAATGGCCGCGCCAATTTTGTGTCCGCAACAACGCGGGGTCGCGCCGCGCCCCGATCAAAATCCCCGTCGCCAGCAGAACAACCAATGACCGGAAAAAAATAATCTGCGCCACGGCATAGTCCGCCGTCAGCCATTTCCCGGCCACGCTCATGGCGGAAAAACCTCCGGCGCTGAGCAGCATATAGGCAATACCGCGCAGAGGTCGATCAACGGGTGACGCTGCTCCAATGTCTTGCGTAAGAGTCATCGCATCATCCAGACCAGAAAGGCAGCACGCTGCTGCCTGCATAAAAAACGGCGAGCCTGTCAGCCCGCCGTTTCAACCCGAACCACAGGAAAAATCAGTCCCCGAACACCCAGTTCACAGGGATATAGACGTTCCCCGACAAAATCTCCGTCCCCGAATTCAGCCGGGTCAGGCCGGCATTGGAGATGTGGCCGAAGGATGCCGAAATTCTCATGTTGTTGTCAAAGCGATAGCCGACTTCCATCGTTGAACGAAACTCGATGAAGGAGCCAAGCCGCTTGCCGTTGCCGCGATAATAAGCCCCCACGACTTCGTTCGGGGACAGAAAGAAATGTTTGCCGATAAAGACATCAAACACAAATCCGCCGTAACCGTACAGCGCGCCATCGCTGGTCGCCTCCACCCCGGCCATCGGCCGCATCTGGAAATACGGCTCCCAGCCATCGAAACCCGACCAGATTTTTGGCAACAGCGAAACGCCCCAACGATGTTCGACACGGAAATCAGCGGCGGTCTTGCGCGGCGTATTTTTTAAAACATCATAATAGCCAACACTGAATCCCAGCAGATCCGGCTGCCGATACCATGCGACCGATTCGGTACGCGCAAAGGCGGCGGTCGCGTCCGATGTCATATAGGGCGACGCCTGCGTCACGGCCAAAGCCTTGTCGGCTTCCGCCTGGTTCCAGATATAGGGATCAGCCGCCTGCGCCCCACATAACGGAGCACAAAAAGCGACCAAGGCAACCATCGCTTGTTTCAACATGGGGAAATCCTCTTTAAAGAAAAATGGCGGCGCACTGTATTTTGTACGTTCGCTCTCATAACATGCACGCCCCGACGGGTCTAGGGTCAGGCCTCATATTTATGCGCGCGCAACAATCATTCCGCTTCACAAACAACACCTGTTTTATTTCGTTTTTCCCTTGGCATGCGCCAGTGACTTGCTAACAATTTCATAGGTATTCGCCGACAGACCTTTCATCGCCTGCAACGACTCCAGTGCGGCGCGCATCTGTTTCTGCCGCACCGGGTCATACATGCGGCAACGGTCGAAAGCATGCGCCAGCCGCGAGGCCATCTGCGGATTGATTTTATCGACGATCCTGATTTGCGTCGCCAAAAATTTATACCCCGCTCCACCCGATGCGTGGAACGCGAATGGATTATTATGGGCGAAGGTCCCCAGCACGGCGCGCAGTTTATTCGGATTGGTGCGGTCGAAATCTGGATGCCGCAGCAGTGCTTTGACCCGCGCCAGCGTATCGCGGCGCGGCGCGGCAGCTTGCACCGCGAACCATTTATTAATCACCAGCTCATCATCACGCCAGCGGGCATAAAACTGCGCCAGTGCCTTTTCCCGTATTTTATCGCCGCTCCAAACCAGAATATTCAGCGCGCTGATCTGGTCGGTCATATTCGGCGATTTCCGCACCTGCGCTGCCGCCTCGGCCAGCGCGGCATGCTCGCCGCCCGCCGCCATATAAGCCAGACACAGATTCTTCAGACTCCGCATCCCCATCGCCTGTCCATCCACCGCATAAGGATCAGGCTGCAATGCCCGCCAGCGCCGCCGGAACAGGGGCAAATGCGCCTTGCCAATAGCGGCGCGCAGAAATTCCCGCGCCTTATGCACCGCGACGACATCGACGGTCTTGCCTGCATCGGCCAGCTGCGCGGCAATTTCCTGATCCCCCGGAATTTGCAGCATCAAAGCCGTAAAGGCAGGGTCAAAATGTGGGTCTTCGAGAATCGGCCCCAGCGCCGCGATAAAGGCCTTGGGCGGCTGTGGCTTGCGCCCGGCATGATAAGTGGCCACCAGCCGTTGGAGCACCCGGTTGAACAAAGTCTGCCCGGCATCCCACCGGCTGAAAGAATCATGATCATGCGCCAGCAGGAACAGCAGCTCTTTTTCCTGATAAGCGAAATCCACCCGCACCGGCGCCGAAAATTGCCGCAACAGCGACGGAATCGGCGGCGTCGGAATATCCTTGAATACAAAGGTTTCTTCAGCCCGATGCAATTGCAGGATTTCCGTGCCGATCAGGTCGCGCCCTTCCTTGTCGAGCAGCCCGACGGCAAAAGGAACATGCATCGGCAATTTCTTGGGCTGCCCGGGCGTCGGCGGACAGGATTGCTTGATCCGTAGGGTATAAGTCTGCGCTTTGGCGTCATGAGTACCCTTGACCTGAAGCAACGGCGTGCCCGCCTGACTGTACCATAACTTAAACTGGCCGAGATCGAGCTTGCTGGCATCGGCCATCGCCGCCACAAAATCATCGCAGGTGGCCGCGCCGCCATCGTGGCGTTTGACATAAAGCTGCATCCCGCGCTGCCAGCGCCGATCGCCCAGCAACGTATGCAACATGCGGCATACCTCCGCGCCCTTGCTGTAAACGGTCGCGGTATAAAAATTATCGATGGTCAGAAAACTCTCTGGTCGCACCGGATGCGCGTTCGGCCCCGCATCTTCGGTAAATTGCGACACGCGCAGATTGCGGGTCTCGCGCACGCGCTCCACGGCCGGAGAATTCATGGCCTCGACGAACTGCTGTTCGCGGAAAACCGTCAACCCTTCTTTCAAACTCAACTGGAACCAGTCGCGGCAGGTAATGCGATTGCCGGTCCAGTTATGGAAATATTCATGTCCGACCACGCGTTCGACAAAAGCAATATCGGCATCGGTTGCAGTTTCCGGACGCGCCAGCACGCAGTCAGAATTAAAAATATTCAGCCCCTTATTCTCCATCGCCCCCATATTGAAAAAGCTGGTGGCAACGATCATAAAACGATCAAGATCATATTCCAGGTTATAGGCGTCCTCGTCCCATTTCATGGCGGCTTTTAACGAGCGCAGCGCAATCTTGACCTGATCCGTATTACCCGGCTCGACATAAATTTCCAGCAAGACCTTGCGCCCGGATTTGGTGGTAAATTTATCAGGCACGCGCTGCAAATCACCGGCCACCATCGCGAATAGATAACAGGGCTTCGGAAAAGGGTCATGCCATTCCACCCAGTGCCGCCCCCCTTTGACTTTCCCCTTCGCCTGCAGATTGCCATTTGCCAACAGCACCGGATAAGTCCTGGCATCAGCCTCGATCCGCACATCAAATCGCGCCAACACGTCAGGCCGGTCGAGGTAATAGGTAATGCGGCGAAAACCCTCGGCTTCGCATTGTGTGCACAACATGGTGCCGGATTTGTAAAATCCGGACAGGGCGGTGTTCTTTTGCGGCTGATGCGTGCTGATGATTTCCAGACAGAACTGGTCAGGCAGATCAGCAAGGGTCAAATGCCGCGCCGTGACCTGATAGGCTCCGGCCGGCAGAACTTGACCATCCAACCGCACTTCCAGCAATTCTTGCTCCAGCCCGTCCAGCACCAGCGATGCACTGCGCTTGCCGACAGGATTGCGTCGCATGTGCAGCGTCGCATGCACCCGCGCATGATCGTCGTGAATCTGGACATCAAGTCGCGTTGTGGAGATCAGAAAATCCGGCGGCGCATAATCGGCCAGCAAGGTCGGGCGCGGCGGCGCGGCATCGAATGACGGACGGAGCAAGTATAACATGGCGGTCACCCGGTTGTATCAAGGGAGTACCGCGATTGTGAAGCAAGAAAGCCTCGCTGGCAACAGCGTGACACGCCACCGTTTGTCAGGTCGGCCGTGGCGCGGCAAAGGTTCGGCGCATCAGGTAATACTCGATATTCTCACGTGTTTCTGCGTCATATCCTAAAGCAGAGCCGGAACTTGAGGTCACGCCCCGGCGCGGTTTCAAAGCACCAAGATAAAGAAACCCGGTTTGTCCCTTGATCATATTCCGCATGACATAGGGCAGATAACCCTGCCGGGCATAGCCATCGGCGATGCCACGCGGGTTATCATAATCCGGATAACCGAAAATCTGCTTGCCGCGCATAGTACGAAACCCGCCTTGACCACCATCACCACTCTTGCCGGTGCGACCGGCACGATCATCGTCATCCGTCACGCCACCGCGCCAATCTTCGTCGAGCAAACATTGCAACGTGCGCGCCGTCTCCGGCAATTCGCGCAAAAAGCTTCGGTAAATCGTGGCAAAATGATGCCGGTGTTTGTCGGCATCGGGACGCCCGCGGGTTGACTCCCACAGCTCTTTCAATTCGTTGCGATAATGGCGGAAAAAATCCGCCTCTTTGGTACGACCATGTTCGCCGAGCGTATTGCTGACGATTCCCATCTGGTCATAGACAACGTCGCTCCAATCCCACCACAACTGCATGGGAATTTTTTTTCCGGGCGCCAGTAATGTCATAGGTCACTCCCTCGCGGCATTATTACGTCGTCTTAGGGGAAAGTGAAAGGAAAATGCAACCCATACACCTTGAAATATTCTGTCAATTTGGTGGTGTTTCCAGTGCAAAACTTTCACCACAGCCGCAATGTCCCTTCGCATTCGGGTTACGAAAATTGAGCCGTGCGGCAAAAGCATCACGTTCCAGCACCAGCTCCGCACCGATGACTTTCAGCACCGATTGCGGTTCGATAAAAACCGTGACGCCGTCCTGCGCAACTTTTTCCGGTTGGTCGAATTTTCCCAGCGCTGCATATTCGGCCAGCTTGGCCGCCGTCATCACGGCGAAATCATAGCTGTGACCCGAACAGCCCTTCTTCGTCACTTCCACCCACAAACCAACAACCTGCTGCGTGGGGTCAAGCGCCGCAGTCGCCGCGACCTTTTCTCTGACATAGGCGACGACATCTGGATGTATGGTGATTACGGCCTTGTTCATGGCTGACACTCCTTGTTCGTTGCTATGGTTCAAAACATGCCCAGGTCAAGTTTCGCGGTCTCCGACATGCGCGACCGATCCCAGGGCGGATCCCAGACCAGCTGCACCTTGACGTCGGACAATTCCGCGACCTGACTCGCGGCCAGTTGCACCAGCCCCGGCATTGTCCCCGCGACCGGACAACCGGGCGCGGTCAAAGTCATATCGATTTCGGCGCGAAATTTGTCGGTGTCGGGGTACAGGTCGATCCGATAAATCAAGCCAAGATCGTAAATATTCACCGGAATTTCCGGATCGTGCACCTGCTGCAGCTGGGTGACAATCTTCGCTTTCAAAGCGTCTATAACAGCGTCGCTCATGGCAACAACATCCCTTGCACCTGCACCAGTGCGGCCGCACAACGATCAATATCGTCCCGCGTCGTATAAAGCCCGAAACTGGCGCGTACTGTGCCGCCGGGCAGATTCAAGCGCGTCATGACGGGCTGCGCACAATGATGCCCCGTCCGCACAGCAATGCCGTGCCGATCCAGCAAAGTGCCAAGATCGGACGGATGCGCTCCTTCCACGACAAAAGACAGTACTGCCGCTTTGTTCGCCGCCGTGCCGATGATCCGCAGCCCAGGAATGCCGCATAACTTCTCCGTCGCATAAACAAGAATATCCTGTTCATGCGCCGCGATGCGCGCCATGCCGATGGCACCGACATAGTCAATGGCGGCCGCCAACCCCACCGCTTCGGCAATCGCGGGCGTTCCCGCTTCAAAACGCTGCGGCGGCTCCTTGAAAGTCGTCCCGTCAAATGACACGGTTTCGATCATATCGCCGCCACCCTGATAGGGTGGCATGGCCGCCAGCAGCTCCGCGCGCCCGTATAAGACCCCGACACCGGTCGGTCCATACAGTTTATGGCCGGAGAAAACATAAAAGTCCGCGCCCAGCGCCTGCACATCCACCGGGCTGTGGCACACAGCCTGACACCCATCAACCAAAACCGGGATGCCGCGCGCATGCGCCAACGCGATAATCTCCGCAACCGGCAATACCGTCCCCAGCGCATTGGCGATATGTGCCACGGCGACCAGTTTCGTGCGCGACGTCAGGCAGACGCGCACGGCATCCGCCGTGACTTCTCCGGCATCATTCATCCGCGCGGGAACGAGCTTGACACCACGCCCCGCCAGCATTTGCCACGGCACAATATTGGCGTGATGTTCCAGCTCGGTGACCACCACCTCATCCCCGGCCTGTAAATTGGCGCTGCCCCAGCTTGCCGCTACCAGATTAATGGCCTCGGTCGCCCCACGCGTAAAAATAATTTCATGATCATGCGCTGCATTGATAAAGCGCCGCACCGTCGCCCGCGCCGCTTCATAATGTCGTGTCGCACGTTGCGACAATTCATGCACGCCGCGATGGATATTGGCGTAATCCCGGCGATAGAACCGATCCATCGCCTCCAATACCTGCACCGGCTTCTGCGCGCTCGCCGCGCTGTCCAGATAAACCAGCGGCTTGCCATGCACCTGCTGCGCCAGACCTGGAAAATCCGCGCGCAATTGCGCGGCATCGCAAGCCGTCGCGGTGCAAGCAAAGAGTTCAGCAGCCTGATTCATGCCACGTCTCCCCGCCAAAGATGCGCGATCTGCGCGGCATAATCGCGCAAGGCCGGCATTGTCAATTGCTCGATCACTTCACCGGCAAAAGCGCTGATCAACAAAGCGCGCGCCGCATCGCGTGGCACGCCGCGCGACCGCAGATAGAATAACGCTGTCTCATCCAGCTGTCCAACCGTCGCGCCGTGGCCGCATTTGACATCGTCGGCATAGATTTCCAGTTCAGGTTTACTGTCGGCCTCGGCCTGATCCGACAACAACAAAGCGCGGCTGAGCTGCTGCGCGTCGGCTTTCTGCGCATCGGGACGCACCAGCAACCGCCCCTGAAACACGCCGCGCGCCCGTTCATCCAGGACACCTTTGTAAACCGTGCGACTGCTGGTATGCGGCGCGGCATGATCGATAAGCATGGTCGTATCGGCATGCTGGCCGCCGCGTTGCAAATAGACTCCATGCAGCTGCGTCTGCGCCTGCTCTCCTGCCAAAGTCACGACGATTTCATCGCGGGACAAAGCCGCCCCGGTCATCATGGCAAAACGGTCATAATAAGCTCCGCCCGCAACACTGACGCGCGTCTGCGCCAGATGATAATCCGTGCGGCTCATTTCCTGAAATTTCGCATGCAGCAATTTCGCCCGTGGGTGCAAGACAATCGACGTCTCGGACAAAGCCGCATGTGCGACCCCCACACCCAGACTGATATGATGCTCGATCAAGGTCAGTCGCGCATTCGCGCCCAACTCAAAGCGCAATTTGACCCGGCTTTCCCGTGCCGTGCCGTTTTTCGTCGCCACAAATACCAGCTCCAGCGGCGCGGTGATCAGGCAGGTCTGGCCGCCAATCGACAAGACATGGCCCGCCGTCGCATCACCGGCGATCAGATCGTCCGGCATGTCATTGACGGCTGATAGTTCATGCCGCAACTGCCCATCAACGAAAACCAGCCGATGCCGGTCTTCGACCGGCATCAATCCCGGTAATTCCGCAGCATCGACCACCATACGCTCCGTCACCGGCGCGAATTGCAGCATTTTCAAATCACGCAGCGACGTGTACTTCCACGCCTCACGATCTTGTTCCGATGCAGCGATGCGGGTGGCGAGGTGCATCAGGCCACCTGCTCCGCCCCGAACGCCGCATAGCCGGATTTCTCCAACTCCAACGCCAGTTCCGGACCGCCCGTTTGCGCGATGCGCCCGCCCGCCAACACATGCACGCGATCAGGCTTGATGTAATCCAGCAAACGTTGATAGTGGGTGATGACCAGCATCGCCCGATCCGCGCCGCGCAAGGCATTGACGCCGTCGGCCACGATTCGCAACGCATCGATGTCCAGACCGCTGTCAGTCTCGTCCAGCACGCACAGGCCGGGCTCAAGTAACGCCATCTGCAGCACTTCGTTGCGCTTTTTCTCGCCGCCGGAGAACCCGACATTTACGGCGCGCTTCAGCATATCCTCGCTCATGCCCAGTTCTTTGGCTCTGGCGCGCAATAATTTCAGGAATTGCACGGCGTCCAGTTCTTCCTGCCCGCGCGCGACCCGCAAAGCGTTCAGCGCCGTCCGCAGGAAGATGGTATTGCTGACACCCGGTATTTCGACCGGATATTGAAAGGCCAAGAATACCCCGGCGGCGGCGCGCGCTTCGGGCGTCAGCGTCAGCAAATCCTGCCCGCGCCACGTCACCGACCCCGCCGTCACGTCATAACCCTCGCGCCCGGCCAGTACATAGGACAAAGTGCTTTTCCCGGCACCGTTCGGCCCCATCACCGCATGCACCGCACCGGCAGGAACGCAGAGATCAAGCCCGCGCAAAATTTCCTTGCCATGTATCGTCGCATGCAGATTTTTAATCTCAAGCATCTCTTACGCCTCTTCCACCGGCAGCCGGAGCGCGCGCGCCAGCTGCACCACTACATCGTGCTCCATCATATGGCGCACCAGATAATCCGGCCCGTCATGCCGCTGCAAACTCATAGTCACCAACGATCCGCGCGGCGCCGGTATAATTTTAACCGCCGCAAATTCGCTCATATCCATGGTTTGTTCCGGCGGAGCCGGAAATCCCAGAACGGATATGGGCTGTTCCGTCAGAAAACCGCGATTAAATATCAACACAGCGGGGCGCAAATGCCGCAGCAACAAAATCGTCGCCACAATCTCCGCCGGAATCAGCACCAACAGAATTAACGCAACCATCATCAAATCCTGCGCCGCTTCGCCGCGCTGATACATGATGATCAAAAGTATTCCAAGCACGAGAATAGGCTGCGCGATCATGACCGGAACGATGATCTGCATATTTGCCCCGCGCTTGAGCGTATAGGGCAAAGTTATTTTATCCATCTGTTCCATCAGCCCACACTGCCTTCCAGACTGATACTCACCAGCTTTTGCGCCTCGACCGCAAATTCCATCGGCAATTCCTGTAACACGGCCTTGCAAAAGCCGTTGACGATCAAGCCTGTCGCCTGTTCGGCGCTCAAACCGCGCTGGCGGCAATAAAACAACTGCTCGGCGCTGATCTTCGATGTCGTGGCTTCATGCTCCACGCTGGCCTGCGCGTTGCGCGATTCAATATAGGGTACGGTATGCGCCCCACATTTGTCACCGATCAGCAAACTGTCACATTGCGTATGGTTACGCGCCCCGGCCGCTGTCCGCATAAATTTCACCAGCCCGCGATAGGTATTCTGCGCCTGCCCGGCGCTGATCCCCTTGGCCACGATGGTGGAACGCGTATTCTTGCCCATATGGATCATCTTGGTTCCGGTATCGGCCTGCTGATGATGATTGGTCACCGCCACTGAATAAAACTCCCCGACCGATCCCTCGCCGCGCAACACGCAGCTGGGATATTTCCAGGTGATGGCCGATCCGGTCTCGACCTGCGTCCAGGAAATTTTTGCCCGCGCGCCCCGACAATCGCCGCGTTTGGTGACAAAATTATAGATCCCGCCCTTACCTTCGGCATCGCCGGGATACCAGTTCTGCACCGTAGAATATTTGATCTGCGCGTCATCAAGCGCCACAAGCTCCACCACCGCGGCATGCAGCTGGTTCTCATCGCGCTTCGGCGCGGTGCAGCCTTCCAGATAGGATACATAGGATCCCGCATCCGCGATGATGAGTGTACGCTCAAATTGCCCGGTATTCTCGGCATTAATGCGGAAATAGGTGGAAAGCTCCAACGGACAGCGCACGCCCGGTGGAATATAAACAAACGATCCGTCGGTAAAAACGGCGGAATTCAGCGCTGCAAAGTAATTATCGCCCTGCGGCACGACGGAGCCGAGATATTTCCGCACCAGCTCCGGATGTTCCCGCACAGCTTCCGAAATCGGGCAGAAAATTACCCCATGTTCCTGCAACAACTTTTTATAGGTCGTGACTACCGAGACGGAATCAAACACGGCATCGACCGCCATTTTCGGCACAACCCCGGCCAGAATTTCCTGCTCAGCAATCGGAATGCCCAGTTTTTTATAAGTCTCCAGCAATGCGGGATCGACTTCATCCAGACTCTCCAGCTTCGGCCTGGCTTTCGGCGCTGAGTAATAACAAATCGCCTGATAATCGATCCTGGGGTGTTTAATTTTTGCCCAATCCGGCTCCGCCATCTTGAGCCAGCGCGCATAAGCTTGCAGCCGCCAGTCCAGCATCCATTCCGGCTCTTGCTTCCTGGCGGATATCAAACGGATAATATCGGGATTCAACCCCGGCGGCGCGCGGTCGGAATCAATCGCGGTAACAAAACCGTATTTGTATTTCTGTGCGCCCAGTTCTTCGACCGCGCGCAAGGTCTCTTCAACCGCCGCCATAGAAGCCTCTAACCGGTTTGCTGCAAGACGGGGAAGGGTTCAACCCGCGGCGCCACCATATCGGCCAGACTGACGCTTTCCAGCGCGCCGCGAATGGTACGGTTGATATGGTTCCAGTGGCCACGCAGCACACAGTTATGCTCGACGCTGCACTGTCCCGACTGTCCGTCAATGCAGTCGGTCAAGGCAATCGGCCCATCCATCGCGGCGACAATGTCGGCCACCGTAATCGCAGCGGCGGGTCGCGCCAGTTGATAGCCGCCTTTCATCCCACGCAAAGCGCGGATAATTCCGGACTTGGCAAGTTTCTTCAGGATTTTTGCCGCTGTCGGCAGCGCCAGCCCCGACTGCCGTGCAATCGCGGCGGCGGTCAGCACCGGGCAGTCCGCAATGGCCAGGGGCGCCAGAATAACCACGGCATAATCGGTAAGTTTCGGCAAACGCAGCATGCTTCCGGTCTTTTCCAGATAAAAGACAATTTAAGTCCTGTTTATGCGTCCACAGCTTCGCGCAAGTCAAGCCCTGTAACGATTTTATCGCCTTAGACGCTTGAAAGACTTGACCTTTCGCTGTAATTCACGCATGAAACCGGCTCACCATGGCCAAATCTGCACCCGCAAACACTATCCCCCCCGACATCGCCGCTTTAAGCTTTGAAGCCGCGCTGGCGGAGCTTGAGCAACTGGTCAAACAATTGGAAGACGGCAAGGCCAAACTTGACGACGCCATCGGCGCTTATGAGCGCGGCAGCCTGCTGCGTAGCCACTGCGAAGCCAAATTACGCGAGGCGCAGTTGAAGATCGAGCAAATCACCCAGAATGCCGACGGCACAATCGGCAGCAAGCCCTTCGCCTCTTAACGAATCGAGTAGCGTCCATGCCCTCATTGCATCCCGAACTCTCCGCCGCCATGACCGAAACCGCCGCCGCCGTCGAACGCATGCTCGACCGGCTGCTGCCGCAAGTCGGCGGGGCAGAAAGCCGGCTGTTCGAAGCGATGCGCTACAGCGCGCTCGGTGGCGGCAAAAGGCTGCGCCCTTTTCTGGTCATGAGCTCCGCCGGCCTGTTCAATGTCAATGAAACCTGCGCCCTGCGGACAGCCGCGGCAGTGGAATGCATTCATTGTTATTCCCTGATCCACGATGACCTGCCGGCAATGGATAACAGCGATCTGCGCCGCGGCAAACCGACGCTGCATAAGAAATATGACGATGCCACGGCGATTCTGGCCGGCGACGCCCTGCTGACCATCGCTTTTGAAATTCTCGCCGCGCATGAAACCCACGAAGACCCCAAAGTGCGCTGCCAGCTGGTTACCGAACTGGCCAAAGGCGCGGGCGCAGCGGGCATGGTCGGCGGCCAGATGCTCGATCTGATCGCCGAGACCACGCCGCTGGATATCGGCGCGATCACACGGCTGCAACGCATGAAGACCGGCGACCTGATCGCCTTCTCTTCCGTCGCGGGCGCAATTCTGGGACGCGCCCCGGCGCAGCATTACATGGCGCTCCGCAATTACGCCCATGATCTCGGTCTGGCCTTCCAGATTATCGACGATCTGCTGGATCACGAAGGGACAGAAGCCGAAACCGGCAAATCGGTGCAACGCGACGCCGGTGCGGGCAAAGCCACTTTCGTGACCATCCTCGGCGTCGATCGCGCGCGCGCTCAAGCCAATCTGCTCTGTGAACAAGCCATCGGCCATCTCGGCCTCTTCGCCGGTCGCGCCACCGCACTGGAAGACGTTGCCCGGTTCGTGGTCGAACGGCGGAATTAAGCCAAACGCGCCTGATGGCCAGCATTCTCCGCCAACGCGCCGACCTCGCTTTAATCGCTCAAGGCCTTGCCCCCGACAAAGCCAGGGCGCTGGCGCTGATCATGAGCGGCATGGTTTATGCCGGGACGCAGCGGATCGACAAGCCGGGCGACATGATCGCCGCCGATGCAGAATTGACCGTCAAAACCAGAATTGTCACCCGCGGCCATGATTATGTCTCGCGCGGCGGCATCAAACTCGCCGCCGCCCTCGATCACTTTGCTATCAATCCTTCGGACAAAATCTGTCTCGATATCGGCGCATCGACCGGCGGTTTTACCGACGTTCTACTCCGGCGCGGCGCGACGAAAATCTACGCCGTTGACTCCGGCACCAACCAGCTTGACTGGAAATTGCGGCAAGACACTCGCGTCGTCGTGATGGAGCAAACCAGCGTCCGCGCCCTCACCCGCGCCATGATCCCCGACGCGCCGCAGTTGATCGTCGCGGATGTCAGTTTCATGAGCCTGACTCAGGCTTTGCCCGCAGCCTTGGCACTGGCGGCGCCAGACGCGCGGCTCGTCGCACTGATCAAGCCGCAATTCGAAGCCGCACCCGGTCAGATCGGCGCCGGCGGCATCGTCAAGGATGCCTCCGTTCAGGCTGCCGCTTGCGATGATATTCGCGACTGGCTGGAATTGGCCATGAAATGGCGCTGTCATGGCCTGCTCGACAGCCCAATCACCGGCCAGGACGGCAACCGCGAATATCTGATTGCGGCCAGCCGGAACAAACAATAGAATCCCCCATCCATCCTTACAAAACGGGATTCCCGTTGGCACAGGAATAACATCATGTTTTTCAGTGCGGCACCTCACGCACATCCGTCGTCACCATCATCTCCGCGCAAACGGCGATCCTGCGGCTTTTTGTCTGCGCTGGTTTTCTTGCTGCTGGCCACTCCTGCCCAGGCCGACCACGCCATTGCCATGCATGGCGCGCCGAAATATGGCGCAGATTTCAAACATTATGATTATGTGAATCCCGACGCCCCCACGGGCGGCACGCTGCGGCTCGGTATCGCCGGATCCTTCGACAGCGTCAATCCTTTTGCCCTGCGCGGGCGCGCCGCCTTTGGCGCCAGCGCCGCATCGGGACAGCTTTATCTCTATGACAGTCTGCTGGCACGGAGTCAGGACGAACCTTTCACCCTCTATGGCCTGATTGCCGAGGATGTCAAAGCCGCTCCGGATTTCAGCAGTGTGACCTTCAAAATCAATCCCGCCGCCCGGTTTCATGATGGCCGCGCCATCACCAGCGCCGACGTGCTGTTTTCGTGGCAGACATTTCGCGATCACGGTCGCCCGAACCAGCGCACCTACTACAGCAAGGTCACCCGCGTCGAGACCCCCGACAAACAGACCGCCATCTTCCACTTCACCCCCGGCGCGCGCGGCGGCTTTGACCGCGAAATGCCGCTGATCATGGGCATGATGCAGGTGCTGCCGGAATCCGCATGGCGCGCGCGCGACCTGACCGCGCCATCCCTGACGCCGCAGCTGGGCAGCGGCCCTTATAAAATCAAAAGCATCGATCCGGGACACAGCATCATCTGGGAGCGCGTGGACAATTACTGGGCCAAGGATTTACCGTCGCAACGCGGCCTGTATAATTTCGACGAAATCCGCGTCGATTATTACCGCAATGATCAGGCCGCGTTGCAGGCGTTCAAATCCGGGCAATATGATGTGCGCCGCGAAATCGATCCGGCGAAATGGGAAACGGCGTATACCGGCCCCAATCTGGATCAGGGCTTCTACCAGCTGACGAAAATTCCGCATGGCCGTACCGATCTGCGCGCTTATGCGATCAATCTGCGCCGCCCGCTGTTTCAGGATCGCGCGCTGCGCCAGGCCATCAACATGGCCTTCGATTTCGACTGGATCAACCGCGTCCTGTTCTACGGCCAGTATCAGCGCTGCACCAGTTTCTTTACCAACAGCGAGCTGGCGGCGACGGGTCTGCCCGGCAAGGAAGAACTGAAGCTGCTGCAACCGCACCGCGCCATCCTGCCGCCTGAATTGTTTACGCAGAAATTCGCTCCGGCGGAGCAAAAGCCGAAAGACTTTTCCCAGAACTTGCGCGCGGCGCAGCGCCTGCTGCAAGCGGCTGAATACCGGCTGCGCGACGGCAAACTCTATAACCCACGTGGCGAGGCGGTTGCTTTCACGATCATCCTGGGCGACGCCAACGAGGAAAAGGTCGCGCTCAACCTCGCCCGCAATCTGCGCGCGCTGGGCATGGATGTCGACGTGCGCGTGCTGGACAGCGCGCAGTTCCAGATGCGGCAAACCAGTTTCGATTACGATCTGATGCTCGTGCGCTGGGTCAACAGCCTGTCGCCCGGCAATGAGCAAGCGATATATTGGGGCTCCGCCGCGACGGATCAGCCGGGAACGCGCAATTACGCCGGCATCAAAAACCCGGCGGTTGACGATCTGGTAACCAAAATCACCACCGCGCCCAGCCGCGCCGCACTGGTCACCGCCACACGGGCACTCGACCGCGTGTTGCAATGGGGGTTTTACGTTGTGCCGCTTTATTACCTGCCCGCCGACCATGTCGCTGTGGCGGCGGGTCTGGCGCGACCCGAAAAGACCCCGCTTTACGGCTATGTACAGGAAAGCTGGTGGCAGGATTACAGCCAGTTAACCAAAGGTAAATAATGTTCCTGCATATAATGGTCGTCCTGACCCATTAATCGGGCTGAGAATCGATGCGCGAAATGCGCCGCGGAGACCATGTACCTTTTTACGCTCATCTTTATTTTTCTGACGATCATCGGCGTTTTTACCGAAGTTCTGTCCATGCAGAATAGCCGGTTCTTCGCACGGCAAGTCTCCGGCGCGTCGGTCATCGCGACCTGGCACAATGCCGTGGTCGATGCCGCGCGTTACAGGACGGCGGCGAACCTCCCCGCATTCCCCAATTGGGGCGCGGGCGGAACCGCCTGCACTGTTCTCGCAACCGGTGCTGCTGCACTGCCGCAAGCCGCGGCCTGCCCCGACGCAAGCGGAGCAGCGGATGCCATGCTGGATACTCTGGTCATCGCCCCCGGACCGGTGACCGTGACAACCGTGTTGCCGCCCTTGTTCACGGCGCGGTTTCAAAGTGTCATTTTCACCTCGACCACCGGCAATGCGCGGCTAGCCGTGACCTTCATCAACCCCCCGGCCAATGCCAATGATGTGGTTGCCCCCACCGGCTATACGATGAGCCAACTGTATCGTCAGCTTGGACGCCTGAATCTCGATAAGTCCACTTATGGTTATGTCGTCGGCACCCAGTTGCAACCGGCCGCGCCACCGGCGGCAGGAGCTGGATTTTTTGGTATTCCCAACGGCCCCGGCCCGGTACCTGACCTGATCGCACCAACCGGCCCGATCCAGAATGGCGCGCTGGCGTTATTTACTCTGATTTAACAAGGATACGAGGTTTAATCATGCGTATTGTTTCCCGCCGCTCCGCCGGTTTCACGCTCATCGAACTTGCCATCGTCGTCGGCATCGCCGGGCTGCTTTTCTCCGGCCTGTGGCGGCTGATGTCCTCGGGCAATTCGCAATTGCGCGAACAGGGTGCCGCGGACCAAATCAGCCAGATCGCCAGCGCCACCCGCAGTTTCCTGGCCTCGCAGCAGGGACAAGGCCTCTTGCGTGCCCCGGATGCTTCGGCTGGCGCGGTGACGATTCCGCTTGCGATTCCGCTTGCCACCGATGCCGCCGGCACCGCCAACTGCGCGACCGCTCTGGGCGATGCACCCCGCGCCGGTATCGGCGCTTACTGCGACTTCCTGCCGGCAGGATTCAGTGCCGGAACCACCAATCCTTATAACCAGACCTATATCGTCGTCGCCCGCAAATTGGACGCCGCCGCGGGCGTAGCGCCGCAAAACTATGATTTTATGATCGCGACGATCAATGGCGACGTCATCAGCGACAATTCCGGTGGCCGCCTTTCGGCCAATATCGGCGCCAACGGCGGCTTTATCTACGGCGCCGCGACCTGCCCCGCTGCAGCGCCTGTGGCCACCAACGCCTGCGGTGCGTTCAATGGCTTCGCCTTCAACCCCGCTGCTGCCGCCAATGCTGGTGGCTTCGGCATCGTCAACCCCGGCGCGGGTCATATCGTCACCCTGAACAGCAGAGGCGGCGAGTCAGGAGCCAATTCCCAATGGCTGGCGCGCACACAAATCGACCCGGCCTTTAACTTCAATACCATGCGCGAAGATTTATATATGGGATTGCACCCAGCTGGCCGCGTCGCCAACATCGAAATGGCCGCACCGGGCGGCACGTCCGGCCGGATCAATATGCGGACGGGCGTCCTCAACCTCAATAACGGTACAACCGCCGGCAGTCTTGCCGCCAACGCCATCAATCTGGAGAATGGCACGATCCAGGGACCGGGACGCATCACCCTCGCCAATCCCACAGCAACACAATCCAGTCTGACTGTTGATGATAGCGGCAGCCCTAACACTCTGAACACCGTCGAGCTCATTCACAGCAACGCTTTGGGCAGCGCACTATTTATAGCCAATGTGCCTGCAGGGTGGGATTGCAACGCGACCCCAACGACATGTAATGTATTCGCCGGTCAGGTGAATGGTAACTTCTCAGTGGGCGGCGTCCTGGTCGCAGGCACGCAAGTAGCCGGCTCCTTCATATATAGCTCGGATCTGCGGTTGAAAGATAATCTGGAAAAAATCCCGGATGCACTTAACCGCGTGACATCACTGAACGGCTATCACTTCACGTGGCGTAAAGATGGCCGTGCCGATTACGGCGTTATCGCGCAAGAAGTCAAAAAGGTCTTCCCGGAACTGGTCACGGGCGATGAGAACAAAGGACATCTTGGTGTAGAATATGGCAACATGATTGCGCCAATGATCGAAGCACTAAAAGAACTCAAGGCACAGAACGAAGCCTTGCGGCAACGCCTGGAAGCCAACGAAGCGGAAATCAAGAGCCTGAAGGGCGCTAAGCTCTTAGCGCCCTAGAGCAAGTCTCAACCCGGAATAATGTAAAAACGGCAAACCATACTGCGTGCCTGCACATCACCCACCGCACAACAAACCGGCCAACCTGTTTTCTTGCCCGATGTCGCGTTCGCAGGCACAATACACTCAGAATAGTTATCAATCCCAAAATCCAATCCCAGATCTTCGGTTATACCAAAATATTTCGCAATGCATGCTTTGACATTGGTGGTGATCTTGGAACGCATCGTGGCAAACATCGTTTGGTCATAAGTGCCCGGACAACTTGCTTGCGACAATGTGATGACATTTTTATTGTTAAAGGGTGCTTGTGCCTTCACCACCGGCCCCGGAAAACTATCGGCAATGGCCAGGCTGGTCATAGCGAAGAGGGCACAGGTAGCGAGCAAAATCTGGCGCATCATAGATCCTGTCATGGCAAGAGTGATCAACGGGCTTGAGTCTAGCCGCGCACGGCTAAAAAACCTTTAACAGAATATTAAACGACCCTTCAACCCCAAAAAAAGCGCGGTCGTGTCTCACTTTGAATGTGGTTTAACCAAAAAAGCTAAGCGTCATACCGACCTGCGCCGACAAGACCCCATGATTGGGTAACGACGGTATGGATAATGGCCATCAAAACACCCCAAAGCCGTTTGCATCCCGGCGGCAAATGGCGGATGCTGCGCCGGCCATGCCCGATATGATCCACATCCCCCTGCCCCCCGCGCTACAAGGCCAACGGCTGGATCGCGCACTGGCGGCAGCGTTGCATGACCAGGGCTATTCGCGCACGCGGCTCCAGCAACTGATCGCGCAAGGCATGGTGACAATCGACGGCGCACCGGCAACCGACGCAGCCACCCCTCTGCACGGCACGACGGCCACAATCATCATTCCGGCAGCAAGCGCCGCCCACCCGGCGGCGCAAGCAATCCCGCTCACGATCATTTATGAAGACGACGATCTGCTGATTATCGACAAGCCCCCCGGCCTGGTCGTCCATCCCGGCGCGGGCAACCGCGACCATACACTGGTCAATGCCCTGCTGGCGCATTGCGGCACGAGCCTGAGCGGCATCGGCGGCGTGGCAAGGCCGGGAATCGTGCATCGGCTGGACAAAGATACCAGCGGCCTCTTGGTTGTCGCCAAACATGACCGCGCCCACAATTTGCTGGCGACGCAATTCGCCGACCGCAGTCTAAGCCGCACCTATCAGGCCTTTGTCTGGGACTTGCCGCGCCCGGCACGCGGTTCAATCGAAGCCGCCATCGGCCGTGATCCGCGCCACCGGCAACGCATGGCCATCACCCCAACCGGCAAACCGGCCTTGACGCATTACACCACCGCCGAAACCTATGGCACACGCGCCACCTTGCTGACCTGCACGCTGGCAACAGGCCGCACGCATCAAATCCGCGTCCACCTCGCATCGCTGGGGCACAGCGTCATCGGCGACCCGCTTTATGGCCGCCCCCGCCGTGGCGACGACCCCCTGGCACAATTGTTACGCCGCTTTCCGCGACAGGCCTTGCACGCCGCCGCCCTGAAACTGCGTCACCCATCCACCGGCAAGTCCATGGAATTTAAGGCAATATTGCCGCCAGATCTGTCCTTGTTGCGGCGCGAATTATGCGCCTTCTCCGGCCGCAAATCGTGATATAATCGCCGGGTCACTTCATCACGAGGTTCGGGTGTCGAATATCGCGCCGCAATTTCCGGTCATCAGCAAGGACGGCAATCTTGCGCTGTATTTGCAGGAAATCCGCAAATTCCCCATGCTGGCGGCGGAAGAGGAGTTCGCGCTGGCCAAGACTTGGCGTGATCAAGGTGATCTGACGGCGGCACACCGGCTGGTGACATCCCATTTGCGCTTGGTCGCCAAAATCGCGATGGGCTATCGCGGTTATGGATTACCGGTCGCCGACCTGATCGCCGAGGGCAATCTCGGCATGATGCAGGCAGTCAAACGCTATGACCCCGACAAGGGGTTTCGCCTGTCCACCTATGCCATGTGGTGGATCCGCGCTGCGATTCAGGAATATATCCTGCATTCCTGGTCGCTGGTAAAAATCGGCACGACGGCGGCACAGAAACGGCTGTTCTTCAATCTGCGCCGACTGAAACGCGACATGCGCGCCATCGAAGGCGGCCAGCTCAGCCCGGAACAAATTTCCAAAATCGCCAAGCAGCTTGATGTCGCCGAAGTCGAAGTCGTCAATATGGATCGCCGCCTGAGCGGCCCCGACCATTCCCTCAACGCCCCGGTCAAGGCCGAAGGTGAAAGCCAGTGGCAGGATTGGCTGGTCGACGACAGTGTTGATCAGGAAACCCGGTTAGGCGAAGAACAGGAAATGGCGCGCCGCCGGCACATGCTGCACACCGCGATGGCGCGGTTGACGCCGCGCGAACGCGCCATCATCGCCCGCCGCCGCATGGCACAACCGCCCGCAACTCTGGAAGATTTATCGCAGCATTTCGGCATCAGCCGCGAGCGTGTACGCCAGATCGAGGTCAAGGCCTTTAGTAAATTGCAGGATCATATCCGCCAGCTGGCTGCACCGGATGAGAAGCTCCTGCTGCCGGAAAAATAACGCCCGGAGCTGTACCGATCAGCCTAATTCCTTGCCATATTCATCGAACTGTTTGGTCGTCGCCACATCGGGGCCCCAGATGCGCTTCAGCTCTTCCATATTATGCTGCATCCGCGCCACGCGCCCGCCCGCCGTTCCGGCCATAACCGTGGCGACAAATCCCGGCACGACCATATAAATCACATAACCGACCCCCGCGCCCAACAACGCCACGAACCACGTCATCGGATCGCGCATCAGTTTCATGGCATTGTCCAGATTCTGCCCCATCTGCCAGAGCTGCAGGATAAAAGGCAGGATACCGGCAAAATTCGTCGCGCCAACAGTCAGCGCCAGCGCCTTTTCTTTATCGCGGTCAGTTATCAGACTGACCAGTGTGGGCAGCATGGCCGGAATCAACAAGCATGCCGTCGGCCAGATAACGACCAGGATCATCATCACGATGAACAGAGCTTGCTTGCCCTTGCCGCGCGCGGGCTTGACGGCTTTTCCCCCGGCCGATTTTTTCGCTTCGGTCTTCTGTGCCTTTGCCATACCGCCTCCGCCTAATTCAGCATGTAACGCATGATGGAGAACAACATCGCCATAGCGGCCAACACCCAGGCCACATAGGTCGCCACCGGCCGCCCATAGCGCATGGCGACTTCCTTATGCTGCTTCGTCTGCCGTTCCAGCATGCCGATCTGCGCTATGGTTGCACGATAGACTTGCCGTGCCGCATCAAATCCTTGTCGATCGCGCTCCAGAAGCTTGGGATCGTCGAGCAGTTGCACCAGCCGACTCAATTGCCCGCTGGCTGCGGCCTGTTGCAAATATCCGGAGATTTCGTCACGCGTCGGTCGATGGTGATAGCGCTGCGCCAGAGATTCCAGAAGGCTGAACATCCACCCGGTCATGCCGGGCAGTTTTTCAGGCCCGAATTTGATTTGCCATTCATTGAGCAGGGTCAACAGCGCCAGTGTGCGCTTCATCGGATTATCCGGACTGTTCAGCGCCGACAGCAGGTAATCGATGCCACCCCAGCGCACAGCCATCCAGGCGGCAAGATGCCGGTCGAGTGGTTCACGCGCACGGTTACCTTGCGTCGCCGTCTTCTCCAGCGCCGGCAGCAAATCGCGCGGTGTCATAACATGCTGGCTCCTGACCAGAGGACTGAGACAGGGCAGATTCGGACACAGGAGGTAAACTGCTCGCTCGATCCCGGATCCCAGCGAAGCGCGCTCGATAAAGCCGCGCACGCGCTCCAGTTGTTGCGCGAACGGTACCAGTTCGGCCTTGGCCTCCTGCTGCTGATTGACCCAAAAAGGGATAAACTGGTTGGCAATGATTTCGGAAATCACCTGCGGATCGCCGCCGGTACGGATGGTCTCGGCCAGAGCTGTGCCAATCCCCATCGGCATGAGCGTCAGACCGCGATACGTGATCGGCGCTTGCGGATCCAAGGCCATGCCGACCATCGCGATCATCTGCTCGTCATAATGCGCGGTGCGGCCGCTGTTCTTTAACGTATCGAGCGCCTCCTGCACACTGTCGGCGCGATCATTGTCGCCCAACGAGCGGCGCAGCCAGCGGTCGAATTCTCCACGCTCGATGGCGCGCGCCGCCGGGCCGGGAGCCGTGGCAAAAGCCTGCGTGATATGCCGCAGGCTCCATAATTCATTGCCTTCAAACACAAAAGCGCGTTGCGCCCGCTTGCTCTGTTCCGACTGTTTGGGTGTCAAACGCTGTCCGCCGACCCAAAGCTGTAAGTCATACGCAGTCCAGCGCTGTTTGGGATCGTCATGTAACAAACCGCGCAGCAACTCGAAGTGAGAAACACTGATGCGCTGCTGGCCAACCAGCGCGTTGAAGCTGCCCTGCTCTATTTTAGCCTTGATGATCGCCGCGTCACCCAGGCCCTTCATGGGGTTGCGCCCGAGGATCAGCATGACCACGGTCACGCCCAGCGCATACATATCATCAACGGTTTTTCCGGGACCACGACCACTGGCAATGGCCTGCGCCCGGCCAAGCGGCTCGAACAAGATCGGCTGCCCCATGCCGGGTGGTGCGGAAAGGCACTCGCCAAGCTGCGGCGGGCTGACATCACCGTCGCGCCAGAAGATATTGGTTGGCCGGACGCTGCCATGCATCAGATTGACATCAGCGAATTGCTGCAACCCGGCGGCCATCGGCGCGACGAAGAAACGGTTGACCATATCCTCGCTGAGCGGCGTGTGCACTTCGTCCAGGCTTTTCCAGAACCGCGGATTGGTCGGCTGCTCATAAACAAAACCGGCATAGCGCGCATTCTCGGCCGGCCAGTTGACCGCCCCGCTGTCAACCAGCCGCAGCACCGAAGGATGATCGATGCCGCGCAACTGGCTGACCGCATCCATCCGCACGGGATAGCCCTGGCGACAAACGATGGCCATCATATCGGCCGTACTCGCGCCTTTCATCCGCGCCAGATAAGCCGCGCCACCGACAGCGTCGAATCCGGGCATGGGATTGGCTGCAAAGACTTCGCACTTCTGCCCGAGCGGTAACGTCTCGCCGGTTCCCTGCTTTGGTCTTTCGTCGCCCACCATCACGGATTCCCAAACGCCGAAGGCGGGGTCAGACCACGCCGCCGCGTCCGCGCACGCCACCGGCCATGATCCAGCCCCTGAGAGCATATCGCGATCAGGTGGGATCACCTGATCGTGTGAATATGCTCGACAATCATGTGTTAGAGCATTGCCCGTGCGCCCGCGTGCGCGGGCAATGCGCTAATATATAAGGGATTTTGCCACTTTAGGGTAAAAAAGGGCTTAAAAGACGGGGATATCCCCCGCAATCACGCGGATTTGGCCGCAGTATGCGTAAAAGACATGAATCATGAAGATTTTTTAACGTATCCGACGCGGGCGGCGGCAAACAAATTCCCCGTATCGTGGTGCATCGAACACCGCAGATACCATCAGCCGACGTGCCAGCGCTGCGCGTTCGAAAGACGCGGAAAAACCTTTGTAAAACAACATGATTCAAAGGTCGCTATCCCGCGAACGGATCCTGCATCAGGATCGTATCGTCGCGTTCCGGGCTGGTGGAAAGCAAAGTGACCGGCGTTGCGATCAATTCTTCCAGCCGCCGGACATATTTGACGGCCTGCGGCGGCAATTGCGCCCAACTGCGCGCGCCCCGCGTTGTCTGTTGCCAGCCGTCCCAGCTTTCATAAACCGGCTCGATTTCCGCCTGCGCCTGCTGACTGGCGGGCAGATAATCCAGCGTCTGGCCGCGCCAGCGATAGCTGGTGCAAACCTTGATTTCATCCAGTTCGTCGAGCACATCGAGCTTGGTCAGCGCAATGCCGTCAATGCCACCCAGTTGCACCGCCTGCCGCACCATGACCGCATCGAACCAGCCGCAACGGCGCTTGCGCCCGGTGTTGGTGCCGAATTCCCGGCCGCGTTCACCGATATGCTGTCCCACCGCGCCACTTTCCTCGGTCGGAAACGGCCCCGATCCAACCCGCGTCGTATAAGCCTTGCAAATACCCAAGACCGTACCGATCTGGCGCGGCCCAAGACCGGAGCCGGTGGCGGCCTGCCCCGCGACCATGTTGCTGGACGTCACATAAGGATAAGTGCCGTGATCGACATCCAGCATCATGCCTTGCGCGCCCTCGAACAGGATTTTTTTACGCGCCTTGCAGGCGTCATCCAGAATCCGCCACACGGGCGCGGCAAAGGGCAAAAATTTCGGCGCCAGTTCCATCAGTTGGGCGAAGACGTCCTCAGGCTTAATCTGTTCAGCGTCAAAACCACGCAGCAACGCATTATGATGGTGCAGCAAATGCTGCAGTTTTTGCTGCAAAATTTCCGGATCGGCCAGATCGCACACACGAATGGCGCGGCGCGCAATCTTGTCTTCATAGGCCGGGCCGATGCCGCGCCCGGTCGTACCGATTTTCGTCCCCGGTTTTGCGGCGGCTTCGCGCGCGCGGTCGACCATTCCATGCACCGGCAGGATCAAAGGAGCGTTCTCGGCGATTTTCAGGCTTTCCGGCGTTACCACAATGCCCTTCGCCGCCACCCGATCAAGCTCGGCAAAGAACGCCCAGGGATCGACCACCACGCCATTACCGATGATCGATAATTTTCCCGGCCGCACCACACCTGACGGCAGCAGGCTGAGTTTATACTCCACCCCGTCAATGACGAGAGTATGCCCGGCATTATGCCCGCCCTGAAAGCGCACCACGACATCGGCACGACTGGACAACCAATCGACGATTTTTCCTTTACCTTCGTCGCCCCATTGTGCGCCGATGACGGCAACATTGCTCATGATACATCCAGTTTTACAGGTTGGTCATTCTGCAGCATATGCGTGCAGCATAAGGTTTTCGCCGCCGCCGCCGCATCAGCATCGGGCATCAGCGCCGCCACCGTCACAAAGCCTTGCTGCCGGCATTGTTCCGCCACAGCAACATTGCTGCCATAAGGAACATAAAGCCGTTGGGGCAGCGATGACGGCGGCGCCGCCAGCAACACCCCATGCGTATAAAAAGTAAACCCCGTCGCCGGTTCGCCCGGCCCGACGTCATTCTGTCCTTTCGAGACATAACGCCCGCCGCGCCCCAGCTCGATCCGCGGCGTATTGGCAAACAGGGTGAAACTCAACCCAGTCTGATATTCAAATCCGCGATGTTCGACGAAATCAACCATAATCTGCTGCGGCAATTTCGCAGCGGAAACAATTTCCCAAACCGCCCGCAGATGATCGCAATCCGCCATCGCCGCCGCCGGAAGCTCCAGCTTGGCCAATCCTTCCAGAGCCGGTTCAATCTTCCCGCCCAGACGCAGCAATTCTACTGCCAACGCCGCCACTGCTCCACCGATTTTCCTGACCGCCGCCCGATCCTTGCGATCGAGCGCATGGCGCAGATCGCGCATTGTTCCGGCATCAACATTATACGCGCCGCAAATCGATGTGATTAATGTCGGCAACGAAATATCCAGCGTGCTGGCGGTGATACCAATCGCGGCCAGACTCCGACAAGCGAGAATAATCGCCTCGGCATCCGCCGCCGCGCTGGCCGAACCGATCAGTTCAAACCCGACCTGACCGAATTGCCGCTCGGGGCGATGTTCGCTGTTGATCTGCTGCACAGTCTGTCCTGCATAGGCCAGACGCAAGGGTCGCGGCTCCGCAGCGATGCGCGTCGTGGCAATGCGGGCAATTTGCGGCGTCATATCGGCGCGCAGCCCCAGCATCCGTCCCGACAAAGGATCCATCAGGCGGAACGTATGCGCGTGCAGCCCGCTTCCTGCCCCGGCCAGCAAGCTATCCTCGAATTCCAGCAAAGGCGGCCTGATCAGTTCATAGCCGTGGCTGCGGTAAAGCCGCAGCAAACTTTGCGTCAATTCAGCTTCATGCGCGGCCATCGGTGGCAACAAATCGGCAAAACCGGGCGGCAGCAAAGCGGCGTGTGGAGAAAATGTCATTGGTAATCCAAGGCCGTTAACGCCACAAATTAGGGAATAACGGCTATGGATGCAACAGGATGATGATCGCGGCTATAAGTCTTTTTTTGGCGGCATCGATTGTGGATAAAATTACTTCGCTAAATGCGCCGCCGCAAAAGCTTCGACTTCCTGGGCATCAAGGATGCTGTTGCGGACAAAACGGCGCTCACGGCTGAAATGCGTGGGCGCTGGAACTCGACCGTTGGCGGGCTTACGCGCACCACCGGGAACATTATCCTGCAACTGGGGAGGAACGCCACGCGCACGGGCGCGATCTTTTTCAATCTGTTGACCGATGTCCCACAATTTGTTGGCCGTGTCGCGCGCCAGCGTCCGCCATTTATCCACTTCCTGCTGCGCCTGCGCCAAAGAAGCCTCCAGCCGCGCCACATTCATGCGCGCATGCGCCAGCTCATTACCCTGCAATTGTCCGGCTGTCTGCATCTGGCGCAGCTTATGCTGCATTTCCGCCATCTGTGCTTCATTCGTCCTGTTGCTGGCGCCATAATAAGCCGGACGCCCACCCGATGACGGATTGGCCGTTGCCTGCACCAGATCAGAAAAACTCATGCCGTTTTGCCCAAGCAGTTGCTTGGCCATACGCACGGCGGCAACTGCCTCGCCGTCATGCGAGGAGTCGGCGAGCGCCAGAACCTTGGACAATCGTTGCAGATGGTTCGAGTTCATGGCTCAAGGCGTATCACGACTATAAATGATTCGGTAGCACCTAATTGTTTTCCAACACATATTTACCATAAATAACTGCAACGGTAGCGCCTTTCCACCCCCGGATCATGCGTCAGAACAGGCTTTGGCGGTCGTGGCTCATTTTGAAGCAGAGTTGCTATTTTTAGGCGTCATACCGGCGCAAGCCGGTATCCAACACCCGGAAGCGCAACAAAAACAAATGGCAGGAAATGAACCAATCCTAAGCGGGGGTAAC
>JBASFQ010000023.1:0-51341 GCA_049653105.1 Alphaproteobacteria bacterium
ATGAAATCTGTGAGACATAGCAAGGCCGTTCATAGGGGGCAGGGTGGTAGGAAGGTAGTACGGTCTAGCAAACCGCGCTAGTGGAATGCCGCGCGGGTTTTCCGTCCGTTGCGTCACTTACCACTTATGAAACGCCGCGTTATAGGGGTTTGGTGATCTTCCCTCGGTTTTCTATACAAACTGATGGTTGTCTACGAAACTGGGGAAAGACCCGCTTTCGTAAATTCGTATAACCCAAACGGGTTATGCTCACTAACCAAGCGCCTCACTTTCCAATGCAAAAATCCCGAAAGATGACATCAAGCAGATCTTCGACATCAACCGTGCCGGTGATGCGGCCAAGGGCGCGCATGGCAAGGCGGATATCTTCGGCGACCAGTGCCATTTCCTGATTATTCTGTAGCCCGCCAAGCGCGCGGGCAAGATGCGCGCGGCATTGTTCCAGCCCGGCGCGATGGCGCGCGCGGGTGAGGGCGGGCATCCCCGTATCAGCCAGTTCTTCAGCAACCCGCGCGGTAAGTGCGGCCAGAAACTCAGGCAGACCGGCGCTGGTGCGAAGCGAGAGAGGCAGAACATCGGCGGGCGTTTGCGGCGCCGTCGTCAGCAAGTCGGTTTTATTGACAACCACCATGCTGTGATCATCGCGCAGCGCCAGTGTCGTGGCATCAAGCGCGGGTAAAGCCGTGGCATCAAAGAGCAGGATTTTCAGATCGGCTTGCGCCGCGCGCGACTGCGCGCGACGGATGCCCTCATTTTCAATGGCGTCAGCGCTGTCGCGCAGACCGGCGGTATCGGCGACGATAACGGGATAGCCGCCGAGATCGAGATGCACTTCGATGACATCGCGCGTCGTGCCCGCCGTGGCCGCAACAATCGCCGCGTCGCGCTGCGCCAGCGTGTTCAGCAGGCTGGATTTCCCGGCATTCGGTGCGCCGAGAATGGCGATATGGAACCCATCGCGCAGTTTTTCGCCGCGGCGATGATCGTCGAGATGGGTAGCAATGGCTTGCTGCAAAACCGCCAGTTCCTGCGCCCGTGCAGCCGCAAGATCCGTGGGCAGCTCTTCATCAGCAAAGTCAATGCTGGCTTCGATATGCGCCAAGGCGCGCAGCAATGCCGCACGCCAGGTTTCATAGAGCCGGCCAAGCGCGCCGTCCATTTGCCGTAACGCCTGGTGCATTTGCGCTGTCGTTTCGGCATCGACAAGATCGGCGATGGCCTCGGCTTCGGTCAAATCCATTTTGCCGCCGGCAAAAGCACGGCGGGTGAATTCCCCCGGCTCGGCAAGGCGCAATCCGGGGATGGCCGCCAGCGTTTCGGTCACGGCATGAAGCAGCGCCCGCCCGCCATGAATATGCAATTCGGCGACATCTTCGCCGGTGAAGCTGTTGGGCGCCGGAAACCAGAGCGTCAGGCCACGATCAATGCGCTCTCCCGCCTGATTGAAAAAATCGCCCAGACTGACCATGCGCGGCGCGGGCAGGGGGCGGCGTGTGATATGCTGCAGCGCAGCACCGGCCTGCACGCCAGAAATACGGATCACCGCCACTCCGGCGCGCCCCGGCGCGCTGGCGAGAGCAAAGATGGTTTCCGCCACGGGGTTCTTATTCTGCATTGGCCTTGCCCGCAGGCAGCATGAGGCGCGCGACAGGAGCGCCGTTTTGCACGTGGCTGACGAGAATTTCGTCGATGTCGCTTTCGGATTTCGGGCTGTACCAGATGCCGTCGGGATAAATGACGAAGCAGGGGCCAAGTTCGCACCGGTCAAGGCAGCCGGCATTATTGACCCGCGCATCGTCGAGCCCCATTTCCTTGGCACGACGTTTCATGTAATTGCGCAGACGCTCCGCATCCTTGTCGGCGCAGCAACCGCGCGCATGGCCGGGCGCGCGTTGATTGGTGCAACAGAAAATATGGGTACGATAATAAAGTTCCGGCATTATTCTGCTTTCTTCGCCGCGTTGAAGCCGGACATGCCTTGCTGCATCTGACCCCAGAAAAGCTTTTGCAGCTGTTCCATATTCTGGATACCGGCGGGCAACCAGGTGCCGAAGATTGCTTCGGGTGTCATGGCGCGGAGGTTATCCTTCATGCGCGCCTCCACTTCGGACAACAGCCGTTCCTGCATCGGCTGCACATCGGGCAGACCGCAAAAGGCGCGCGCCTCTTCGGGGGTGCATTCGACATTCATCGTGAATTTCATGACGGTCAACTCCGGCTGTTTCGCCGCAGAGTGGGCTGGGGCAGCGGGGTTTGTCAATTGCGGCGGTTGCTCCCGGATGCGCGCGCGGGTCACGATTGCATCACGGCAGAAAACTGTTAGGTTATGCGGGTTCTGGTTTGGTGCTGATGCGGAGTCCCATGACGTATATTCAAATTCCATCGCTTGACGGTAAGAATTTCGACGCCTATATCGCGCGCCCCAGTTTATCCACCGCGCCCGTCATCATCGTGATTCAGGAAGTATTCGGGGTCAATGCGGCGATGCGGAACATCTGCGACGCGCTCGCACAGGATGGCTATCTGGCGCTGTGCCCGGATTTATTCTGGCGGCAAGAGCGCAATGTCCAGCTGACGGACAAAACCGACGCCGAATGGCGGATTGCCGATCAGCTTTATGACGGCTTCAATGTAGAATTGGGGATCAGCGACCTGATCGCGACTTTGGCCTATGCGCGGAAAATGCCGGGCTGCAACGGCACCATCGGCACCGTGGGCCATTGCCTTGGCGGCAGGCTGGCCTTTTTGCTGGCGGCGCGCAGTGATCTTGACTGCACCGTGAGTTATTACGGCGTCGGGCTGGAAAATTATTTGAGCGAAATGGCGGATGTCCGTCACCCCTTGCTGATGCATGTCGCGGGGCAGGATAAATTTGTGCCGCCGGAAGCGCAGGAAAAAATTCTCCGCGCCGCGGCGCGTAATTCCGCCATTCGCGTCGAACTTTACAAAAGTGCGCCGCACGCTTTCGCGCGCCCGGACGGTGTACATTACGATCCGGTGGCGGCGGCATTGGCCAATGAGCGCACCGCCGCTTTCCTGGCCGCGCATTTACGCCGCTGATCACGATGACCGACGCCGCCCAAGCCATCCGCTTCGACCAGACCGGCGGGCCGGAGGTGTTGCGGTTGCAGGATGTCGCGGTCGCGGCTCCGGCGCATGATGAAGTTCTGGTGCAGCAGCAAGCCTGCGGCGTCAATTATCTCGATATTTATTATCGCACTGGCCTCTATCCGATGGCGCTGCCCGGCGGCTGCGGCGTCGAAGCGGCGGGCGTCATCGCCGCAGTCGGCGCAAATGCGGGAAAGCTCGCGCCCGGCATGCGCGTGGGTTATGTCACGGCAACGCCCGGCGCCTATGCCACACACCGGATTGTCAAAGCCGACCGGGTTGTGCCGTTGCCGCACTGGCTTGACAGTCCGACGGCGGCGGCTGTGCTGTTGCAAGGGCTGACAGCGCATTACCTGCTGCACAGCACCTATCCGGTGCAACCGGGGACGGTGATTTTATTGCATGCCGCCGCGGGCGGCGTCGGCAGCTTGCTCGGCCCGTGGGCGGTGCGCAAGGGCGCGACGATCATCGGCGTGGTCGGCAGCGCGGCGAAGATTGATGCCGCGCTGAAAAACGGTTGTGCCCATGTGATCGACAGCAGCCGCGAAGATTTCACGGCACGGGTGCAGGCCATCACCGGCGGCAAGGGCGTCGATGTTGTCTATGACTCCGTCGGGCAAAGCAGCTGGGCAGGCAGCCTGCAAAGCCTGAAGCCGCGCGGTATGATGGTCAGTTTCGGGCAGGCTTCGGGAGCGGTTCCATCGCTGCAAGTCGGACAATTGGGGACAATGGGATCATTGTTTCTGACCCGGCCGTCTTTGTTTCATTATATTCCGACCCAGCATGAATTACTGCAGCGTGCCACCAGCCTGTTTCTGGCACTGAAATCCGGGGCGGTTAAAGTGCCGCCGATCCGCAGTTTCGCGTTGCGCGACGCGGCGGCGGCGCATGCGGCGCTGGAGGGACGGCAGACCGTGGGGAAGGTTATTTTAACGGTGTAGTATAAGAGCGCTTCGTCACTCCGGCGAAGGTCGGAGTCCTGCACCGGGCGGTTGTGCTTGGGATTGACGGCGGGTTATGGATACCCTTGAACGCCTCCCCGGCGTTCAAATGCGCCGGTATGACGCTTGTTAACTGTACGCAATGTCAGTTTTTGAATCGGGCACTGAAGGATGGGCGTGACGCCGACGGCGCGGTGGAATGTGACCGGACGGGAACCGGGACAGGCGTCGGCGCTGGCGTAACCTGATCGACAAGTTGCTGGAGCAGTTCTTTGCCACCGTCTTTCAATTTCTGCGTTTGCGTCGTGCCGCCATCATCTTTCTTGCGCGGATAGTCCCACATTACTTTGCCATAAGCATCCAATACAGCGCGACAGCCGCCGACTTTCATCAGAGAAACGGCGTTAGGCACTAGCATAGCCCCCGCAAACGCAAAGTCTCCATTCAACGTGGCTGCTCCAGCAAGAGCCGCAAGAGTTACCACATTCGCTGAATGTGCCAGATGCAAATTGTCGAAGTGCGTTTTAGCACCAACATAAAGCGGTTCTTTGTGATGACGCCAGCTCATTGCACGACATGCTTCACGTCCCACAAATATAGATACAGCTATATCCGGGTTAACCACACCAGCTGAAATGGCTGCGCCCAATACGCCCAAAGACAAAGTATCGCGCCATTCGTTGATGAGTTTCCCGGCAGCACGGAATTGGGTGATGATGGGATTGGGCTGCGCCATGTTATGCGACCTTCGGCACAGGCAGCGCGGCAGATATACGGGCAGCGCCGGTTGCAGGTCTGGACGGGGCGGGAAGTGCCAATTTGATGAGATCCGCAATACCGTCCTTCAATTTCTGCGTCTGGTTCGTGCCGCCATCATTTTTCTTGCGCGGATAGTCCCACATCACGTCACGATAAGATTCCCAGACCGCGCGGGGGCCACCGGATGCGATCAGACAACCTGTGCTGGCTCCAACATAGAGCGCAGCTTCCCCGCCGTTCTCATTCAACATACTGGCTCCGGCCAGAATAAGAAAACTCATCGTGTTAACAGAGTTCCCCAGCTGCGTCTTGTTGACGCCCGTCCTTGCGCCGACATAAACCGGCTCACTGTTTAACAACCAGCTTGCCGCGCGAAAAAGCTCTCGCCCTGACAATGCCTTCAGCAGATCGTGTGGGTCGATCCAGCCGACAGCAGCCGCTGCGCCCAGCGCACCATAGCTCAAGGTGTCGCGCCATTCATTGATGAGTTTTCCGGCGGCGCGGAATTGGGTGCGAATATCTTTGCCGTTCATCGTAAAAAAACCGTGTTTTAAATAAGCCGCAGCCTCAAGCTGCATAAGGTAGATATATCAAGAAAGCGCTGAAACTAAAAAATATTCCGGGTTGTAACGAAATTTTGTCGCGGATTCCGCAGGAAACGCATTGTCCAGCTGGCCAAACGGGTGCCTATCCACAAGCATTTGTTCTTGCTGCGCTTGCGGGTGTTGGATTCCGGCCTGCGCCGGAATGACGCTTTATTAAAGGGGGGATTAAATCACAATACCACGCGCAGGGTTATGGTTAATCCTGCCGTGTCCAGAGCGGGTTTTTGATTTTTTCCAGCATGGCAGCGTGGGCGATCAGTTCTTCTTCGGTGGGCGTGTGGGGACGGGGGGGGCGGATGGTGCGCTCGGCCACGGGCAGCGCGGCTTCGGTTCCGGCGCGCACTGTCGCAGGCGCGTCCATCGTCAGGCCAGGCTGGCGCCCGCCGCGCAGTTCCAGATAGATTTCGGCCAGCAGTTGCGCGTCAAGCAGCGCGCCGTGCAACTGGCGCGCCGATTTGTCGATGTTAAAACGGTCGCAGAGCGCGTCGAGTGAATTCCGCAGGCCGGGAAATTTCCGCCGCGCCATATCCACCGTATCAATGGCGCGTTTGGCGGGCAGCGCCAGGAAACCGGCGCGTTCCAGTTCAGCGTTCAGAAACCCCATATCAAAGGCGGCGTTGTGGATCACCAGCGGGTCGTCACCGATAAATTTCAGAAAGTCATCAATGACAGACACGAAGACCGGTTTGTCGGCCAGAAACGCCTCGGTCAGGCCATGCACTGCGGCGGCTTCTGACGGCATGTCGCGTTCGGGATTCAGATAACAATGAAAGGTTTTTCCGGTCGGGACATAATGCATGATTTCAACACAGCCGATTTCGACAATGCGGTGGCCGTCGCGGGGGCTGAGGCCGGTGGTTTCCGTGTCGAGGATGATTTCGCGCATAAAAAGATTCCCCAAAGCTGGACGAGCCCGTCACTGTATCATGGCGACGGCGGGGTGGCCATCGCCTCGGCGTGCAGGCCTGCCCGTGAAGTGACACCCCTCCCGTAGTCTCCCGATCACGGTCGGGAACCGCAAAGCATAATCATGGCGTCGGCGGAGCATCTCTGCTATGCGGGGCGGGTGTGGACTCTGTGCGGGACGCGATCGGATGGAATATCATATCTTGTATTTGACCGTCGTGATTGTTCTGGTCGCGCTGGTCTTCGATTTCACCAACGGGTTCCATGACGCGGCCAATTCCATCGCCACGATCGTAGCGACAAAAGTTCTTACCCCGATCCAGGCGGTGCTTTGGGCGGCGGCCTTTAACGTTCTGGCCCTGTTCGTGTTCGATACCGGCGTGGCCAAAACCGTCGGCAGCGGCATGATCGATCTGGCGCAGATTACGCTGCCGGTGGTGCTGGCGGGATTGCTGGGCGCCATTATCTGGAATCTCGCGACCTGGTGGGTGGGCATGCCGAGCAGTTCGTCGCATGCCCTGATCGGCGGCTATGCCGGAGCGGCGGTCATGCATCGCGCCTGGGCCAGCGATTTTACCGCCGGGTTTGACGTGCTCATCGCTTCGGGCTGGAGCAAGGTGCTGATTTTCATTCTGCTGGCGCCGATCATCGGCTGGATCTTGGCTTTGCTGCTGACCAAACTGGTGCATATGCTGGAACGCTATGGCCATATCGGCAATGCGAAATTCTTCGGTCGGATGCAGCTGGTGTCGTCAGCCTTCCTGAGCCTCACGCATGGCGGCAATGACGCCCAGAAAACTGCCGGAATTATCGCCGGCGCGCTGGCCGCCGGCAGCGGCGACGCGTTTCATATTCCTTATTGGGTTCTGGTGGTGTCCTATCTCACCATCGGTCTCGGTACGCTGGCCGGCGGCTGGCGCATCGTTAACACCATGGGATTCAAGATTACCCCGCTGAACACGCAGGGCGGGTTCTGCGCCGAAAGCGGCGCGGCGCTGACCATCATGACGGCGACTTTGCTCAAGCTGCCGATCTCCACCACCCATGCCACAACGGGCGCGATCATGGGCGTCGGCTTCGCCAAGGGCGAGCCGGTACGCTGGGCCATAGCGAAGCGGATTGTCTGGACCTGGGTGCTGACCCTTCCCGGCAGCGCGGCGCTGGGAGCGTTGGCGATCACGCTGCTGGAACAGTTTCTCTGATCCGCCTATGTGATCTTCAGGCGCCAAAGTATCCCGCGCACTTGCCACCAGACCGGACAGCGGCCATAGCCGGTATGAATAACATAGTCGGCGCGGCGGCACTTCTCGGCATCCGGCAGTTGCGCGGCCAGAATTTGCGCAAATTTTTCCGCGCTCATGCCCGGACGGGATAACACGCGGCGGCGCTGCACCGCCGCAGGCGCGGTAACACACAGGGTGGTATCGCAACGCTGATCGCCATCAGTTTCAAATAACAAAGGAATATCCAGCACGACGGCTTTCTTCCCGGCGGCGCGGGCACGGGCGATTTTTGCCTCCTCTGCTGCCCGCACCAGCGGGTGCAGGATCGCTTCCAGCTGCCGCAATTTTTCGGGCTGCCCGAAAACCAGCCCCCCCAGGATTCTGCGGTCGATGGCCTTATGGAGGTGTGCCTGGGGGAACAAGGCCGCCACCGCCGCCACCGCCGCGCCCCCCGGCCCCAAAGCCCGGTGTACGGCCGCATCGGCGCTGTGCACCGCGCATCCCATTTTGCGGAGCATCGTGGCGGTCAGGCTTTTCCCCATGCCGACGGAACCGGTAAGGCCGATGATGTGCATGTATCAATCCTCTGACGGGCCTCTGGCGGGAACATCCTGCCGTGAAACTATTTTAACCAATACAGGTTCGGAATTAAACGTCTATAATCGCGGCGCGTATCTTCTATTATACCGGCCTATAATCACGACATTCATGACGCAGATATTCATGGCAAGGAATTTACGGGTAAAATCATGAAGGATTTTTATGGCATTGGCAGCGCCCCTGCCGCTTTACCGGTTTCAGACAAGCACGCCGCCCTGAAAAAAGTCGCGGCTCAGATCACAGAACCTTCAGCTGCGGAACCACGCATCGCGATTACACCCAAAATGTGGGTGGGTTTGCGCGACAAACTCAAAGCCGTGGGCAACCCCGGACAATATCGTATCATGCATGCCATCGAGGCCTGTGAAAAAGCGCAAAATCTCGCGACCGCTGACATCAATGAAGAGAATGTCAAATATATCATCAAAATGCGCGCCAGCAGCGTCAGAAAATCCCACTGGGACAGCATCCATGCCGCGCTTGACCGGATGCATGCCCAGAAGATACAGGCGGCTCGGGGAAAAATCACGATCAGCGCCCCCATGTATCATCGTTTGACGACGCAGCTTCGTGCCAAGGGGGGAATTCAGGCCGCGCGCATCCTGAATGCCGTCACGCGCTATGAAACCATGAACGACTATAAGAGCACAGGTCTCAGGCTCGACACCGTCCGGCGTGTCATCCGCGCTCCGGGAGAAGCTCTGCCGAAAGAACAATGGCGGCGGATGAAGGCTGCCCTGGAGATTGTGCCGGATCGCGCCGTTCTTGTGCCCATATCCACAATTGCGCAAGAGAAATTGGCGGCTACATGGCAAGCCAAAGGCAAGCCGGTAGCCGGGCGCATTCTGCTGGCCGTACGCGCCTATGAGAAAGGGAAGGCTCTGGAACCAAGTAGCCTGACGCGCGATGTGATTGAGGTCGTTATAAAGGGTGAACAGGACACGATCCGCGAAGGTTGCCTGGAAAGAATTTTAGATGGGTTGGCAACCATGAATGACTGTATGACCCTGAGCGCTGCACAGCATAAAGATTTCCTGGCGCGGATAAGCGCCATGAAAAAGGCCATGCCCGCCGATGCCATCAAGGGTGTCACGGATCATGATATTGTCATGCGCGCCGTCAAAACCTATGAAAGAGTCAAAAATCTGGATCCGGTGGGGCTGGGGCGTGATTTCGTCAATGCCCTGATCAGCGGCAAAAGAGGTGGTCTGGAAGAGAAACAATGGCAGCGGCTTGGCCAAGCGCTTGCCAACTTCGATCCGCGCAAACTGCGCCAGGCAGCGCAAGTCGTGACGAGCCGGCAGCTCATAGAGCAACGGCTGGAACGCACCCTGGTGGCTGCAATAAGGCGCGCCAAGGTCGTGCCGCCGTCCCAGCATGTAACGCCCGCCGGCTAGCGCCGGTTTGTAGCCAGGTAAACTCTCTTTCAGCAGGAAAATATGACAAACAGCAGCAGCCTGGATCGCGAAAACATTCCCGCAAGCGCGCCAGTTCCGAAGGAAATTTCTGACCCGGGATTATCGGCGGCGCAGATGACAAAAACTCCTGCGTCCTTGGCAGAGGCGCGCATCGCCATCACGCCCGCTATGCTGCAGGAGTTGAATGCCAAACTTAATGCCTTGGGTAATCCGGGGCAATGTCGCATCATGCAAGCCGTGGATGCTTATGAAAGAGCCGAGGGCTTGGCGCCGTCTGGCTTAAGCGAAGACAACATCAAATATGCCATCAAGAAAAATCCCCGCAGCATCAATAAAATCTATTGGGACAGAATCCATGCCGCGCTTGATAAAATGTCTGCCAATCACAGCCGGGCACGGCGGGAAAGCATAACGGTAACCGCCGCCCTGCATCAGGATCTGTTGGCCAGAATTCACGCCAAAGGCGGAATCCGCAGTAAACACATTATGCATGTCATCAAGAAATACGAAACTGCGACGCGTTTGCAGAACACCGGGCTCAAAGAACAGACCGTTGGTCGCCTAATCCGTGCCGCAGGTGCAACGCTGCCGCAACAGCAGTGGGAGCGGTTGCTGCTGTCCCTGGATAATTTGCCGGATCGTGCGGTGCGCGTTCCTATTCCCGATCCTGCGCGCCAGGAACTGTTGGCTTTGCATAAGAAGAAAGGCAAGCCGGGGGCGGCACGCATTCGCGCAGCGGTGCGGAATTACGAAAAGAGCCACGGCCTGCCGCCGTCCGAACTGAGCTTTGATATGATCGTTAATGTCATCAGTGGTAAACTAGGCACGCTGAGGTCAGGTTATCTGGAGCGCCTGCGGGACGGGCTGACGACACTGAATACCCGTATTCCTGTGACCAAAACCATCCATAAGCAATTTCTGGCCGGGATTAAAGCCATAAAAAGGGTCAAAAAAACAGCCGGAGATATGTCCGATTCAGTCCTCACAATTCAGGCTGTCACGGATTATGAGCGCAAGAAAGGCCTGGAGCCTGTCGGGCTCACCAACAGCATCGTCTATGATGTCCTCCGGGGCAAGCAACGCAGTCTTGAGCAGAGACAGCGGGACAGAATTAAACAGGCGCTGAAGGCTGCCGCCGCGCGGTGCACGGCGCATCGACCGGCAAAGATATTGGCCGGAAGAAAACCCGGACACCCTTTACGAGCCGGGATCACGCGTTCGAATTCGCAGAAGACGCCCTGCCAGCCTGCGCCGGTGTGAGACCGGCGGCAAGAATTTATTCTTTTGTCAGAACGTAATCGCGTAATTCCGGGGTGACGGCAGGCGTGATGCCGAACCAGATATGGAAGGCGGCCTGCGCCTGATAGAGCAGCATGCCGAGGCCGTCGATGGTGCGGAGATTCCGGGCGGAGGCTGCCGCCAAAAGTGGTGTCTGCAACGGCTTATAGACCAGGTCATTGACGGCAGCGTCGGGTGGCAGCGTTGTCAGATCGAGAGCGAGCGGGTCTTGTCCCATCATGCCCAGCGCCGTCGTATTCACGAGCAGTTTGATGTCGGGCAGGATCGTGGCGCGCTGTTCCCAAGCGATGATACGAATTTCATCAGTCCGGCCTGCGCGGTGCTGGGCGGCAAGTTGTTCGGCGCGGGCGCGGGTGCGGTTGGTCAGATAGATTTGCGGACAACCTTCGGCGCTGAGTGCCGCCAGCACAGCGCGCGCTGCGCCACCCGCACCCAGCACCAGCGCCGGACCGGCGCGAAAATCATGGCCACCATTCCTGACATTGGTTGCAAAACCGGTCACGTCCGTATTGCTGCCATGCAGAGCGCCTTGAGCATCGACGCGGATGGTATTGATGGCGCCGACGGCGGCGGCAGCGGCGTCACAGGTATCAACCAGACGGCAGGCCGCTTCTTTATGTGGAATAGTGATGTTCACACCGATAAAACCGCGTTCGGGCAGGGCGCGCAAAGTTTCGGCCAAAGCCTCGGGTTGCACGGGCAGAGCCTGATACGCAGCGTCGATCTTATGCTGCCGCAGCCAGTGATTGTGCAGCCGCGGCGAGAGTGACTGCGCGACCGGCCAGCCGATGACACCGAGATGCCTGCCAGGAAACGAGGCCGTCATTTTGCCGCCCCGTTGTCGGCAGCCGCGGCGCGGCGGCGTGTCAGGATGGTCAGGATCTCGGCCGATGTTTCCTCAATCGAGCGCCGGGTGACATCGATGACCGGGCAATTGAGGCGCGCGAAAAGGCGGCGCGCCTCCTGCAACTCGGTGCGAACTTTTTCGGGATCGACATAGGCGGCGTCCATATCGCCGTGCAATTGCTTGATGCGCTGACGGCGGATCTCAACCAGCGCATTCGGGTCTTTGGTCAACCCGACGATCAAGGGGCCGGTCAATTGTTCAAGGCCATGTGGTAAAGGACACCCCGGAACTATCGGCACATTCGCAGCCTTGATCCCGCGATTGGCGAGGTAAAGGCAGGTCGGGGTCTTTGAACTGCGCGAGACGCCGAGTAAAATGACATCGGCCTCGGCCAGATGGTCACGGCTCTGGCCATCATCGAGCGCCAGCGCGTAATCCATCGCCGCGATGCGCGCGAAATAGTCGGCATCAAGGGCATGTTGTTTTCCCGGCTGATGCGCGAAGGGGCGGTGGCAGAAATCGGCCAGACTGTTCAGAACCGGATCAAGAATGGACTGACAGGGAATTTTTGCCGCGGCACAAAATGTTTCCAGCTCGCGGCGTAAGTTTTCATCGACAAAGGTATAAAGGACAAGGCCAGGTTTTTGACTGATGCCGCCGATGACCAGACTGAGCTGCCGTGGTGTGCGGATCAAATTCCAGAAATGTTCTTCGAATTTAATTCCCTCAAACTGTACCAGGCAAGCGCGTGCAACGGCGTTGATGGTTTCGCCGGTGGCGTCAGAGACCAGATGCAGGTTGAATCGATCCATCGGAGGCTGTGCCGTCAATTTCATCACACTATTTAATGCCGTCGCTATGTCTAACAGAATGTTGATAAGTCGGCAAAAGGAAGAAATTGACGGTTTCATCCCTGTTTTCAGGAATCCGTTCACGGCGTTGAAGCTGGTCGAACCGTTTCACGCACAGGCTGTGAATCATCGGGAAAAAAATGCGGCGGATTTATCCCCATGATGCACAGGGGGCTATAGCTGCATCTTTTGCAGTTGTGCCGGAAACCATACCCGGTTTTATCGACATGAAAATTCAAATTCTGGCGGGATCGTCTGTTGATGAAAGTCGGCGAGAATTTTATCCCCGCTTTACCCCTGACCAACTACCTTCAACAGAATCTAATTAAGAATCTATATTTGGGGGAAATGAAAAAAGGGGGAGGAAGAAAAATTGTTTTCGGGTTATAGAGAGGAATGATGAACAAGATGTTAAGTGTGGTGACCGGAGGTAGTACGGAAAGCAGTACCGGTAGCGGTGTTGCCGTGCCCCCGGTATGGTTGATGCGGCAGGCGGGAAGGTATTTGCCGGAATATCGCGCTGTGCGGGCAAAGACCGGCGGGTTTCTGGATTTGTGCTTCAATCCGGAACTGGCGACGGAAGTGACGTTGCAGCCGGTGCAGAGGTTTGATCTGGATGCGGCAATTATTTTTGCGGATATTTTGCTGGTGCCTTATGCGCTGGGGCGAGATTTGCGGTTTGTGGAGGGGGAAGGACCGCGTCTGGATCCGTTGCGTGAGGTGCAGAAAGTTGGTGAGTTCGATCATGAGAAGGTGAGGCCGGTATATACGGCGCTGCACCAGGTGCGGCAAAGTCTGGCGGCGACGAAGGCTTTGATCGGCTTTTGCGGCGCGCCCTGGACAGTGGCGTGTTATATGGTGGAAGGTGGTGGCAGCAAGGATTTTGCTGTCGTTCAGCAATTTGCGCGGGAAAGGCGCGGGGATTTTCTGGCGTTGCTGGATATTCTGGTGGTGGCGAGCGCGGAATATTTATGCGCGCAGATCGCGTCCGGGGCACAGATTGTGCAGATTTTTGACAGTTGGGCCGGATTAGTCGCGGAAAGTGATTTTGCGGATTTTGTCCTGGCGCCGACGCAAAAGATTGTTGCTGCTGTGCGACGGGAATATCCGGGATTTCCGGTGATTGGTTTTCCGCGCGGCGCGGGAGCGCGGTATTCAGGGTATCGTGAAAAAACCGGCGTCACGGTTTTAGGACTTGATGAACATGTCGGGTTTGATCTGGCACAGGCGCTGCAGCGTGACGGGGTGGTGCAGGGCAATCTCGATCCAAGAATTCTGGTGCAGGGCGAGGAAAAATTGCGCGGCGGCGTGGCGAAAATTTTGCGGCATCTCGGGAACGGAAAACTGATTTTCAATCTGGGACACGGCATCACGCCGGACACGCCGCCGGAGCATGTGGCGGAATTGGTGCGTTTGGTGCGCGGAGGGTAAGGCGTGGCGAAAGAGGGAAAAAGAATCGCGATTATTTTATGCAATCTTGGCGGACCGGACGGGCAAAATGCGGTCGAGCCGTTTTTGTATAATTTGTTCAGCGATCCGGCGATCCTTCGAGTGCCAAGATTGATCCGCAAGCCGCTGGCGCGCTATCTGGCACGCAAACGCGCGCCGCTGGCGCGGGAAATTTACGCCAAACTTGGGGGCGGCTCGCCGCTGCTGCAACATACGCAGGCGCAGGCACGGGCGCTGGAAACGGCGCTGGCGGAATATGGGGCGCCGAAAGTTTTCGTTGTCATGCGCTATTGGCGGCCGATGAGCGCCGAGGTGGTGCGGGAACTGGAAGATTATCGGCCGGATCGAATTATTTTTCTGCCGCTCTATCCGCAATTTTCAACCACCACGACGGCCTCGTCGTTGCAGGATTTCTGGCGCGCGGTGCAGGCGGCAGACGGAGATTTGCACCAGCGGCGGGACGATACGCTGAAGGTGTCCACGATCTGCTGCTATCCGACCGACAGCGGTTTTATCCGGGCGATGACGCTGGGAGTGCGGGCGCTGTATCCGGAGGCCATGAAATATGGCCAGCCGCGGCTGCTGTTTTCGGCGCACGGCTTGCCGGAAAAGATTGTGCGCGGCGGCGATCCTTATCAATGGCAGTGTGAACAGACAGCGCAGGCACTGGTGCGCGATTTGGGCATTGCCAAGCTTGACTGGGTCAATTGTTATCAAAGCCGGGTCGGGCCGCTGCGCTGGATTGGGCCGGCAACCGACGATGAAATCCACCGCGCCGGAAAAGACGGCGTGCCGGTGATAGTTGTGCCGATTGCTTTTGTTTCGGAACATGCGGAAACTTTGGTAGAGTTGGATATTGATTATCGGCAGTTAGCGGCGCAATGCGGTGTGCCCTTCTATGGACGCGCGGCAACGGTCAGTACAGCGCCGGAATTTATCACCGGTCTGGCGCGCCTGGTGCGGCAAGCCTTGACGCGGGAAGTGGGCGTTGGGTGTGGGCAGGGCGGACGGATTTGCCCGGCGGAATTTGGCGGATGTGCGTGTCCAATGGGACAAAATGTAGAAAAATCCGCGTATTAGATCTGAGTAAAGCATTACACCTGAGAAAGTTTGCGCGCATGGATATCCCGAGGGATCGCCCAAAGCGCCATTTTTTCGGCACATGTGATCAGGTAAAGCAGTTAAAGATGTAGTGTGTGCGCCAACGGTAGCGCGGGAAAATTTTTGAGCGCCCGGCGGGTTTTGGTTTATGTCCTGCCGATTTCTGGGTTGTCCGGAGGCATGACCCCAGCTTTTTCAATAGGATATATGAGGATGCTTTTTCAAACGACTGGTAGGGCGGTCGTGGCTCATTTTGAAGCGGAGTTGCTATTTTTAGGGGTTATACCGGCGCAAGTTGGCGGGCGGTGAAGTCTGACTGATCCAGCCCCCGAAAGCGCCATGCGAACAAGCAACAGGAGATGGATTCCGGCTTGCGCCGGAATGACGCTTATCTGTTTTGGGTAGGCTGCATTCAAAATGCGCCACTGCCGGTACAGCCGCCGGTTATTACTTTCAGAGATCGATGTTAGTATGTCGAGCATGCATGATGCGCTGACGGGGATAGTGTTATGGATCAGGATCAGGAAAAGACCAGCGGGATAAAAGCATGGCTTTCCGGTAAAAAGGATCGTCCTTTTGCCCAGGGTTTGTTGCTGGGGGTAGCCGCTGTCAGTACTTTGTGCAGCACGGTATTGTTGAACAAGAATTGGAAGGTCGTCAAAGGCGCTGTGGCCGCCGGGGCGACACTGTACGGCGCTTTTCTGAGTGGTGAAGTTTATCAAAACAGGCAGATAACTGAAAACAATTTGATGATTGGCCTGGATGAGGAACCTCTGGCTTCTGCGGTGCGGCGCGGCGCGACTGCAGAGGAATTGCAACGTGCGTGGCTTGATGCCAAACGCGCAGCCGTTGAGGATACCGTTAGGGGTGTGAATAAAGCACGCGACGTGGCACAGATACTCTGTGATGACCCTAGCAGGACGAATGATCCTGCCTGCACCATCAGAAATACGCAGGGCATTCCGCAATATTGCGCGCCTATCCCTGATGACGGACAGCATGCGGAGATCAGACTTGAACCGGCCGTTGCTGGCCCCGTGCGCCCAAGCCCAGGCGCGCCGCCGGGGTCACCGCCGATAACGCCGTCAAAATGATGCCGCCGCGTTAGGGCCCCGCTTTTTTTCTGGTTGTGTGGATTTGTGTTTCTGACCTAGGCAACGGCGTGGCGCCGGGGTAGCATGCGCCATGCTTTATGACTGGATCAAAGCGCTGCATGTCATTGCGGTGATGGCGTGGATGGCGGGAATGCTGTATCTGCCGCGGCTGTTTGTGTATCACGCCGATGCCGTCGCCGGGTCGGACAAGTCCGAAATTTTCAAAGTTATGGAACGGCGCTTGCTGCGCGCAATCATCAATCCGGCGATGATCGCGGCTTTTGTTTTCGGCATCTGGATGCTGGTGCTGAATCCAGAGTTGTTGCGGGCGCCATGGCTGCATGCCAAACTGGCGCTGGTGCTGGCGATGACCGCGCTGCGTGGGATGCTGGCGCGCTGGCGCAAGGCGTTTGCACAAGATCGCAACCGCCGCGCGGCACGGTTCTATCGGGTGGTGAATGAAGCGGTGACGGTCTTGATGATCGGGATCGTGATTTTGGTGATTGTGCGCCCGTTCTGAGTCCGGGATTTTTTTGGAGCTGTGGCGATGTCTGCTGTGACCCGCGCTTTTAGAACTGTTCAGGCATGTCTTTACGCACGTGCCGGTATGGCGCGCGTCGCCGGAGAACTCGTGACCGCCAATGCGCTGGAACGCGTGCGCGATTTGGCTGCCCAGGTCACAAGACACACCATGAAAAACGGTTCCCTGATGTATGTCGCGCCTGCCTTGCGGAAATTCCCTTTGGCGCTGCCGGCTGCCGCAAGGAATAAATGGGGCATTGATTTGCGTGACGCCGCGACCATGCTCGCGCATGTTCGGCGCAGGATTCCCTGTCCGGAAGGCGCGGAACTTGACCTGAAGATCGTGCGCCCGGAGGACCATGGATCCCATGTCCGGGAACCCCATATTGTCGTCGATTTTCGACCGCGCCGTACCCCCGCGCCTGCGTTCGCTCCGCGCCCGCGCGACGATATTCCCGATCTGTCGGCATGAGCGCCGCGCCGGCGTGACTATGGTTAATAACCGGGGCGGGCAATCCACGGCATGGTGCCAACAAAGCCTTTGACTTTACAGGTGAAAGCCGCTAACTAATCTTTAATCCCGCTGCGGTAATCTTGGCAGATCACGCCTGCGAGCCGTTATTTGGCCGGACTTCTTCACTTAACCCTTCTCGGTCTTTGCCAGCAATTTTGGCTGGTTTTGTAGAGGCCGAGTTTAACTCATTCATAACTTGCACCCAGCGTCCCCCCTCACACATAGCCCCCTATCAAACGATGAATCTTCGTGAATTGAAAGCCAAGACGCCTGCTGAGCTTTTGAGCTGTGCAGAAGAACTCCAGATCGAGAATGCGGGCACACTGCGCAAGCAGGATATGATGTTCGCCATCCTCAAGGCGCAGGCCGAAAAAGGCCAGGCGATTTACGGCGAAGGCGTGATCGAGGTCTTGCAGGACGGGTTCGGATTTTTGCGTTCGCCGCAATCCAACTATCTGCCGGGGCCGGACGATATTTACGTATCGCCCAGTCAGGTGCGGAAATTCGGTTTGCGTACCGGCGATACAGTTGAAGGCGAAATCCGTTCGCCCAAAGAGGGCGAGCGTTATTTCGCGCTGCTCAAGGTCAATAGCATCAATTTCGAAGATCCGGAGAAAATCCGGCACCGCATCAATTTCGACAATCTGACGCCGTTATATCCGAATTCCCGCTTGAAACTGGAAACACAGGATCCGACCAAAAAGGAATTCACCACCCGGATCATCGATCTGATCGCGCCGCTCGGCAAAGGCCAGCGCGGATTGATCGTCGCGCCGCCACGTACCGGCAAGACGGTGATGCTGCAAAATATCGCGCATGCGATCACCAGCAATCATCCCGAAGTCTATCTGATCGTGCTGCTCATCGACGAGCGGCCGGAAGAAGTCACGGATATGGCGCGTTCGGTCAAGGGCGAGGTTATCAGTTCGACCTTTGACGAGCCGGCCACGCGCCATGTGCAGGTCGCGGAAATGGTGATCGAAAAGGCCAAGCGCCTGGTCGAGCATAAACGCGATGTGGTCATTCTGCTGGATTCCATTACCCGTCTGGCGCGCGCCTATAACACGGTTGTGCCCTCGTCGGGCAAGGTTCTGACCGGCGGCGTCGATGCCAATGCTCTGCAGCGGCCGAAGCGCTTCTTTGGCGCGGCGCGCAATATCGAGGAAGGCGGGTCGCTGACCATCATCGCCACCGCGCTGATCGATACCGGCAGCCGCATGGACGAAGTGATCTTTGAAGAGTTCAAGGGCACGGGCAATTCGGAAATTATTCTTGACCGCAAGCTGTCGGATCGCCGCACCTTCCCGGCCATTGATATCACCAAGTCGGGCACCCGCAAGGAAGAATTGCTGGTTGATAAGCCCACCATGACCAAGATGTGGGTCTTGCGGCGCATCTTGCTGCCGATGGGCGTCACCGATGCGGTTGAATTCCTGCTCGACAAGCTGAAGCACAGCAAGACGAACGGCGATTTCTTTGATTCGATGAATCAGTAGAGGACGGTCGTTCCTACTTCCTTATTTTTCGGGCGGAGCGATTCACGCCGTCGCGGGGCGACGACGATCGCAGCCGCCCGGTGATTTCTTTGATTCGATGACTCAGTAGGGGGCGGAGCCAGTAGGGGAGCCTTGGCCGAGTCAGCCGCCCAAAATGGCCTCTTTGATCCGGGGCTTCTTTAACTTGGATCTCCGGGATGCTCAGGATTCTTCGCAAACAGCGTAGAATTTCATGACCATAAGGCTGGCCTTGATAAACCCAATAACGGCGACTGAATCAAAGGTCACATAATTGCTGACCATCAAAGTCACAGCGTCCATATGAAGTCCCCTTAATGAGTGGACTGCTCCGTATTATGCCGGACAATCGCGGCAAAATCAATCGGCGCGAGGAGCAATGGCGGAAAATTACCGTCACGCACCATATCACTTAATATCGCCCGCGCAAACGGGAACAGCTGACGTGGACATTCTATCAACAGAAGGTTACGCAATTCTTGCTCGTTCGAGATTGGCGGCACGGAAAACAGTCCGGCATAGGCGATTTCGGCGATAAAACCGGTCTTGTCGCCGAATTTCGAGACCGCCTTCATGGTTAACACGACCTCGTGCACGGTATCGCCCATTTTGCGGGTCTGAACATTGACGGCGACTTCGAGTTGCGGCGCACCGGCCTGGCCGGGCATGAAAATCCCCGGGGCGCCGGGATTTTCAAAAGACAGGTCGCGCACATACTGCGCGTTGATACTTAGGCTGGGGGCGGCTTCCTGCGTGCCGTTGGCGTCGGGGGGGAGGGGGGCGGCGGCTTGGGCTGAGGCCATGATAAAAGCTCCTGTAAAATCGGCTGATCCATCGGATACACGCTCGGGCGGGCAAGATAAAGGAATTATTTGCAGTCCGGCGGCAGTGGAGTATTCTGTCCGGCATGAACTATTTTGACATCGTCTTTTTCGCCATTGTGGCTGTGGTGCTGATCTTGCGTTTGCGCGCCGTGTTGGGGCGGCGTAACGAGGATGAACCGCAGCGTCCCAATCCTTTCGGCATCCCCCCGTCCGGGCGTGAGGATGATGACGCGGATTTTGTCGTCAGTCCCAAGACCGCCGATCCTGAGATCAATAATCAGCCGCGATCGCTGCCGCCGCCTATTCTGGCGCCCGAATCCCTGGCCGGGAGTCTGGAGCAGCTGCATCGTCTGGATCCCGGATTCGACGAAAAGCTGTTCTTGAAAAATGCGCGCGCGGCCTTTGCCATGATCGTTGCGGCTTTTGCCAAGGGCGATCTCGTCAGTCTGAAAAATCTGCTCGGCCCCGAAGTCTACGCCACTTTCGCCAAGGCCGTCGAAAAACGGCAGGCGGCGGGGCAGCGGCTGGAGACGACAATCGTCGCAATCAAGGATGCGGAAGTGCAGCGCGCAAAGATGGTGGGCGATATCGCCCATCTGACCGTGCGGTTCGTCAGTCATCAGGCCAACGCCACCTATGATCAGGCGAACCAGCTGGTCGACGGCAATCCGCATGGACGCGAGGAAATTGAAGATGTCTGGACCTTCGCGCGCAATGTGACGCAGCGCGATCCCAGCTGGCATTTGGTCGAGACCGGGGCGTGATGCGGCGCTGGCCGGTTCTTGCTATTTTTCTGCTGCTGGCGGCCTGTGCCGCGCCCCCGGGAGCACGGTTCGCGCCGCGTGATTTTGCCGATTTACCAGGTTGGGAGCAGGATGATCTGCGCGATACGGGCGCGGCGCTGGCGCATGGCTGTGCGCGGCTGAAAGCCCGACCGGAATGGGCGGCGGCGTGCCGCGATCTGCCCGACGACCCGGCACAACGGCGCGTCTTTATCACCGCGCGGTTCAAGCCCTGGCAGATTCTGGACGGCGATGCCGCCGAAGGGTTGTTTACCGGATATTACGAGGCCAGCCTGCGCGGCAGTCGCACGCAACATGGACGCTATCAGATTCCCGTCTATGGCCGTCCCGCCGATCTGGCGGTGGCGGAGCTCGGTTTGTTCAAGCCGGAGCTGAAAGGCCAGAGCATCACCGGGCGCGTCGATCGTGGACGCTTCATCCCTTATTTCGACCGGGCACAGATTACACAGGCGGGATTGCGCGATGCGCCGGTTCTGCTGTGGGTTGATGATGCCGTGGATTTGTTTTTTCTGCAGGTGCAGGGATCGGGGCGGGTGCAACTGGACGACGGCACGACAATGCGGTTGGGCTATGCGACGCAGAATGGCCGCCCTTATGTTGCCATCGGACGTGTGCTGAAGGATCAGGGGCACTTGCCGCCCGATCAGGTGACTATGGCGACGATCCGGAACTGGTTGCGCGATCATCCGGCGCAGCGCGACGCAATTCTCAATACCAACCCGTCTTATGTGTTTTTCCAGCCCGGGATCGAAGCGGGCCCGGTGGGGGCGATGGGGACGGTGCTGACGCCCGGGCGCAGCATGGCCGTGGATCGTGCGCGGATTCCGCTCGGCAGCTTTTTGTGGTTGGACTGTGATCATCCTGATGCCACGCAAGGGCGGATGCAGCGGTTGACGGTTGCCGAAGATGTCGGCGGTGCGATCAAAGGCGCTGTGCGCGGCGATCTGTTCTGGGGCTATGGGGATGATGCCGCGACGCAGGCCGGGAATATGCAAAGTCGCGGCCGACTTTATGTTTTGTGGCCGCAAGGCAGCGCCCCGGGAAACCAGGCCGATGGCGGATGAATGGGAACAGTTCAAGCGTAAGGCCAGGCCTTTGCCGCCTGCACTTGTGATGCGGAAAAATGTGGCCAAGAAAGACGTGGCCAAGCCCGCCGCGTTGCCTGCGCCGGTGAAGAAGAAATTTGTGACTTTGGAACGCGTGGCGCCAAGCGGCGCTGTGGCGCCGTTGCGCGTGACGCGGGCTACGCCGCCGCCGGTTGACGATCCGGAACTTTTGCGCCGGTTGCAGCGCGGGGCATTGCGCCGCGATGCGGCACTTGATCTGCATCATATGACCGAAAGCGAAGCACATAAGGCGGTGACGGATTTTCTTGTACAGGCGGTTGCGCGGGGATGGCGCACGCTGCTGATCATCACCGGGCGCGGGGCGGTGTTGCGCGCCGCCGTGCCGCGCTGGCTTGTGGCGCAGCACGGTGTGCGGTTCTTCCACCCGGCGGCGCGGGCGCATGGCGGCGACGGAGCGCTTTATGTGGTTTTGCGGCGGGCGGCAAGAAAAGGCGCGCGCTGACGGCGCCGGTGCGCCGGTTATAAATGATCCTGGGGACGCGTGCGCCACAGCCGGTAGGGGCGCGGCCGGATGTGCTGCAAATCATCCGGCAGCGCTTCCCATTCGATTTTATTTCTGATTCGGAATTTGCCGGCAGGAAATCGATAGACGAGACTGGTATTGATGGTTTGTGGCGTTGGTCGGGTTTGTCCCGTCAGATAGATGTTGTAGCTTTCCTGACCCCCCGTACTATTTTCCGGTTTATAGAGCAGCGTCCCGAGACCCTCGGTGCTGCGCACGATGGTTGTCGCCACTGTGTGCGACGTTTTGATGATGCGCATGATAACCGGGGCTTTGTTTGTGACCAGACTTGCAATAGAGACAATCGGGTGGGTGACATAATCATGCTCTTCGCCCGTCTTGTGCAGGTAATGAATCTTCCGGTCGATCCCTGCGAGACGCGGCACGGTTGCGGCGAGGTGGCGGACAAGATTTCTGCCCAGCGCGCAAGCGCGCGCATCGCTGTCAATGCAGGTGACGGGGAAACCCGTTCCCTGGTGATACATGATGGCGCTGATCGGTAGCGGCCCGGCACCGACTACGGCGATGCTTTCCCTGTCGGGTCTGAGCGGCGGCATTTTGCCGTGCCGCTTCATCAAGCGCAGTTCGTTTGCGATCAGCGCCGCGTAATTGTCGCGATAGATAAAATTCGTATAGGAAGAGAAACGGCTTTCCGCATTTTTTATCGCGCCGGTCATAGCGTGCGCGCAATAACACTCCATTTCATATTCTGCGCGCCCAAGCAGCCGCCGCAGATCCGGCGCGATTTCTTGCAGGGCGGGCGCGGCCAATATTGCGGTAACTTGCGCCGCGCTGCGCGGGCGCATCGTGTCGCGAACGAAGGCGGTAAGCGTTGTGCTGACCCAGGGATTATGCGGTGACAAGTCAGATTGACGCGCCAGGAAATCATGGACGCGCAGCGCATGGTCGAGATAAGTCGCCGCCGCGAATTGTTCGGGATAAACGCGCATGGCCATTATTCCTTGCTGATCTTGATGATGGTTTTGACGGTGGCGTGATAATTGAGGCTGTCCTGCGCGGTCGGGAAAAAAAGGTTCTCCGGTTTGATCAGGATGAAATCGTGCAGCTGGAAGAGCCGCATTTCCACGCGGAAGCCCGCCCGCCAGAATGCCTGGGCGTAATCATCGAGCGCATAATCATGGACGGGAAGGTTCGTCGTACGGGTGATCAATTCCCGCCAGGTGCCCCAAAGGGGATTGCCGGTGTGGCAGCCGATGGCTGCATAATATGTGCCGCCGGGCGCAAGCCACTGCGCCATGTCTGCGGCATGCGCCGCAAGGGACGGCAGTAAATAAAGGACTTCATGACTGAATGCTGTATCGTAGCGCTGCTGATTTTGTTTCAGCGCCTCCGGTGTCATGAAGGTCACCGGGAGTCCGGCGCTTTCTCGGCGGGCGTTGTTCAGGGAGGACAGGGCAATATCCACGCCGCAGGCTTGTTTGAACGGGCGGCAGCGGAAGAGTTCGCGCAGGAATCCCCCCTGATTGCAGCCATAATCCAGAACGGTTTGCGATGAAAAATCCTGCTCCGGCACGGCAGCGATGAAATGCCGCCACAGATAGGCGTGATCTTCCTGCATGCCGTCTTCTTCGGCCGCGTCGCGCCACCATGTCTTCATGGGCATGGCCGTCATGTGCAGACTCCAGCAGTAACCGGAATCTCTTCCGGCGGTTCGTGTTGGGGGATTCTGCTGTCTGGCTGGCCTGAGGCTGGCTGGATTGCGGGCAGTGTGTTACGGGATCCTTATTTGGTCAGGATCAATTTATTATTTGCCGTGATCCGCAACCGGTAATCGGACTGGTCATGCACGATCACAAGCTCGCATGCTGCGCCGAACAGGTCGCGGCTAGCGATGCGTCGGACGGTCCTGCTGTGCGGTGCGGTGACCACCGGGTCATCTACCGCAGAATCATCTGTTGCGCGCGTCATCATGTTCTGCCGCAGAGCGATAGAGGGTTCTCTCCGGCCTGTCAATGAGAATAATTATCATTTGCATAATGAGGCGCTACAGGATGGGGGGCGCTGCGGGATGTGGTGTGGCGTTAATCCCGGAACGGCAGCGCGCCAGCGGCAATCCACCAGCCCGGATGCCGGGAAGCCAGCATGGCGCGCGCCGTCTCGGCCTGAGCGCTATCAGCAAACAGCCCGAAGCAGGTGGCGCCGCTGCCCGACATCCGTGCCAAAAGACAGTCGGGCATGGTGGTAACGGCGTTCAGGCAGGCGGCAATCGCGGGCGCTAATTGCACCGCAGGGGCATAAAGATCGTTGCGCCGCGCGCGCAGCTGCGTCACCAGATCCGCCAGATCGTGTGGCGGTGTTAAGGGCGCTGGAGATGAGAATGCTCCGGTGCGCGCCTTGAACACCGCTGGGGTCGGAACCTGAATGTCCGGATTAACCAGCACAATGCCGCAGGGCGGTAAATCCGGGCCGGGCGCGATCATGTCGCCGATCCCCTGAAAATAACAGGCGCGCCGGTAAAGGCAGGACACCACATCCTGTCCCAGGCCGCGTGCCAGATCAGCCAACGGCAAGGCCGTGCTGGGCAGATCCCACAACATCGCCAGCGCCAGCAGGGTGGTTGCCGCGTCGCTCGAGCCGCCGCCGATGCCCGAGGCCAGCGGCAGGTTTTTTTCCAGAATAATCCGGCAATCCAGTTCCCGCCCGGTTGCGGCGGCCAACGCGCGCGCCGCCCGTACGGCCAGATTGGCGTTCGGGTCGCCTTCGGCCAGCGCTGACCCAAAAGGCCCGGCGATCGTGAGTTGAAAATGTGTCCCCGGCACGATCGTGATCCGGTCGCCGATCGCGGCAAAACCCACCAGACTGTCCAGCAGGTGATAGCCATCGTCCCGCCGCCCGGTGACGTGCAGGTAAAGGTTAATCTTGGCCGGCGCAAACATTGTTAAAGCGGTCATGGGTGACAGCCATAGAGCAAATCCCGTCACGGTGGAAGCCGCCTGTGTCAGCAGATGACCCGCCGTGGAGGGTGAATTTGCTCGACAGATCAAGGGCGCAAATCCCGTCACGGTGGAAGCGCGCGGATTTTGACACTTGGCACGCGCATTATTTTTTGCCAATTAGTTTCAGGATTCCTGGATTAAGATGCCCTCACCAGAAAGATATTGTTTTAAAATTAGGTGATCAATAATGAGCGGATATTCAAAAAAAGAACGGCTGCACACGCCGCAATCAACAGTTCCGGCGGTGATCAAAGAGCAGCCACTACAGTCCGAGGTTCCATCTTTGAGCCCGGAACGCGAAAAATTTCTCCACGAATTGTCCAGCGTTCTTAATGAAATTTTCAGCAGCCCGCGCCCCAATGCCAAAAACTGGCGCAACCGTACGGTCATCGTACAATCATTTATTCATAAGCTCAGCGACCGGGAAATCGCGCGCCAGCAGCAAATCAGCCCAACACACGTCGCCAGAATCAAACAACGATTTTTGAAAGAAGCGCAACGCTTCCGGCATCGTTTTAATCCCCAACAGGGCTAGCCTTTTCCGGTTGCGGCAAGCAGACGCGCGGTTCTGTGCCGGTTTCAGAAACCGTTGATCGCTCCATAAGACTGAGAAATTGTCGGAAGATATGAGGACGTATAATGCTACCCCACTCAAAGCCAATAGAGATTTCTGATCTCAGTGATTTAAGATTGGCGGCACGAATTCTGGCGCGCGCCGTGAAAACAGATCTGGCCGGTGTCAATGTCGCGCTGCGCGAAGTTGGGTTGCCGCCGGTCGATCTGGAGCACAACAATCAGGAATTTACCTGGGTGCCGTTGCGTGATTTAAAATCTGTTGGAAGTATCGTACCGCAAATCCAGATCGCCTCCGACTTCCTGCGCGGGGCGGATCATAACCCGCTTCTCCTGAATTTCACGCAAGCCGTGACCGAACTGACACGCCGCAATGGCACCAATTACAATATCATGGATGCCGAATTGCGGAATGAGTTCCTCATAGAGGATATCAAGACCGCGCACCCGGGTAAAAGCTGGATGTATATTCCGTCCGCCCAGAGCATCTTGAATAATGAAGAAAATTCCCCCAGCTTGCTCGGATTATTGAAGGAGAAGCCGGAACTCTTCAAAGCAATCCAACACGAAATCACACGCTGCTCGGACACAAATACCCTGTTAAGGATCGTAACGAATACGACGGTTCCCAATCAGCCACATGATGTATATCACGCCGTGCTCGTTAAAGGTGCGGCTTCTGCCGGTCAGAAGAGGGGAGACCAAAGTCGCGCCTACGTCGTTCCCTGCCGCATTGTCTGCCTGTCCGCCGCCGGACGGGGTTCCCAACCGCGATAAGGCGCGGCGCGCCGTATAAACCATTCCCGATGCCGTGACATTGCAACGAGATGGACGGAGAGGGTGCTATGCTCTATTTGTCGTGTATATTTCTTCGTTAAGGCAGGTTGATTGCTGATGCAGGCAGGCCATCCGTGGGGATTGGCTCTGACGAAATATTGGTGAGGCTCTTTTCCGCATGAAAATTCTTTTTCTTGGTGATGTCGTTGGCCGTGCCGGTCGTGATGCTGTGGCAAAACATCTGCCGCGTCTGAAGGAGGAACTGCGTCCGGATGTCATCATCGCCAACGGCGAGAATGCCGCCGCCGGTTTCGGCATCACGCAAAAAATTGCCCACGAATTTTTTGCACGCGGCATCCACTGCGTCACCACCGGCAATCATGTCTGGGATCAGCGCGAATTGATCGGCCAGATCGATCAGGAACCCAATCTGCTGCGCCCGCTGAATTGTCCCGAAGGCACACCCGGGCGCGGTGCGACGGCCGTGACCATCGCTGATGGCCGTAAAATCCTGATCCTCAATGTCATCGGGCGTTTGTTCATGGACGCGCTCGACGATCCTTTTGCGGTGACGCAGAAATTCCTTGCCCAGCATCGGCTCGGCCAGTCGGCGGCGGCGATCTTCGTCGATTTTCACGGCGAAGCCAGTTCGGAAAAAATGGCCTTCGCCCATTATCTCGACGGACGTGTCTCCGCCGTCATCGGCACGCACAGCCACATCCCGACCGCCGACGCCATGATCCTGCCCGGCGGCACGGCTTATCAAACTGACGCCGGCATGTGCGGTGATTACGACAGTGTGATTGGCATGAAAAAAGAAGTCCCGATCACCAAATTCACTCGCAAGCTTCCCACCGACCGCTTGTCCCCGGCCGAAGGCGAAGCCACGCTTTGCGGCGTCCTCATCACCACCGATGACAGCGGCGGTAAGGCGACAGCCATCCGCCCGATCCGCTGCGGCGGCAAGCTCATCGGCACGGGCGATTGACCCGGGCACAGGGTTATCGTCCGATACGAGGCTTCTTCCCGGAGCGCATAACAGTTTTGCTTTAAAATGAGCCCTGTCGCAAAACGCTTATGAACAGCGCAAATGGGTGCTATAATTTCCGACCTTTGTCCGTCAGGAAACCCGCATGAGCATCACCTGGATCATCTTTTTTCTCGTCATCGTCATCTTTGCCGGCATCTGCCTGAGCTACGTCTATTACGAATTGAAAACCGGCGTGCCGACTTTTCCGACCATGCCGGCAATGCAGGAGAAAATTATCGCTCTGCTGCGCGCCGATATGGCGGCGCGGCCGCATGTTCGCCCCTATACCATCATCGATCTTGGCTCCGGCAGCGGCCAGATGACGCAGCGCATCGCTCGCGCCCTGCCCGAAGCGCGCGTCATCGGGATCGAGATTTCCTTTGTGCCGTGGCTGCGCGCGTATCTGCGGCAGAAATTCTTTGGCCCGGCCAATGCGGAATATAAGCGGCTGGATTTCTGGCCTTATGACAGTTCCGAAGCCGATGCCGTCATTACCTATTTGCTGGCAAGCATCATCGACCGTGTCGGCGCGAAACTTCGCCATGAGCTTAAGCCCGCGACGCTGATCCTCGCCAACACCTTCCCGCTCGGCAATGGCTGGCAACCGACCGAGACTTTCAGCATCGACGCGCCGTTTTTCGCAGCGCTTTCCGGTAAGACGAATTTATATCTTTATCGGCAAATCGCACCTGATCAGGGGTGAAAAGACCAAAATCCTGGGGCTTTGCGGGGTGGTGACGCATATTGGACGCGGCCTGACTAAAACAGATAAGCGTTACCCCCGCTTAGGATTGGTTTATTTCCTGCCATTTGTTTTTGTTGCGCTTCCGGGTGTTGGATACCGGCTTGCGCCGGTATGACGCCAAATATTTGTAAGTCGATTCCAAAATGCGCCATTGCCCTTTGCGGGTATTTTTTATTTTCACGGTTTTTTCTGATAGGAATACTCTTTGCCCCTATGTGGAAAGAGGATTGGTTAATGCACAAGCCAACGGTGAGAAAGTCGATTTTCTTCGACGGATTCAAGACTGCATTGGATGAAGCCGACAGCGGGCTTGTCCGATCCTTGTTTCAAAACCATAACCGGATTCTCGATCCTTTTGATGCTGGGAATCAAAGGAAGATCGTCTCGAATTTTGCCGCCTTCACCCAATTGAAGGTCATGGACGCCCCGCTTGCGGCGCAGATTGCAACCCTGCTCCCTAAAGTGCCGCGTGATTTGCAGGCCGTGCTGTTCACGCTCCCCGAGTTTTTACCCCAGCTGGCCGTAAACGGACAGGCCGAAGCCGTTGCCAACATGATCGGCAGCGGTCCTTTGACCAGAGAACAAAGGATCAGTGTCCTGGAAACGCCGGCTGTTCTGGACGCGTTCAGAAAAAATGGTCAAACTGCGGCGTTGGCAACGATCCGCCTTGATCTAGGAAAAATTAGCGTTAGCCGCCAGCGGCGACCCTTGCGCCCGGCCAGCCAGAAGCTGTGCAATCTGTCCGCCGCGGCAAGTCTTTTCGCGGAATAAAAGACACCCCTGCAAGCCGTTGCGTCAAGCGGCGCTTAGCGCGCCGCTTCCGCCACGGCCTTTAAATTCGCCAGACCCTCTTCGAATTTTCCGCCGACCATCACGTCGCAATCGAAAATCAGGCCCATGGCCTTGGCGATGAAATTCTTGTCGCCATACATGCTCCAAGTCACCCGGGTCTGCCCGCTCTCTGGCGCAAAGGCGAATTCGGCGGTGCTCGTGCTCGGGAAAGGCTGCAGGAATTCCAAACCGATGCGGATCAGGTCACTCGGACGGCTTTCGGTGATGGTCATTGCGCCGGTGCCGACCTCGAAATTTTGACTCTCCCAGCGGAGGATCGCGCCGGTGCCGGATTCCGGCCCTTCATAGAGGTTCTTCGCCTGCGGATCAATTTTCGCCCAAGGCGACCAGGCCTGCCATTTATGGAAATCATTGACCTGCGCGAACAGCGCCTCAGGCGGCACGGCGATCAACGCCGACCGCGAAACGCGAAACTCCGCCGGCTGCATCGCGGCGAAACCCGCAAAACCACCCAGAGCCAGAATAAGAATTATCAGCATATTTTTGAACATGGTCCTTCTCCTCGTCGCTAAAATTCAGGCGTGCATCTGAAATTATTTTCCCTGCACACGCTGTTTTGCCCGTTTCAGTGCCGTGACGCCCGGCAGTTCTTTGCCTTCCAGCCATTCCAGGAATGCGCCACCCGCCGTTGAGACATAAGACAGATTGTCAGTTTGCCCGGTTGCCGCCAGCGCCGCAACAGTTTCGCCGCCGCCCGCGACCGAAACAATATGCTGTTTCTGCGTTAGATTCGCAACGGCCACAGCGACGTCGCGCGTGCCGCGATCAAAAGGCGGCGTCTCGAACACCCCCATCGGCCCGTTCCAGACAATCGTGCGGCACGTGCCGAGCGCGGCGGTAATTTCTGCCGCGCTTTTCGGTCCGATATCAAGGATCATTTGTGTTGCAGGCACGCAGTCGAACGCGACGGTCGCGCAGGCATTGCCGGCCTTTAATTCAGCGGCCACGACGACATCCTGCGGCAAGATCAAACGGCAGCCGCGCTGCTGCGCTGTTTCCATAATCGCGCGCGCGGTCGGTAGCATATCGGGTTCATATAAAGAAGTGCCGATGCCGATCCCCTGCGCCGCCAGAAAGGTATTGGCCATGCCGCCGCCAAGCACCAGAATATCAACCTTATCCAGCAAATGTGTCAGAACGCCGAGTTTGGATGAAACTTTGGCGCCGCCGACAATGGCCGCTACCGGTCGTTGCGGTGACCCCAGCGCCTGATTGAGCGCCTCCAGCTCTGCCTGCATCAGCCGTCCGGCGGCGGCGGGCAGCAGTTCCAGCAACGCTGCCGTCGAGGCATGCGCCCGGTGCGCGGCCGAGAAGGCATCCATCACCACCGCCTGGCCATGCCGCGCCAGCTGCGCCGCAAAAGCCGGGTCGTTGGCCTCTTCGCCGGGATGGAAACGGGTATTCTCCAGCACGACGATGCCCCCGGGTTGTAGTTTCGCTACGGCGGCTGCGGCTTCGGAACCGACGCAATCGGCGGCAAAGCCGACCTCGCACCCCAAAATCACGCCCAGTTCCGCCGCCACCGGCCGCAAGCTGAATTCCGGCACCGGCGTGCCGTCGGGGCGCCCGAAATGCGATAGAATGGCAATTTTTGCGCCGCGTCCGACAAGATACTGGATGGTCGGCAGTAACCGCTCCAGCCGGGTGCGGTCGGTGATTTTTCCGCCTTTAACCGGGACGTTCAAATCGCCGCGCAGCAGCACAACCTGTCCGGTCACGGACAGATCCTCAAGCGTCAGATAGTCGCGCAATATCATGCGTCCACCGAAAGGTTAACAGGGGCGTTCCCATGCATAGCGCTGTTGCCCGTTCTCCTGCAAGTCCGGCAACAGCTGCTTTGTTAATTTTTGTGCCGTTCGCAAAGCCAGAGCGCGCCCGGATTAGCCTGCGCCAGGGATTGATTTGACTCCGCCGTCGCCTTTCTCCTATAAACCCCGCCTGATCATTGAAGGAGTTTTTATCGTGAAACGCACTTATCAGCCCAGCAAGCTGGTACGCAAAAGACGGCACGGCTATCGCAGCCGTATGGCGACCAAGAGTGGCGCCAGAGTCGTTGCGCGTCGCCGTGCCCGGGGCCGCAAGCGTCTGACGGCCTAAAGATTTAGGCGGCATCATGCCCGCAGCTGCGGGCACCCCGTTACTTTTGACCGAACCGCATGGCCATGGCGCCGTCCCCGCATTCTGTTCCCGACCTGTCCGTGCCTCCGGCTGTGGTCAAAAAACGTCGGGACTTTTTGGCGGCGGCAGCCAGCGGCAAAAAATGCGGCACCAAAGGCCTGCTGTTGCAGATCCGCGCCCATGACCCCGCCGCGCCGGACTCCGGCAGTAAAAAAATCCCCATTCCCAGCCAGCGTTTCGGCCTGACCGCCAGCAAGCGCGTCGGCAACGCCGTCCGACGCAATCGTGCCAAGCGCCGCCTGCGCGCGCTTGCAAACGCCATCCTGCCCGTCGAAGCACGAAGCGATTGCGACTATATTCTGGTCGCCCGTCCGGAAACCGTGACCCGCGCTTTTGATGATCTACGCGGTGATTTGCGTTATGCACTTCGTAAACTCGGCGCGTTGCGGCAGCCATGACGCATATCAACATGGCGCTCGCCGCCCTGCTGCGCGGGATGGTCGGATTCTACCGCTTCTGGTTGTCGCCTTTCATGGGGCGAGATTGCCGTTTCATACCCAGCTGCTCCGTTTATGCCCAGCAGGCGTTGACGCACCATGGCCCCTGGCGCGGTGGCGCGCTGGCGCTGCGGCGCATTTGCCGTTGCCATCCGTGGGGCGGCATGGGATACGATCCGGTTCCGAAAACGGAACCGAATGAGCCAGGGAACCAGTAATGAACAACTCCAATCTTTTTATGGCGATGGCACTTTCGGCCGCCATATTAATCGGCTTTCATTTCTTCTACGAAAAACCGCGCCAGGAAGCCTATCGCGCCGCGCAGCTGGCGCAACAACAAGCCGCCGCCAAGCAATCCGGCAACGCCACGCAGGCAGTGACAGCCACGGCGCCGGTGGTTGTGGCGCCAGCGACGACGACGCGCGCGCGCGTCGACCGGCTTAAGGATTCACCGCGCCAGGCCATTGCGACGCCCGCGCTGCAAGGGTCTATCAATTTGACCGGCGCGCGGCTCGATGATCTGACTTTGCCGCACTATCGTGAGGCCGTCGCGACCGATAGTCCGCCGGTCACGCTGCTGTCACCATCTGGAACATCCGCGCCGCATCGCGGTTACTACGCCGAATTCGGTTGGCTGGGCGATAACATCGCCATGCTGCCGACGGCGCAGACGGAATGGCGCAGCGACAGCAGCGCCCCGCTGACGCCGCAACGACCGGTGACGCTGCGCTGGGATAACGGCGGCGGTCTGCGCTTCGAACGCACAATTGCGCTCGACGACCAGTACATGTTCACGATCACCGATAAAATCAGCAATGACGGCGCGGCGGCGGTGACGCTGCATCCCTATGCGTTGGTCGCGCATCAGGGGACGCCCGATCACAGCACGCTTCTGGACGGTCATATCGGTCCGATGGGCGTGTTCAACGGCGTTTTGCGCGAGCATGGTTTCGACGACATGATTAGTCAGCCGGAGGCGGTGGAGCGCTCGACCGGAGGCTGGCTTGGCATCGGCGACAAATACTGGTTGGTGGCGCTGATCCCCGACGCGCAGGAAACTCTGACCGCGACTTTTAAATATGCGGCGCTGCCGGGGCAGAAGCCCGAAGATGGCCAGTTCCAGGCCGATTATCGCGGCGCGCCGGTGACCGTCGCGGCCAAGGGGCACACGGAATATACCCGGCACCTTTTTGCCGGGGCGAAGCGGATCGAATTGCTCGACGCTTATGCCGATCAGTACAACATCACGATGTTCGACATGGCCATCGATTTCGGCTGGTTCCGGTTTTTGACCAAGCCTTTTATGCTGACCCTGAACTGGCTGGGACGCCAGATCGGCAATGTCGGCATTGCCATTCTGGTGCTGACCGTCATGGTCAAGCTGCTGGTGCTGCCGCTCGGCATCCGTTCATTCCGCTCGATGGCGAAGATGAAGATGTTGCAGCCGGAAATCTTGCGTATCAACGAGCGCTATAAAGACGACGCCCAGCGCCGCGGCATTGAAACCATGGAATTGTTCCGGCGCGAGAAAACCTCGCCGGTTTCCGGCTGCCTGCCCATTCTGGCGCAGCTGCCTTTTTTCTTTGCTTTGTATAAAGTGCTCTATATCGATATTGATATGCGGCACGCGCCGTTCTTCGGCTGGATTCGCGATCTGTCCGCGCCTGATCCGACCAGCTTCGCCAACCTGTTCGGGCTGCTGCCCTTCACGCCGCCGACACTGCTGCATATCGGCATCTGGCCGATCCTGATGGGAGCGAGCATGTATCTGCTGCAAAAAATGTCGCCGCGCCCGCCCGATCCGTTGCAGGCGCAGGTGATCATGATGATGCCTTTGGTCTTCACCATCATGTTGGCGCCCAGCATGGCTTCGGGATTGATCATCTATTGGACCTGGAGCAATCTTATCTCCATCGCCCAGCAATTCCTGATCTTCCGCCGCATGGGCGTGAAAACGATGTGAAAAATGGCCACACGCGCCGATAAATTTTTCACGACTGCTCCGGAATTCGCCTTTGGCGTCGCCACGGCGGCATCTATGCCGCCGCCGCATCTGCCGGAATTCGCGTTGATCGGCCGATCCAATGTCGGCAAATCCTCGCTGCTCAACGCATTGACGGGGCAGACCAGGCTGGCGCATGTCTCGGCGACACCGGGACGCACCCGACAGCTGAATTTCTACCGCATCGACCGGCGCTGTTATCTCGTCGATGTGCCCGGCTATGGCTTTGCCAAAGCGCCGAAGGAACAGATCGCGGCGTGGCAGAAACTGCTGCATCGCTATCTGCGCGACCGCACCACCCTGAAACGCATTTTTGCCCTGATCGACGCCCGCCACGGCATCACCAAAACCGACCACGCTATGCTCGACGAAATTGACCGCATGGCGCAGGGCTATCAGATCATTCTGACCAAATGCGACGCCGTTAAGCCGGGCGAGCTGGCGGCGACCGAGACCGCCGTGCATGCCGCCCTGGTCCGGCATCCGGCGGCATATCCAGATATGCTTATGACCAGCGCCGAACGCAAGATTGGTATTGATTTACTTCGGAAAACGATATTTAATTATTTATAACGGCGAAAAAGCTCACGAAATTATTATAGCAATAATTTCATGATGGACACTTGGTCGTATCGGGGGTCTACTTCACGGGAATTTATTCTTGCCAAAAGGAGTCCGCATAATGGGCATCATGAAAAAAATTACCGCCACGACCATTGCTTTTACGCTGGCCGCCTCCGCACTCGTCACCCCGGTATGGGCGACGGATAAGAAGGAACCTGGTGCCCTCGATGATTTCGGAGCTGTTTTAGGCGGCCTCTTGAAAGACGTTACACGAGCCCCCGACGCCATAGTAGGGGGGCTCAACAAGGGGATGAAAGGCATAGGCGATGCGGCTGAGGGAAGTAACATTACTTTACCAAAGAACCGCATCCCGACCTTTGCCGGACGCATTCCCGGCGGTGGCCAGGCCGCTTGTTTCACCAAGACCGCCGAGGGCGGACCCAACCCAAAAGAAATGCCGTATTATTCTGCTCTGCATCACCACACTCAAGTGCCCCAGCAGGGCGGCACCGGAGCAATTGGTTCCGGTTATCAATTGGGCAATGATCGCGGGGCAGATGAATATGGCAGCGGCGGGCCCAATGGCCTTCAGGCTTTGTCCGCGGCAATGAGTATGGCCACCTTGAATTGCGAATCAGCCGTGAAAAGTGGTTATTTGCGCGCCTGGGGCAACAACCGTGACGCAAGCGTCGGCGGCAGAGAGACTTCCAGAAGAGCAACCGGTTGGGATCTCCACATTAAGTGTCCAGCTGGTTATCCTGCCGATGATGACTCGGGTGACACGCTGCTTCTGCCAAGCACTATGCAGGATCAAAATAAATACGGTGCCGGAACGGTTATCATGCGCTGCAATCCTGAGGATAAACTGGCGCCATACAAACCTGTATTAGCCTCGGATCTTGATAAAAACATATTGTTTCCCTTTACGCTCAAAGACAGTGAAGAACTTGCCAAGCGCGCAAACCAAAAACACCTTATGGCTGTACAGAGAGAAATAAAGGCACAGAATCTGCTCCAGAAATCCCTGGGAGATCCTTCATCGAGAGATACATTGCAGAGTCAACGCCCCCCCCAGCAGTCGGAGTACTCGCCCTTTCAAGGTCAGGGTTTTTCCCCATATTCTCCATACTAAGCACGTGGATCCAATTCCGCAGCTCTAGAGTTTTGCTCCGGTAATGACGGGCGGCACTGGTGCCGCCCGTCTGTTTTGGGGTGGGGCAGGGATCAGTATGCTTAAATTTACCGGCACGCCGCCCGCATCCCGGGCAAGCCCGCGGTAAACAAGGTCATTTCCTCTCTCTGGGCGTTGAAAGTAATGCCATGCTGGACAGTGCCCGGGGGCAGACGATACCCTGTGTCAGGCGATGAACCGAGCCAGACCAGAGATGGGGCGGCTCACCAGGGTTAACATGAACCGGACGGAAACAGGCACAGGTATTATGTATAGATTCAAGGCCGTCGCGCGCGCCCTTACGACGGGGCGCACCGGACGCGCTTTGGGGCTAGCCGCCGCCGTTACCTTGACCGCCATGACCTCCGCTTGTTCAAGTTTCATGGTCTGCACCGATTACGCCCAGCAATGCCGCTTGGATCTTGGGGTTCGCGGAGACGTTCCGGTTGTCAGCCCAATCCTTAAAAACAGCTATCTTGGCTACACCAAATACAGCAAAGATGGATCTTCCTCTACCCAAATTCCCTTTGATGCCTACCGGCAGCATAATTTCGACGTTTTGGGCATTCCCTATAATCCCGATTTCGGCGGGTCTCTGCCGCCGTTTACCACGCAATATGTCAATGTACACTATCAAGCGACATGTCCTTCCGACGCTGACCCGATTTTATTTACCCAGAACGGTCATCGCGGCCTGACCTGTGTGAAAAAAGATGGGTCGGACTATGTCTTGCCGAAGGTCACCGTCCCTGCTTCACGGGACGCGCTTTATACCAAGGGTGTGCTTTCGTTTTCAAAAATTTGTGAGTACGGCTCCCAGCGCGTGTGGAGCAAGACTGATTTAGATAGCGGCCAAATACAGCGCAATGGCGGCATGCTTTGCTTTTTCTTGCCGCCGGCAAATACTGTGAAGGGATGGAAGGGAACCGCAAATTCTCCGACCGGCCCACAATAACGCTTTACGGCATGACAGGATCGTCGTAACCATGACACGCACAATGTTCAAAAAAACCGCGCGCTATCTGACTCAACGGTCGGGGCTGAAAGCTACTGCAACGGCTCTGGTGCTCGCTGCCGCAACGGCGCTGACCGCCTGTGGCCCGGTTTCTTTTGTCAGATTGCCGCCCGCGGATGTTGGTTTCGCCCAGCCGGTTTATTGCCCGCCGAACCAGCCTTGCCCCAATCCCAGCGCACCGCCGCCCCAGGTGGGCTATCCTCAAGGTGGTGGCTATCGTGGCGGTTCGCCGGGTGCCTATCCTCCGGGCGCTTACCCGCCTGGCGGCTTTCCACCAGGCGCGCAGCAACACATTATTCCGCCGGGATTGTTCCAGCAGCAGCCCCCGCATATTCTCGGCAATACGTATCAACAGCAGGCGCCGAATGTTTTGCGCCCGGACATGGTTCCTCCCGGTTTTCCGCCTTTCGGTGGTGGTGGCGGTTATCCGGGCGGCGGCGCAACCATTCTGACCCCCGACCCGCTGCAAGGTCAGCCGCGCTTTCAGGAAGGCATCGACCATTCCAGACAGGAAGCCGTGATTTGCCTGTTCCCTTATACCTTGGCGCAGGATGTCCGGAACCCCAGCAAAATTTTCTGTCAACACGCCGCCAGCGGCGCGGTTCGCGAGCCCTTCCTGAGACGCATGGTGTCGCCCGCGGTTGATCCCTATGCGCCGTCGAACCAGATATCGATATTTCAGGGAGGCTATACCGGTCATTGCCCACCCTTCCAGACCCCGGTCTATAAGACCGGCGACGGAACGCAGATCACCGGCGGCTATGAAGAGCCGCAATGCTGGAACCCGCAGACGGGAAGATTCAATCCGCCTATTCCTACCATTCCGTTGCAGCAGCAACAGTATCAGCAGCCGTATCAGCGGCCTCCGGGTTATTAGGGGCGGCGACGCGGACGGATCACGCCCCGGAGTTAATCCTGCATCTGTTCCAGAAGCCGCTGCAAATTCTTGTCTCCGGTCTGCGCCGGGCGGATTTCGCTGATCGCCAGCATGTCCTGTTTCCGGATTTGCGCGATCAGTGTCAGGGCACAGGTAATTTGCACCTGTCCGAACATCGTCACTTCGATCCCCGACAATTGATCCTGTAACTGGTTTTCCGCGATCCATTCGCGCAGCGAGGCCACAAAATTCTTCGCCGCTTCGCGCCGCGCCGTCCGTTGCAACAATGCGGGGCCATTGCCATCCGCAGCACCGGTCGGCAGAACGATGAAAAAGCGATAATGATCGCCGTTCATCCGCACGTTTTGTCTCCGCACGCTGGGTTTCCTGCCGTCGCCATTGTTACCAGCATGCCCCAGATGCCTTAAATCGCCGTTAAAATGCCACGCCCGTCTTTACAATGTTTCGTAACCTGCCGCAGTCGTAACGGCTTGGCCAACATCATATTTTGCCAGGCGCTGTACCCCCTTATACCCGCCGCAGGGCTAACGATTATTAACCCGTATCCGGCGTTGGGCGGAGGACACGGCCTGTTGGTGCGGGGGTTTTTTCAAAGATTGCATCGCCGCCGCAACCGCCGCAAAATGCCGTATGCCACGTCATGCCATGCCTCTGCCAACCGCCGCCAGTCTGCGCGCTGCCGCCTTGCATTATCTGGCGCGTTACGCGACCAGCAGCGGCAATCTGCGTCGCATGCTCCGGCGGCGGATTGCCCGCGCCGCTCTGCAGCACCCTGAACTTGACGCCGCCGCGCAAGCTCGGCTGTGTGCCGAAGCCGAGCAAATTATCGCCGCGTGCATCGCGCAGAAATATCTCGATGACGCCGCCTATGCCGCGCAGCAGACGCGTCGCGCCCGCGCTCAGGGAAAATCCGCGCGCTTTGTCGTCGCCCGGTTGCGGCAAAAGGGTTTGACCCCGCCTCAGATCGCCGCCGCTCTGGACACAATCGATAAAGCGGAGACCGCCGCCACCGGGGCGGAAACCACAGCGCCCGGCGACCCCGAATATCAGGCCGCACTGCGCCTTGCCCGACGCCGCAAACTCGGCCCCTACCGCGCCACGCCCGGCGATGCGGCGCAGATCCGTCGCGATTATGCCACTTTTGCCCGCGCCGGGTTCAGCAGCACCATCGCCCGCCGCGTGCTGCAAGCCGATCTGGATGAAGAAGAAGGGTAGATGCGGCGATCTTTGGCGCGCTGGTTCAGGGCGGTTCAATGACGGGGGATATCCCGATGCCGGAAAGAAGCTCCGGGGAGGATGTCGCCGTGACCAACCCCGCAGGATTACGGACAGACACTGTCGTGCCAGGATTAAGAAACTGCCGTTATGTGCGGTTTATTCAATGTAAATCCGGGTTTTGCGCGGGTTTTGCAGCCTTTCCAAGTATTAAATGAACGGACATGAGGTTTTTACTGTATTAATGGTTTTCTATACTTGGTGATTACTGTAATGTTACAATTTGTTGCAGCCGTTCCTGAGGAAGTGAAAGCATGGTTTGTGAGTGTTTCCGAGGCGTGATCTGCGTGTGGCTGGAGCCGGTGTGGTGGCGTATTCCCGTATGCGGGCTTGGGGGGCGGGGTGCGGATTTCATGATACAGTTACGGGTTATCCCTAAGATAAATCCTTTTCAGCCTGTGAATAACCTGTGGGATTATTCATATATGGGGTTGAAATTTCGTGCCTTTTCATGGCTAAGAATTATCCGGCGTTTATTTTTACCAAAAATGTTACCGGCAAGTTAAAATGGCACGGAAAAATATTGGTTGACAGTCAATAACCTCTTCATCATCTTGATGTGGAGTGGTAAGAGAATATTCCGAACAGCGGAGAAGTATCGGGTGAAGTTCTTTTCTGATCTGCGTCTCAGCAATACTCAGATTTCTGAGCAGCTGACGGCGCTCATTCTGGCTGGCGTCGCCGCTGTCATCATCGGCGGGGTTGGTCATATGGGGGCGCATCGTCGTGCGCAGACCGAGACTGAAGCGCAATTGGTACTAATCGATCCCGCTGACGAGACTTCGTCGGCGCAGCCGACTCTGGCCGGGGAAGCGCTGACCGCAGCTCCGGAACGCAAGACGGACGCGACTGTGGCGGAAACGGCTGCGGCTTCGACGACGGCTCTGGCGCCGCAGGTTCTGGCGCCGGTGCGGCAGCTGACGGCGACCGTGGTTCCGACCGAGCGTCTGGTGCGCGCCGCCGAGTTGGGACGTGGCGACACGCTGGCCAGTTTGCTGGCCGATGCCGATCTGGAAGAAAATCAGGCTCAAGCCGTGTTACGCGCCATCGGTCAGGTTTACAGTCTCAAGAAATTGCCGCGCGGGCTGGAAATCAGTTTGAACTTCACGCGCGTCGGTAATGACGAAAGCTTCGACGGGCTGACCTTCGCCCCGAACGTGGATACGGAAATCCATGTCACGCGGTTGACGGACGGCAGCTTTAAGGCCGAGAAAATTCTGACGCCGCCGACGCGCCAGCGTTTCGCCGTCACCGGAACCATCAATACCACGCTTTATGACGCCGGCGCCGCGCATGGCGTGCCGCGCAATGTTATGGCGGCGATGATCCGTGCTTTCTCGCACGAGATCGACTTTCAGCGCGATCTGCATCCCGGCGACAAGTTCCGCGTGTTCTATGACCAGCCGCGCACCCGCAACGGCCAGCCTGCGGGCGAAGCCACCATCATTTACGCTGCGCTGGAGACCAGCGCCGTTTCCAAAGCCGTCTATCGCGTTTTGTACAGCGACGGTACGGCGGAATATTTCAATGATCGCGGCGAAAGCATTCGTCGCGGCCTGATGCGGACGCCGATTGACGGTGCGCGCACCTCATCGACCTATGGCATGCGCCGGCACCCGATTTTGGGTTATAGCATGATGCATAAGGGCGTTGATTTCGCCGCGCCCACCGGGACGCCGGTTTATGCCGCCGGTGATGGTGTGGTGCAGGAAATCGGGTACAAGAGCGGTTTCGGGCGCTTTGTCCTGGTCAAGCATAACGGCAATTTGTCGACGGCCTATGCTCATATGAGCCGGTTTGCGCGCGGTGTGGCTTTGGGTAGCCAGGTGCAGCAGGGGGACGTGATCGCCTATGTAGGCATGTCGGGCCGCGCCACTGGACCGCATCTGCATTTTGAAGTGCGCCTTGACGGGCGGCAGGTTAATCCGCTCAGCGTCAATATGCGGCAAGGGCGGGTTCTGAGCGGTGCGACTTTGGCGCAATTCAATCGCGGCAAGAGCCGGATCCAATCCGAGTTCGGACGCTTGGTTACGGCCAGTGCCGCCGCGAAGGTTGAGCCGGTCGCAGTCGCCGCCAATGCGCGGACGAAGTCTGCAGCGCGCGATAATTAGAAACGCCTAATAAAATATTCTCCGCATCATGTTCCCAGGTTCGGCGAACGTGGATAGTCAGCTTTGCGGTTTTCCATACTTATGCCCGCAGCGTTCAGGTTAGGGGCGTGGTGCGATTATAATTTTTTCAAGGACTTGTTCTCTATAGAATCTGTCCATGGGGGTTTCGTCAGGTCTGGCGGGGCCTTTTATACATCCTACAATGGCGCTGACCGCTCCATATGTGAGCGTCCCTACTCCGCCAGTTGTTTTCAAGTCAATTGCCGCGAGAGTGCCGCCTACGGCATCGATCTTTTTAAATTGTGCCAGTAATTCCTCATCCGCGCCCTGAAGGCATTTCCTCCAACTCTCTGAGGCGTCTGAGCGGGTTTCGGCATGGACATTCTGGCCTGATAAATTCACCACGCCAGCCGCAAGTGTAAGCGCGGTCGCAGCGGCAAATTGTTTAAGACGCGATGCTTGAGCAACCATAAGTAGTCTCCACAACACGCATTACAGTATTTACTTCATAGCATTTTTTGAGCGCAAATGCATGCATGAGTTTATGGAGGCGCAGAATGTGAATAGGTGATGGAGAAATTCTGCGATTTGCTGTGGGGTTTGCGTGGCGGTTTATTCAATCACGCGGTTTATTCAATCACACTGAGCGCCTGACGCATCAGCGTGCTGGACATGGGGCGTTCTGTGGTGCTGTCGGCGAAGCTGTAACTGCGCAGCGTCGGATTCTGGGATGGGGAGACGACGCGCAGTGTCGGCGGTTGATTGGAGGCTGACGGGGGCGCAGATGCCGTCGCTTCGGATTTTGCCGCGGCGGCGAACCGGAAATAACTGATAATAAACAAACGCACGGCTGCGGTCAGATTGCCGCCGTGGCGTTGGGCGTCGATGGTTGCACATAATTCGCGCGACGAACTGTTCTCGCGCACGGCGATGTCTTCAAAGGCTTGCCACATCGCCTGCTCAAGCCGGATCGAGGTGCGGCGTCCATTGACACGGAAATTTCGGCTGACAAAATCGCAGCCATGCGACGGAGCGGGGCGCGATGGCGGTGCGGTTTGTGGTTCGTTCATGCAGCACACGGGGGTTGGGCGGCGGGAAAGAAAACACAGGGCTTTGATAACGCCTCAGCGCAATCAGGCGGAAGGTATTCCGTATATCACAACGTCACTCTCTTGTATATTTGTATATTGCCTTTACGGGCGTCACTACCCGTCGTGTCGGGTCGGCGGCGCTGATTTTTTATCCGACGGTTCCGGCGCGACGGTAAGTGAGAGCTTCGGCGATGTGCGCGTGACGAACGGTTGGCGCGGCTTCAAGATCGGCCAGCGTACGCGCGACGCGCAGCACGCGATGATAGCCACGCGCGGAAAGTTTGAGCTGTTCTGCGGCTTTGGCCAAGAGCGCGCGCCCCGTAGTTTCGGGCGCGGCATGGTGCTCCAGAATTTCGCCTTCGGCTTCGGCGTTGGTGCGGAGCGGTTGTCCGGAATTGTTTTTGTGTCCGGCGTAGCGTGTGGCTTGAATGGTACGGGCAGCGGCGACACGCGCGGCGATGGCGGCTGAATCTTCGCGCGCGGGCGGCAGGCTGAGATCGTCGATGCTGACCGCCGCGACTTCAACGGTGCAATCAATGCGGTCGAGCAGCGGGCCGGAAATCCGCGCCTGATATTCCGCGCCGCATTTCGGGGCGCGGCCACAGCCCAGTGCGGCATCATCCATATGGCCGCAGCGGCAAGGGTTCATCGCCGCGATCAGCTGGAATCGCGCCGGATAGGTCAGGTGATGATTGGCGCGGGCGACGACGGCGCGGCCGGATTCAAGCGGCTGGCGCAATGCTTCCAGAGTCGGACGTTGAAATTCCGGCAATTCATCGAGAAACAGCACGCCGTGATGCGCCAGAGAAATCTCGCCGGGGCGCGCGCGCATGCCGCCGCCGATCAATGCCGGCTGCGTCGCCGAATGATGCGGGTCGCGGAAGGGGCGGCGATGCAATAATTTGCCGCCTTCCAGCAAACCGGCCAGCGAATGGATCATGGAGACTTCGAGCGCTTCGGCAGGACTGAGCGGCGGCAGGATGCCGGGCAGGCGCGCGGCCAGCATGCTTTTGCCCGACCCCGGTGGTCCGATCATCAGCAGATTATGGCCGCCCGCAGCGACGACTTCGAGCACGCGCTTGGCGGTTTCCTGTCCCTTCACGTCGCGCAGATCGGCGTAAGATGTGGCGCCGTCCTGCAGCGCGGCGGTCGGACGGGACAAAATTTGTGTGCCCTTGAAGTGATTGATCAACGCCAGCAGGCTGGTGGGGGCGAGAACGTCGATGTCGCCCGCCCAGACGGCTTCGCCACCATTCAATGCCGGGCAGATCAGGCCACGCTCATTGCCGTTGGCGTGGACGGCGGCGGGCAGGGTTCCGGCGACGCCGGTCAAAGAGCCATCAAGCGCCAACTCGCCCAGCGCGACATAGCGTGCCATTTCCTCGGCGGGCAGAATGCCCATCGCGCTGAGCAGGCCGAGCGCGATCGGCAGGTCAAAATGGCTGCCCTCCTTCAGCACATCGGCGGGGGAAAGATTGACGGTGATGCGTTTGGCGGGCAGCGCGAGGCCGAGCGCATGCAGCGCGGCACGGACGCGTTCGCGGCTTTCTGCGACCGCCTTATCCGGCAGGCCGACGATATTAAAGGCGACGATGCCCGGCGAAATTTGCACCTGCGCGTCGATGGCAAGAGTGTCGGTGCCGGAAAAGGCGACGGTGGCGATGCGGGCGACCATAGGGGGCTACCTTGGGGGAAGGCCTTGCGCGGAGAACCGGGGGATTATCGGGAAGCGGTGGCGGTTAGTAAAGGTTTGATTGCGTGGCTTTAAGCGGAGCACGAAAACGGCCTGGTTTTCCGCAGAGTTTTATAAAGGGGTGAACCTCAAGAACGCTGCTTCTCGGATGATGCGTGTTTGCTGTTCCGCAGCTTCCAGCATTTTCACAATTTCACTGTGGCTGCCATTCCGATCCTGGCGCCGCGCCAGTGTCGCGGCGCTCATACCAAAACTATTTGTGGCATGGATATTTGCGCCTTTGCCGAGGAGGAGCCGCACGACATCGGTGTGACCCTCACTGGAGGCCGCCGTCAAGGCGGTGTCGCCGCGATTCCCATTGACGATGTTGATGTCGATGCCCATGGTGAGGAGCGCTTGCACGACGTCCTTGTCGCCACCGTGCGCCGACTCGACGAGCGCGATATGATCCGGCTTGGCCATTGCGCTGAGGATGCGCTTTGCCCGCGCCCATTTTTCTTTGATGCGTGCGCTGAACATCGTCAATCCCCTGTTAAATAAGTCCCGGAAAAATCATTTGCGTAATATATATGAGAAACCGTGAAACAAATAGCCTTGCGTGGTTGTGGTTAACAGCAGGTCCCGCGATAGATTTGATGCAAAATGTGCAGGCCGTAGAGCAGCATGCTCAGGTTGAGAACCGTGTTGAAGATGTGGTGATGCATATGTCCCAGAATCCGGCGTCCGCTGTAAACGCCTGCCGCGCCGCCCGCGGCGGCGGCAAAACTGCAAAGGAGAACTGTTTCAAGTTCGAGCCCGGCCTTGAGGAGCGCTTCATGACTGGAAAAGCCGAGTGTCAGTATATAAACGATAGCCTTGATCAGCTGCTGGACGAAGATATTCAGGGCCTTGGTTCCCACGATCTGTTGCGGCTGGAGCGCGAATGCCTGGAACAACCCGTTCATGACCGGGCCGACTGCGCCGATGAGACCCGAAATCAATCCCGTGCATAGTCCCATCGGCAAGAACCAGTAAAGCCGCGGCTTTAGGCTGCTGCTTTGGCGGCGACAGAGGCCGATCGCGCCGCTGATGATAAGAAAGAGCGCCAGAGATATCTGCAGCGCGTGCAGATATTGTGTGGCGATGACAATTCCGAACAAAGTGGCGCCGATGCTCGCGCCGATCACAGTTCCCGTCAGCAAGAAGGGGGTAATATCCCGGCTTATATCGTGGCGATAAACCCAGACGCGATAAGCCCCCGTGATCATGCCCGCAATTCCCAAGGTCACCACCGCCAGCGGCAAGGAAAGCAAGGTTCCGGCCAGAACCAGATAGATCATGCCCGCACCGCCAGCGGTCAGGGTTGCGATCAACCATGATGTCAGGCCGATGAAAAACAGGGCGATGAACGTCATGGCAAATGCCGGCGTTCAGCTGGCGTAGCGCAGCAGGCTGGTGGTCGGGACGCCGAGTTTGTCGCGGCCATGCAGGAAATCAAGCTCAATAATAAAGGCGGCGCGGATGACGGTCGCGCCGACCTGCTGGCATAATTTGACCGCGGCCTGTGCCGTGCCCCCTGTTGCCAGCAGATCATCGAGGATGATGACGCGCTGGCCGGGTTTGACGGCATCTTGCTGAATCTCGATGGTGTTGGTGCCGTATTCGAGGCTGTAATCATAGGGGATGGTTTTGCCGGGCAGTTTGCCTTTTTTGCGTACCATGACGAAGCCGGTATTGAGCGCGATGGCCAGCGGCGCCGCCAGCAGGAATCCGCGCGCGTCGATGCCGACCAGTAGATCGGGTTTTTCCGGCATCAATTCCTCGGCCAGACGGTCAATCGCCGTGCGCCAGGCGACCGGGTGCGCCAGCAGCGTCGAAATATCGTAGAATAAAATTCCCGGTTTGGGGAAATCGGGGATGCTGCGGATATGTTGTTTCAGATCGATGGTCATGGCGATTCCGGATTGAGGGCAGGGTTAAGGCTAACTTAACCATAAATCGGCGGGAAAAACATGCGGGATTATGGGCGAAGCGGCATGGCAAATCTTTTGTTAACGAAACGGCAAGGCTTTATGATAATATTGAAACACAGGTGCTATAGAGTACTCTCGAGATGGCACGGCGCGCAAATTTGAGTTTTGGCTCAGAAGCGTGACGCAGCCGGGAAAGCCTTGATCATCCTGGATCTGGTTATCCGCGATCAAGGCACAGGACAAGGTGCAGGATGATGGGACAACTTACCCAAGCTGACGTTGCGCGATTGCTTTCCAATCCGGCGCCCGATGCGCGCGCCGAGGTTGCCGGGAAACTTGGTGTTGAGCTTGATAATCCCCGTCTGAGCGACAAGGAGGTCGAGCTGGCGCAGGATATTATCCGCGTGCTGGCCAAGGATGTCGCCGTTTCGGTGCGCGAATCTCTGGCGCTGAGCCTGCGCAAGGCGCAGCGGTTGCCGCACGATGTCGCGGTGCAACTGGCCAAGGATGTCGAGCAGGTGGCGCTGCCCGTGTTGGAAGACTGCCTGATTCTCACCGACAATGATTTGCTCAACATCATCGGTATGGGGTCGGAGGCAAAGCAGAACGCTATCGCCAAGCGCCCCGAAGTTTCAACCACGCTGTCTGCGGCGCTGGTGGACACAGGCAACGAGAATGTCGTCGCCACCCTGGTCGGCAATCCCCGGGCGCAGATCAGCGATCAGAGCCTGAACCAGGTTGTCGATCTGTTTCCCAACAGCACGCTGGTGCAGGAACCTTTGGTCAAGCGCGAGAAGCTGCCGGTCACGGTGGCGGAACGTCTGGTCACCCATGTGTCGGAGAAGCTGCGCGAATATCTGGTGACGCATCATGAATTATCACCTTCTCTGGCCGCCGACATGGTGTTGCAGAGCCGGGAGCGCGCCACGATCAATCTGGTTTCGAATTCTTCCGAGACCGATGTCGAGAAACTGGTGGTGCAGCTGTATCGCAACAAGCGACTGACGCCGTCTTTGGTGCTGCGGGCGCTGTGCATGGGTGATGTGGCCTTTTTCGAAGCCTCGATTGCCGTTATGTCCAATGTGCCTTTGGTCAATGCGCGAATTCTGATTCACGATGCCGGGCGGCTGGGGCTGAAATCCTTGTACGACAAATCGGGCATGCCGCCGCGGCTGCTTTCGGCCGTGCGCGTCGCGCTGGACGTTGTGCGTGAAACGGAACTGGATGGTGAAGAGCGCGATATGGAACGCTATCGGGCGCGCGTGATTGAACGGATTCTGACGCAGTTCGAGGATATGCAGCAGGAGGATATCGATTACCTGCTCGACAAGCTCGGCGATGTCATGGGTGATACGGCGGTGGCGTGAGGGTGGACGGGCGCAGGAATAGGCGTGTCCTTTTCCGTGACCTGGCGCGGGGCGCAGTTCGTTGCCGCATGAATAATTGGATTCCCGTCGATGCGGGAATGGCAAAAAATGCCAAAAATGGTTAAAAAAATCTTATAATCCGGGCGCTTCAGGGGAGGTTCCGGGATGTAGTTTTAGTTTCAGTTTTAACGGATATACTGCTGGTTGGTTGTTTTTTCAAAAAAGGAGATTGTTATGGGTAAAGAAGAAAAACCAAAGGAAGTTGTTATTCCTTCTGGTGAAACGGCACAAATGACTTGTCCGACTCCTGCCGACGGCAATGAAAGTAGACTTCATACCTCTGAGGTCGAAGTTTCGTCTGGGGCGGGTGGAATTAAGGCGACCTGCAGGGAAGGTGCACGCGGCCCTGCAGCTAAGGCCGTTATGACGCGAGTGTTTACCTGTGCGGATGGTGATGGTCTGGGGCCTGCTGTAGTAACCAAGGAGGGCACGCCGTCTATCAATCAAGATAGGGCGGCTATGAAGTCGTTTACGTGTCCGCTACGATAGATATTACTTTGATGTTCTTTAAATAAGAGCATCTGCGTCAGGGTGGCGGGGCGGAACGCTCCGAAGACCGTAATTTGATTTTTTCAGGATATTGTCGCGTTCACACCGAAACATTTATTTGGTTTCGGGAAATGCTGATTCGATGACCGGATAAGACGGCTGTAGATAAGGAATGCATATGTTAACCGAAATTACCCTAGAAAATGCTGCATCAGAAGTTCGTGTTCGCGTTCTGGAAAATGATTTCTCAAACCTGGCGCGCGCCGCCATGAAACTCAGTGAAAAAGTCCGCGACAATAAATATTTCGCGGCACCGTTGTTGGCTGCGGCTACGCACTTGGCTCAACAGCCGCACTATCTGGGGCTTGCCATTACCGCGGCACAAGAGGTGGTTCCCCACCCTGTTCTCAGCACTGAACAGAAAGCCGCTGACCTCATCATGAAACATGTGGAAACGTTACCCGAATCTGCACGACTCACTGAAATGGAAATACTGGCCAAGAACGCTACACCGCAGACTAGGCACAATTTTGAGGCCTGGAGCAAGTTGGGAAAACTTCAGGAAGAGGCTGGCTGCGTGCGCCCGTTGCGGGCACGCTCAGTCTTCAGTTCCGTAGATGGGACTACGCCTCCTACATAAGCCTGCAGGTCGTTTTGGAAACAAAAATGGCTGCCGGGATGGTTTCCCGGGTGGTCGTGCTGCATTTTGAGAGTATCCTTGGCGTTCAAAGGCGCGAGATTCAGTCCTAGAAATGCATGCATCCCCGTCAAAGAATTTGTCTTGGTGCGTCCGGGTTTCGCCGCTATCTTCGCGGCGGTTAAATCTGTCGTCTGAATCTGTCATTTGAATCTTAAGGGTCTGCATGGAAGTCTCTGGACTGTTGGACGCCGCCGCGCTGGGCGTGATTGAGGGTCTTACCGAATTTTTGCCGGTGTCATCGACCGGACATATATTGCTGGCCGAACATTTTCTCGGTTTTGAGAGCCGGAGCGCGGTGTTCGAGATTGTGATCCAGCTCGGCGCGATCCTGGCGGTCGTGGCGTTGTATTTCCGCCGTCTGGCGCGCGTGGCACTGGATTTCCCGACCAAAACCGAAGCGCGCTATTTTGTTTTCACCGTTCTGGCGGCCTTTATGCCTGTGGTCGTTCTGGGGGCGCTGCTGCACGGTTTTATCAAAGAGGTGCTGTTTGCCAGTCCAGGGCTGATCGCCGGTATGCTGATTGCGGGCGGCGTGGTCATGTTGCTTGTCGAGCGGTTGCCGAAACGGGAGATCATAACTGATCCGGAACGGTTGCCGTTGCGCACGGCGGTCGGGATCGGGCTGTTTCAATGCATATCAATGATTCCAGGGGTTTCTCGTTCCGGGGCGACGATCATCGGCGGCATGCTGCTGGGAGTCAGCCGCAAGGCGGCGGCGGAATTTTCCTTCTTCCTGTCGATTCCGACGATGGTCGGGGCTTCGACCTTTGACCTGTATAAAAACCACGCCGCGCTTGATTCCCATGACCTGACCTTGATTCTGGTCGGGTTTGGGACGGCCTTTCTGTCGGCCTTGGTGGTGGTGCAGGGATTCATTGGGTTTATCAGCCGTCACGGGCTGACGCCCTTTGCCTGGTATCGGATTGCGCTGGGCACAGTCATGCTGGTGGCGCTGGCGCTGGGGTGGTAAAGGGCACGGTAAGGTTGCAGGGTCTTTTACCTTGCTGCTGCGGGCTCAAATGAACCAATAATTAACTTTCTGGCCCCAGATTTACCCTGCGGGTTCTCCAAATTGTCCACAGGCCGGTCATCATGCCGGAGATTGTCGTTATGGTGCGCCCGCGCCGGATGATGTGCGTCTCCATCGACCCGCAACGGGATACGCGCTGATCCGGCAGTAAGCTGAGGGGCAGGAGAGGGTATGGTCAGGAGCCATTCCACCGCCGGGTTCTGCTTTGGAGCCGGGCGGCGTCGTGTCAGGAACGGTTTTCGCGATTCCGCGCATGCATTGACCATGCGGCGCGGCGCGGATGCCGCTTGCGCGACGTTGTGGCCTTTGAATACCCGTCTGCACCGCCGCAATGCCGGGTTCATGGTGGCGCCGATCCTGTATGTGCTGGCGCTGGCCGGTGCCGGTGCTGCCGTGCTGTTCAGCGGCTATTCGCAAGTTCTTCGCACCAATATCGAGATTACCCGCAACAATACGGCGAAGACCGATTTGCAAGCCATCAACCGCACTTTGTCGGCGTCATCGACGCTGATCAATGGCGGGTTGAATATCCAGCCGCCGGTTGAACTGGCTTTCGGCAGCGTGCCGGGCGCGGATACGTCCAAACTGCCGTCCAGTTATGTGAATGCCGCGACGACCGGATCGCCGACCAGTGTCGGCGTGCTGGCGGCGGCTTCGGGAGTACGGCAACTCGATCCGTGGAATCGTTTCTATGTTTATTGCCGGTGGGAAAATCTGACCAATCCGGGCACGGATCCGGCAATTCTGGTTATTTCCGCCGGGCCGGACGGGGTGCTCAATACCAAATGCGGCGACACCAGCGCGGTGAATGACGATCTGATCGCACGGCTGAGCGTCGGCGCGGCGATTGACCGTGCCAATGTCTGGCAATATCAGACCACGACCGGCGGCAATCAGGTGCAGTTCGGCATTACCGCAAATGCTGTCAAGGTCACCAATACCGGCGATATTACCGCCAACTCTCTGACACTGTCCGGGGCGTTGAATGCCGGGTCGGTGACCTTTACCGCGCCGGTTCCGATTGCCAGCGGCGGTACGGGAGCCACGACGGCGGGGGGGGCGCGTACCAATCTCGGCGCGACCAGCATGGGCGATTATTTATTCACCGCCGGAGCCTATGACAATACACTTGGGTCGGCGGTGCGCGGCACCTTGCTGGGATCGGGAGCAACCGGCGATGCGGTGTTCACCGCAACGACGGCGACCGGGGCACGGACGGCGCTGGGTGCGGGTGCTGTGGGCGATGCGGTCTTTGTCGCCGCGACGGCGACCGGAGCGCGCGCAGCTTTGGGCGCGGGTGCGACCGGAGACTCGCTGTTCGTTGCGACGACGGCGACCGGGGCGCGCACGACATTGGGGGCGACGACGGTCGGTGATGCGGTGTTTACGGCGGCGACAGCGGCCGCCGGACGCACGGCATTGGGCGCGGGCGCGACCGGAGATTCGTTATTCGTTGCGACGACCGCGACCGGGGCGCGCGCGACTTTGGGCGCAGGCGCGACCGGGGCGGCGGTGTTCGTTGCGCCGGATCAGACGACGGCGCTGACAGCGCTGGGTCTGATCGGCGGCAGCGGAACGCTGGATGTCAATATCACCGGGACGGCGACAACGGCGACGAATCTTGCCGATGGGGCGAACATTCTTGCCGGGGCGGTTCCGGTCAATCGTGGCGGTACGGGGGCGACGACAGCCGCCGCCGCGCGCATCAATCTCGGCACCAATGATGCGTCCAATCTGACCACCGGCACGCTGGATGTGGCTTTGCTGCCGAACAGCGGCGTGGTGGCGGGGGCGTATAATTGGGGCACGGTATCGGCGAAGGGTCTTGTGACCGCGGCCAGTAATGTGACCTCAAGCGTGCTGCAACTGAATAATACCAGCGTTACACTCACGGACACCACGGCGGGCGTCGGCACGGACGGCCAGATCAGCTTTACCGTCGAAGGCACGACGCATGCGGCGCTGAACCACCTTGGCTATTTTGGTATTGGCAATACCAATCCACAAGATCGGCTGCATGTCTCGAGCGGTGATGTTCGGCTGGAAGGAACGGCCGGTACCAACCGGATGCTTCGCCTCACCACCGGAACCAGCACGCGCTGGGAATTTGGTGCCAATAGCACGGCCGAATCCGGTGCCGCGGTGGGATCGAATTTCGTCTTCAAGAATTACGACGATGCCGGCAGTTTGCTCGGTACGCCCATTACCATCAACCGCGCCACGGGCGATGTGGTCTTCACCGGCAATGTCACGGCGGCGAATTTCACCGGCGGCGGCGTGGGCGGCGCCATCGTGCTGGGATCTTCGTTGGCGGCGACCAGCCCGTCGCGCAGCGGTGAAGTGACGACGGGTTTATATACGCCGGGC